>NZ_CP089301.1:1262777-1894166 GCF_021227995.1 Novosphingobium kaempferiae
CCGGTGTCGTCGAGCGCGAGGTAGCCTATGAAATACTCCGTGCCGAGGTTGGCATCGGTCAGCGTCACGAAGGCGTCCGTCTCGGGATCGCGCAGCGGGACGATCAGCTTTTTCCCGTAGGACAGCACATCGGGGTCAAGATCGATGGAGCCGACCGCGACGATGGTGCCAGTCTGATGCGACGTGCCGGTAGTGCCCTGCCGAACGATGACAGCCAGCTTGCGCCAGTTCGTCGTCCCGGAGTTGCGCAGCGCTCCTGCAATGCCGACCGCGTTGAACGACACGCCTGCGGGCGTGAAGCGGGCGCCCCAGCCCACATCGTTGTTGAGCTGGATCGACCAGTTCGGATCGACGACCGGAATTGTCGTTGCCAGCGCCGAATAGCTTACCCGACGCAACCGCACGCCGCTGTTGGCCCGGCCTTCCAGGTCGCGGATGCGCCAGATGATATCGGCGGGGAGCGCCTCTCGGTAAGCCGGATCGCTGAGCAAAGCCGTCGCGGCAGGCTGGGCCCAGATCGCGTGGACATACTTGTCCTGCGCCGTGCCGCTGTGATTGATGTTGATGTTGAGATCGGTGGCGCCCGCCGGAACGGTCAGGGTCGCGGTGTTGGCGATCGTCTGCGCCGTGCCGCTCAGGGTAACGGTCGGCGCGAACGTGATGACTCCGCCGATGTTGCCGCCCGCACCGATCCAGTTCGCGGTGATGGCGACGGCCCCGGCGCCGCTCATGGACAGCGCAACGTTGATGTTGGCCCCGACCGGGACCACGCGGCCCGGGTCGGTCACGGGCACGCGAATGGTGGCGCTCGACACGGCGGCAGGGCGAACGAGGCTGAACCCGCTTTCGAACGGCGACTGCGAGCTCTTGATCTTGTCGGGCCAAGTGCCGGAGAGGCGGCGACGCGCCTTGCCGGTCACCTTGGGGTAGAAGGGGTTGGCCGGGTCGAGCTCGCGGAAGAAGGTATCGGGGAACAGGTCGCGGCGCTTGATCTGCTCGGTGACGGTCGCAGCGTAACCGCTGGCTGCGGTAACTTGCGGGGCTATAGCGGCAAGCGCACTCGATCGAGCATTTGCGATTTCAACGAGCGCAGCTTGGCCGGCTCCTCCAATCTCGGGCACGATACTACCCAGCCCCTCGGTCGTTTCCGCAACGAAGGCCAGCGCAGCATTCGTTTCCTCGACCATCGCAGGGAGCGCAGCAACGAATGTCTCCGCAGCCGTGGCGAACGTCGGACCATCCTGAGAGCGAAGCGGCGGATCGGGAAGGGGCGTGATCTCGGGTGCGGGCATGCCCGTCTCCTGTTCCTAGATTTGAGCGAAAAGACTGATCGTCGCGCTACGCAGCACGGTGTGTGACGCGGCGTCACGGATGCTGATTGCCAGCGTTGCCGAGATCGGACCGTCCATGTCGTTGTTGTCGAACACGAACCAGCTGCGCGCGGTGGAGAGGCTTATCCAGGTATCCAGCGTGCCAAACGGCGCGCCGGACACTGCGTGAGCCATGACCTCGTAATTCCCCGGCGGAGCCCAGAGCGGGCACCATTGATACTGTGGCGCGGTGACCGTTCCGATATTCGTGGCGGTGCGGTGGTAGACCGTGCGGTCAGGATCAATGATGTAAGTGGCTCGCGCCTCCGGGTCGGCCCCCAAGATTTCCACCGACCCGTCGCGCAGATCAACGATCCCGGCTCCGGCAGCCAGCGCACACAGGATCCCGCTCACGCCGCAGTACCGCCAAGCACCCACTCGGACGGCTTGACCTTGACGACCGTCGCCATTCCGCGAGCGAACAACGTGCGAGTTCCGGCGCTCTCCGTCCCCGCCAGACGCAGGGTCTCGCCTGGACATGTGATCGACTGCGCGCCGCCGCTGTCGTTGTAGATCGAGCAGGTGAAGCCCTGCGGCAGTCCGTTCGGGATCGTCACTCCGCCGCCAGTGATCGCGATCACTTGGCCCATGTCGGCAAGGGTAATCTCGTAAGCCGCCGTCTTCGGGTTGACCGGAATACCCCGCAGTCCGATCGTCACCGGACTTGGACTGCCGTCGTTGCTCAGCGCCACCGATTGACGCAGCAGTTCAATATCCCGGTTGTCCCCACTTTTTGCCGCGTCCAGCAGATCGCGCCAGATCTCGGGCGTCGCTGATGCCATCAGATCGCGTGCCAGGACGGAAAGCTCTGCCAGCTCCGAAGTGTTGGAGCCGGTGTAGTACGGGAATGTGTCTGCGGCCGGAGAATTGCCGGTCAGGGCAACCAGTCCCGGATCGGCGTATGCCGGGGCTGCAGCGATCAGTGCTGCTGCAGCCTCAAGCTGGCTGACGAATGTGCCGACAGCCGCTGCGAAGGCAGCCTGCCACGCAACGAAGGCATCGGCCCGCTCAATGAACACTTCCGGCTCGTCCGTCCGCTGAGGGGCTGGCGGCGGCATGGGGAGATCGATGAAAGGCATCAGGTCAGGCCCTCCAGTTCGAGGGTCAGATAGGACTGGCTGTAATCGAAGATCTCGACGTTGTAGTCGCGATAGAAACCGTAGACCCAGGTGGACGTGTAGCGATCCAGCCCAAGCCAGAGGATTGCCTCGGCCCGGTATGTCGCGAGCAGCGCGGACACCGAATCGATGCGCGCATTGTCCATCAGCACCTTGTACGATCCGCGCTTCGCATAGGCCCGCTGCACGATGGTGAAGTTGCCGAAGTCGTCGGTTTCCTTGCGGCTGAAATCCATGATCCCCGTCTTCGCGCCGGGCAGAAGCTCACCCAGTTCGCGAGACTGGCCCACGATCGTCACACCCACCTTTGCCGTCGATGCAGGCTCGTGAACGACTACTTTGAAGGTCGGGTTGGCATAGTTCGGCAGGCCGTAGACGACGAGGTCACCTTTGCGCACGATCGGCTCAAAGTAGTACTGATACCAGTCCGTGACGCCGCTATCGGAGACGAGGTTGATGGACTGGCTGAAGACCACACCGTCGGCCGCCGTGCTCATCTCGATATCAACGTTCGCCGCAACGAGGTTTAACAGGGCTATGGCGTCGGCGCGGCCCGCTACCGACACTTCGAATTCCACCGCGCCGGCGACGCCGGTCTGCGTGGAGTTCGCCTGGTCGAACATGGCGTAGGGATTGGTCGGGCCCAGGTCGATCCACCATGCGGGTTCGTCCAGCCCGTGACCGAGGTTGCCTGCTGCTACGCTCTCATATTGCCGGTGCGTGATGGTCGAGACGACCCGGTAGCCAGCGCCGTATGTCGCTCCGGCGTCGTAAGCAGCGTAGGTGTCGGCCAGATATTGCCACCAGTTGCCGTCGGTTACCGGATTGCCCGCATTGGCGTTGCCGAGACTGCGGTAGACGCGAAGGGTGAAGCCATCGCCCTGCAGCACGGAAACCTGCGCGCCTTCCGCGTACGTCGTGCCAGAGGAATAGGCCGCCGGAGGAGCTTCCGGCGCATTGGTGGTGACCAGCGTCAGGCCGGCCCCGATGCTTGTAGGGCGGACCAGTTTCACGATACGATCTCAACCTGAAGCGGTTCGCCATCGACCGAGCGGGTGGGCATGCCATCAGCCTCGAATCGGGTCCAAAGCCGCGTGATCTGCGCCGAGTTCTCGGCCGTGGCCTTGTGGTAGACCTCCATCTTGTCGGACAGCGCCGCCTGCTGGTCGTACAGCTTCTCCAGCGCGTCGATCTGCGCCTGAGCGTAGTCCACCTGGGTATCGGCAGCGAAGATGCCCTTGTCGACCGCGTTAAGCACCTCGCTCATCGCACGCTGGTAATCCACCGCGCTGCCCGCGTTGGCCATTGCCGCGTCGAGGTACTCCTGCGACACGCCGCGCAGATTGCCGAGGGCCGTCGCATCGCCCGCCGCCGCCCCGGCCGCGGTAGAGCGGAAGGTCGCTGCAAGGCTGGCGAAGCTCGTCAGGGTGTCGCCGCCCAGCAGTTCCTTCTTGAACGCGCGCAAGTCGTCGGCCAACGGCCCGAACTTGTCCACCACGCCCGTCAGGTCTTCCAGCTGGTAGACCATCGCCTGTAGCGGCTGCAGCGCCTTGGACGTCGCGGCCAGTTCCTCCATCCGCTGCGCGGCAAGTGCTTCCTCGGAACGGCCCATCAGCTCAAGGATCCGCACGTCCAGCGCATTCTGGTCGGCATACTTGTCGACCAGATCCTGCATGGCGCCGTCGATCGCCTCCTGCCGCTTGATGGCAAGCAACTGTTCGAGCGAAGCGTATTCCTCCGCTGACGCCCCGGCTTCCTTGAAGATGGCGCGCAGCTGGTCGAATTCCTTCGTCACGGCCTCGACAGCATAGGCCATCGGATCGGTGATCGACCTCAGTTCGGTGAAGACGCCCTCGAACTTCAGCGCGTTCTGGATGCTGGATTGGAGGTCGTCGCCCGCCTTCAGCAGGTTGTTGGTCGAAGCGCGGATGCCCTGGATCGCGCCGCGATCGATAGCCAGCTGGATGGCATAGGCGATGGCTGCTTCCGCATCGTCGTTGAAGTCGACCGCGCCCTTCTTCACCTTCAGGCTCGTGCCGCCCGCATTGACGCGATAGTCGCCGTGGCGAACGCCGACACTGATCCTTCCGAAGTCGCCTACCGATCCGCCGAATGCGGACGCGATGTCGCCCAGCGCGCCGAAGATGCTGTTGCCTGCGGTCAGCGCCGCCCGTTCGGACGTGCCGCTGTTGCCAACGGTGCCGGAGACGCCGGAAGACGACAGATCGACGCGGCCCCATTTCGCCTTCGTCAGCATCCCGCCCAGCACGCTGCCCAGCACGCCACCGGCGATCGCGCCCAGTGGCCCGCCGATCTTGCCGGCAAGGCCGCCGATGGCGTTCCCCAGCGCCTTGCCCGCCTCCTGCCCCAGCACGCCGCCGATGGCGGAGCCGATCTGCTGCGTGCCCGACTGCTTGCCGAACAGGGCCGAGGCCGCCGTCGCACCGGTGCCGGCGCCCTGCAGGATCGACTGCATGGTCTTTCCGAATTCGCCGTTCAGCTTGAAGATCTCGCTCAGTTCCGTGCCGATGGTCTTGGCGATGACACGGCCGTCCCGGTCGGTCGTGGTGCCGCCGACGCCAAGGTTTAGAAGATCGCCGATGGGGCCGCCGATCGAGCGCGTGTTGCCCGTGAGCACGCCCATCACCGAACCCAGCACGCTGCCGACGCCCCCCATGTTGCCAAGGATGCCGATCATTTCCAGCAGCTGATCGTTGAGCGCCGCCTGCTCCTCGGCCTGCTTTCTGCGGTTCTCCATGAACTCGCTGGTCCACAGCCTGTCGGCGTTGCGCAGGTCGTCCAGCATCGCCTTCCAGTCGGCGTCCATGCTCTGTGCGGCCTGCTTGGCGGCATCGGCCGCCTGCTCGAAAAGCGCGTGGGAAACGAGCTTGTCCCAGTCGAAGGCATCCTTGGCCGCCTTCGACGCGGCCGAGCCTGCGTCCTTTCCGGCCTTCTTCGCATCCTTCTTCATGCGCTCGACCGCCCGAGCCTGCGCGAACGGGCTGATCTTGTCGGCAAGGTCGCCCAGGAAGTCCCGGTTCACGGTGTCGGCGATGCTGACCGCCAGGGCGCGACCCAGCTTTGCGCCCGCGCCGGCATAGTTGTTCTCTAGCTTGGCGACCTGCGGTGCGCTCAGCGCACCGACGCCAAGGCCGAACCGGTCGAGCACGACATTGGCCTCCCGGATGAAGCTGTTGACCCCGTCCACCGACTTGCGGATCAGACCGTTGAGGCCCTCGATCGCGGCGTTCGCGGCCGACAGGAAGATGTCGGCCACGCCCGCCGGGATCAGCTGCCAGGTGTCCAGAATGGCGCGGGGCACGATGGAAATGAAGCCGATGATCCGGTTGACCGCCCACTTGGTCCATTCGACGACCTTACCCCAGACGTCGCCGGTGCTGATGCCGAACGCCTGGAACGCGCTGGTGAGCTGACCCGTCAGGTACGCCTTCACGGCATCGTAGGCGCCAAGCACGGTGTCCATCCAAGTCACATGGACCTTGGAGTTCTCGTTGATGTCGCTGGTCACCAGGGCCATGACCGCTGCGAATGCGCCTGCGGCGGCGATGATCGGCGCGAACGGTGCGAGCAGCGCCATGAGTTCGACGATCAGGCCTTTCACCCCGATCCCGGCCTGCGACATCACGCCCTGGATCTGTGAACCTTGCTGGATGAGCGCCATGAAGGCCATTTTGACCGGCGCGGAGCTGCCCGCAGCCGCTGTCAGCTGCACGCCAAGATCCTGGAACTGATAGACCAGATTCTGTACGTGATGGCCCGCAAGGCGGCTGCTATTGCCCGTGCTGGTGATCTGCCGTCCCATGCCCTCCAGATTGTCGTTCGCGGCCTTGGCGGACTTGGCGATGTCGTCGGACCCGGATTTCACTAGGCGCTTGATGCGATCCATGTCCTGCTGCAGGCGCGCGACCTCGGCGACGATCTCGATGTTCAGCCGCCCGGCCTGCACACCTGCCATTGAAAAGTCCTTTCGGTTTCAGTCGCCGAACATCGCGGCGACCTGCTTCGCCACGCGATCGCGGTTGGAGAGAACGTCATCGTCCCCGCCGGTGTAGGGGGGCGGGCAATCCGGCTTCTGCGCATCGTGGCGGGTGCCGCCGAAGTCGCTGGACAGGCGGCGGATCAACCGCGCCTCCCATGGCTCCAGGATAATGCCTGTGATTTCCTGCCATGCGGTCAGGTCGCGCCATCCCAGCGCCCCGCCGTCGTTGGACAGGGGGCCGATCTCAAGCAGCCAGTCGGTCAGGTAGTCGGCGGGGTTGGGGGGAAGCTTTGCAACGTCCCCCAGAGTATCGAAGCGGGATTTCTCGCCCCGCTCGCTCTTCTTCCCGCGCTTGACGTCCGGCTTGGCGGTCAGCCAGGCCAGCTGCCGGACGTAGAGGCTCAGGCTGTCGCTGAGCCCTCGATAAAAGAACCCCAGTCGGTCGAAGCCGCCTCGATCTGGTCACGGATGTAACCGAGAGCCGGGTTACCCAGGATCGCGCGAACCATCGCCTTGGTTCCAGTCTCGCCTTCCGGCAGCGGCACCACGACGCCCACGAATTCCTCCGTGATCGTCACGAGGTAGTCCACCTTGTCGTCGGCATCGTCCACCGCGGCCTCGATGCGGCCGTTGGCTTCGCGGACCCGCTTCGCAGTCTTGCGGCGGAGCGCGGCATGGGCGACTTCCCATACCTTGGATGCGGGGGAGTGGACGCGCGCGAAGCAGCGCTGCTTGTTCTCGTCGAGCAGGGGCGATCCGTCCGGGTTCTTCAGGTAGATCGGGCCGACGGTCGGAACCTGTCTTTCCAGCAGGTTGACGGGCATGGGGTTATCCTTTCACGGGAAGGGTGCCCCCGCCGGCTCCGTGACACCGGCGGGGACGAAGGGAGCCTGCGGACAGGCTGTAATGCTCACGGGCAAAGGTTGGGATCAGGGCGCGGGGACGGTCACGTAGTCGAGGCCGGCGGCGTTGGCGGTCACCTCGACCGTCAGGACACCGGTCGTGATGGCGTCGACGTTGTTGTAGTTCACCGGGAAGCCGACGACGATGCCCTGGAAGTAGCGAACGCGGCCGCTCTGCTCGGTCAGCTTGAACGCATAGGTAGCATCCGAATCCAGCGCGGCCTGCGCCATCGTCTGGCCGGCGTCGGCAGAGTCGATGGCCAGCGTGATCTGGGCGGAGCCGCTGTTGAAGCTGCCCTTCTTCTTGACGGTTGCGCGCGTGGCGAGCGGGTTGTGCGTGACGACGTTGTACACGCGGCCCAGGTCGCCGCCGATCTCCGTGATCTCGCCAATATTGCTGTAGGTAAGCGCTGCGAAGCCGGTGGCGTCGAAGCTGGCCGGGGAGGCCGACGAGATGGCAAGCGTCGTCCCCGCCGAAGTGCGTGCGGTCATGATGGTCTCCGTTGGGATTGCCCGGTCACGGCACGGGCGGGGTCATTGCCGGGCGGCAATCTGGTCAGTCGGCCGGATCGGCCTCGGGTTCGGTGGTGGGTGCTACAGGCGCAGTGACCTTGGCCGTCGTTGAAGCCCGGCGCTTCGTCCGCGCTTTGGGCTTGGCGCGCTCGGCAAAGCCGATGTGCTCCAGCTCGGTCAGTTCGCCTCCGGTCAGCTGCAACGGCTGATCCTTGGCATACTGCCTGTCGTTCCAGGTGAAGTTGCGGGTCGCGACAGCTGCGATCTTGGTCATCTCAGCGCTCCTCGTTGTAGGTCACGCGATAGTCCTGCGTGCCCATGTAGATGTTCGCCTCGTCCAGCATGAAGTCGGGCCCGGCGGCGTCGGTCAGCACCGTCACCTGCCGGATCGTCGGCCCGAACAGGTAGGCGTACCAGTCGGGCACCTGTGCCCAGAACTCGGGACGCTGGATCGCAGTCACTGCGCGCAGCACGGCGCGATGTATCGCTTTCTGCCTCTCGTACGTCTGCGCCAGGATGGAGACCTGTACCCTCTCGCGCACCAGCGCCGTCGGCCCCTTGGCCAGCGGGTGGTGATCAACGCGCGAAACACTGGTTATCGAAATCGCGTCGAGCGGCGTATTTTGCGGAAGCACGCCCGCCATGATCTGCGGTGCCGGGACGAGATCTGTCACGCCATCGGTCTCGATCAGGAGCGTGACGAGCAGCGCGACGCCGTCCATCAGTCGTCGCCGTCCGGAACCGGCGCCGAAAAGCCGGTGCGGCCTTCGATATAGTCGCGGATGCGGTCCGCGAAGGCCTTCACCGCATTGTCGGCCTGCGCGTCCAATGCCGGGCGCATGAACGGGTGCGCGGCATGGCCCGGGTGATGCACGATGCCGGAGCGGAAGTTCTCGCCGATCTTCAAGGCTCGGGCCTTCACCTTTCCGCGCCCCTCTGATGCCTTTCGGATCGCGACGCGACCTTCACCGGCGCCGGTCCGGGCGATGAGGTGGGCGCTGACGCCGTATTCCGCGAAGACGCCAAGGAATGCGTGTGGCGACTTCGGATCAAGGCGCACCTGGATAGAGAACGTGCCATCCTGATTCTGGCGGGGGGAGCCCGACTTGACCGCGCGGGCCATCTTGCCCGACTGCTTCGTCGCTCGCTGGCGAGCATCGTCGCGAACGGGCCGCGCGGCAGCAGTAAGGCCTGCGCGGTAAGCGCCCTTCTGCAGGTTCTTCGGTAAGGCGGAGAGATACCGGTCGAGGTCGGCGACGCCGGTGACGGGGTAGTTTTTGCTCATGGGTCGATGCCTTCGGTGGACCAGTTTTCCGCAAGCAGCTCGATCTCCTCGCGCTGGCCCACTTCGACCGGGCCAGCCACGATCCGCAGCTTGCGCCCCCGGTAGTCGATGCGCATGTCGCCGGTGATGTCCTCGCGATACCGGCAGCGGATCTTGCAAGGCCGGTTCGCCATGACCACGCCCTCCGTCACGTTCTCGCGGGAAGGCAAAATGTCCTGCACCTGCGCCCAGGCTTTCGGCATGATGGGCTCGAAGGAGACCGACGGTCGATTATAAGCGCTGGAGCGCGCCTCAACGCGCCGCTCGAACGTGATCCGGCGATTGTACTTCCCGGCCGGCGGCATCAGATGACGGCCCGACGAAAAGTCGAACACAACTGACGGACCCCGAAGGGCACTTCCGCCTCTATCCCGCGGTCGGTCACTGCCTCGCGATTTTTGTAAAGGTGCCCAAGGAACATCCGTACGGCTGACAGTAAAGCAGGCGGGGCCTTTCCGGCATCGTAACCCGCCGAAAACTCAATCTCTATTCCTCCCGCCACCATGTTAGGCCAGTCAGCACCGATCGCAGGTAACACGTCACCCCGGGACGTGAAGGAAAAGCGGTTTGGGGTGCCGGAGACGACGTCGCCAGTCAGCGATCTCCAGGACACCGATGCAATTTCCCGAACCGGAGAGATGCCGAGCTTCAAAGCGCGGGTAATGTGACCCGGGAAGCGGGAAGCAGTCCATATGTTGCCCTGGGTCGCCATCAGCTTGACCGCGCAATACCGTTCGACGAAGTCGATCGACGCATCGCGAAGGGCGGCGATCAGATCGTCATCCTCGTCTAAGTCGACCCTCAGGTGCAACTTGCAGTCGTCGAGGGACAGGATCGCCTCGCCATACCCATCGGGGAACGGCGCGTGCAGCAGCTCGAAGATCATCGTTCGCTACTCGCGCCGCCCTTGCCGATCAGCTCACGGTCTCGTCGACGCTAGCGACGTCGTTGCCGCCCGGCATGCCGTACCGCGGGTCCATGCCGATCACGATCGCGCCCGCATCGGAAGCGGCGGTTGCTACGGTGAGCGACAGGCGCACGAAGCGATAGCCGTTGTTGAAGTCGAGATCCTCGGTGCCGATGTTGATCAGCGCCTGCTTGTTGTCGTCGGAACCCGCCTTCGTCAGCTGGGCGATGGCCAGGCCGACAATGTCCTTGGCGCCAGTGCCCGTGTTGGTGGTGGCCTGTTCGATCTTGGCATCGATCGTGCCGTTCGCGCTCATGTCGCCGGCCATGATCACGGCCATCAGCCAGAACCAGGTGCGCATGTCGATCCAGTCGGTGGTGTAGGTGCCAGCGGCATAGGCGTCGGGATCGATGACGCCGGCGATGCCCGCGCGAGCGGAAATCTGGAAGTTGGTGAACATTGCGTGTCTCCTGAAAGGGGCTGAGCGACCGGCGCTCAGCCCTCATCGAAGCCGGAAGCCCGGCGTTACGCGCGATCGGCGAGGGCGACGAAGTGGGACTTCGTGGCAGCGCCGCTGGCAGGGTTGACGGGAGCCGACAGCACAGGCTGCCCACCGATGCGGAAGATCCAGCGGAACGCGCGGATGTTGTAGTCGAAGTAGAGGTGGATGGAGTCCGCGAACGTGATGCCGTTCTGCTTCTTGAAGGCCTCGTAACCCTTGGGGTTGAAGAAGACGAGGTCGCCGCGATCACCCACGGTCTTGCTGTGCTCGGTCCAGTACACCGGCCGGCCCAGCAGACGGCCGCCGGGCGCTTCGGTGTAGTCCGAATGCCAGATCAGCTGTCCATTGGCGCTGGTGAAATCCATCAGCGTCGGCATGATGTCGCTGTTGGCCAGCCAAACGCCCTGGCCTGGGTTGATCAGGCGGGAGTACATCTTGGCGACGTTTTTCGGCACGATCGTATCCGCCGTCTGGCTGCCTTCCTTGGCAACCGATACCAGCGCGTCCGACGCCATGAAGCCCAGCGGCTTCTCGATGCCGTCGCCCCACATGAAGGCGTCGGCCGCTTTCCAGCGGATCGCGGCAGCGGCCTTGCGGGTCAGCAGGTCGGCGATACGCGGGGCGTCCTGCAGAAGCTCTTCGGTAGCGAGCACGAAGGCGTACAGTTCGTTGAGCTTCGTCTCGCGCGGCGTCAGGCCGGTCTCGCTCGGCGTCATCTGCTGCGCTTCCACGCGCCAGCGCGCCTGGATGCCGCTCGTGCCCCACGGCGTGGTTTCGTCGCCCAGGCCGACGACGCGGTTCGATGCGGTCGGATCGGGATCGATCAGCGTCAGGAGCGGATCCGTTTCGTCGGCGAACACCAGATCGACGATTTCCTGACGGAACTCGGCAGGGACAAGGAAAGACCCTGCCGAATCGCCGCCCTCGGTCACCACGTTCGTGGGCGCCGCAAGGCGGTCGTCCATCTTGAAGTTCTGGCCTGCCGCAGGATTGGCAAAGCGGACGGCCTGCGCAAACTCGGCCACGTTGGAGAAACCGCCATTGTCCAGCCCGGGCTTGGCGGTGGCCGGAACGGTCCCGGTCGGGGTGGCGACCGGGGGCTCAAGGCCCAGGGCGGAAGTGGAAGCCAACAGCGTTTCGGCTCGCTGGATCTGCTTGGTCATACGCGCCAGTTCGGCGGTATCCTTAGCGTCTTCGGCTTCCTCTTCAGCCGTCAGGTCGCGGTTGCCGTCGATGGCGGCCTGCAGTCGATCGCTCTGGCGCTTCGCTACCGCGCGCGCCTCGCTCTTCAGAATGGCAAGGTTCATTGGTTGCTCCTGTGCTTGCCTGTTCGGGCGCGCTCGCCCACGAAAAAAGGCGGCCGAAGCCGCCCGGTGAACCCTTTCGGGAATGCTCGATCAGATGGCGGTTGCGGCCTCGGCGACTGCGGCCTGTCGCCGCATCAGGGCCAGGCGCGATCTGCTGGAAGACATCTTGGCGACAACGTCGCGCAGGGTGGCGATGCCGTCCACGGCGCCGTTCGCCAGCGCGCGCTGGGCGGAGAACGTCTTGCCGGAACCATGAACGCCGGGGACATCCTTGGCGGCCATACCGCGCCCGCGCGCGATGGCGGCCACGAATGCTTCGTTACTTTCGTCGACCGACGCCTGAATTTCCTCGCGATCGGCATCCGTCAGCGCCGCAAACGGATGGCCGGCGATCTTGTCGGGGTGCGAAGCGATCAGCGTGGTGCGCATCCCGATCTTCTCTTCGAAGCCGGACTGGTCGACATGTCCCGATCGCACACCGACGGAGCCGACGTCGCCGCTGGGCGTCACGAAGAACTGCGATGCCTGCGCCGCCAGCCAGTAGGCCGCTGAATAGGCGAAGGTGTTGGCGACGGCGGCAATCGGCTTCGACTGCCGCGCCTCGTAGATTGCGTCACCAGCCTCGGCCGTGCCGAACACGTATCCACCGGGGCTTTGCACGTCGAGGACGATGGCGCCGATCTTTGGATCCGCCGCGAACGTGCGGATACGCTCGGCCAGAACATCGCTCGCCGTTCGGGGATAACCGAGCCCGGTCGGCCCGATCATACCTCGGATCGGCACGATCACCGTCGCGCCTTCGCGGATGGGATCGGGGTTCGCCTTCGCCTCGGGCGCGGCGAAGCTAGCAAGCTTTGCCAGGCCCTCCGGCAGAATGGCTTCGATCGCGCCGCGCTTCAGCCAGGCGTCCAGATAGGCCGGGTGCATCGCCCACAGCGCGCCGGCAGCGATCAGTCCAGTCATTGGTCAGTGCCTACCTTGTCCTGGGGAGACGTCTCGCCTCCCGTCATTGTGTCCGCCGCGCGGTTGCTGTTCAGGGGCGCACGCGGATCCCGAGACCAGTCCTCGTTGAATGCGGGCATGTCGAACCAGTCGGTCCGCAGTTCGTCGACCGAATGCGTGCCAGCGGTGCGCGCCAGCACCGCATTGCGGAACTGCGTGCCGCTATCTCCGCGCAGAAGGCTGTTCAGGTTGAACCGGGCACGGATGCCCTTGGCTCGCATGTCGGGCGGCAGCAGCCGTACCGTGATGGCCTGCTCCGCCCTGCGCGCCAGTGGCCGCATCGTGTACTTCACGAACTGGCCGGCTTCCTGCTCCTGGTTGGCCGCCGGGCCGCCTTCCTCGCCCACCATGGAACGGGGGATGCGCCAGTACCGCCCCATCTCCAGCGTGCGCTGCTTGATTAGCTCCACCAGTTGGCTGTCGGTGTTGGTGCTCTGGGTTTCCTTGAAGGACAGCCCCTGTTCGAGCACCGGGATGCCGCCGTTCTTCCAGCGTGCGACACCCTCCTTGATGTGCGCCAGCCCCTCGTCGGTCAGCTTCTGTTCGGTCGAAAGGATGCCCGCGAAGCGCTGCTGGTTGCGGAAGAAGGAACGCGCGCCCGCCTCAAGTGCAAGCTGGAAGTCGATAGCACCCTTGGCCATCTGCCACGGAACTAGCGGTTTCAGCGCGGCATCCGAGATGCCGGAGATCCAGAACAGCTGCTGCGGCACCAGACGACGGGTCTTCCCGTCCATGTGATAATCGACGGTGAAATGGCGCTCGCCCCAATCGACCGACTGCTTGCGCGGATCCAGCGGCCAGATCTCCGCCTGCTCGATACCCACGGTGGGCTCGGCAAACGCCACGCCGCGCAGGCTCGCGCAGAACGCCATGCATGCCCAGAACTCCGAACTGACCTGCAGCGGGTTGGGCTCCAGCCAGAGGACGTCGGACAGCGGCACGCTGATTGGCTTCAGGTTCTCGTCGACCAGACTGCCCTGCAGGCTGCCGAATGCTTCCGCGATCAGCGAGACACAGAAGTACACTGCCGAAACCCGCGCCGCGGTCTCCGGCGTCGTCGCCGCGCTGGGGAGGGAAGACAGGATCGACCATTGATCGTCGCCCCAGAAACGCCCGTCCACCACGTCGGTTGGCGCGGGACGGTCGGCGGAAAGCGGCGTCGCGCTGCTGTGGTCTGCGCTCTGGCTCCATCTGCGCTCCCGCTCCGCCGCCTGCGCAGAAAGCCGATATCCGCTGACGCTGCTCACAACACCACCATTGCGCGCTTGTCGTACACGCTGCCCGCGTCGCCTGCTTCCGGGTTGCGCTCCATCAGCTTCACCGCGTTGAACAGGGCGCACAGGGGGTCGATCTTCGCCTTTCCTGCCGCTTCCTTGGTGATGTACACCGCGTTACCTCGCTGTTCGGCCTTCGCATTACCCACGCACCAGGCCATCATGTCCGTACCGTCGTGACGCATCGTCCCGTCGCGCAGCTTGCGCTCCGAACTCCACACCGCCGACGAAAGCTTGAAACCCTGACCGACCGCGACCAGTTGGTCGTCCGTCAGCCCCATGCCCGCCAGCTCGTCGACGAGAGCGCCGACGGCCAGCGGGTCCAGCCCGACCGCACCCTTTTCGGGCAGCAGGCCGCTGGCGTTTACCTGGGCGACGATCGCCGCCACCTCTTCAATGTCCTGTGTTGCACTTTCGCAAAGCTTCAGCGTGCCCGCCTGCTCGAAATCGAGCAGGCGCGGTGCCACGTCCTTGCGCAGTTCCAGCACATCTCGCATCGCCCACGCACGGGCCCACACGAGCCAGCAACCGGTGCCGCGCTCGCGGCCGACCACAGCCAAGCCGAACAGGTCGTCCAGACCGCCGCCGTCAATGCCGCACACCGCGACCTCACACCGCGCTAGCAGCGACTCCAGCGTCAAGCCGGGCTCAGTTGCGTCCAGCCAGTAATCGGCTCCGCGCCAGCGCTGGGCATGAAGGCCAAGCCCGATCTCAATGTTCAGGTGCTGCGATGCCCAGCGCGCAAGCTCAGCCGCGCCCTTTTCCCTGGCTTCGAAGAACTGGGGCCGCAGCAGGTCGATCTGCACCGACCGTCCGAGGTTCGGCAGGACCATCGGCCAGCACGCAGGGTCCATCCACGGTTGCTGCGGGTCGGTCTGAAACTCTTCGGCAAACTCGTACAGAATGGGCAGCGTCGTCGCGCCTTCACCTGTCAGCTTTCCGTCCCGGATCGACCGGGCCAGCTGCAGCTCCTCCTTGAAGACACCCGCCGGCGGTTCGTCCGACTGCGTCGTGATCATGTACAGGAACGCGCCTGGGCGGGAGATCATGCCGCCGTAGATCTGGCCGAGCACGCGGCTCGCGTAGTGGACCTTGCCCAATATGTGCAATTCGTCGACGATCGCACCTTTGGGGATGCCGCCGGTCGAAACCTTCTCGTCGAAGGTCTGCACCTTCAGCGTCGATTCGGTCACCCGATCGACGATCGTCTTCAGGTGCGTCTTCACGTGGAACCGATCCCGCAGGACCGGGTCCGCCATGATCATGCCTTCGGCCTGGTTGAAACCGCGCTGCGCGATCTCCTGCGTCGGGCCGAACAGGTAGTATGGCTGGCGTGGCTCCGGGTCCATCAGCAGCGCCGTCACGCCGATCGCGCCCGCTTTCGTCGTCTTCGAATTCTTCTTGGGCACCAACTCGAATATCTTGCGCACCCGGCGACGCCCGTCCGGCATCATCGATCCGAAGAGCGCGGCGACGGTGTCACGTTGCCAGTCGCCCGCAGCAACGCGCATTTCTGGGCGGTCCCCTACGTCAGGCAGGCGCAGCTTGTTGAAGATCTGCACTGCCCGGCTCGCCATCGCCCGGTCCAGCGGAAGGTCCGGGATAAGGCTTCGTCCATCGCGCAGCCGTTCCTTCCAATCGGGACAGGCGAAGTTCCAGCTTTCCATGCGTCAGTTCGGCAGGATGCTTCCGGGGCCATGGAGCAATGGCCCCCAGCCACTGTCCTCCCGCCCCGCATCCCATGCCGCGTCGCGGCGCTCTTCCTTCACGCCCTTGCGCGTCTTCGACTTCGGAGCTGCGATCGGAGTCGGACCGAGGCGCGACTTGTCCAAGCGCTTCAGCAGCTTCTCAGTCGCGGACGTCTTGCCGTCGATCGACTGCTGGTTGAGCCGCTGCAGCAGCTCGGCTTCGAGAAGCAATCCCGCATGGCGCTTCGCGCGCTTGAGCTCAGGGCTCGAAAAATAATGCTTCCTCATGGTCGGAACCGACACGCCGATGGCTGCAGCACAGTCCACTTCGGTCCGACCCATGCCAAACAGCAGAACGAGTTTCTCTAGGTTTTCTGCGGTTGGCACATGCTGGTCGCGCCCCCGCTCGCCTTTGTTCGGCGGCACCGGATGGCCGAGCAGGTCAAACGGCAGCCATCCCGGCCCACCGCGCTTGCCCGAAACTTCATCCGTCACAAAAAAAACCTCCGAATGGGACGGGTGGCGGTCATGGGGCCACCAGGCCTCCGAACTTTCGACCACCCCCCTCCGTTCACCCTCGCGGGCGGTTGCCTGAACCGACCGGGCAGGTCGCGGTCACCGACCGCCGCGCGCTCGCCGCGCCCGCGCCTCGGCCGTCTTCGTGTTGTGGTGCGGCAGGCAGAGCCATTCGAGGTTCGCCGGATCGAGGTCGGCGCCGCCGTCCTTCCGCTCCTGCTTGTGATCGAGGATCAGCCGCGTGGTCGATCCGCAGATCGCGCACCACTTGTTGGGCTGGCGCTTGCGCGCCTCTGCCCACTCCGCCGAGTTGTAGAACCGATCAGCCACCTTCGGCATCGCCTTCACCCGCGAGGGCAGAGCGCCAAGGCGCGAAGGCATGGACTTGAGGCGACCCATCACGGCTCCAAACGACAACGGGCGGCAGAGGCCGAAGCCGCTACCGCCCGTCATCACAGGGGAGAGAGCCAACCGTCGCGGGGCACACCACGATCAGCGTGCCCACTGGCTACCCCGAAACCTTGTCCAAACGGACACCCTTTATTTCTTTGTCCAAAATCTTAGGGGCTTGACCGGTTGGACAGAGGATTTCTGCGGCTTTCAGAGCCTAGAGCTTGTCCAAACCGGGCGAGGATGCGCGCGCCGCACGCTCCAGAGCCAGCGCAAGCCGCCCTATCGCCCGCTCATAGGCCTTGCGCATCCCGTCGCTGGTGGTCGCCAACACGCAGCCCCGAGCGAGGTTGTGCAACTCACCTCCCATCGCACGATAGACCCGGTCCCACCCGAACCCGTCAGGCCCGGGCCAGCGCTTCATCACGATCACGCGACCCACGAGGTGCCGATGGCCTTCCGGGATGGCGTTCGCCAGCGGACGTTCCCCGGTCAGCATGCGCTCCACGAGATTAGCGCAGCGGCGCGTCAGGCGAGGGGACGGCACGTACTCATCGGCATAGTCGGCCTGCACATCCTTCACGATGGCAGGCCATCCCGTGCGCTGGCCTGCTGCCAAGAACGAGCGCTCCCGATCCGGCATCGCGCCAAGATACTCGACCGCCGCCGTCAGCGTGTCTTCCGCGTCCTGCCAGGAGACGACCGCGACCGAGAGCGAAGAGGATGGATTTCCCATATTTAGTATCTCTCTTTACAGACAGACAGACAGACAGTTGACGGGGTAACGCACATGCGCGCCCGCACACACATGGAGTGAACTCCGCAGAAACTGTCTGTCTGTCTGCCAACTGTCTGTAAGCCGCAGAAATCCGCGCCCAAAATCGACAGACAGTTACAGACGAACAGACGGTTTCGCCGCCCGGGTGAGGACCGCGCCTTGCCCTTGTCTTCCCGCCTTCGCCTCCCCGACACCGTTTTTCGCGCCGCCGCCCGGGGTTTCGACAGACAGTTGTCCGAACTGTCTGTAACTGTCTGTTCCCACATCTTGTGGGTCATCACCACGCACCGCCAAGGTCATCCGCAGCCGCAACCGCCGCCGCACTGGCCAGTTCGCTGTCGGCCCGCAGGCGGCAGCCACGTCGCAGCACCTTGCCGTCCGCGCCCTTCATCTTCGCCAGCTGCTTGTCGCCCAGCGCCCGCCCGAAGGCCGTGCTGGACATGATCTCGCGGTCGCTGACGGCGTTCTCCTCGCAGAACGTCTTGTAGCTGGCATACAGGTCTGCGGCCTTCTCGCGGTGCTCCGGATCGCGCAGGTCAATCCGATCCGAGAACCACTCGCCAAAAGGGTTCGACGATTTTCGATATTCGTCGATCGCCTCCTGCACGCTTTGCGGCGGCTGTAAACCCTCGCTCAGCCAGATCAGCGTGCCTTCCACAAGCCAGCGCAGCACGCCTGCGCCCTCAGCCAGAAGCCGTCGCCCTATGGTCTTGTCCGCCGCGCCCTTGAACTGGTGCGGGAACTGGATGACCACGATGCGCCGCCAGATGCCGTCATCGTCGCCGCTGATACGCGGCTTGCGGTTGCACTCCGCGATCAGCGCGAAGCGGGGGCGATACTCGAAAGGCGCGCCATGCAGCTCGCGCGCCTGAATAGGCTGCCCGCCCGTGACCTGCTTGATGCGGCCTTCGTCCAGCGCAGAGCCGATGCGCGGCTCGCTGATGCAGCAGATCCGCACGTCGCCCGCCAGGCGCGCCATGTCCGGGCTGGCCTCGGCTCCGGACCGCGCGGCACCGTGAAGGAAGCTTTCGACCGCTGCCGTCGCGCCATACTCGCCGATCACCTCGCGGATCACGTCGATGGTGGTGGACTTGCCGTCACCACCCTTGCCCTGCAGCAGGAAGATGCACTGCTCGGTGATCTCGCCTGTGATCGCATAGCCCATGCAGGCCTGGAAGAACCGTCGCACACCGGGATCGGGCAGCACGGTGGCGATGTGCTTCTCCCATTCCGGGCACTTGGCCTCCGGCGCGTCCGGATCGTCGATCCAGTCCACCGCCGCAAGGCGGCTGATGCGGTCGGCCAGATCGTGCCGGTCGAGCCGGACCGACCATGCCCCGTCCTTCTCCACGAACCGCAGCGTCCCGTTTCCCACGTTGACCGCCAGCGTCTCCCGGTCGAAATCGTCGCGCGTGATCGGTACTTCGCTCTGCAACTGGCCCAGCGCAGCCGTCGTCTTGTTCAGGTTCCCGGACGTGACGCCGTGCTTGTATAGCGCGACCTGCCGCTCCTCAATCGCCGGAACGTCCGCGCCCGACTTGTCCTTTGCCGCCTCCAGGGCGTCGGCCTCGATCGGGATATGCCGGGCCATATCGTGCGCCAGCTGCTTGGCGATGCGCGCGCCATCCTTCCCGGACCATCGCTTGCCGTCATAGGCACGCCAGTGATCTTCGCACCACAGCAACCGGCCCAGCGCCAGGTCGAAGATACGCCGGGCATTGCCGATGTCGTTCAACTCGTACCACGCCATCGCCTCGGCACTGACGACGGGAATTTCGATTGATTCTCTCATGACGGCTTACAGTTCCCCCCGCAGAGCCCGGCGCGCAGCCTCGGCCGCGGCACGATGCGCGGTCAGGGTCTTCACGCGCTTGGGCGGTGCTTTCGTCGGTTTCGGCGCGAAAAGCCGCGCCAGTGTCTCGTCCTGCGTCGGCTCGGCCATATCGGGCCGGGCATCGACGGTGGATCGGTAGAGTTGGAAGGTCGCTTCACCGGCCCGCATGGCGTCCTCGCCATACTTCTCGACCTTCTCGTACCAGCGAACAGTCAGGCCCAGCTGCTTGGCGTCGAAGCCCTGTCCCGCCGCTACCTTCTTGCGCGCCGCTTCCTCGGCCCGCATCGCCCGGATTTCCTCGCGCAGGTCCAGCAGCCACAGCACATGCCCGATCAGGGCCTGCGCCTGTTCCGGATCCTCGATCCCCGCGATCTGCTCGGCCAGCATGGCGATCGCCAGCGCCTGCACGCGCTCGTCGACGGTGCGCACCTCCGGTTCTGCCAAGCCGCCCAGCGCCGCCTCGTACGTCTCCAGCAGCATGTCGCCTTCCGCGCGGTCCTCGGGCTTCATGGCCCGGCGCGCGATCAGCTTGCGGATCGTCGCGGCGTCGTACCCTACGGCCTTGGCCTCGGTGTAGACGTCGGCGATGTCCTGCGTGATGCCGCTGCGCTCTTCCAGCAGTCGTTCGATGCGCTCGACGTACAGTCGAAGTCGATCGTCGCTCATGTCAGCGCCTCATCGTTGAAATCGTGTCCCGCACGGGGCCGCAGCACCCGCACATGGCTGGCCCCGGCGCGTCGCCACGCGGCCGCCGCCAGCTGCCCGCACAGCGTCGTCCGCTCATCCCCGGTCAGGTCGCGGCGGATGGCGCGGGCGCGCGGCCGTTCCTGCACCCGCCGGTTCGTCAGCCCTTTCATGTCCGCGTCCACCCCGATGGCCACTGCACCGGGAGCGGGGACGGTGAAGGGCGGGTTCTCCGGATCGCTCTGGACATTCCACAGCTGGAGAGAGGGCGCGCCATCAACGCGCGGCCCGTTCTCCAGCCAACCGCCCTGCAGGTTGCCCAGCGAAAGCGTGGCCAGCGCGCCGCGCAAGACGTGCCGCCGCGCCTCGCGCTCCAGCAGCGAATGGGTGGATTCGATGCCCTCGCCGACCACCAGTTCACCCGGCGCGCCGAGCCACTCCGCATCGTGCCAGTCCCCCCAAAGGGGTGGAGGGATCGGAACGCAGCCCATCCCGGCTTCGCCCCATATCTTCCGGCTCGCGCGCTTGTGTTCCTTGCCCTCGCGATCAAACCAGCTGGGCAATCGCGCCTTGCCGCGCCCGTCGGGGGCAAGATAGGTGACGTGGACGCCTTGCTGCACGAACACGCGCGCGCCCGGCTCTCCGCTGACATGGCAGATCGGCGCCAGCATCGCGGGCGCGGTCAGCCGGGGTGCATCCCCGCGCCGCCACAACGACACAGGACAGCGGGAAAGGAACTGCACCACGCCGATCAGCCCGCTGCTGCGCGGATCGATGCCCCGGTGCCGCAGGTATGTTTCCACGATCGTGCCCCGCGCCGGACGCGCCACGCGCGAAACTGCGATCCCGGCTTCCAGCGATGTCACAAGCCCGCCGTCATCCCGGCCCTCGCGCACGGAAGCCCGCTGCTTGATCGGGCGCGAACCCGCCTGCACCGTCTCGCCATCCAGCGCGGCCAGCGCATCCATAAACGAATGCCCCTGGGCCTCTTGCAGAAAGCGCAAGGCATCGCCGTGGGCGGAACAGCCGAAACAGTGCCAGAACCCCTTTTCGGGGACGACCGTGAAGCTGGGCGTGGTTTCCTGATGGAACGGGCACAGACCCACATATTCGCGACCGGTCTTTCGCAGCTTCACGGTGCGACCGACGATCGCTACCAGATCGGCGCGCAGCAGCGCCTGGTCGATGCGCTGGCGCAACTCGGGCGAGATCCCGTTCACAGGAAGTCCGCCAGCATGCCGCGCGCCTGTTCCAGCTTCGCGAGGGCGCGGCGCACGTCCGTTCCCGGTCCGCCGGACGCCAGTTCGCGCGCCAGATGCGCCAGGCGCTCCACGTCATAGGCGATCTGGTAGACCGCCATGCGCGGCGGCAGGCTGGGCCCAAGGTCGGATTGCACGGACATGCTGGGTTACCGGCTCAGTCCGCAGCCGCCAGCATGGCGCCGCTCGCCTTGAACACGAAATGCGGCGATTGCCCGTTGGTCGGCCGCAGGGCTTCGCACTTCTCGATGGCGAAGGTGGGAAAATCTAGTGCGAACAGCCCGTCCGCCGTCGCCGCGTTCAGCGTGACGGCGTAATTGCCCGCCTTGTCCCGACTGGCTGTGAAATTGCCACCGTTGGCCGGAACGGCAACGCGGATCTTGCCTGCATCTTCGGCCTTTCCGAACAGCAGGATCACCTTCTGCTTATCGGATGCCAGGCTCACCTGCTTGGCCAGCTTCGCGCCGATCTGGACGCGGATGTAACGTACATCCTTACCCGAACGACTGCCCAGCTTGCGGGCGGACACCTGCACACCCATCGGCGGGACTTTGGGGACACCCGCCTTCGGCGGATTGACGCACTCGATGATCTCGAAGGCCATGATACACCTCGATGCTGATACCGGTGACGGCCCGCCGGCAGGCGAAATGCTGATGACGAGGCGGCGCCGGGGCCGCGCGTCAGGGAATGTCGACGAGGCGGGCCAGCACCCACGCCAGGCCAAGCGCCACGCCGCCAGCGATCAGCGCCAGGGCACCGGCGTACAGAGCCCACATCGACCCGTTCGGGTTCTCGTCTTCGGTCACAGGCTGTCTCCCGTTCTCAGGATTTCGACGAAGCGGTTCACGCCCACGCGCCTGATCTTGATGAAGCCGCCCTCCACCAGCAGGCGAAGGCGGTAATCGGCGGCCTGTCGGTGCGGCAGGCGCGCCCGCTCGGCCAGCAGGTCAAGGCTGGGCAAGGGCCCCGCCACGCGGGCGAGCACTGCGAGCAGCTGCTCTTCGGGCCGCCCGGCGATGGAACAGCTCTGCGAAACCGCATTCGCCGAAGCCGCCGCATTGGGCCGCTTCTCGATGAAGTATTGCCAGCCCGCGCCGCCCGGATCGCGCTGTCGCGAAAGGTGGCACAGGCCCTGCTGATGCCAGTTGCGCGCCAACGCGGCGGCGGGAACGCCCGGTGTCAGGCTGGGCCCGATAGCATAGACGATGCGCTCCCCCGCGTCTGCCTTGCGGAACTTGCGCTCCAGCTCGGCCGCGTCGGCATAGGTCGTCAGCGGCCCGATGCGGTAATGGACGTCCTCTCTGGCGATGCCCCCACGCATGGCGCTATTCCCCGCTCGGCAGGACGTTGACGACCACGCGCAGCCGCACCAGCGACTGCATCGCTTCGTCGATCTGCTTCGTGATCTGTGTGCTGTCGCTGGCGCAGACCTTGGCATCGGTCAGTGCCGCGCGGATGGCGTCGGATATGTCCCCGAACTCCGCGCAAGCATCGATCAGTGCGGTACTCAGGTCGCTCGGCCCCGCCTGCACTTCCGGCAGGCGATACAGGACGTGGCCCAGCTCGGCCGCCAGGGCTGACAGGATCGGAGTGCCGTCCCCGCGCGATATCGCCACTTCGTCCAGCGCCAGCGCGCAGTCCAGCGGCGGGAAGGCGCTGTGGTTCAGGTTGTTCCAGTCGCCAGCGACCGAACGGCTGCGCCCAGCCGTCATGCCCGCGCCGTCGACGCCGCCACACGCGCCGATGGCTTCGCGCACCGCGCGCTTGATGCGGCCGAGGGCCGCGATCATGCCACGCCCCGCAGTTGGGCACCGGACGTTTCTCCGCTCTGTCCGGTGGACTGGGCTTGCTGCGGTGCGCCATCAACATGGGCATGTTCGAGATCGCTGAGATCATCAGGCAATGCCCTACCACCCACGTGCGCAGCGAGGCGGAGGTGCGCCATCCGCGAATGCGGGATGCCATTCTTTCGCCAACTATGGACGGTCGACATGGGCGCCTCGATCATCTTTGCGACCGCTGCGGTGCCGCCCAAATGATCAATCACGATGTTCGCGAGCAAGTTCATGTCGTTGAAATGCGATATTCGCACTTTCAGGTCAAGGGCCAGAAGTGCGATTTAAGACGTTGCGATAATCGTAGCGAAATTCACGAAGGGCGAATGCGCCCAGAAGACATCAAAGCCGAGCTAGACGCTCGCAACATGTCGATCGTCGACCTTGCCGACGCGATCGGGATGAACAGCAACTATCTGGGGAAGGCGCTAAGGGGTGGCCGCAAGCTATCCGCTGATGAGCTGATCGCGATCCAGAACGTGTTAGCACCGGAAGATTTGGCTCACCGCATCCGAACCATTCCGCATCTGGGATCGGTTCCCGCTGGGAAATTTAGACCTTCCGAGCAACAAGGCGGTCGGCGCGTCGCGGTATCGGACCCGGAAACCCCGCCCAACGCATTCGCCTTGACTGTTGACGGCAACTCTATGGATCTGGTCGTCCCTAGCGGAACAACACTGATAATTGACCCCGATGACAAGGCGCTGTGGCCCGGAAAGCGGTACGTCATTCAGACGGAGGATGGTCGGACGACATATAAGGAATTTCAGGCTGACCCTGCTCGCTTGGTGCCCTTATCGACCGACGACACTCACGAAGAAATGCTTTTGGGCAGTGAGCCAATAGTCATTGTTGGGCGGGTGTACTCGTACACGATGCGCGACGTGGATTTACCGCGCCGCCCTCGGTGACAAACCGCTCATGAAGTTCTTCGATCTCACCAGGGACTGACACGAAGAATTTGCCCCACTCGTCGAACGAGCCTAACCCGAGTTCGAGTGCGTCTTGCTGCGCCTGCTTTTTCACGCGCCGCCAAGGCGCCTTGGGCTCACCAAACATCCGCACTCGATAAAGCAACATCGTCACCTCCGTCCTCGATTCGCCCCTAGGCGCTGCCCCCTTATAGGAACGGAAAGTGAACAAAATGAAGGCGTGAAAACGCATAATGCGATAATCGCACTTTTATGGCTTGACGCAAGAAGTGCGATTATCGCATGTACAGCTTCAACAGGCACCCCGCCTGATGGAGTCGAACATGCTGAACGTCAGCGCCCCGTACCCGCACGCCGGGTCCACCGCCTACATCGACGACATCGACTGCTTGGATAAGCCGGTCGTCCGCAAGGTGCGGATCATCTCGCACAAGCCTGAAGACCTGGTGCTGATCGCCATCCGCGACCGGCTCGCCCCGCGTGAGGCGGCCAGTGGCAACCGCACCGTCCCGCTCTCCTCGCTCCGCGAGACGGAACAGCCGGAACAGCACACCATTTCCAAGCCCTCGGGTCGCAAGCCGAAGGCTGGCCGCCGGTGAGCGCACAACGCGCCACTGGCGGCCTTGAGCCGCTCTCCACCATTGCCACCCGCGAATGGCGACGTCGCGACGCACTCGTTCGCGCGCTCCACGCCCGGGGGCAATGGACGCGCGAGCAGGCCGAGGGCGCGTGGTGGCGCTGGCTCTCCATCGCCCTGCGGACCGACGCTGATCTGGCGGACCTCCCCGCTGACGTGGCGATGCAGCTGCACACGATGGTCGTCATCGTCGGCAAGCTGACGGACTCGGACCGCCGCGTGATGCTGGCGGACGACTATGCCGAGCGGCACGAGTGGGAGCCGGAACTGGGCGCCGCCACACAGCGCGCCATCGACCGACAGGCGCAGGAACCCAGCGCCATCAACCTCCAGCAGGCCCGCGACCTGATCGCCCTGTCCCGCGCGCTCGGCGTCGCGGTGACGTGGCGCGCGGTCGAGGTTGCCGCCGAACCCGAAAGGATCGCCGCGTGAACACATTTCCGCTCGAACCGATAATCTACAGCCCGTCCCACGGCGGCCTGACCCCTCATTCGGTCCTGCAGCACAGCCTGCTCAAGGAAGATGACCTCGACCGTTTCGAGGGCTGGTTGATCCGCACCCATTACGGCCTGACCGCGCTGCTTATCCTGCTCGCGATCGCGCTGCCCAGCATCATCGGCCTCGGCCTTACCCGCCTTCTGGCCTGAACCCCACCCCCGCAGGTCCGGGCTCTCTGTCCCGACCCACCCGGACCTGCACGAGGATCGCCGCCGCTCTGAATTGCCCCTCCGGGCGGCGGCGGTCCTCAACTCTCCTGAGAGGCACTGCGCCATGTCCGATATCTCGGAAGAATTTCTGTTGAAGCCGCTCCACCAGCGCCGGGCACTGATCGCCGGAGAACTTGCAGCCAACGCAGCTTCCGAGCTGCTGCGCTTCCACCGCGAAGGGCCGGAGGGTTTTTCGGCCTTCGGAGATCCCGAGCCTGTGGCACTGCTGGCCGAAGCGCTGTTGCACACGGCACGGATCGAGGCCGCCAGCTTCCCGCAGACGGACACGCTCAACGCTGCATACGTCAGCGCCGTCGGCCAGCTTGCCGCAGCCTGCGCGAACTTCCTTGCGGATCAGTGCCCCACCGTCGAGATCGACGATGAGGGCGACGATGCGGAGGCCGCCGCCAATGGCTGAGCGCACCGCCATCGAGTGGACCGATGCCACATGGACGCCGGTCAAGGGCTGCACCCGCGCGAGCGAGGGATGCCGCAACTGCTACGCGGAGATCATGGCCGCGCGCTTCTCCGACCCCGGCCAATGGGGCGAGGGTCTGGCGACGATCGTCACCACTCCGCAGGGCAAGGATCACCGCTGGACCGGCGCCGTCCGCTTCGACGCGGCCGAGCTGCTGAAACCGCTGGCATGGCGCAAGCCGCGCCGCATCTTCGTGTGCTCCACGTCCGACCTGTTCCACGAGAACGTTCCGGACGAATGGATAGACCAGGTGTTTGCTGTCATGGCGCTGTGCCCGCAGCACACCTTCCAGGTGCTGACGAAGCGGGCCGACCGGATGCGGCCTTACCTGTCGGCAATGGGTTTGGTTCGCCGTATATGCGAGGCCGCACACGCCATTTGGCAGGCCCGCCGGACGTCGGATGACGGCCCTGAGTTTTCGCGCGGCAACTCTCGCCGATTCAATGCGAAGATGAAGGAGTGGTGGCGTCACGTTGGGGCTCTGACTGCCTGGACGGTAGACGGGGGATGCGCTCACGTATGCTGGCGCCGGGATGAACCGGACGCCGAATATCCTTCTCGAATCGCCTGGCCGCTCCCCAATGTCTGGCTGGGCGTGTCGGTCGAGGATCAGCCGCGCGCCGAGGAGCGCATCCCCGATCTTCTCGCCACCCCCGCCGCCGTCCGCTGGCTGTCCTGCGAGCCGCTGCTTGGCCCGGTCGATCTCACCGACATCACTATCCGCGTTCGGCCCGGCGAGGAGCCCGATGGCCTTGCTGTCGTCGACGCCCTGACCGGCATGCACTGGGATGCCGAAGAGACGATCACCGGCATCTACGGCGATCCCGACCCGCATATCGACTGGGTCGTCGTCGGGGGTGAGAGCGGCCACGATGCCCGCCCGATGCACCCCCAGTGGGCATGGAGCCTGCGCGATCAGTGCGCGGAGGCCGGGGTTCCGTTCTTCTTCAAGCAGTGGGGTGAATGGGCCCCCGTCTGCGTCATCCCCGACACTGACGAGATGGACGAGTTCCTCTTCCACAAGCCGAAGGTGATCGAGGGCCGTCGTCGCTGTAAGGTCGACCAGTGCATCTTGTGGGCCGACGGTCGGCGGTTCGACATGGACCGCTGGCACCGGGTCTACGGTGAGGATCCGGCCAACGGCGTTTTCGCCCATGCCGCCCGGTCCGGTCACATGCTGATGATGAAGATCGGCAAGAAGCGCGCTGGCCGTCTGCTGGAGCGCGACGGTGCCGAACACGACGGCATGCCCGCGTGACCCACTTCCGCGAAATCCCGCTCGATCAGGGCGCCTACAATGGGCGGCACCATTGCCTGCGGGACGATCGCGGCATGCTGCACAGCGGCCGATGGGACGCGGCGCAGCAGCTGTTCACCTATTCCAGCGGCGTGCCGATCCAGAGCGAGATCGTCGCCTACAACGCCCGCGTGCCGGGCAACCCCACCAGAAACGGAAACCCCGGCTAATGCCTGTACCGATTCCTACGGAACCTCTCGTTCGCGAGGGCCGCGACGCCGCGATGGCCGCCTTCGCGCGCGGCGACCTCGCCCCCCGCTGCCCCTACAGCGGGAACACCAAGCGCGCCCGCTTCTGGCACCACGGCGCCACGAAGGCGATGGCCGCGATCGACGAACTGGTCAGGATCGGAGGGGCCCGTGCATAAGCACCGCACCCGCTCCATGCAGCGCTATCACAAGGTCCACGAGATCGACACGCAGCCGGTCGCGCGCCTGACGCAGGACGCGCTGCTGCTCGACATCGAGAGTATGCCGCTGTCCGAATGCGAGGCAGAGCGCCGTCGCCTGCTGCTGGAAAAGACCCGCGCGGAACAGGAACTGGTCGCCGCCAAGCGCCAGCAGGACGCAGGCGGCATCGCCATCCTCGGCCTGCGCATCCAAGGCTACTGCAACCGCCTCAGCCGACTGAACGCCCGCGCCAAGCAGGTGCGCCACGATGTCGAGTTCAGCGCCTTCCGCCAGGCCGTGGAAGAGCTGCTAGACGAAGACACCTTCCAGCGCATCATCGCCCGCAAGGCCGAACTGCGCCGGGCCATGCTGGCGGGAGGCGCTGCATGACCGGCCTGATCGTCGACAACTTCGCTGGCGGCGGCGGCGCTTCCACCGGCATCGAGGCTGCGCTGGGCCGCGCCGTGGACATCGCCATCAACCACGACGAAGAAGCGATCCGGATGCACGAGGTCAATCACCCGGGCACCATGCACATCCGCAACAACATCTGGCAGATCGACCCCGAGCAGGTGGTCCGCGACGTGATGGCCAAGGTCGGCAACGACAACCCTGCGCGCCGCGTACCGATCAACCCGATCACGCGCCTGCCACTGGTGTCGCTCGCCTGGTTCTCGCCGGACTGCAAGCACTTCAGCAAGGCGAAGGGCGGCAGGCCCCGAGAGAAGTCGATCCGCGATCTGGCGTGGGTCGTTGTGCTGTGGGCCAAGCGCGTGCAGCCCGAAGTGATCCTGCTCGAAAACGTCGAGGAATTCCGCACTTGGGGCCCGCTCGACGATGACGGCTTCCCGATCAAGGAGCGTGCGGGCGAGACGTTCGACAAGTGGCAGCGCGAGTTGCGCAAGGCCGGGTACAAGATCCAGTGGAACGAACTGCGCGCCTGCGACTATGGCGCGCCGACGATCCGCAAGCGCTTCTTCATGATCGCCCGCCGAGACGGCAAGCCCATCGTCTGGCCACAGCCGACGCACGGCAAGCCTGGCTCGCCCGAGGTTCTGAGCGGCAAGCGCAAGCCGTGGCGCACGGCGGCGGAGATCATCGACTGGTCGATCCCGTGCCCGTCGATCTTCGACCGCAAGAAGCCGCTGGCAGACAAGACGCTGCGCCGCATCGCGCACGGCATCATGAAATTCGTGGTCAACAACCCGTCACCGTTCATCGTGCCGGGTGCCTCGCCATTCTTCGCGCGCACCGCACACGGCGACGTGGACAAGAACGGCAAGCGACGCGGTCAGCCCTGCCACGGTCCGGAAGAGCCGTTCCCCACCGTGACGCAGAGCGGCGACAGCGCACTGATCATTCCGCACATCACCAAGTTCCGCTCCGGCGCGATCGGGCACGAGGTCGCTGAGCCACTCCATACCGTCACCGCCAACAGCTACGTGAAGCGCCCTGGCGGCAGCGCGCCGCTGGGCGTGGTGGAGGCGGTCGTCTCCCCGGTGATCGTCGGTTGCGGCGGCAGGCGCGGGCAGAGCGGCCCGACCGGGCCAGAGCAGCCCTATCCCACCACGACGGCGAAGGCCGATGCGTGCGTGGTCGCGGCCTTCATGCAGAAGTTCGCGCAGAACGGGCAGGGCGTCGATCCGACCGAGCCGCTGCACACCGTCATGGCGGGCGCGCCGCGTCACGCCGTCGTCTGCGCGCATCTGGAGCAGGCGAACGGTGGCCCGAACAACGACAAGCTCGCGGGCCGCAACGCCGATGCGCCGCTGTCGACGGTGGCCACCAGCGGGAGCCAGCAGCGCCTCGTGACGTCCAACCTCGTGAAGCTGCGCGGCACCAGCGACGCCCATATCGAGAGCAGCGCGAGCGGCGTTGACGACCCTGTCGACACCATCAGCGCGGGCGGCACGCACATGGGCGAGATCCGCGCCTTCCTCATCAAGTACTACGGCAACGAGGAAGACGGCCACGGCATCGGCAACCCGCTCGGCACCGTCACCGTTCAGGACCGCTTCGGGCTGGTCACGGTGATGATCGAGGACGAGGAATACGTCATCGTCGACATCGGCATGCGCATGCTCAGCCCGCGCGAACTGTTCAACGCGCAGGGCTTCCCGGCTGACTATCAGATCGAGGCGGACGCCGACGGCAAGGCGATCACCAAGACGGCGCAGGTCGCCAAGTGCGGCAACAGCGTCTGCCCGCCGCTTTCCGAAGCGCTCGTTCGTGCGAACATGGCCAACGAGATCGCCCAGCGGGAGGCGCAGGCAGCATGACTGAAGCTCGCATCGTCCTCGACGTGTGGGGCGGACCTCAGTCGCTCGATCACGTCGCCCGTTATCTCCCGAGGCCCGAAGAGTGTTGGGCGATTGCAGCGGCCGAGCTGGCGGCGGGGTTCCTTGTCAACCTGCGTCAGGAGATCGCGTGGGGCTGCTTTACCCCTTTCGATCGCCGTACCGGCGTGCTCCCCGTTGCGGGGGAATTGCAATGAGCCAGAACACCAGCAGCGCCGTCATGCAGCAGCGGGCCGAACCGCACGATAGCCTGGACGATTTCCCGACGCCGCCATGGGCCGTGCGCGCCCTGATGGAATGGCTGCGCGCGCAGGGCTTCGACCTCGCGATGTCGAGCGTGCGCGAGCCCGCCGCCAATCGCGGGTATATGGTGAAGGCCCTGCGCGAGGAGTTCGGCCACGTCATGGCGTCGGACATCTTCGACTATGGCGCGGGCTTCCGCATCGCGGACTACCTGTTCGGCCCGGCCGAGTGGCTGGACATGACCGACTGGACGATCACAAACCCGCCTTTCAAGCTGGCCGAGGAGTTCATAGAGCGCGCTCTGCGCCTCAGCCGCGTCGGCGTGGCCATGCTCACCCGCCTGTCGTTCTGGGAGAGCGACGGCCGGGAATGGCTCTCGACCACGATGCGCCCGGCCTACACGCTGATCTTCGCGGAGCGCGTCGTCATGCTCAGGGGCCGCCTGGTGCGCGCCAACGCGCCCGACCCGGCAAACCTCGACCCGAGGACTGGAGAGCCCCGCAAGGCATCCAGCGCCACCTCCTACTGCTGGATCATCTGGATCAAGGGTGAAGAGGACACACGCCTGCGCCGGATCGAGAAATGCCGCCTGCGCCTAGAGCGGGAGGGCGACTACCCGCTATGACCCTGCCCAATTGCTTCATGTGCGATGACACCGGCTTCAAGGACCACGCTGGTCTGCGCCTCGATCCGTGCAACCACGTCCAGCTGCCATCGCTGCCCGACTTGCTGCCCTGTCCCAACCCGAACTGCGAGCGGAGCGATCCCCGCTACCGGGCGAGCGCGAAGGGCGGCCAGTACGTCGCTTGCGGCGGCTGCGGCCTCATGGTCACCGATGGCGGGCAGGACCGACTTTACGCGACGTGGAACGGCCTTCTGCGCGCACCACTACCCCAATCCCAAACCGAGGACGCCGACAATGGCTGACAGCATCACGACTATCATCGCCAAGGCCATCCATAAGGGCCGCTCGGATATTCCATGGGAAGCATCAGCAAGCCAGGACACGGCCTATCGGGACGCACGTTCGGCAATGTCGGCGATGCCTCACCCGAGTGAACGTCATGCGCCGGAAGCCGGAGAGGATGCGGAGGCGATCGAGCGTTTGCAGAGCGAATGCAATCGCTTCCGTGGAGCCCTGTTGCAGATCAAATACGCGGCCGAGGACGGGCGTATCTGCGATGATGTCGCCTGGTTCTCTCAGCACGAAACGCTCTTCGATTACATCGAGGGAACGCTGGAGACTGCGCAGGCAGCGGTGGGCGACCTGTTTCAGGGAGCGCTCCGGGACTGCCCGTTCTGCGGCGGCAAAGCGATCCGCAGAGACGATCCCGGCGTGCCGGACGTGCCATTCGGACTGGTAGTAGATCATCAGCCGGGGTGCTTTCTCGGCTTTCGGGATCTTCAGTCCGATGCGGCAATTGATGCCGCTTGGAACATGCGCGTGCCCGTGTTCGCCCCGGCGGCGAGCGAGGCGGCGGCATGGATGTCCATCGAATTCGCGCCGAAAGATGGCTGGGGATCGCCTATCCTTACATGCCGAATGGGCGACGCTCCCGACTGGTTCGGTAATGAGCCTGTTGGCGGATATGCGGAACCGCCAGAAGCCGCGTACTGGAATGAGCACGGCGATTGCTGGACCCCTTGCCAACGCCCTCACGATGGGTGGGAACCCACCCACTGGCGTCCGCTTGACCCGGCACCGGGGACTGACCCGCAACTGCATGGCCAGTGGGCCGATGCGGTTGGGCGGCTCATTTTATGGGCCGAACGCGCCTCGCCGATGACCGACGACGCCTCGGACTTCCTGAACGAAGGTGGCTGGGATGAGTTGGCGGAGATTGCAGCGACCCTCCGCCCCGGCCTGCGCGCGGGGGAAGAGTGATGCTGGACATGTTTCGCCGCTACTTCATCGCGAACCGCGCTCCGATTCTGAGTGTACGCCGCCCCTTGCGATACGGTCGCGGATGTATCCGCTGCCGCTGCGGCAATGCTGACGGGTTCTACTTGGGCCGCTGGCAGGTGATGTGGCGTATCCCCTACAGCAAGGTTTGGGCATTTGACGGGCGCCGATGGGTTCCCGTCTACACCATACCCAACCCCGCCGACGCAGAGGGAGGGAAGGGGTGAACGCTCACTCGACGCTCAAACCGCACTATCCGAGCAAGGCGAAGCTGCAGGCCTACGTCGAGCAGGCCCGCCAGCTCGGCCTTGACGTAGCTGCCTTCGAGGTTTCCCCTGACGGCACGATCCGAATCCTCAGCTCCGCCGCCTTTCCGTCGAAGCCGAAGGATGAATTTGAAGCCTGGGATCAGGCAGGAAAGCTGTAAGAAGAATGAGTGGCGGCCCCCGCATCCTGAAAGTCGCACGCAAAGGCAAGAACCTGCGATGGTACGTCTACGCCTGGCGCGGCGGCCCGCTCGTGCGCGTGGCGGAACAGCCCGGCAAGCCCCGCCTCACGCCTGCCGATATCGCGAAGATCGCGGAATTGCAGCAGGCCGACCGCACCTTGCCGACCTCGACCTGCGCCGGCGCAGTCGCAGCCTTCCGCAAGTCCAAGTATTGGGCCGATCTGGCCGACAGCACGAAGCGGACGTGGGGCACTGCCCTCGATCGCATCGAGGCGAAGTGGGAACAGGTGCCGGTCCGCGTCCTCGGTGACGTCCGGATGAAGCCGAAGGTTGTCACCTGGCGCGACGGCATTGCCGAATCGACAGAGCGAGGTGCCGACATCGCGGTGATGGTCCTCTCGACGTTCCTCGAATGGTGCGCCCTGAAAGGCTGGTGCCTGGGCAACCCGGCCAAGGGCATCCCCACCGTCTACCGCCGTACCGACCGATCACCCGTCGTCTGGCTCCCGGAAGACATCGAGGCGATCGGCAAGGAATGCCAGCAACCGCTCCGCGACGCGATCGCGCTGGCCGAACTAACCGGACTGCGCCGCACCGACCTCGTCACCTTGCGGTGGAGCGAGGTCGGCGATCTGGCCATCACCCGCATGACGGCGAAAAAGTCGCGCGGGAAGCGCTATCGCGTCAGCCTGCCGCGCCTTCCGGAATTGGACGCCCTGCTGATCGAACTGAAGTCCCGCCCCCGTAAGGAGGGCGTGGAGACGGTCCTGGTCAACATGCACGGCAAGAGCTGGTCGAAGACGGGCGATGGCCTCAACAGCAGCTTCGATGATGCCCGCGCCAAGGCGAACGGTGGCAAGGGCATCTACCATGTCGAGCGCGACCCGGTGACGGGCGAGGAGACGAAGCTGGCGAAGCGCCTGCACGATTTGCGCGGCACCTTCGCCACCCGCCTGATGACCCACCCCACTGCGCGCCTGACAGACCGCGAGATCGCCGATCTTATGGGCTGGAGCGAGGAGCAGGTGGGTGAAATTCGCAAGCGCTATGTTGACGATGCGGCCATCGTCGTGGCACTAGGCCGTCGCCTCAGTGGAAAACGCACTGGAAAACGGCGAGCATAATTCAACGTAAGTCGTTGATATGCGGGTGTAGCTCAATGGTAGAGCAGCAGCTTCCCAAGCTGAATACGAGGGTTCGATTCCCTTCACCCGCTCCACCACCTGCCGACCCGGCGAGCCTTCTCAGCTCTTGAACACGATCATCTTCTCGGCCGTCATCTCGTGCGCGGTGTACGGGATGCCGCCAGTGCCATGGCCCGAGGTGCGACGGCCCGCGAAGGGCATCCAGTCGGTGCGAAAGGCGCTGTGGTCGTTTATCATCACCGCCGATGCATCGAGCCGCTCCGCGGCATCGAGCGCGACGCCGAGGTCGCGGGTGAATATGCTCGACTGGAAGGCAACCGGCAGGGAATTGGCTGCCGCGATGGCCTCGTCGAGATCGGTGTAGGGGAAGATGCACGTCACCGGTCCGAAGACCTCGTGGCTGGCGACCTTGGAGTCCACGGGCGGGTTCACCAAGATCGTGGGCAGCAGCGTGGTTTCGTTGAAACGCCCGCCACCGATCTGGCGCGCTCCGGCGGCGACGGCCTCCGCCACCCAGCTTTCGACGCGGTCCGCCTCGCCGGGGTTGATGAGCGGGCCGACATCGGTTTCGGGGGACACCGGATCACCGTTGCGCAGGGCGGCGACGCGCGCGGCGAAGCGGTCGGTGAACTCGTCCACGATGTCGGCGTGGACGTAGATCCGCTGCACCGACACGCAGACCTGCCCGGCATGGTAGTACCCGCCCTTGGCGATGGGCTCGATGATCGCGTCGAGGTCTGCCGTGCGATCGACGATCACCGGAGCGACGCCGCCATGCTCCAGCGCGCAGCGGGTGCCGGGCGCGATCTTGGAGCGCAGCGACCAGCCGACCTTGGCAGAGCCGATGAAGCTGAGGAAGGCGATGCGCGGATCGGTCGCGAACTTTTCGGAAAGGCCACGCTCTTCGGGGAGGAAGGTCTGGACCCAACCTTCCGGCATCCCGGCCTCAAGCACCAGCTTCGCCAATTCCATGGTGCACAGCGGCGTCGAGCCCGCAGGCTTGATGATGACCGGGCAGCCGGTCGCAATGGCGGGCGCGACCTGGTGGACCGCAAGGTTGAGCGGATGGTTGAAGGCGGAGATCGCGGCGACGACGCCGATCGGCTCCTTGATGGTCCAGGCGCGGCGATGGTCGCTCGCCGCCGTCAGGCCCATCGGAATCTCGACACCCGCATGGCCGCGGATGACGTCGATGGCGCAGTGGACGCCGTCGATCGCGCGGTCGGTCTCGATCAGGGCGTCGGTATAGGGCTTACCGCCCTCGCGCGCGATGAGAGTGCCGAACATCTCGCGCTTGCCCGCTATCAGCCCGGCGAGGCGGGTGAGGATCTCGATCCGTTCATGCGGCTTCAGCCATGCGCCGCGATCGAGGTGGAGCTTGCGGGCGGCCTCGATCTTGGCCTCCAGCGCGGCTGCATCGTCGGCGGGCAATTCGGTGATCCTGGCCCGGTCGTAGGCCTGCACGACTTCGATCATGTCATCCTCCATTCGCGCGTCTTGCTTGCCCCGGACTGACCATGGGGTGATCGGGACGCCGGCAGGCGGGGGGAGAGGAAACGCCGGCGTCCCGACCAACGATCGGCTGGGAACAGGCCAATCGTATTGCATGGCGGGGCAGGAGGGGAAAGGCGCGGCCGCAGGGCATTGCTGCATGCGAACGGCGGCAGGGAACGGGTCTCACTCCATCGCATGATCGCTCCGAAATCCTCGACTCGAACGTCCGTCGAGCATCAGAATAACCCCGGAATCCGGCCGTGCCCGTCAATTCAGGTTAAGTCGCATAAAGGGCGGATTTACGGTGGGAGTGCCTCCGGCAAGCGGCTTTTGGCCGTCTGTGCCAGTCCGCACAAGCAGGCTGCATTATCGCCCGTTGCCGCCGCGGCAGGTTCCGCGAAGCCTGTCTCGATGACGTGGGATTTCAAGGATGATAGAGTTCGGAGCCAGCCGGATTTCGCGCGCAGGCGCCTGCGGATGAGGCGGACATGAAGGAGGGCGGCATCTAGCAATGGAAGCCTCGCTGTTGGCCGCGCTTTCCCCGGTCATCCTGCTCCTGGCGTTTGGCGTCGCCACGGCGGTTGCCTTCCGCGCGGTACGGCTCGGGCCGATCGTCGGCTATCTGGTGCTTGGCATCGTGCTGGGCGCCACCGGGCTCGCCCGTTCGAGCGAGCCGGTGGCGTTACTGGCCGAGCTTGGCGTCATCTTCCTGCTCTTCGATGTCGGACTGCACTTCTCCTTGCGGCACGTCCGCCAGCAACTCGTCGACGTCGTGGGCCTCGGGCCATTGCAGGTCCTGTGCGGCACGCTCGGCCTCGGCGTGATCGCGATGGCGTTCGGGTTGAAGCCGGGCGCGGCGTTCTTCGTCGGCGCGACGCTGGCACTGTCGTCCACGGCGGTCGTCGCCCGTCTCATCGCCGAGCGGCACCAACAGAGCTGCCCGGTGGGGCAGGCCGCGACCGGCATCCTCGTCTTCCAGGATATCGCGGCGATCTTCCTGCTGGTGATCGCGACGGCTCTGGGAACGGGTACGCCGCTTCTCCCCGCGCTCGGCATGGCGACCGGCAACGCGGTCGCCTCGCTCGCGGCCGCCATGCTCTGCGCGCGGTTTCTCGTCCAGCCGCTGTTCGACCTCGTCGCCCGCAGCCGCAACGAGGAAGTCTTCACCGCCATGGCGCTGCTCATCGCGCTGGCGGCAAGCTGGGTAACCGGCACGCTGGGCCTGTCGATGACGCTGGGCGCGTTCCTTGGCGGCATCATGCTGGCCGACACGCCCTACCGCACGATCATCCAGTCCGAAGTGAAGCCGTTCCGGGGCCTGCTGCTGGGTTTCTTCTTCGTCCACGTCGGCCTGACGCTGCAGGTCGACCTGCTGCGCCAGTGGTGGCTGGTGGTGATTGGCGTCGCCATCCTCATCGCCGCAGCCAAGGTGCTGCTGAACGGAGCGGCGAGCCTTGCATTCCGCTGGTCGGTGCCCGGATCGGTGCAACTCGGCTTCCTGCTGGCGCAAGGTTCGGAGTTCGCTCTCGTCATCTTCACGCTACCTTCGGTGCGCACGATGGTCGGCGCACCTCAGTGCGACATCCTGATCGCGGCGGTGGTGCTGAGCCTCGGCGCGACGCCCCAACTGGCGGACCGGGGGCGCTCGCTGGCGGGACGGCTGCGCCGGAACTGGAAGCGCAACACCGACGCCGAACTGGAGTCGCGCGACCTGATAGGGCCGGTGTTCATCGTCGGCATGGGTCCACGCGGGCGAGCGGTGGCCGATGCGATGAACGAGTTCGACATCCGCTATGCCGCCATCGAATCCGACCCCAGGCAGCTGCGGCAGGCGATCGCGGACGGTTATCACGTCGTCTTCGGCGACCTTGCCGACCCGCGCATCTGGGAGCCTGCCGCGATGCAGGACCGCCGGATCAGCGTTCTGACGCGTCCGTCGTTCGAGACGTCGAGCGGGCTTTCGCCGGTCGTGCGCAGCTATTACCCGAACCTCACCCGCATCGCTGTGGTCGATGATCCCGCACAGGCGGCGCGCTTCGCGACCATCGGCGTCACGCCGGTTGTCGACAGCGCCGACATGCCCGGGCTCGACGTGGCGGTGGAGGTGCTGACGAGGCTCGGCATCGAGCCGTCGGATGCGGATCAATGGGCACTCAGGCGGCGACGACTGGAAAGCATGGCGCCCGCGCCAAGCCTCGCAGCGATCTAGGCGCGGTCAAAAGAACCTTGGGATCGGGCCGACCTGCGGCGTCTGGTCGGGCAGGTCGACCATGATGTCGTCGATGTAGCACCAGCCCCAGCCTTCGGGCGGGTCGTAACCCTCGATGATCGGGTGGCCCGTCTCGTTGAAGTGCGCGCGTGCATGGCGACCGGGCGACTGGTCGCAGCAGCCGACGTGGCCGCAACTGCGGCACAGGCGCAGGTGGACCCAGCGCCCGCCGGTCGCCAGGCATTCCTCGCAGCCGGGCGTGCCGGGATCGACCGAGATCACCTCGTAGCTATGGGCGCATCGGGGCATTGCATTTCCTTTCCTGCGTGCTCGGCGAGCATGGCATGGATCTGGGCAACCACCGCCGCGCCTTCGCCGACGGCGGCGGCGACGCGCTTGGTGGAACCCGCGCGCACGTCGCCGATGGCGAAGACGCCGCGGCGGCTGGTCTCCAGCGCCCGGGTGCCGCCGCCGGTCACGACGAAGCCCCTGTCATCGGTCTCGACGCAATTCTTCAGCCAGTCGCCGTTGGGGTCCGCGCCGATGAACAGGAAGACGTGGCGCAGTTCGCAGCGATGCGTAGTGCCCGCCACGATCTTGCGGAAGGTCGCGGCCTGCAGGCCGGACTGCGCATCGCCCTCCAGCCCGACCACCTCGCAACCGACATGGATGTCGACGTTCTTGAGCGCGGCGATCCGCTCGATCAGGTATTGCGACATCGTCTCGGCCAGCGGCCGCCGCACGAAGAGGTGTAGCCGCTTCACCTGCGGGGCGAGGAAGGCGATGGCCTGCCCCGCCGAATTGCCCCCGCCGACGAGCGCGATCTCCTCACCCGCGCAGAGGCGCGCCTCGATGGGCGAGGCCCAGTAGGAGACGCCATTGCCCTCGAACGTCGCCAGCCCCTCCACCGCGGGCCGCCGGTAGCGCGCGCCCGAGGCGATGACGATGGCGCGCGCACCGATGCGCTGCCCATCGACGAGTTCGAGCGCGAGGTTGCCCTCGGAACAGTCGAGGCTCTCTACCTTGAGCGGCGAGGCGATCTCGGCCCCGAACTTGAGCGCCTGGTTGAACGCGCGCCCGGCGAGTGCGCGGCCCGAGATGCCGGTCGGGAAGCCGAGGTAGTTCTCGATCCGCGCCGAGGCCCCGGCCTGTCCGCCGGTCGAACGCTCGTCGAGCACGACCACCGACAGGCCCTCGGATGCTGCATAGACCGCCGCCGCAAGGCCAGCAGGCCCGGCGCCCACGATCGCCACGTCATAGGGGGCATCGGTCCTGAACTCTGGCATCATGCCGAGGCAGGTCGCAAGTTCCAGCTCGCCGGGGTTGCGCAGCATGTCGCCGTCCGGGCAGACGACCAGCGGCAGTTCCTCGGGAAGCACGCCCATCCGCTCGACGAACGCGCGGCCTTCGGGGTCGTTCTGCGCATCGAGAACGAGGTTGGGGTAAGCGCTGCGGGCAAGGAAGCCCTGCAGCCTGACGAGTTCGGGGCTGCCCGTCCTGCCGATCAGGATCGTTCCCGCGCCGGAATCCTCCAGCAGTTCGACCCGGCGCAGGATCAGCGCGCGCATGACGATCTCGCCGAGTTCGGCCGAGCCGATCATCAGCGCACGCAGATGCGCCGGATCGAACGGCAGCGCAGTGCAGCCCTCCGCCGAGGCGCTGGCCCTGGCTATCGTAGGCCGCCCGGCAAGCTGGTTGATCTCGCCGCTGAACTGGCCGGTGTGGTAGGTCGTGTAGGCCGTGTCCTCGCTGAGACCGTGGCGGCGCGAGACGTCGATGCCGCCTTCGAGCACCAGCCACGTCGGCACGCCCTGCTCGCCGATGCCGTAGACGACCTCGCCCGGCTCGAAGCGCCGTTCGGGGCCGCTCGCGAAGCGCCGGGCGGTCTCGACCTGCATCGGGTCGAGCACGGGAAACATCTGGTGCTGTCGCGTCGCCCGCGTCGTCATGTTCCGCCTTTCGTCCTGCACGATGTCGGCCCGCTCCCCGGAACCTACACCAGTTCTCCCGCGATGGTGGGAATGAGTTCGGCGACCGTCGGGTGAATATGCACGGTCCGCCGCAGCCGGTCCGCCGTCGCCCCGTTCGCCATCATGTCGAGGATGGTGTGGATCGCCTCGTCGCCACCGGTGCCGAGGATGGTGCCGCCGAGGATCAGGTCGCTCTCGGCATCGACGACGATTTCCATGAAGCCGGTCGTCTCGTCCTTCTCCACCGCGCGGCCGACCCGCGTCATCGGGCGATGGCCGACCCTCACCTTGCGCCCCGCCGCATGGGCCTGTCCCACGCTCATCCCCACCCGGCCGAGGGGGGGATCGGTGAACAGCGCGTAGCAGGGGATGCGATCGCTCACCTTGCGGTCCGCGCCGTCGAGCAGGTTCTCGGCGACGATCTCGAAGTCGTTGTAGCTGGTGTGGGTGAAGGCGCCCCGCCCGTTGCAGTCGCCGAGCGCCCAGATGCCGGGCACCGAGGTTTCGAGCCGGTCGTTCACGGTGATGTAGCCCCGTGCGTCCATCCCGACCCCGGCCTTGTCGAGCCCGAGGTCGTCGGTGTTGGGCACGCGACCCACTGCCATGAGGACATGGCTGGCGAGCACGCTGTCGGCATCCTCCGTGCAGTCCAGACCCACTGCTATCCCGTCGCTATCGCGGTGAAAACGGATGCATTCGGCTTTCGTGCGGATCGTCAGCCCTTCCGCCTCCAGCATCGCGCGGATCGCCTGCGAGACCTTCTCGTCCTCGCGCGAGACGAGCCGCTCGCCCTTTTCCACGATGGTCACGCGGGCGCCGAGGCGGGCGAAGGCCTGGCCGAACTCCAGCCCGATGTAGCTGCCGCCGACGACCACGAGATGCTCGGGAATGCTCGCCATCTCCAGCATCGAGCTGTTCGTGAGCAGCGGCACGTCGCGCGCGCCCGGCATGTCCGGGATCAGGGCGCGGCCGCCGACGTTGATGAAGACCTCGCCCGCTTCCAGCACCTCGTCGCCCACGCGCACGGTCTTCGCGTCCTCGAAACGCGCATGGCCGTAGAGGAGCGTGCAGCCCTTGAGGCCCTGCAGCCACTTCTCGTTGCGTGTCCGCGCATTGGTCGCGATCGCCTGCGTGCGGGCGTGGACGCGCGCCATGTCGATGAAGATGGGTCCGGTATGAACGCCGAAGTCCGCCCCCCGCCGCGCGATGTGCGCCGCATGGGCGGAGGCGACGAGGGTCTTGGTCGGCATGCAACCGGTATTGACGCAAGTACCGCCGACGAGGTGCCGCTCGACGATGGCGACCGTCCGCCCCGACGCGGCGAGCCGCGCCGCCAGCGAGGGACCGGCCTGCCCCGCACCGATGACGATGGCGTCGAAGGATCGCCTCATGCGTGCAGCACGACGGCGACGCCGAGGACGAGCGCCACCAGATCCTCCACCAGAGCAGCGGGCATGTCGCGCCCGAACACCCGCGCCAGCGCGCCGCGCGCAGCGGCGCCGCCGAACGTGCCGACCACGGCACCGATGGCGCCCGCGACGAGGCCGAGCACCCAGGCTCCGCCCGCCGCACCCACCGCCGCGCCCGAGAGCGCACCGGTGAAGATGCGCGTGCCGAACTGCTGTGGCACCTTGCGGCTGGGCGTGTTGGGCAGCTTGTCACTTACCAGCTCGGCCAGCGCCGCGATGGTCAGGATCCACGGCGTGAAGCGATAGCCGAGCCAGGCCAACCAGCCGCTCTTGAGCTCGATCAGGCCACCATAGGCGGCCCAGCTCACCAGCACGGGCGCCATCATGGCGCGCAGGCCTGCAACGATACCGATCAGGAAAGACAACAGGACGATCATTCGCTCAATCCTCCGCAACGGGCTACCGGGGGTACGAAACGTCGCGGCGATGGTAGCGCCGCACCATGCTCCGGTCGAGCGGGATCGCAGTGGACGCGAGCGTCACTACCGAAATTGACCATCTTTTACCGGGGATGGCTGGACCTTCCCCTTCACCAGGTGAAATCGGCATGCCCGAACCGCGTGAGTGGCCATCGGGCAACAACCAACAATATGAAATCTTTGCGTCATCGTAGTGCCAGAATGGCGTCATTCTTCCCCGCCATAGGCCCGCCGCATCGGTGCCATCCGGCACCCACGCCTCAGGGAAGATCTCCAATGTCCGCTCATTCGTCGCGCAAGCTGCTGCTCTGCGGTGTCGCCTCGCTGTCGTTCCTCGCCGCGGCTCCGGCCTTTGCAGAGGCCGCTCCTGCGGCAGACGCCGCCCTCGCCGATGACAGCAGCGTCGATGGTTCCGAAGTCGTCGTGACCGGCGTAAAGGCGACCCGTTCGGCCACCGCCATCACCGAGACGGAAATCCAGAAGATCCTCCCCGGCGTCTCGTCGTTCAAGGCGATCCAGACCCTGCCCGGCGTCATGTACGTGACCGCCGACCCCTGGGGCAACAACGAGCAGAACGCCTCGCTTTTCATCCACGGCTTCAGCGCGCAGCAGCTCGGCCACACGCTTGACGGCGTGCCGCTCGGCGACCAGAGCTACGGCAACTTCAACGGCCTGTCGCCGCAGCGCGCGGTGATCTCGGAGAACCTCGGCCGCGTGGTCGTGGCGACCGGCGCGGCCGAACTCGGCATGGCGTCCACCAGCAACCTCGGCGGCGGCATCGAGAACTTCACCAGCGACCCGCGCGCGAAAATGGGCGCGCAAGTAAACCACACCGTCGGCAGCTACGGCACCGCCCGCTCGTACCTCCGCCTCGACACCGGTGAATTCGGCAACGGCAACTCGGGCTACGTCTCGGTGCTGCGCCAGCGCGCCCGCGCCTGGGATTTCGACGGCATCCAGAAGGGCTGGCAGGTCAACGCCAAGTTCGTCCACGACGACGCCGTCGGCAAGCTGACCGCCTACTTCTCGTACTCGGACAAGCAGGAACCGAACGAGGACGCGACCACCGTCTTCAAGACCCCGGCCAACGCCGCGCAGGCCTACCAGCCCTACGTGCGCCCGTTCCTCTATCCCGACTTCGACGCGGCGGTCGCCTACCTCGACGCCAAGGGCAACGTGCCCGCCGCCGAGGCGCAGAACTATCGCAACTACTACAGCGCGGCACTGCGCACCGACTACCTCGGCTACGTCAAGTACCAGGCCCACCTGACCGACAACATCGACTGGTCGACGCAGGCCTACTACCACCACAACGACGGCGCGGGCATGGTGGCCGGTCCGATCACCGTGGCCTCGCTGCCGACGCTCTTCGCGCTCTACTTCCCCGGCCAGAATCTCAAGCAGGCGACCGGCGGCTCGGGCTACGCGATCCGCACCACCGAATACCGCATCGATCGCGGCGGCGTGCTCTCCACCGTCGACGCGACGCTGGGCAACCACACCCTGCAGGCGGGCGCATGGTACGAGTACAACTCCTCGGCCGCCTATCGCCGCTGGTACGCGCTCGACGTCAACCGGCCGCGTGACTACAGCCCCTACAAGCTGCCCTCCGAAGACCCGATGTTCACGCAGTACGGCAGCGAGATGCGCACCAGCGTGCTCCAGTTCCACGTTCAGGACGCCTGGCAGCTGATGCCGAGCCTGCTGATCCAGGGCGGCTTCAAGTCGAGCCTCCAGTTCGCCAGCGGCACCTTCCCGGTCCAGCCGATCATCGGCTCGCTGCCCGGCTCGTCCAGCGCGCTGCCCGAGGGCGAGATCAACACCAAACGCTGGTTCCTGCCCGCGCTCGGCGCCAAATGGGACGTGACCGGCCACGAGCAGCTCTACGTCAACGTCCAGAAGAACCTGCGCCAGTTCCAGCCCTACGGCGCGGGCGGCGTCACCCCGTGGAGCAGCGGCAGCCAGTCGGCGTTCGACAACCTCAAGAACAACGGCCGCCCGGAAACGGCGTGGACCTACGAGGTCGGCTTCCGCACCAGCCGCACCATCGACACCGCGTTCCTCACCGGCATCGACGCTCAGATCAACTACTACCACGTCGACTTCCGTGACCGCCTGATCGGCATCACCCCGGCGGCGGCGATCGGCGGCATCGGCGGCGGCGGCATCTCGGGCGGCACGCCTGCGGTGTTCAACGTCGGCGACGTGAAGACCGACGGCGTCGACGCCGCACTGACGCTGCGCTTCGGCCGCGTCTTCTCGCTCTACAACGCGGTGTCGTACAACAACTCGATCTACGACAGCGACTACAGCACCCGCACCGGCCAGGCGACCGGCACCCGCATCGGCGGCATCGCCACCGTCGACGGCGTCGTCCCCACCGGCGGCAAGCAGATCCCGGTCAGCCCCAAGTGGATGAACAAGACCGTCGCCACGCTGACGGTGGGTGACTTCGACGCGCAGTTCGTCGGCGACTATGTCGGCCGCCGCTACGCCACCTTCACCAACGACGCCTGGGTCAAGTCCTACTTCCAGGCGAGCGCCCAGATCGGCTATCGTCTGCCTGCCGAAATCATCGGTCTGCAGAACGCCCGGATCAGCCTCAACGTGACCAACCTGTTCGACGAGAAGGGCGCCTCAACCGTTCAGGCGAGCGCCAACACGAACAACTACAACGTCTACCCGATCCCGCCTCGGCAGTGGTTCGGTACCTTTTCGGTGCAGTTCTGATGCGCCTTTCGCGACGCGGCCTGTTGCGTTCGGGCGCGGACGCAGCCCTGCTGGCGAGCCTGGCGACCACCGGAGCAGGAGCGGCCATCGCCGCTCCCGCCACCCCGGAACCGCGCAAACGCCCGGTGCTCGTCGCGCATCGCGGCAGCTCCGCGCTGCGCCCGGAACACACGCTGGCCGCCTATGCCAAGGCGATCCAGGACGGCGCGGATTTCGTCGAGCCTGACCTCTGCTCCACGAAAGACGGCGTCCTCGTCGCCCGGCACGAGAACGACATCACCGAGACCACCGACGTCGCCTCCCGCCCGGAATTCGCGGCCCGCAAGGCGACCAAGACCATCGACGGCGAGAAGCTGACCGGCTGGTTCACCGAGGATTTCACTTTCGCCGAACTCAAGACCCTGCGCGCGAAGGAACGCCTCGGCGCGATGCGGCCCGAGAGCCAGAGCTTCGACGGCCAGTTCCAGCTCGTCTCGCTGGAGGAGATCGCGGACTTCGTGGCCGCCGAATCCGCCGCGCGCGGCCGGACCATCGGCCTCATCCCCGAGATCAAGCACTCGACCTACTTCGCGGGCATCGGCCTACCGCAGGAAGATCGCCTGCTCGACCTCATCGGCCGCAGCCACCAGCTTTCCCATGCACCGCTGGTCATCCAGTCGTTCGAAGTGGGTAACCTCAAGGCGTTGAAACCCAAGGTTTCAGGCATGACAAACGTCCAGCTGATGCAGCTGGTCGGCGATCCTACCCAGCCGCCGCCGGACTTCGCGGCAGAGGGCATCAAGCGTACTTACGGCAGCCTGCTCACCCCTGCCGGACTCAAGGACATGGCGACGTACGCCGACTGGCTGGCCCCGCCAACGCGCATGGTCATTCCGCTCGGCAAGGACGGCAGGCTCGCGCCGCCCTCTGGCATCGTCGAGGCGGCGCACAAGGCGGGCCTCAAGGTCGGCGTCTGGACCTTCCGCCCGGAGAACCATTTCCTCGCCGCCGATTTCCGCGACGGCAAGGGCGATGCCGCCCGCAACGCGGCGGGCAGCGTGGCCGAGATGCAGCGCTATCTGGAGGCCGGTCTCGACGGCTTCTTCACCGACGATCCAGGCCTCGGCAAGCAGGCCATAGACGCCTTCATGGCGCGCTAAGGCCAAACGTTCCGCGCCACACCACTGTCACTTAACCGACCTAACCTCGGGCATCCGCAAGTTGCCCGAGGTTTTTCATGAGTGCCAGTATCGCCGCCGGTCAGTTCGAGCGTCCGCAGCTCGACAAGGGGCTGGGCCTCGCAGGCAAGATCGGCTTCGGCGCGGCGATTCTGGCCGCCATCGCCTACGTGGCTTACAGCGTGAACGCGGACGCCAGCGCAGCGGGCGTTCCGGCTCTGGCGATACTGCCCTTCATCCTGCTCTTCGTGGCCCTGCTGATCGCGCTCGGCTTCGAGTTCGTGAACGGCTTCCACGATACCGCCAACGCCGTCGCCACGGTGATCTACACCAATGCGATGCCCGCCAACGTGGCTGTCGTGTGGTCCGGATTCTTCAACTTCCTCGGCGTGCTGCTCTCGACCGGCGCAGTCGCGTTCGGCATCGTCTCGCTGCTGCCGGTGGAACTGATCCTGCAGGTCGGATCGAACGCCGGTTTCGCGATGGTCTTCGCGCTGCTGATCGCGGCGATCGTCTGGAATCTTGCGACCTGGTGGCTGGGCATCCCCTCCTCATCCTCCCACACGCTGATCGGCTCGATCATCGGCGTCGGCGTCGCCAATGCCCTGATGCATGGCAAGAGCGGCACCGCCGGGGTCGACTGGACCAAGGCGACCGAGATCGGGCAGGCGCTGCTCGTCTCGCCGCTGATCGGTTTCGGCGTGGCCGCGCTGCTCTTCCTCGCGATGAAGGTACTGATCCGCAACAAGGCGCTCTATCAGGAGCCCAAGGGCAACACGCCGCCCCCGCTTTGGATCCGCGCACTTCTGATCTTCACCTGCACGGGCGTCAGCTTCGCCCACGGTTCCAATGACGGCCAGAAGGGCATGGGCCTCATCATGCTGATCCTGATCGGCACCGTGCCTACCGCTTACGCGCTCAACCGCGCCGTTCCCGCCAGCTACACGCAGGAATTCAACCAGCGCGCGGACGCCGCCTATGCCGCGCTCGACGGCGGGCCCGCGCCCCTCCTGCAGCCCGCCGCCGCCCGGATCGCGGTGACGTCTTACATCGCCGACAAGACTTTCCAGCCCGCCACCGTCCCCGCTCTCGCTGCGTTGATCGGCGACATCGACCGTCAGGTCGGCGAATACGGCTCGCTCGCCAAAGTGCCCGCCGCCGCGACCGAGAACGTGCGCAACGACATGTATCTCGCCTCCGAAGCCATCAAGCGCATCTCGAAGGACGAGGCTGCGAACCTCGACGACGGCCAGAAGGCGGCTCTCGGTGACTTCAAGAAGTCCCTCGACGCGGGCACGCGCTTCATCCCCACCTGGGTGAAGGTGGCGGTTGCCTTCGCACTCGGCCTCGGCACGATGGTGGGCTGGAAGCGCATCGTCGTCACCGTGGGCGAGAAGATCGGCAAGTCGCACCTCACCTACGCGCAGGGCGCTTCCGCCGAACTGGTGGCAATGGGCACGATCTTCGCCGCCGACAGCCTCGGCCTGCCGGTCTCGACGACGCACGTGCTGTCCTCGGGCGTGGCGGGGACGATGGCGGCCAACCGCTCCGGCCTGCAGATGAGCACCGTGCGCAACCTGCTGATGGCGTGGGTTCTGACGCTGCCTGTGTCGATCCTGCTGTCAGGTGTGCTATATGCCCTGTTCGCGATGATCTTCTGACGAGCGGCATACGGACAAGCGCACGACCACACCCGCCCTGGATTTCAGCGCCGCGCTCGGCAAGACCGGCGCGGCGAGCGGCGGGACTGCACCCGGCCTGATCTGGGGGCTCGACTTCACGCCCGATGGCTCGCACGAGAGCGCACCCTGCGGCCCAGCGCCCGAGGGCTGCTTCCGCTGGCTGCACCTCAACCTCGCTGACCACGGCACGCGTCTTTGGATCGAGCAGTCGGCGCTGTTTCCGGCGGCGGCGCGCGAACTGCTACTATCCTCGGATTCCCACCAGCGCGCGCTGGTCGAGGGGGGTGCGGTCTGCTGCATCCTCCATGACTTCGAGCGTGATTTCGACGTGCGCGACACCGCCCGCGTCGGCGCGCTGCGGGTGGCGATGCTCGGCAGCCTGATCGTCACCGCCCGCCGCCATCCCCTTGGTGCTGCCGACATCGTCATGCAGCGCGTCGCCAATGGCGCCCGCGTCGAAGGGCCTGCGGGAGCGCTGGACCTGCTGGTCGGCGCCCTGACGCAGAACATCGACACGGTGATCCGCAACCTTTCCGCCGACATGCAGGCGGCAGAGGACGCCTTCCTCGAAGGCCGTCATCCACCCACCAGCCGCCAACTCCTCGACATCCGCCGCCGCCTCGCCCAGATTCACCGGATGCTCGACGGCGCCCAGCGCGTGTTCCGCCGCCTCGAACAGGACGACGACCTGCCCGAAGCGCTGCAACCCACCGTGGAGAAGCTCTCCCAGCGCCTGCAAGGCCTCGACGCAGACGCGCTGGCGGTCCAAGGCCAGCTTCGTCTCCTGCGCGACGAACTCGACCTCCAGCAGGACCAGCGGACCAACCAGAACCTCTACCTGCTGTCAGTGATGACGGCGCTGATGCTGCCCGCCACGCTGGTGACCGGCCTTTTCGGTATGAACACCGGTGGACTGCCCTTCAATGGCCCCCACGGCACCCTCATCGCCACCGGCCTCGCCGCAGGCACGGCGCTCGCAACTTATCTATTCCTGCGCAGCAAGGGTTTCTTCAGGCAGGGTTGAGTCGGCACCAAAAGCGCACATTTGCGGAAGCAGGACAGCAAAAAGCCCGGACCAAGCCGGGCTTTTTCTACTGCGATTACCTCCAAAGAGGTGAATGGTGCCCAGAAGAGGACTCGAACCTCCACGCCCTTGCGAGCGCCGCCACCTGAAGACGGTGCGTCTACCAATTCCGCCATCTGGGCACTTTAGCGAGGGGGCGAAGTGCCGTCCCCGCTGGGTAGGAGGGCGCCTCTAAGGGGCCGCCGCGGGGTTGTCAACACCATCGAGGGCAACAATTTTCATTCTGCGCGTTTGAGCCCTCTGGGGCGGTGGGAGCAACTGGCCGGTTGCCCCATTCCCGGCCTTGTGGCAGGGGCAAACTGCATGTGCTGCAGCGCGGGACACGTCGCGCGCGGAGCGACCGAAGGACCGAAATTCACCATGACCACCGACCCCATCTCCGGCAAGATCGTCACCATCCTGGGCGGCAGCGGCTTCGTCGGCCGTCATCTCGCGCAGGAGCTTCTGGCGCGCGGCGCCCGCCTGCGGATCGCCAGCCGTCATCCGAAGAAGGCCTTCGTGATCAAGCCGCTCGGCAATCTGGGGCAGGTTCAGTTTGCGGGCGTGGACGTGACGAAGAGCGATTCGCTCGCGGCGGTGCTGGCCGGGTCGGACGCGGTGGTGAACCTCGTCGGCGCATTCTCCGGCAATCTCGATGCGCTGCAGGGCAAGGGTGTAGGCGAAGTCGCCGCTGCGGCCAGGGCTGCCGGTGCAACGGCGTTCGTCCACGTCTCGGCCATCGGCGCGGACGCCAGTTCGGACGTCGCCTATGCGCGCACCAAGGCCGAGGGCGAGCAGGCCGTGCTCGCCGCCTTCCCCGAAGCGACGATCGTGCGTCCTTCGTTGATGTTCGGGCCGGACGACAATCTGGTGAACATGTTCGCCAACCTGATCGCCCGCATGCCCGCCATGCCGGTCTTCGCACCGCAGGCAAAGCTGCAGCCGGTCTTCGTCGACGACGTGGCGGAGGCGATTGCCAACGCCCTTTCCGACGCTTCCGCGCAGGGCAAGACCTTCGAACTGGCAGGGCCGGAAGTCGTGACCATGCTCGAACTCAACGAGCGCATCGCCAATGCGCAGGGCCGCTCGCGCGCATTTGCCGAGCTTCCCGATGCGGTGTCCGGCCTGATCGCGTCGGCGACCGGCTGGCTGCCGGGTGCGCCGATCACCAGCGACCAGTTCAAGCTGCTCCAGGCAGGCAGCGTCGCCGGCGGCGCGCTTCCGGGCATCGCCGACCTTGGCGTGACGCCGCGCCCGCTCGGCCTGTTCCTCGACCGCTGGATGGTGCGTTTCCGCAAGCATGGCCGCTTCGGCGCCAAGACCGCCAGCGCCTGATCCCTATTTCGCCCGCGTGGCCGGTAGCACGAAAGTGACCAGCCGCGCGGGCGCTTCCGACAGGTTGCGCCAGCCGTGCATGACGCCGCGACACAGGCCTGAATCGCCTGCGCGCAGGACCACTTCTTCCTCTTCCAGCACCAGCACGACTTCGCCTTCGATCACATGGAAGTGATCGACGGTGTCGGTGAAGTGCATCCCCGGATCCTCGCGACCGAGGCCCGGCGCATATTCCGCGACCATGAAGCCGTAGACCGGCTCGGCCAGCTGTTCGAAGCGGAAAGGCGCGGTCGAGGCCGCCACGGGCGCGGCGTTGTCGGCCCGGGCCTCGATGCCGCCGTTCCACATCTGCGCTATCGTGATGTGGCCGAGCGACAGGCCCTCCGCCCTCTCGTCAGCGACGACGCGGCTGCGACCGTCTTCGCCCAGACCCGCGATCACGCGGCGGTATTGGCGCGATGCCATGTGTTTCTCCTCTCGTTCCTGCTCCCACGGAACCGGCCGCACCGGCGGGATTTGTTCTTCTCCGGAGGCAATATGCCCCGCAGCAGAGGGAGTATTCGCGTGACCACCCCATCGACGCAATGGAGCAGCGGCGAAAACGCCTGGACGTCGCAGCAGGGCACGATCCGCAAGGGCATGAAGGTCATCACCGCCGACGGCACCTGCATCGGCACGGTAGCGGCGCTGGATGGCGAGGAACTGATGCTGGAAGGCGGCAGTCATGACTTCGTGGCGATCACCCAGGTCGGCGGGATCAGCGGCGACTCGGTGCTCCTGTCCGACCGTGGCGATGCGACGTTCGGGCTCGGCGCGACGCCCTGAAGGAGCCGAACCGGCGAGGCGTTTCCGGGCCGGGACGAACGCCGGAACGTCCTCCCGAGGCTCTCCGTTTCAGTGTCAGAAGCCCCCGAAACACTGGAGAGACCTTATGTTCGAGAAGCTGCGCATCCGTGAGCACATGGAAGTCACGACCAGCACCGGCCAGCATGTCGGCACCGTCGACGATGTGAAGGACGACCAGATCAAGCTCACCCGTTCGGACAGTTCCGACGGCGCCCATCACTACATCGCGTTCGAGAACGTCGACAAGATCGAGGACAACCGCGTGTACCTGAAGCAGGGAACGCCCATCCCGATGGGCGTCGGCGCGAACTGAAAACAGCGGCACTGAACTGCACCTAGAGTGACCTGAAGCCCACCGAAGCAGGACAGAGCGTCCCCCTCGCGCACTGTCCTTCGCGAGACCCCGGCCTTGCTGCGTGCAGGGCCGGGGTTTTTGCGTGCGTAGCCGATGCCATCCCCGAGGCGATGCATCGTCAGTTATGATACACCATGAACAGCATCTCTTCCCAAGGTTCGACCCCGCTGATAGTCCGGCAGGCAAGAACGGACGGGATGAGAGGACGAGGGCATGGTTTCCGGCTTCGGCAGGTTCACAATCAGACTGATGCCCGTGCTGGCGTTGATGCTGGCGCCGCTTTCGCTCTCTTCGTGCAACCGTCCCGCCCAGCCGATCGAGGAACTGACCGTCGCCGATCCGGACGAGTGGCCGAGCTGGGGTCGCACCGGGACCGAGACGCACTATTCGCCGCTCGACGAGATCGACACCGGCAATGTCTCCGGCCTCAAGCTCGCGTGGCATTTCGATCTGGAGCCGGGCTATTCGCCGACGACGCCGCTGATGGCCGAGGGCAAGGTGTTCATCACCACCGGCCATTCGCATATCCGCGCGCTCGATGCCGTGACCGGCCGGCAGCTGTGGGAGTACGACGGCGGCACGCGCGAGCGGGCGAAGACGGCGCTGCAGATGTCGTGGGGCAGCAAGGGCATCGCCTATGACGCCGGGCACGTCTTCCTCGTCACCACGGACGGCTACGTCGTCTCGCTTGATGCGAAGACCGGCAAGGAAGCGTGGAAGACGATGGACTTCCCTGACGACGCCCCGCGCAACGCCAACGGCGCGCCGCGCGTGTTCGGGGGCAAGGTCATCACCGGCTTCGGCGGCGGCGACATCAGCCCGGCGCGCGGCTTCGTCAGTGCCTATGACGCCAGGACCGGCAAGCTGGCCTGGCGCTTCTACACCACCCCCGGCGACGAGGTGACGCCCGTCAACCGGAAGGCCGAGGAGATCATGCGCAAGACATGGCCCGGCGGCTGGAAGAAGCCCGACGGCACGCGGCGCGGCGGCGGCGGAACGGCGTGGAACGCCTTCGCCTATGATGCGGACCTGCGCCTCGTCTACCTCGGCGTCGGCAACGGCTTTCCCTACAACCAGACGCTGCGCAGCCCGGAGGGCGGCGACAACCTGTTCCTCGCCTCGGTCGTCGCGGTCAACGTCGATACCGGCGAGTATAAGTGGCACTACCAGCTCTGCCCCGCCGAACAGTGGGACTGCACCGCCACCGCCGACATGACGCTCGCCACGCTCGACATCGACGGCAAGGAACGCAAGGTGCTGATGCAGGCGCCCAAGAACGGCTTCTTCTACGTCCTCGACCGCGCCACCGGCCAGTTCATCTCCGCCGAGAAGATCGCCAAGGTCACATGGGCCGAGCGGATCGACCCGAAGACCGGCCGCCCGGTGGAGAACCCCGGCATCCGCTACAGCGGCAAGCCCGGCCTGTTCGAGCTGTGGCCCGGGCCGACCGGCGCCCATTCGTGGCAGCCGCAGGCCTACAGCCCGCAGACCGGCCTCGTCTACGTGCCGATCATGGACCTGCCCGCACTGATCGGGGACGGCCAGAAGGGCGGCGGCGAAGTGGCGGCGGGCATGGGCGTGACGCTGATCCCCGAAGTCGAACTGCCCGGCGGCCACCGCAGCTACCTCAAGGCATGGAACCCCGTCACCCAGACCGAGGCGTGGCGGGTGGATCTACCGGGCACATGGCCGGGCGGCGTCATGGCCTCGGGCGGCGGACTCGTCTGGCAGGGGCAGATCGACGGGAAGTTCGTCGCCCGCGATGCGATGACCGGCAAGGAGCTGTGGTCGTTCAGGACCGAAAGCCCGATCGTCGGCGCGCCGATCTCCTACCGGGTGAACGGGCGGCAGTACGTCACCGTGCTCACCGGCGCGGGCGGTCAAGGTGCAGGCATGCAGACGCTGGGCAATGCCCAGTACCGCACCGATTATCGCCTGCCGCGCCGCGTGCTGACCTTTGCGCTGGACGGCAAGGACACGATCCCGCCGTTCACGATGCCGCCGCTGGAGCAGGTCTCCGATCCCGACTTCAGCCCCGATCTCGCCCGGGCACAGGCCGGGGCGATGCTGTTCGGCACCCGGTCGTGCATCGTGTGCCACGGCTGGAATGCGGTAGCCGGCGGCGCGGCGCCGGACCTGCGCTACTCGCCGACGATCACCGATGCCGCCACCTTCAAGGCGATCGTCAAGGACGGCGGGCTCAAGCTGAACGGCATGCCGCCTTTCCCGCAGTTCACCGATGACGATCTGGAGACCTTGCGCTTCTATCTGCGCTCTCGCGCTCAGGCCGCGCCCGCAGAGCAGAAGGCGCTGCTCGAAAAGGCGAAGGCGGCCAAGGCCAGCAACGCGAAGCCGCAGGACTTCGCGGGGCGCTGGAACGTGACCATCCAGTCCCCCGTCGGGCCGCAGAAAGCGGTGATGGAGCTTAAGGTCACGGGTAACGTCGTGACCGGCAAAGTCACCGCTGAACAGGGCACGATCACCGTCGCCGGAGGGGTGAAGGACGGCCGCGCACGGTTCGAGGGGAAGGCCTCGATGCCCATGCCGATCACCGTCAAATACGACGTCACGGTGCGCGACGGCGAGCTTGTCGGCGAAAATTCCAACGGTCCTTTTGGAACTTTTCCCGTCTCGGGCGTTCGTTGATTCCGCCGCATCCGTTCACCTGAGCGGATGCACAGTCGGCCCGAATCGCGTTGTCCAATCATGATGGCTGGGCTTGGAGCGAGTCGGTCTAGTTGACCGTTAGGAGAATTCGATGTCGCCCACCTTCAAGAAAATCGCCCCGGCCGTGGTCATTCTGGCCGGCTCCATGGGCCTCGGCGGCTGCGCCACCAAGGGTTTCGTCCGTGAGCAGGTCGCGGTCGTGAACCAGCGCGTCGATGCGCTCGACGCCAAGCTGCAGACCACCGACGCGACCGCGCAGGCGGCCCGTTCGGAAGCCCAGGCCGCTTCGGGCCAGGCCGCGCAGAACGGTCAGCGCATCGACCAGCTCAACGCCCGCGTCGACGGCGTCGAGCAGCGCATGGCCGAATCGCAGCGCAAGCGCCCGCGCAACTGACGCGAGCAAACATAGAATACCTGTGATATCCCGCGTCGGCGCTCCTCCCCCCGAGAGCGCCGACGGTTTCATTTCCTGAGTACTTCCGACGCGATGAACAAGGTTCTCCTGGCGCTTGCCGGTTTCGTATCTGCCGGTCTGGCGCTGAACACCGCTCCCGCATGGGGCGTGGAGAAGGCCGCGACCGCGAAAGCCGCGAGCAGGAAGCCCGCAGCGAAGAAGCCCGCAGCCCGGAAGAAGCCTGCCGTTGCGCCTGCGAAGACCAGTGATGAAATCGCGCTGGCCCAGTCGGAGGATGCCACCCGCGTCTCCGCCTGGGTCGCCGCTTCGGGCGACAACCACGCCTTGCCCTATGCCATCGTCGACAAGAAATCGGCCTCGCTGCTGCTGTTCGACGCCACCGGCAAGCAGGTCGCCCACGTCCCCGTCCTCCTCGGCATCGCGCCCGGCGACGACGCCAGCCCCGGCATCGGCAGCAAGAACCTGTCCGAGATCGGCCCGGCCGAGAAGACCACGCCCGCAGGCCGCTTCCTCGCGAAGTTCGGCGTCGCGGCGGGCAAGCAGCGCGTACTGTGGGTGGACTACGCAACGTCGGTGGCGCTCCACCCGATCCCCAAACCCGGCAAGCCCAAGGAAAAGCGGCGCGAGCGGATGCTGTCCCCCGCCATCGACGACAACCGCATCACCTTCGGCTGCATCAACGTGCCGATCGCGTTCTACACCAGGAACCTCAGCCCGATGTTCGCGAAGAAGGGCGGCTACGTCTACGTCACCCCGGACGTGAAGGCACTGGAAGACGTGTTCCCGCGCATCCGCATCCAGTCGTTTGCGAATACAGGCGGCTGAGGCGCGGGTCTCGCATCCCTCACGCCAAAACTTCAGTCTCACAATTCTAGCCGTCACCCTGAACTTGTTTCAGGGTCCATCGAGCCCGTAGCTCGGTTTTGCGATTGGCGAACCGACAGTGCGGCCTGCGATCCAACGATCCGGCACCAACCGCCCGATGGATCCTGAAACAAGTTCAGGATGACGGAGCGGACGGAGCGGCCCTTACCCCAGGCGCTCACTCCCCACCCCGCTCAGGCTGAGCCTGTCGAAGCCCCCGGCGGCCGTGGCGCCTCACCCCAAACGAAAACGGCCTCCCGGTTTCCCGGAAGGCCGCTCTCGGTGAACTCTAGCGCCTTACTGGCAGGCGAGACACTCGTCGTAGTCGGTGCTTTCGCCGCTCGCCGCGAGGTTGAACTTGGGCAGTTCGCTGGTGTTGTCCGCCTCGACGCCGCCCGCGAAACCGGCGCGCTGCACCGACTTGGAGCGCAGGTAGTAGAGCGACTTGATGCCCCGCTCCCACGCCTGGTAGTGCAGCATCATCAGATCCCACTTGTCGACGTCGGCGGGGATGAACAGGTTCAGCGACTGCGCCTGGTCGATGTAGGGGGTGCGGTCCGCCGCGAATTCGAGCAGCCAGCGCTGGTCGATCTCGAAGCTGGTCTTGTAGATCGCCTTCTCCTCCGGGGAGAGGAAGTCGAGCTGCTGCACCGAACCGCCGTGCTCGAGGATCGAGTTCCACACGTTGGTGGAATCCTTCGACTTCGAGGCCAGCAGCTTCTGCAGGTAGGGGTTCTTCACCACGAAGCTGCCCGAGAGCGTCTTGTGGGTGTAGATGTTGGCCGGGATCGGCTCGATGCAGGCCGAAGTGCCGCCGCAGATGATCGAGATCGACGCGGTGGGCGCGATCGCCATCTTGCAGCTGAAGCGCTCCATCACGCCCTGATCGGCGGCGTCCGGGCACGGCCCGCGCTCGTTCGCCAGCAGCATCGAGGCCTCGTTGGCCTTCTGGTTGATGTACTGGAACATCTGCAGGTTCAGCGCCTTGGCCATCGCGCTCTCGAAGGCGATGCCGCGCTTCTGCAGGTACGAGTGATAGCCCATGACGCCCATCCCGACCGAACGCTCGCGCGCGGCGGAATACTTGGCGCGGGCCATCTCGTCCGGCGCGCGGTCGATGTAGTCTTGCAGGACGTTGTCGAGGAAGCGCAGCACGTCCTCGACGAAGCGCTTGTCGCCCTTCCACTCTTCCCAGGTCTCCAGGTTGAGCGAGGAGAGGCAGCACACCGCCGTGCGGTCGTTGCCGAGGTGGTCGCGGCCGGTCGGCAGCGTGATTTCCGAGCACAGGTTCGAGGTCGAGACCTTGAGGCCGAGATCGCGGTGATGCTTGGGCATCATGCGGTTCACGGTGTCGGAGAAGACGATGTAGGGCTCACCCGTGGCGAGGCGGACCTCGACCAGCTTCTGGAACAGCGAGCGCGCATCGACCTTGCCGCGCACCGAGCCGTCCTTCGGGCTCTTCAGCTCGAACTCGGCGCCATCGCGCACGGCGGCCATGAACTCGTCGGTCAGCAGCACGCCGTGGTGCAGGTTCAGCGCCTTGCGGTTGAAGTCGCCCGAGGGTTTCCGGATTTCGAGGAACTCCTCGATCTCGGGGTGCGAGATGTCGAGGTAGCAGGCGGCCGAACCGCGACGCAGCGAACCCTGCGAGATCGCAAGGGTCAGCGAGTCCATCACGCGCACGAAGGGGATGATGCCGCTGGTCTTGCCGTTGAGGCCCACCGGCTCGCCGATGCCGCGCACCGCGCCCCAGTAGGTGCCGATGCCGCCGCCGCGCGAGGCGAGCCAGACGTTCTCGTTCCAGGTGGCGACGATGCCTTCGAGGCTGTCGTCCACCGAGTTCAGGTAGCACGAGATCGGCAGGCCGCGACCGGTGCCGCCGTTCGACAGAACGGGGGTGGCGGGCATGAACCACAGGCGCGAGATGTAGTCGTACAGGCGCTGCGCGTGCTCCTGATCGTCCGCATAGGCGTCGGCCACGCGGGCGAACAGATCCTGGTACTTCTCGCCGGGCAGCAGGTAGCGGTCGTCCAGCGTCTCCTTGCCGAAATCGGTCAGGAGCGCATCGCGCGAAGCGTCGGTGACGATGGTGAAGCGGCGGTCATGGATCGTCTTGGAATCCACCGCCTTCTTCTTCGGAGCTTCCACCAGATCGGCGGTCGCGCTGTCGGTCTTGTCCATCACGACGGCCGAACCTTCCTTCTTCTTGCGGGGCGCAGGGTCATGCGAGGCGAGCAGCGCCTCCATGTCGACCTGTGCATCCGCGTAGCTCACATCCGAGTCAGACACCTGATCTTCGCTTCCGTTTCTGAAATCCACTGGTTCGCCCCCAATGTGCCTTCAAACCTGTCATCGGACCGCCATCGAGACGGTCCACGCTGCTTTCGGCGGCAGGACAGACCGGCACCGAGTCGAAGGGTCGCATCAGACGTCCCGACTATCAGAACCAGCACAAAAAGAGAACGACATTCCCTGTCATACCACCGGCGCGCCTTTGCGAAGGGCCCTGCCCCAAGACCCCCGGACGGCTGCCCGAGCCTTTCGGCATCCGGCGGCGGCATCGCTAGGTATTGAGGCCCCTCGATCGGCGCGACACAACCTATAGTGCCCTTTCCTGCGCGAGATTCAATGGGGGCACTCGAAACTGCATCGGGCGGCGGGAGCATCCTGCACGCCTGAACAGCCGCTCGCGACGCGCGGGCTTTCCTTGCCTTTCGATCGCGCAAGAGGCTTCGTGACCCTTGTGGTGCTAAATTTTTCCACATGAAATCACCGACCAAGCGAATCGCACGCGCGACGAACCGAGCGGTCAAGTCCGGCTGGCGGAGTCTTCCCCATCCATCCGCTCGACTTCCGTCGAATCCTTTCGGTCGCCTGCCGATCGCTTGCAACCGACACGCGACTGGTCGCTTATGAGGCTCGTTGCGAAGGCGCTGCGGCGCGCAAGGGGAGTGCAAGGGTCACATGTTCAACATCATCGGCGCCATCATCAGCGGCCTTATCATCGGATGGCTGGCCCGCTGGGTCTATCCGGGCGCGGTGCCCATGGGCTGGATCTCGACGATCCTGCTGGGCATCGGCGGCTCGCTGGTCGCGGGCCTCGTCACCAGCCGCGGCAGCCGCGACTTCAGCCGCGCCGGCTGCCTCGCCTCGATCCTCGGCGCGATCGCGCTGATCTTCATCGGGCGGCTGCTGCATATCGGGTGAGGCAACGCCTTCACCGATCGTCATTGCGAGCATAGCGAAGCAATCCAGCGCAGCGCCATGCCGCTCTGGATTGCTTCGCTATGCTCGCAATGACGAGGGTTGTGTCGGAGCCCTCAAGGCACCAGCACCGTGTCCAGCGGCTCCGCGTCCGCCGCCGGATAGTCCAGCGTGTAGTGCAGGCCCCGGCTCTCGTGCCGCTTGAGCGCGGATTCGACGATCAGTTCCGCGCTCTGGAGCAGGTTGCGCAGTTCGATCAGGTCGGTCGAGACGCGGAAGTGGCGATAGTATTCCTCGATCTCGCCGTTCAGCATCTGGATGCGGTGCATGGCGCGCTCCAGCCGCTTGGTGGTGCGCACGATGCCGACGTAGTTCCACATGAACCGGCGGATCTCGGTCCAGTTCTGCTTGATGACGACTTCCTCGTCCGGCTCGGTGACGCGGCTCTCGTCCCAGGCGCGGACCGGCGGCACCGCCTCGAAGCTGTCCCACTTCGCAAGGATGTCCGCCGCCGCCGCCTCGCCGAAGACGAAGCATTCGAGCAGCGAGTTGGAAGCGAGGCGGTTGGCGCCGTGCAGCCCGCTCTCGGTGCATTCCCCGGCGGCATAGAGCCCTGGCAGGTCGGTCCGCCCATCGAGGTCCACGAGGATGCCGCCGCAGGTGTAGTGCTGCGCCGGGACGACCGGGATCGGCTCCTTCGTCATGTCGATGCCGAGGCCGAGCAGCTTCTCATGGATGTTCGGGAAGTGCTCGCGCACGAATTCTGGCGGCTGGTGGCTGATGTCGAGGTGGACGTAGTCGAGGCCGAAGCGCTTGATCTCGGAGTCGATGGCGCGGGCCACGACGTCGCGCGGGGCCAGTTCCAGCCGCTCAGGATCGTAAAAGGTCATGAACCGCTTGCCGGTGCGCGGGTTGATGAGGTGCCCGCCCTCGCCGCGCACGGCCTCAGTTATGAGGAAGTTCTTGACCTCCAGATTGTAAAGGCAGGTCGGGTGGAACTGCATCATCTCCATGTTGGAGACGCGCGCGCCCGCCCGCCAGGCCATGGCGATGCCATCACCCGTGGCGCCGCGCGGGGCGGTGCTGAACTGGTAGACGCGGCCGGCCCCGCCCGTGGCGAGGACGGTGGCGCGGGCGGTGAACGCCTCGACCCTGCCGGTTTCCTCGTTCAGCGCATAGACGCCCCAGACCCGGCCCGAGCCCGAATAGCGCTGCTCGTGCCGTCCGGTGATGAGGTCGATGCAGGAGCGGCCGGGCAGCAGCGTGATGTTGGGATGCGCCTCAGCGGCCTGCAGCAGCGCCTGCTGCACCGCCCAGCCGGTCGCATCGGCGACGTGGACGATGCGGCGGTGCGAATGGCCGCCCTCGCGCGTGAGGTGAAGCGTCTCGCCGTCGGTGTTGAACGGCACGCCTAGTTCCACCAGCCGCTCGATCGCATGCGGCGCGCGTTCGATCACGAATTCCACGGTGTCGCGGCGGTTGAGCCCCGCGCCCGCCACCATGGTGTCGTGGACGTGCTCCTCGAAGGTATCGCCCGCGTCGAGCACCGCGGCGATGCCGCCCTGCGCCCAGGCGGTCGATCCGCCGGTCAGCGTCCCCTTGGCGAGCACCCCGACGCGAACCTTGTCGGCCAGCGCGAGTGCGGCGGTAAGGCCTGCCGCGCCCGACCCGATCACGAGAACATCGTAGGTCGCGTCGGCGGACAATGCGGTCGGCGTATCGGCGCCGGAAGGGGCTGCGCTGGATGGCGTTTCCATGACGGGCCTCCTAGCCCCGCCATCGCCCGGACCGCAACTGTTTGCTCTATCAGGCACTTGCATGTTGCGGTGCGGCAGACTTGGCCTATAAGAATAGACGAAAAGATTACAAACACCGTAATCTGCGACAAATTACGAACTTGCAAAGCGTTGTTATTAGTCTAGTCAGCTTCCGCTCCAGACCGAGGAAACCGTTTTCGTGGCGATATCGATCCCTCTATGCTTTGCCAATAGGCATGAACCGCTGCGCAATGGCGTAAAATGGGACGGTATCAGCTACGTCGGTACATGCAAAAACTGCGGTAAAACTATACGCAGGAAGAAGCGCAAGGTATGGAAACTTGACGAAGATGAAGCAGGCGCAGAATAAGTAAGAATACTTAGTATCGCTCGACGGCCTTCCGGCCTCGCGAATATTGCCCTCCCGGAATCCAGTGGGGATTTTTGACTGGACGCGCTGCTAAAGCACGGTGAACGATAGTTAATCGCTCTCCTGCGCCGGGATGCCTTATGAAGCGGCCCTGTTAACGAGTCCGACGGGTCGCAACCGCACTGCAGCAAGCCGAATCGACGCGCTCACGCGCCGAATCGATTCGCAAAAACAACAAAAGGAAATCCCTGCGGATCAGCCCGCGACGCGGGGATCGCTGGTCAGGCTGACGAAAACGTCTTCCAGATCCGCCTCTCGCGTCGTCACGTCGACGATCGCGAAGCCCTGCGCCTGCAGCGCGGACATGATCTCGCCCGCGTTGGCGCGATCCTTGTCGTAGGTGATCTCCAGCACCCGCTCGCCGGTTCTCGCGCACTTCACGAAGCCGGGGTGGCTGGGCAGTTCGGTGACGTCGCGATCCAGCGTCAGGACGATGATCTTCTCGCGCGCCATGCCGACGAGTTCGCGCGTCGGCTTGTTGGCGATCAGTTCGCCGTGGTTGATGATGGCGATGCGGTCGCACAGTTCCTCGGCTTCCTCGAGGTAGTGCGTGGTCAGCACGATCGTCGCGCCTTCCTTGTTGAGTTCGGTGACCAGTTCCCAGAGCTGGCGGCGCAGTTCCACGTCGACGCCTGCGGTCGGCTCGTCCAGCACCAGCACCGGCGGGCGGTGGACCAGCGCCTTGGCGATCAGCAGGCGCCGCTTCATGCCGCCCGACAGCGTGCGCGCATAGGCGTCGCGCTTGTCGGCAAGATGCACCGCGCGCAGCAGGTCTTCGGAACGGCGCAGGGTCTTGGCTATGCCGTAGAGCCCCGCCTGAATCTCCAGCACCTCGAAAGGCGTGAAGAACGGGTCGAACACGATCTCCTGCGGGACGATGCCGATCGCGCGCTTGGCGTTGCGCTGGTCCCGGTCGATGTCGAAGCCCCAGATATCGACCGAGCCCGAAGTCTTCATCACCATGCCCGCAAGGATGTTGATGAGCGTGGACTTGCCCGCGCCGTTGGGGCCGAGCAGCCCGAAGATCCCGCCCTCCGGAACGTCGAACGAGACGCCCTTCAGCGCCAGCTTCCCCTCGCCCGACCCGGCCGGGGCGTAGCGCTTGACGAGGTCACGGATCGCGATGGCGGGAGTGGCGGAAGGAGTCGGCGTGCTCATGGTGCGTGCATGTGGGCCATGATCGCCCCCGCGTAAAGGCCGAGCACACCGCGTTGACGCATGGCCCGGCACACAATATGATACACACTATATCACTAATGGCCGACGCAGAGCGGCCACCACGGGAGAACGACCATGGCCACCGCCGCGCCGACGATCGAGAAGGACTACTTCACCGACCATTCGGTGCTGCTCGATCCCTACGACTACTTCGAGACGATCCGCGCGCACGGCCCGGTGTACCAGATGCAGGGGCGCGACGTGATCGTCGTCACCGGCTTCGCCGAGGCGCTGGAAGTGCTGCTCAACAAGCGCGACTTCTCGTCCTGGCTGAACCCCGACCCGCTGGTGCCGCTGCCCTTCGCGGTCGAGAGCGACGACATCTCGGCCCTGCTCGACGCCAATCCCAGCGGGCAGATGGAACTGATGGTCTCCTACGACGGGGACAAGCACCTCGCCGCGCGATCATTGCTCAACCCGCTGTTCGTGCCCTCGCGGCTGAAGGCGAACGAGGCGTTCATGCGCGCCTATGCCGACGACATGGTGCGCGAGGTCGTGGCGGCGGGCGGCTGCGAACTGGTGAACCGGGTGGCGACGCCCTTCGTCACCATGGTCATCGCCGACCTCCTCGGCGTCCCCGCCGACGACCGCGAGGCGTTCCGCCGTATCATCGACGAGGCCCCGCCGCCGGGCAACATGGACACGCCGGATGGGCAGAGCATCCACCCGCTGATGGTCATGGCGGGCTACTTCGCGCGCTACATTGCCGAACGCCGCGCCCAGCCGCAGGACGACGTGATGACCGAGATGGCCATGGCCAGGTACCCCGATGGCTCGACGCCCGACGCGATGGAAGTGGTGAAGTCCGCCATGTTCCTTTTCGCCGCCGGGCAGGACACCAGCGCCAAGCTCATCGGCAACGCCCTGCGCCGACTGTGCGAGGATCAGGCGATGCAGCAGGCCCTGCGCGAGGATCGCAAGCTGATCGGGCCGTTCCTGGAGGAAGTGCTGCGCGTCGAAGGTTCCACCAAGGCCACCTTCCGCATCGCCGCGCGCGCCACGAAGATCGGCGACACGGACGTTCCTGCGGGCAAGCGCGTGGTCGTCGCGCTATCCGCCGCCAACCGCGACCCGCGCCGGTGGGACGACCCCGACGAATTCCGCATCGGCCGCCCGAAGATCAAGGAACATGTCGCCTTCGGGCGCGGCGCACACACCTGCGCCGGGGCGCCGCTCGCCCGCGCGGAAGTGGCGGTGCTGCTCGACCGGCTGCTGGAGCACACCCGCGCCATCACGCTCGACGAGGCGCAGCACGGCCCGGCCGGGGCGCGCACCATCGCGTATGAGCCGAGCTACATCATCCGCGGGCTGGCGAACCTGCATGTGCGGTTCGAGGGGGTCTAAGCGGCGCCCTCAAACCCCGTCGTGCTGGCTGTCGAACGCGGTCCGGCTCGCCTCGATCGCGGGACGCGCGCCGACCGCCCACGCCCCCAGCGCCTCGACCGGGCCCGCCAGCGAGCGCCCGAGGTCGCTGAGCGCATATTCCACCCGCACCGGCACCCCGAAGTGGACGGTGCGCGCCACCAGCCCGTCGCGCTCCAGCGCGCGCAGCGTGCGTGAGAGCATCTGCTGCGACACGCCCCGGATCGCACGCTTCAACTCGTTGAAGTGCAGCGGCTTCTCCAGCAGCGTCATCACCACCAGCATCGACCACTTGTCTCCCACCCGGGCGAGGATGTCGCCAACGAGGCGGCAGTCCTTGCTGGCGGGGTCGTGGACGGGAGGCGACGACGGCAGGTCAGCCTCGTCAAACGTGGTCAGCTTCATGGTACCAGGTTCCGAAAATATGCGTTCTTGGCGGGCTTGCTCCAGCAACATAGCTAGACCTGGTCATTTTTCCAGACTGAGGTATCCCCCAATGAAGCTCCTCCATCTCGATTCCAGCATCCTCGGCGAGAACTCGGCCAGCCGCGCCATCTCGGCCGCCATCGTTTCCTCGCTGACCGCCGCCGATCCCGCGATCGAAGTCACCTACCGCGACCTCGCCGCCGACGCGCTGCCGCATCTGACGCTCGACGTCCTCGGCAACCCGGATGGCAATGCCGAACTGGCCGAATTCCTCGCCGCCGACATCGTCGTGATCGGCGCGGGCATGTACAACTTCACGATCCCGACCCAGCTCAAGGCATGGATCGACCGCGTGCTGATCGCGGGCAAGACCTTCCAGTACACCGCCGAAGGCCCGCAGGGTCTGGCCGGCGACAAGAAGGTCTTCGTCGCCCTCGCCCGCGGCGGCTACTACGGCGAAGGCCCGGCTGCCGTCATGGAGCACGCCGAGACCTACCTGCGCGCCGCGTTCGGCTTCATCGGCATCGCCAACCCGACCTTCGTCCTCGCCGAAGGCATCGCCATCGACGCCGAGACCCGCGCCAAGTCGGTCGCCGCCGCGATCGAGGAAGCCGGTTCGCTGGCGGTTTCGGCCTGATCCTTCGTCGTCCCGGACTTGCTCCGGGACCGCTGGCCGCACCTTATGGTGTTCATGGCCAGCGGTCCCGGGTCGAGCCCGGGACGACGAGTTGCATTCCCATCTGGAAATCCGCAGCGACCCTTGGTAATCCGGCCCCACCATGACCAACCCGCCCGAAACCATCTTCACCGATTCCCATCGCGTCTCCTGCGACGGGGCCACCGACATCCGTGGCGGAGCCGCGCTCGGCCATCCGCGCGTGTGGCTAGAAATCGACGAGAAGGGCTTCGTCGAATGCGGGTACTGCGACCGCCGCTTCGTCCTGAAGGGCGGACCTGCGGATCAACAGGCCGCCTGATCCCCACTTCCGCAAGCGCGGGCAGCCCCCTATATCCCGGGGCATGACCATGACCGACCCGCGCTCGCTCCTCTACACCCAGCTCTCGCCCGACGAAGCGCAGGCGCTCGCCGCCGAGACGCTCAAGGCTTGCGAGGACGGCGAACTGTTCATGCAGTTCGTCGCCAGCGAGGCGTTCGGCTTCGACGACGGACGGCTCAAGACCGCCGACTATTCGCGCGACGCGGGCTTCGGCCTGCGCGGCGTTTCGGGCGAGATGACCGGCTTCGCCCACGCCAACGAGATTTCCCCCGCCGCCATCCGGCGCGCCGGGGAGACGCTGCGCCTGCTCGATCCCGCGACCGGGGTGCGCCCCCTCGCGCCGCAGCGCACCAACGCCAAGCTCTACACCGACGCCTCCCCGCTCGACCTCGTGCCGTTCGCCGAGAAGGTGCGCCTGCTGGAAACCATCGACGCCGCCGCCCGCGCCCGCGACCCGCGCGTCTCGCAGGTCAGCGCCAGCCTTTCGGGCTCGTGGTCGGTGGTCGAGATCGTGCGCCCCGACGGCTACATCGCCACCGACGTGCGCCCGCTGGTCCGCCTCAACGTCTCGATCGTGGCGGAAAGCAACGGGCGGCGCGAGACCGGCGCCTTCGGCATGGGCGGGCGCTACCTCTACGACGACCTGTTCAAGCCCGAGAACTGGAACGACGCCATCGACCAGGCCCTCGCCACCGCGCTGGTGAACCTTGAAAGCATCGATGCTCCTGCCGGAGAGTTCCCAGTGTTGCTCGGCCCCGGCTGGCCCGGCGTGATCCTGCACGAAGCCATCGGCCACGGGCTTGAGGGCGACTTCAACCGCAAGGGCACCTCGGCTTTCTCCGGTCGCATCGGCGAGCGGGTGGCCGCGCCCGGCGTCACCATCGTCGACGACGGCTCGATCCCCGGCCGGCGCGGCTCGCTCACCATCGACGACGAGGGCACCCCCACGCGCGAGACGGTGCTGATCGAGGACGGCATCCTCAAGGGCTACATGCAGGACCGCCTCAACGCGCGCCTCATGGGCGTCGAGCCCACCGGCAACGGCCGCCGCGAGAACTACGCCCATGCCCCGCAGGTGCGCATGACCAACACCTTCATGAAGGCGGGCAACGACGATCCCGCCGAACTGCTCGCGGGCATGAAGAAGGGCATCTTCGCCAAGAACTTCGGCGGCGGTCAGGTGGACATCGTCTCCGGCAAGTTCGTGTTCTCCTGCACCGAGGCCTACATGGTCGAGGACGGGAAGATCGGCGCCCCGATCAAGGGCGCGACGCTGATCGGCGATGGCCCTTCGGTCCTCACCCGCGTCAAGGGCATCGGCAACGACCTCGAACTCGATCGCGGCGTCGGCGTCTGCGGCAAGGGCGGCCAGAGCGTGCCTGCGGGCGTGGGCCAGCCGACGCTGCTGATCGACGGGATCACGGTGGGCGGCACGGCGTAAGTCGGCGTCCAGTCACGCGTCATTGCGAGCGTAGCGAAGCAATCCAGCGACAGGGTGCAACTTGGGATTGCTTCGCTACGCTCGCAATGACGTCAAATGTGGCCCGCTACTTTAGGAAAGCCCCAAACAGTCAGCACGAGTTCAGACGAATCGTGCTACATGCAGGATCGACGCGGGGTGCGTTACTAAGGAAGAAGGCCATGAAGACGCTTGCGATTGCCGCGACGTTCGCCGTCGCTTCGCTGCTCGCCATGCCTGCCGCAGACGCCCGCACCAAGCTGACCGGAGAGCAGCAGCTTTCCAAGATGCTGGAAGGGCGCGAAGCCGGCAAGCCAGTGAGTTGCATCCCCACTTCGATGACCCAGAACTCGACCGTGATCGACAAGACCGCGATCGTCTACAAGGTCGGCAGCACGCTCTACGTGAACCGCCCGATCAATGCCGATCGGCTCGACGACGACGACCTGATGGTCACGCGGCTCTACTCCTCGCAGCTCTGCCGCCTCGATACCGTGCAACTGCATGACCGCTACGGCAGCTACATGTGGAACGGTTTCGTCGGCCTGCGGGACTTCGTGCCGTACAAGAAGGTCAAGACGGTCGCCTCCGCCAACTGAGGCGTGACGGCTGACTGCGGGAGAAAGCGGTCGGGGCACCTCCCCGGCCGCTTTCCTCGTTTCGGCGCTCGGGTTTGCAATCCTCCGCCCTTTGCATAGACTGCCGCGATGGTTGCCAACCGCGGATATACCTCGACCAGCGCCGCCACGCGGCTCAAGCTGATCGAGGCCGCCTCCGACCTGCTGGATCGCGAAGGCTACCCCGCCTTCACCGTGCGTCGCATCGCCGCCCATGCCGGGGTCAAGCCGCAGCTCGTCCACTACTACTTCCGCTCGATGGAGGAACTGGTGGTGACGGTGTTCCAGCGCTCGTCCGCCAGCTATTTCCGGATGCACGACGAAGCGCTGTCCGGCCCGCGTCCGCTCCATGCGCTGTGGCACCTTAACTGCAACCTGCCCGAAGCGCGGCGCGTGATGGAATACGTCTCGCTCGCCAAGATCTACCCCGCCCTGCGCGAAGCGATGCGCGGCACGGGCGAGAGCTTCCGCGCGCTCCAGGTCGAGGCGATCGAGCGGATCTGCGAAGCGCGCGGCCTGACCGACCCGCCGCTGCCGCCACACGCCCTCGCAGCGCTGATCTCCGCCCTCGCCCGCGCCATGCTGATCGAGGGCAATGTCGGCATGAACACGGGGCATGAGGGCCTGCGCACCTTCGTCGAGGCGACGCTGCGTTATTACGAGCCCGACTGATCGCTTCGGCGATACCCGAAGCATTCCGGCAATTTAGCACCCTTTCCGGGTGAAACCCACTGCGTCTGAGGGCAAAACCCAGCGCACGACCAGACGCCTGCCCTTCCTTGACAGGTGTACAGTCACAAATAATGTGTACGATTGAAAGCGGCGAACCCGATGGCGGCAGATAACAGGCCGCCCAATCGCAACCGCGTATACGACGACCCGGAAGAGACAAATACCGCGGCGTCACTGGAGGAGAGGAAGAGACGATGGCTCATCGCACCGATCGCCTGCGCCTGCGCGCCTGGCTTGCCGCCGCATCCACGAGCACGCTGGCCCTGGCCGCGCCCGCGCTGGCGCAGGACGCCACGCCGCAGGCGGAATCCCAGTCTTCCGCCCAGTCTTCCGGCGGTCTGGACGAGATCATCGTCACCGCGCAGCGTCGCGCGGAGAACCTTCAGGAAGTCCCCATCGCCATCGCCGCCGTCACCGCCGATGTGCTGAGCAAGGCGGGTGTCAACGACACCAACAGCCTCAGCCAGGTCGTTCCCTCGGTGAACTTCCAGCGCTCGGGCGCATCGGGCCTATTCTTCGTGCGCGGCGTCGGCACCACCAACGCCTCGGTCGGCGACGAGGGATCGAACGCCTTCTATGTCGACGGCGTCTACATTCCCGACCTTTCGGGCACCGTCACGCAGTTCAACAACATCGCCCGGATCGAGGTGCTGAAAGGCCCGCAGGGCACGCTGTTCGGGCGCAACGCCTTCGGCGGCCTGATCCACATCATCACCAAGGAGCCCGGCGACGTCTTCGAGGCGCAGGGCGAAGGCGGCTATGGCAATTACGAGACCGCACAGGGCAAGCTCTACGTCGGCGGCCCGATCGCGGACGGGCTGTCGATGGACCTCGCCCTTACCGGCTACGACCAGGACAAGGGCTGGGGCCGCAACGTCACGCTGAACCGCGACATCAAGAAGATGCAGTACTGGGGCGCCCGCTCGAAGCTGGTCTGGAAACCGAGCGACGCGGTGAAGGTCACGCTGTCCGGCGACTATTACGACATGGACGACAACACCTCGATCGGCTGGTCGGTGGACGAGGACTTCCCGGTACGCGGCCTGACCGGCCCGATCTATTCCATCGGCAGCATGGACACCGCGTCCGACCAGTATTCGATGACCCACCTCAAGATGTGGGGGGCCAGCGCCACGGTGGAGGCGGACCTCGGCTTCGCGGACCTCACCAGCATCAGCTCGATCCGCGACAGCACCAACAACTCCGACTTCGACGTGGACGCGACTCAGGTGCCCTGGCTGCGCATCACCTTCGAGTCCGGATCGCGCGCCTATCAGCAGGAACTGCGCCTCGCCTCAGCCGACACGGATCCGCTGAGCTGGCAGATCGGCGGCTTCTACCTGCGTTCCGAGGTCGATAACGCCTCGCGCTTCCGGGGGCTCGGCGTCGGCGGCGTGCGCGGCGGGACGTTCATCGACGCGACGCTGGACACCGATTCCTACGCGGCCTTCGGTGAACTGAGCTACAAGCTGACGCCGACCACGCAGATCACCGGCGGCGTGCGCTACACCAAGGACAAGCGCAAGCTGGGCGGCGGGCAGTACGTCGTCGCCAACGATGTGCTCGGCGCCTTCACGCCCACTGTCAGCAGCATCGACTATGGCCGCTTCACCTGGCGCGCCGCGATCCGGCAGGAACTGACCGACGACCTCAGCGTCTACGCCTCCTACAACCGCGGCTTCAAGGCCGGCACCTACTCGCTCCAGAGCCCGACCAACCCGGCGGTCCAGCCGCAGTACATCAACGCCTACGAGCTTGGCGTGAAGTCCGAGCTGTTCGGCCGCCGCCTGCGCCTCAACGCGGCAGTGTTCCACTACGACATCTCGAACTACCAGATCCGCTCCGCCGCCGCCGGAGCGCTGGGCGCGGCGGTGCTGCTCAATGCCGCCTCGGTGAAGGTCGACGGACTCGACGTGGAGTTCGACGCCGCGCCGACCGACAACCTGCGCATCTTCGGCGGCTTCAACTGGCTCAATTCGCGCTTCAGCAACTTCGGCAAGCCGGGCTCCGATTATCTCGCGCCGTTCATCTACCCCAACCCCGCCACCTGCGACGCGATCGGCACCCGCGATCCGGGCACCACGACCGGGCCGCTGGCGGGCGGCTTCACCACCTGCCTCGGCGACGCATCGGGCTTCCAGACCCCCGGCGCGCCCGACTTCACCGCCAGCCTCGGCGCCAGCCTGACGGTGCCGCTGAACGAGGAGGGCCGCGAACTGCGCTTCAACCTGCTGGGCAACTACAACAGCGGCTTCCCGTTCGAATCCGACGGCGTGCTGCGCCAGAAGGAATACGCCCTGCTCAACGGCTCGGTCGCCTACTGGCTCAACGAGCACTGGGGCGTCGAACTCTGGGGCAAGAACATCACCGGGACCAAGTACTTCCAGCAGAAGATCTCCACCGGCCTCGGCGCCACCACCAACCGCGCCGCACCCGCGACCTACGGGGTGACGGTGAAGTTCGATTACTGAGAAGGGACCGCTCTTCTCCTGAACCACTGCCCCGCCGCATGTCGCAGCATGGCGAGCCTTCCTCCCCTGTACGCCACGCGTCCGGGCACCGTCAGCACGACCTCCGTGCCACCTTGGGCCAGTGGGCGGACGAGGAGATCGCCATGCAACTTGCGCGCCCTCTCGCGCATGCCGGGAAGCCCGAAATGGCCTTCCCGGCCACCCTTCGCCAGAACCGCGGGGTCGATCCCGATCCCGTCGTCAGCGAACCTCATGCGAAAATTCGCGTGGAACTCGATGTCGATCGTCACGCTGCGCGCCCGTGCGTGCCTCTGGATATTGAAGATCGCCTCCCCGACGATCCGGTTCAGTTCGTCCAGTACCAAGGGGTCGAGCGGTCGCGGAGAGCCGGAGGTGGCAACCGTCACGCGCGCTTCGGGATCAAGGGCATGGGTTTCGAGCGTGTCGGCCACCATCTGCGCGACATCGTTCGGCCCCTGGAACGGACGCAGTTCACGGACCCGATCGCGGCCTTCGGCGATGACCCGGTCGGCGCGATCCAGCGCCCCTTCCAGCGCCGGCCGTGCAGGCTCCTGCGCGGGCAGTTCGTCGACCGCAAGCTGCACGCTGAGTGTCAGGGCCTGCACTGACTGCAGAAGGGTGTCGTGCAGTTCGCGGGCGATCCTCTCCCGCTCGTCCATGCGCTCGGTGATACGCAGGCGGATCCGGTTCGCGACTGCGCGCAGGCGCAGCGAGTATGCCAGCCAGAGCAGACCCGCCAGGGCGATTCCACACAAACCCCGGAATATCCAGCTCTGGAAGAACGTCGGCCGTATCTCGAACTCCAGCGCGGCGCCCTTGCGGTTCCACACGCCGTCGTTGTTCGCCGCGACCACCTGGAATCGATAACGGCCCGGACCGAGGTTCGCATAGGAGGCAAGCCGCCGTGCACCGGGATCGACCCAGCCCTCATCCACGCCCTCCAGCCGATAGCGGAAGCGCACGCGCTGCGGGACGGCCATGCTCAACGCGGCGTAGGCGATTTCCAGCGAGCGCGTGCCGGGCGGCAGCACGATCGAACGCGGATCGCTCCACGTCCTGCCGCGAGCGGACAGCGAGCGGATCAGGACGTTGGGCGCCAGTCGATTGCGCGTCAGCCTTGCGGTATCGACGAACGACGCACCAAAGCGGTTGAGGAACCACAGCCTTCCATCCCCGCCAAGCACCGCCTGAATACCGGTGTAGCCGGTATGCTGCGCCCCGCTGACAAGGCCATCACGGGAGTCCAGCGTCCTCACCGGCAGCGGGCCATGGTCGTCGAAGGCCCGGTCGAGATCCGCCGTACGCACTTTGTGAACACCGGCCTCGCTCGTCATCCAGGTATCGCCGGACGGCGTCTGGACCAGCGATCTGATCTTGGCGAGCCATGGATAGCGCCTGCCGTCCAGCCTTTGCAGCCGACCGTCGCGAAAACGCGCGAGCATGCCGTTCCCGCGCAGGAAGATATCCCGCGTACCGGCCTGGATCATCGCCACCCGCCGCAGTTCGTAGGGGGCGAGCCTTATCGCGGCCATGCGATCACCCCGCGCGATCACCAGGTCTTCGGGAGTGGTGAACGCGATATCGCCATCCGGCGTCGCGATCAGATCCCAAACCGGCGTGTGCGAAAGCGGCCCCCTGGGCGGATGCCATCCGCCGCTATCGCGTTGCATCATCGTCAGGTCGGCCAACCCGACCCACAGTCGTCCGAAGCGATCCTCCGCGCAGTTGGCCGGCTGCGACTTGAAAGGATATGTCGGGAAGGATTCCTGCCGTTCCCCGTGTACGTGGATCAGCCTCTCGGGGTGGATCACCCAGAGCCCTTCCTTCCGCGCCGCGCAGATCACGTATGCGCCGGAGTCCAGGACCGGCCGGGGCCGTCGTCCGGGCGAGACCGCGTAGATTCTTTGCGGAGCCATGACATAGACCGTGCCGTCGTTCGCCCGGTCGATCATCATCCCTTCGGCGGGATCGTGAACGATCGTCGGCTCCGGAACGATGTCGGCAGGCCGGAACTGGTCGAGGCCGAGGTCCGTACCGAACCAGACATTGCCTTCCCGATCGGCGTAGACGGCGAAGGCAATATCGGACGTGAAACCATCGGTGGCGCGGAAACGCGCAACCTGGGGATACGATCGTTCACCGGCGTTCAGGGGCCCCGGGCTATAGACGGCGCCTCCCCCCAGCGCGGCGCCCCATACTCCCCCTTTCCCGTCGAATTCCAGAACGACGCTGCGTGCCTTTGGGGCCAGTTGAAACCCATCTGGCCGCCCGAAAGGTTTGCCGACGTGCCTGGCCGGCACGCGGATCCCGTACTGATCGGCGATCCACAATTTGCCGTCAGGTGCCACTTTCATGGCCGGACGGTTCGTTATCCGCTCCGCGCTGATCCGGAACCGATCGTCGTGCAAGGGCAGGTAGAGCAATTGGGCCGACTGCGCTTCGGGCTGTACCAATGCCGTCCACAACGTCCCGTTGCCATCGACTTCGGGGCTGGTGAGTTGTCCCGCCGGTAGCCGCAATCGTTCATCCACCTGCTCCCAGCGACCATCCGACAGGCGCCAGACGCGGTTCTCCCATCCGCCGTGAACAGCCCAGACGGCGCCATCCGGCGTCTCCGCGAGGCCGCTGATGGACGGTGGCGGCTTCGGCATGGCCATGTTCTGCAATCGGCCATCTCGAAGCACGGCCACGCCGCCGCTGTTGGCGTACCCCACCCACAACTCGCCCTTTCGACTGACCAGCAGTTTCGTGGGCTCTGCCCGTTCCATCGGAGAGCCGGCCGGGGGCGGCACGCGCTCGAACGTCACACCGTCGAAACGGACGAGGCCTGCGCTTGCCGCGATCCAGAGGAAGCCGTCCGATGTCTGGGTTATGCTGGATATCCCCGAGGGCGCACCTTCGTCCGCCGTCCATCGGGTATGCTTGAACCGCTTGAATCCGAACGATGTTTCTGCGGGAGTCGCGGGAACATCGGCAACCGCAGCAACGGTGAACAGCAGCAGGAACACCAGCGCAATGCACCGCCCCGCGCGCGCGACCTTCCCGCTGCCAAAAGCACTTTCCTTGGAGGCCCTGCCCATTCCCCGTCAACATTCCCCGATACCGCCCAAGGAGCAGTGATAGCAGCAGGCGACATTGGCTATAAGGAACAAGCGGTTAGACTTGCCGCGAATTTCTGCAACTGGCTATTGCAAGGCTGCAAACGAAAGGGAGCGCGACCGTCTCCGACCGCGCTCCCTGTTCAATGCAAATCCGGAAGGATCACTCCCACTCGATCGTGCCGGGCGGCTTCGAGGTGTAGTCGTAGACCACGCGGTTGATGCCCTTGACCTCGTTGATGATGCGGGTCGCGACGCGGCTGAGGAAGGCGGCGTCGAAGGGGTAGATGTCCGCCGTCATGCCGTCGGTCGAGGTGACCGCGCGCAGGCCGCAGACGCTGTCGTAGGTGCGGCCGTCGCCCATGACGCCCACGGTCTTGACCGGCAGCAGCACCGCGAAAGCCTGCCAGATCGCGTCATAGAGACCGGCGTTGCGGATTTCCTCGAGGTAGACCGCGTCGGCCTTGCGCAGGATGTCGCAGCGCTCGCGGCTGACTTCGCCGGGAATGCGGATGGCCAGGCCCGGTCCGGGGAACGGGTGGCGACCGACGAAGACGTCGGGCAGGCCCAGTTCGCGGCCGAGTTCGCGCACTTCGTCCTTGAACAGTTCGCGCAGCGGCTCGACGAGCTTCATGTTCATGCGCTCGGGCAGGCCGCCGACGTTGTGGTGGCTCTTGATCGTGACCGAGGGGCCGCCGGTGAACGACACGCTCTCGATCACGTCGGGATAGAGCGTGCCCTGCGCGAGGAACTCGGCGCCGCCGATCTTCTTCGCCTCGTCCTCGAACACGTCGATGAAGGTCTTGCCGATGAACTTGCGCTTCGCCTCGGGGTCGGTGACGCCCTCGAGCCCCTTGAGGAACAGCGTCGAGGCGTCGACGTGGACCAGCGGGATGTTGTAGTGGCCGCGGAAAAGGCTGACGACCTGATCGGCCTCGCCCATGCGCATCAGGCCGTGGTCGACGAAGACGCAGGTGAGCTGGTCGCCGATCGCCTCGTGGATGAGGACAGCCGCCACCGCCGAATCGACGCCGCCCGACAGGCCGCAGATCACGCGGCCTTCGCCGACCTGCGCGCGGATCTCGTCGATCTTGGTCTTGCGGAACTCGGCCATGGTCCAGTCGCCGGCGAGGCCGCAGACGTGGCGCACGAAATTCTTGAGCAGCTTGCCGCCGTCGGGCGTGTGGACGACCTCGGGGTGGAACTGCATCGCGTAGATGCGCTTCTCGTCGTTCGCGATGACCGCGAAAGGTGCGCCGGGGCTGGAGGCGACCGGGCGGAAGCCGGGGGCGAGGCTGGTCACCTTGTCGCCGTGGCTCATCCAGACCTGGTGCGTCTCGCCGACCTTCCACAGGCCGTTGAACAGCGCGCACTCGTCGGCGATCTCGATGAAGGCGCGACCGAACTCACCGCCGTCGCCACCGGTCACTTCGCCGCCCATCTGGTGCATCAGCGACTGCTGGCCGTAGCAGATGCCAAGCATCGGGCGGCCGCTTTCGAGGATGACGTCGGGGATGCGCGGGCCGTTCTCGTCCAGCACCGAGGCGGGCGAGCCGGAGAGGATGATGCCCACCGGGTTCATGCGGCGGAACGCTTCCTCGGCGGCGTTGAAGGGCGCGATCTCGGAGTAGACGCCGGCCTCGCGCACGCGGCGTGCGATGAGCTGGGTCACCTGGCTGCCGAAGTCGACGATCAGGACGGATTCGGAGGGCTGGATATTCATGGCGGGCACCTAATCGCGCGCGCGTTTGCTGTCCAGCCCTGCGGGGTGGGGAATGTAGGGAGGCGGCGGCAGGGAATTGCGGGAAGATGGGACTCAAGCGGGCATTGAGCGACCGCACAATGACGATGTGCCTAAAATTTAGGCATACACCGCCACTGCGATCACCTGCCACTTAGGGTACAGACTTCAACGGCGCGATCCGCAGAGAAGCGAATGGTCTCGCACTTCACACAAATCTCTGGATTTTCGCTACCTCACTTGAGCGTCTTGCACCGAAAATGACAGTTTTATTGCACATTCTGCAACTCAGGTTGCTGCTTTTGAATTTGCGCAAATTTTAGGCATCGCTATTTGCCGCGTCGCAGCACGGAGCGCCGGAACGCTCTGTACATGCGATAGAACGAAAAGAATGTTTGCAGGAGCTTTTTATGACCCTCGTGCATCGCACGTTCGGGTTCGCCGCCGCGCTGGGCACCAGCGCACTGGCGTTCGCGCTCACCCTCGCCTGAGACGTCAGGCCTGAGGGGGCGAAATCCGAATTACCCACGAAAAGGGCGGCCTACGGGCCGCCTTTTTTGTTCGTGCCGCTCAGACAGGAGCCAGAGCGGGTGCGGACTGGCGCGCCGGGAACCGGAAGCGCGGCAGGTCGAACAGCCACCCGCCCCTCGCCCGCATGAGCACGGCATGGATGGCGAGCGAGACTCCCACCACCAGCGGAACCGCGAGGATCGGGTAGGCCAGCCCCAGCCAGAAGCTGCCGAGCAGCGGCGCCGCATGGCGCCCGACGAGATAGGCCAGCAGCGGCAGCACAAGGAAATGCAGGAGGTAGATCGGCAGCGTCCGCCCCGCCAGCCACATCGCCGGCGCCTTCAACGCCGCGATCCGCCTTGCCGCGACCGCGCAGAGCGATGCTCCCGCCGCCACCGCCAGGACGTCCACCGGCAGGAGGAAGGTGTTGTACTTCAGGCAGATCAGCGCCCCTGCGACGAAGCCCGCGCACAGCGGCGCGGCGCGCAGCAGCGTCGCGCGCGCCACGAATTCGAGCACCGCATCCTTCATGCGCACCCCGGCGACGAAGAAGAATGCGCAGCGCAGCACCTTGTGCTGATGCCCGATGAGATCCGGACCGTAGATCGTGCCGAGAGCCGACAGTCCCGCACACAGCGCCAGGATGACGGGAAGCGGAAGCGGCAGGGTCACGCGCGTGAAGACGTAGTAGATGCCGAGCGCGGCGAGATACCACGACATGACCACCAGCATCAGGATCGGCAGGAAGGCATTGTCGATCGAGAGCGTGAACCACGTCGGCTCCGCCCCCAGCGGCATCAGCAGCTGATAGGCCACGCCCCAGGCCATATAGAGGTACAGCGGCCGCACCAGACGGTTGCGCCGCGTATTCTCGCGCGGGCGCACGATCGAATCCGAGGCGAGCAGGCCGGAGACAAGGAAGAACAGCGGCATCCGCACCGGGCGGATGAAGCCGTTGACCATGAGCCACCCGTGCGCGAGCTGGTCCTTGTGCGCCCAGGGCAGCGTCAGGATGTGATCACCGCTGTGCATCATCACCACGAGCAGGATGCACGCGGCCTTGGCCACGTCAGGCCAGACGAGGGCCTGCATCGTACGCTGGTCTTGCATGAATACTCACCCCTTCGAAGAGGCAGGCTATGCAGATAGACCTAATCGGGGGTTAATTATTCAAGGCATCGTAAAATCTGTTCTTTTCTATTTTCTAGATTCACCGTTCTACGGACAGATTACACTTTTCCGACATGTCGGCGGCAAGCGTGGCCCCGCTTCAGACAGACCGAGCGCCGGCGATGAACCGTGCCCCGCGCAGGCCCGATGCACCCACGTCGCAGCCTTGTCGCACCCTTGTGGAAAACCCCCGCTTCCGCGCGGGTTTCGCTTGGGTTTGCGCCCCTCAAACCCTATATGCTCGCTATGGCTAGCTCACCCGAAAACAAGAACCAGAACTCCTACGGCGCCGACTCGATCAAGGTGCTCAAGGGCCTCGACGCGGTCCGGAAGCGCCCCGGCATGTACATCGGCGATACCGACGACGGCTCGGGCCTGCACCACATGGTGTTCGAGGTATCGGATAACGCCATCGACGAGGCTCTGGCGGGGCACTGCGATCTCGTTCTGATCGAGCTCAACGCCGACGGTTCGGTTTCGGTGGAGGACAACGGCCGCGGCATTCCCACCGGCATCCACCCGGAAGAAGGCGTCTCGGCCGCCGAAGTCATCATGACCCAGCTCCACGCGGGCGGTAAGTTCGAGAACACCTCGGACGACAACGCCTACAAGGTGTCCGGCGGCCTCCATGGCGTCGGCGTCTCGGTGGTGAACGCGCTGTCGGAATGGCTGGAGCTGACCATCTGGCGCGAGGGTCAGGAGCACTGGATGAAGTTCGCGCACGGCGATGCCGTGGCGCCGCTTGTGGTCAAGGGCCCCGCCCCCAAGTCGGACCAGAACCCCGACGACAACGGCTTCAAGAAGGGCACCCGCGTGACCTTCCTCGCCTCGACCGAGACGTTCAAGAACGTCACCGAGTTCGATTTCGACAAGCTCGAGCACCGCTACCGCGAGCTGGCCTTCCTCAACTCGGGCGTGCGCATCAAGCTGCGCGACAAGCGCCATGAGGAGATCAAGGAGCACGACCTGTTCTACGAAGGCGGCATCGCGGCCTTCGTGAAGTACCTCGACCGCAACAAGACCGCGCTGCTGGCCGAGCCCATCGCGATCTCGTCCGAGCGTGATGGCATCGGCATCGACGTCGCGCTGGAGTGGAACGATTCGTACTACGAAAACGTCCTGTGCTTCACCAACAACATCCCGCAGCGTGACGGCGGCACTCACCTCGCAGCGTTCCGCGCGGCGCTGACCCGCACCCTCAACAGCTACTCGGAGAAGTCCGGGCTGCTGAAGAAGGAGAAGGTCTCGCTGACCGGCGACGACATGCGCGAGGGTCTGACCGCGATCGTCTCGGTCAAGCTGCCCGATCCCAAGTTCTCGTCGCAGACCAAGGACAAGCTGGTCTCCTCCGAAGTGCGCCAGCCGCTGGAAAGCCTGATGGCCGACCGCATGAACGACTGGCTGGAGGAGAACCCCGCCCACGCCAAGGCGATCGTCCAGAAGATCATCGACGCCGCCGCCGCCCGCGAAGCCGCCAAGCGGGCCCGCGAACTGACCCGCCGCAAGGGCGCGATGGACATCGCCTCGCTCCCCGGCAAGCTGGCCGATTGCCAGGAGCGCGATCCCTCGCTCTGCGAACTGTTCCTGGTCGAGGGTGACTCGGCAGGCGGCTCCGCGAAGCAGGGGCGTGACCGCAAGACGCAGGCGATCCTGCCGCTCAAGGGCAAGATCCTCAACGTGGAGCGCGCGCGGTTCGACCGCATCATCTCGTCCAAGGAAGTCGGCACGCTGATCCAGGCGATGGGCACCGGCATCCGCGACGACTTCAATCTCGAGAAGCTGCGCTACCACAAGATCGTCATCATGACCGACGCAGACGTCGACGGTGCGCACATCCGCACCCTGCTGCTGACGTTCTTCCACCGCCAGATGCCGGACATCATCCGCGCCGGGCACCTCTTCATCGCCCAGCCGCCGCTCTACAAGGTCGCCAAGGGCCGTTCGGAGGTCTACCTCAAGGACGGCGCCGCTCTCGACCGCTACCTGGTCGAGGCCGGGCTCAGCGGGCGCATGCTCGAAAGCTCCGGTGGTGCGCGTTCGGGGACTGACCTCGAAGCGCTGGTCGAACACGCGATCCGCCTGCGCAACCTGATGGCCTTCGTGCCGCGCCGCTACGATCCGACCATCATCGAGGCGCTGGCGCTGGCCGGCACGTTCGAGCCCGACCTGTCGACCGACGCACGCAACGCGGCGCTGGCCCGCACGGCGGCATGGCTCGACCGTGGCGACACCGAGGCGCGCTGGTCCGCCCGCCTGTCGGAAGACGGCACCGTCGAGGTCGAGCGCCTGTGGCGCGGCGTCACCGATCACCACAAGATCGAGGGCAGCTTCCTCTCCAGCGCCGAGGCGCGCAAGCTCGCCCGCCTCGCGGCGGAGAACGCCGAAGTCTACGCCGGCACCGCCCGCCTCGTGCGCGCGACCGCCGCCGCAGAGCCCGAGGCCGAGACGCTCAACACCGTCGAGGTCGAAGGTGAGGACGAGCCCGTCGCTGCCCGCCCCGCGCTGGGCGGCGACGTCATCACGCGCCCGAGTCAGCTCCTCGCGCTGGTGCTCGCCGCAGGCCGCAAGGGCCTGTCGATCGCCCGCTACAAGGGTCTGGGCGAGATGAACGCGGAACAGCTCTGGGAAACCACGCTGGACCCGGAGAACCGCGTGCTGCTGCAGGTCAAGGTCGAGGACGCCGACGTGACCGACGAGATATTCACCCGCCTGATGGGCGACATCGTCGAACCGCGCCGCGACTTCATCCAGGAAAACGCGCTCAACGTCGCCAACCTCGACGTCTGACGCATTTACAGCGGGCGGGGGAAACCTCGCCCGCCGTCTGTTTCTGCCGCTTTGCAGTGCAGCAATCCTGAGGCATCATCGCGATCTCAGGAAAGGACGCGGGACCGGCGCACGGGCGCAGTTCCGCATGGCCACCGCGCTCCCCCTGCCGTTTTCGTCGTGCAGCAGGAGACGCCCATGGACCAAGCCGCCGCCCCCGCATTTACCGATGAGATCAGCGACGACCTGATCGCGCGCGGGTACAGCCGCCGCAGCTTCGGGCGCGTCGCCGCGCTGCTGGGCGGAGGGATCGCCGCCGCGCAGGCCGCGCCGGGGCTGGCGCAAGTGCCCACCGCAGCACCGGGCGCCATCCGCCTCGACAGCAACGAGTGCTGGACCGGCCCCTTCCCCGCCGGGGTCGACGCGGCGATGCGGATCGTGTCGCAGGGCAACCGCTACGAGCCCGCCGGCGATTACTTTCGGCTGCTGGAGACTTTCTCGAGAATCGAAGGCGTGCCGATAGAGCGCATCACCGCGTGGCCCGGCTCCAGCGATCCGTTCCTGCGCAGCGCCGTCACGTTCGCCTCGCCCACGCGCGGTATCGTCACCGCAGACCCGACGTTCGAGCCGATCTGGGCGGCGGGTGCATGGCTCGGCGCCAAAGTATCGAAAGTTCCGCTGACCGCCGACTACCGCCATGACGTGCGCGCCATGCTGACCGCCGATCCCAACGCCGGGCTCTACTACGTCTGCTCGCCCAACAATCCCACCGGCACGCTGACCCCGGTGGAGGACATCGCCTGGCTGGCCGAGAACAAGGCGAAGGACGCGGTGCTGCTGGTGGACGAAGCCTATATCCACTTCGCCGACGCGCCCAGCGCCATCCGGCTTGCCGCCACGCGCGACGACGTGATCGTGATGCGCACCTTCTCCAAGCTCTTCGCCATGGCGGGGATGCGCCTTGGCATGACGGTGGCGGGCAAGGGGCTGCACGATCGCATGATGCGCTACGACGGCATGCTGGTGACGAGCATGCTGCCGATGACCGCCGTGGCCTGCGGCACCGCCTCGCTCCCGCTTGCGAACGAGATCGCCACGCGCCGCACGCAGATGGCGGCGGTACGCGACGACACGGTGGCGCACCTGACCCGGCGCGGGCTGAAGGTGCTGCCCGGCAGCCGCGCCAACATGCTGATGGTCGAGTGGAAAGACCGCACCCCCGCGCAGATGGTCGCCGCGTTCCAGCAGCAGGGTATCCAGATCGGCCGGTCGTGGACCGCCTATCCGAAGATGTCGCGCATCACCGTCGGCTCGACCGAGGAAATGGCGAAGTTCCGGCTGGCGCTGGACCGGATTTTGATGGGGTGAGGTTGGGGCTTCGGCCCTTCGATGCTTCGGCAGGCTCAGCACTCAAACCTTCGTCATTGCGAGCGTAGCGAAGCAATCCAGCGGCCCAATGCAAGATAGGGGCCGACCGTGGATTGCTTCGCTACGCTCGCGATGACGACGAAGGGGGCTCCCCTCAGGCCTGCAGCAGTTCCGGCAGCTTGCCCGACATGCCGCGCGCCTCGTCCATGAAGAAGCGCTTGAGCAGCGGAGTGCGCTGGACCGTCCCCATGCCGAGGCGGCGCACGGCGCTGGCCGCGCGACCGGGGACGCCGAACAGGCGGGTCAGCCCGTCGGTCGCGGCCATGACCATCAGGGTGTCGAGGCTGCGCCACTTCTCGTAGCGCGCCAGCATCTGCGCATCGCCCGGTTCGAGGCCGAGGCGCATGCCTTCGACCAGCACTTCCACCAGCGCGCCGACGTCGCGCAGGCCAAGGTTCAGGCCCTGCCCGGCGATGGGGTGCATGCCGTGGGCGGCATCGCCGATCACCGCGAGGCGCTGCTCCACCACGCGGCCCGCGTGATGGAAGCGCAGGGGATAGCTCATGCGCGGGGCGGACAGTTCGATCTTGCCGAAGACGCCGTGCATCCGCTCGAACACTTCGTTGACGAACATAGCGTCGGGCATGGCGATCACGCCCGCAGCGTCCTTTTCCGCGACGGTCCAGACGAGCGCGCTGCGGTGGCGGCCCTGATCGTCGTCGAGCAGCGGCAGCAGCGCGAAAGGCCCTGCCGGATAGAAGATTTCCCAGGCGGTGTTGCCGTGCGGTTTCTCGTGGAACAGCCCGGTCACGAAGGCGCGGTGGTTGTATTCCCACTTGGCGAGCGCGAAGCCGGCCTCGTCGCGGGTGGGCGACTGGCGGCCTTCCGCCGCGACCAGCAGCGAGCCGGTGATGACGCGCCCGTCCGAAAGCTCCACCTCGACGCCGTGGGCGCCGCGATCCTTGCGCACGGCTTCGGTGCGGACGTGCCAGGCGATGTTCGGTTCCTGCCGTGCGGCATCGAACAGGGCGATGCGCAAGTCGCGGTTGGCGAACATGCGGCCCAGCGAACCTTCTTCCGGCTTGGGCGTGAAGTCGATCCGGCCCGGCTTCATCCCGTCCGTCACCGCGATCGAATCGATCGGGCAGCCCAGCTTCTCCAGCGCGGGCGCGAGGCCGATGTTGGCGAAGAGGTTCCAGCTGGCAGTCGAGATCGCCGAGGCGCGCCCGTCCGCGCCTTCCGCCACCAGATCGGCGGGGTCGGCGCGGTCGATCACATGGGCGGTGATCCCGGCCCGGGCAGCGGCGAGCGCCAGCGTCATGCCGACGAGGCCGCCGCCCAGGATGATCAGGTCGCGGCGTTCGGCCGCAGCGTTACCGGTATTCGAGTCGCTCATCGCGAGCAGCTATCGGCCTCCCCGGCGTAGATGTCGAGGCACCTTCCGTCCCACGTACCGACGGGCGCGGTCAGGCCGATCAGCGCGGCAAGGGTCGGGGCGATGTCCACCGTCTCGACCGGCTGGGCCTGCTCCATGCGGGTCATGCCGGAACGCCAGAACAGCATCGGCACGCGGCGATCGTAGTCCCACGGGCTGCCGTGCGTCGCGGTGTAGCCGGGGACCGCCTTGGTGCCCGGAACGACGGCGCGCTTGGTCATCATCAGCACTTCGCCCGAACGCTCGGGATAGAACGAGGCGGCGACGCGCTCGATCTCGGTCCAGTCCTGCGGGTGGCCGCTCGGCACCTTGACCTTCTTGAGTTCGTCGGCGGTGTAGACGCCCGAAATCTGCGGATTGGCCTTCAGTTCGGCGACCAGTTCGGCGATGACCTTCTGGCGCTGCTTCGCATCGAGCCCGGCATTGAGCCAGATGTCGCCCGAGGAACCCGCGCCGTAGAGCAGCGGGCCGTCCTTGACGGTGATGCCGGTGGCCTTGGAGACCGAAGCCGACAGCGCATCGCCGGTCAGCGCCGGATCGAGGCGGCTTGCGTCGGGCACGCCCTGCAGCTTCATGCGCTCGGGCGCGTCGGCGCCGCCGTGGTCGGCGCTCAGCACCACGGCATAGTCGATGCCGCGCGCGTCCAGCGCGTTCAGCAGCTTGCCGATGGTCTGGTCAAGCGTGTTCATCTGGATGCACATCTCGACACCCTCGTTGCCGAAGGCGTGGCCCACCTTGTCGGTGGCCGAATAGCTGACCGAGAGCACGTCGGGCACGTCGTCCTTGCCGAGCGGCATTTCGTCCAGCATGCGGATGGCCATGTCGGTGGTCATCTCGTCGGTGCGCGGGCTGTTGAAGTAGCCCTTGAAGTCACCGGCCTTGAACGGGAAGCGGAAGGTGCCGATGGTGAAGCCGCCCACGTCGACGGCATGGTCCACGCCGCCACACCAGTCCGGCACCGGCATGTCGCCCGACCCCGTCGCCACCGCGCTCGCGATCGCGGTGTTCTGCGCGACCACGGCAGGGGTGATCTTGCGGTCCGCGTAAGTGACGAAGCCCTTGCCCTTGATCCAGTAGGCGGCATCGGTGGTGTGGCCGCCCATCATCACCACCGCGCGGTCCTTGAACGAGACGGCAGCGTTGATCGACTTGGGGTTCTTCGCCTTCATCAGGTCGCCCAGCGTCGGCGCCTTGAGATGGTCCGGCTTGATGACCGAATCCTCGGAACTGCTCTTGGGATCGCTCTCGTCCTCCGAGCAGTAGACCTTCTTGTCGGCGCGGGCGATGCCGGGGACGAACCAGTCGTTGGCGACGATGCCGGTGCGGTTCGGATGCACGCCGGTCAGCAGCGTCGAATGGCCGGGGCAGGTCTCCGTCGCCGCGTGCGACTGGAAGCCCGAGGGGAACACCGCGCCCTGCAGCAGCCGGTTGAGGCCCTTGGTGTACCGCTCGCGATACTGCTGGAACAGGTCCGCCGAATACTGGTCCACCGAGATCGCGACAATCAGCTTCGGCGGCGTCTGCGGAGCAGGTGCCGAAGTCGGGGCGGCGGGAGCAGGTGCAGCGGGCGCGGCGTCCTGCGCGAAGGCAGGGATGGCCGAGCCGAGCGCAAGGGCCACAACGAGCGAGGAGAGCGGCAGGCGCATCGGGGGAGGTTCCTTGAAAAGTCCGGGCGTTGGGGGCAGATGCTTCGATGACCGGATCGCCGCCCGAAGGCAAGGGCCGCCAAACGCCACGGAGCACCATGCAAAGCCGCCGCTACTCCCTGCCTGTGACGGTTCTGTGTCACGCTCTCGCACTTCTGTGTGCCGCTTGGTTCCTTTCAGTACCGGCCCGAGCAGCCCCCAACCACATCGCCGCAGAGCTTGTCTCGGGCACGGAAAGCAGCGGAAAAGCGACGCTTGCGATCCGCATGACGCCCGAAAAGGGCTGGCACGGCTATTGGGTCAACCCGGGCGACGCGGGCCTCGGCATGCAGCTGTCATGGGAGCTTCCGGAGGGCGTGAAGACCGGCGATCCCCGCTATCCGGTGCCACGCACGCTGGTCGTTCAGGGGCTGATGAACCACGTCTACGAAAGCGAGTACGCGGTGCTCGTCCCGGTCACGTTTCCGGCGGATTCCGGCCGGTTTCCGGTGCGCGTGAAGGCGCAGTGGCTGGCCTGTACCGAGCAGATCTGCGTCCCCGAACGCGCCGAACTCGCGACCGAGATCGTCCCCGGCGCACCGCACGACAAGCGCTTCGACGAATGGACCCGCGCCCTGCCTGCCCCGCTCGACGCGGCGGCGCTGTTTTCCTTGAACGACAAGCTGTTACGCCTTGCCATCCCGCTTCCGGCATCGGTCGCGCTGGAGGCCCCGCACCTCTTCGTCGCGCAGGACAAGCTGGTCGACTACGCCGCCGCGCAGACTTTCAGCCGCAAGGGCGACGTCCTGCTGGTGACGATCCCGCGCGCGAAGTTCGCACCGCAGGATGCCGCCGGCATCGACGCGGTTCTGCGGCTCGACGGCGCGGGCAATGGCATCGCGCTGAGCGCGAAGCCCGGGCAGGTGCCCACCAGCGGCACCCCGATCGCGGGCTCCGAGGCGCCCGAACTCCCCGCGCTGCCCTGGCTGCTGCTGGCGGCGCTGGCGGGCGGGCTGCTGCTCAACGTGATGCCCTGCGTCTTCCCGATCCTTTCGCTGAAAGCCCTCAGCCTCGCCCGCGCCGGTGAGAGCGAGGCCCATGCGCGGATCGAGGGGCTGGCCTATGCGGCGGGCGTGATCGCCGCCTGTCTGGCGCTGGGCGCGGCGCTGCTGGCGCTGCGCGCGGGCGGCGAGCAGGTGGGCTGGGCCTTCCAGCTGCAGGAGCCCGCCGTCGTCGTCGCGCTCTTCGCACTGGCAGTGGCGATCACGGCCAACCTGCTGGGACTGTTCGAGTTTTCCGTGCCCGGCTTCGCCTCGGCAGGCTCCCCGCAAAGCGCCTTCGCGACCGGCCTCCTCGCCGCCTTCGTCGCAACGCCCTGCACCGGGCCGTTCATGGCAAGCGCGATGGGCGCGGCGCTGCTGCTGCCGGTCGTGCCCGCCATGGCGCTGTTCGCGACGCTCGGCCTCGGCATCGCGCTGCCTTTCCTTGCCGTCGCCTTCGTGCCCGCCCTGCGCGCACGCCTGCCGCGTCCGGGCCAATGGATGGTGACGTTCCGGCGGATCATGGCGGTGCCGATGGCGCTGACCGCCGCCGCGCTGGCGTGGCTGGTCTGGCGGCTCGGCGGCACGGCCTCGCTTTCCTACGTGCTGGCGCTCGCCGCGCTGACGCTGGCGCTGCTCGGCCTCGTCGGGCGGGCGCAGCGGCGCGGAAACCGGGCGGTCATGCCCGCCTTCGCGACGCTGGCGGTGCTTGCCGTCGGCGTGCTGACAATGCCTGAGCCGCGCCCCGACGCGCAGGAAACCGCCTCGATCATCGCCGCCCGGCCCTTCACCCCCGAGGCGCTGGCGGAGGCTCGAGCGAGCGGCAAGCCGGTCTTCGTATGGATGACCGCCGACTGGTGCCTCACCTGCAAGGTCAACGAAGCCGCCGCCATCGAGCGCGAAGACACCAGGGCCGCGTTCGAGAAAGCCGGGGTCGTCGTCCTGCGCGGCGACTGGACCCGCCGCGACCCGGCGATCACCCGCTACCTCACCGAACAGGGCGCGGCGGGCGTGCCGCTCTACGTCTGGTACGGGCGGGACGGCAGGGCCGAAACGCTGCCGCAGGTGCTGACGCCTGCGCTGCTGGCGGAGAAGGCGGGGACGTAGCGTCCTTGCACGCCGGGGCTTCGACAAGCTCAGCCTGAGCGGAAACAAGAAAAAGGGAGAGAGGCACCAGCCTCCCTCCCGATCTCAAACCAACCCCGCTCGCCCTGAGCCTGTCGAAGGGCTAGGCGCAACGGCGGTCCTTACTTCTTCGGCAGCTTCGGCGCGATCTCGGCCACCTTCTCCAGCTGCGGACGCACGCTTTCCAGCGGGCCGACGACGATCACGCTGAGCCCGTCCACCGGCAGTTCGCGCTTGGTCGAGGTCTGGAAATCGGCGGCCTTGATCGCGCTCGCCTTGCCGACGTAGCCGTTGAGGTAGTCGACACCCAGCCCCTGCACGTCGAGGTTCGCCAGCGACCCCGCCAGCCCGTCGCGCGACGACAGACCGAGCACGAAGGTGCCGTTCATGTAGTTGCGGATGCCCTGCACTTCCGCGTCGGTCGGCAGGGTGTCCTGCATGCGCCGGATCTCCTTGAAGATCTCGGTGATGGCGGGACCGGTCGATTCGGCGGTGATGTCCGCGTCCTCCACCCAGTTCGAGCCCTGCACCCGCTGCGTCAGCGCCGCGCCGGGCGAGTAGGTGTAGCCCTTGTCCTCGCGGATGTTGCGGGTGATGCGCGAGGAGAAGTAGCCGCCGAGCAGCGTGTTGGCCGCCCGGAAGTCGAGGTCGTAGCGCTGCTTCGCCACGCGCTTGCCGATCCACACGGTCGACTGCGGCGCGCCGGGACGGTCGAGCAGCACCACCTTCGCGCCGGGATCGGCAGGCACCGGAAGATCGCTGGGCGCGGAGCCCGCCTTCCAGCCGCCGAACGCCTTCTCCACCGCCGCGCGAACGGTCGCGGGATCGAAGCGGCCGACGATGTAGAGGTGCGTGCGCGCCGCTCCGAAGTTGGCGGCATGGAACGCCTTCACCTGATCGAGCGAATAGCCCGAAAGCTGCTCCGGCGTCGGGAAGGTGCGGCCATAGGGATGCTCAGGATAGAGCGCCGCCGCGAAAGCCTCCGCCGCGATCGAGCCGGGCGTGGACTTGGCCACCATCAGGTTGCGCAGCATGTCGGCGCGCACCTTCTCCAGTTCCGCCGCGCTGAAATCCGGGCGCTGGAGCAGGTCGGCAGCGAGCGCCACGGCCTCGGGCGCGGATTCGCTCAGCACGTCGATCGTCGCCGAGGATGAATCGAGCCCGGTCGAGAGCGACAGCGCGCCGCCCATCCCCGCCGCAGCGTCAGCCAGTTGCGAGGCGTCCTTGCCGCCCGCGCCCTTCTGCATGAGGCCGCCGGTCAGGTCGGCGAGCCAGACGTTGGTGCCGTCGTCGATGTTGCCGGTGCGCACGCTGGCGACGATCGTCACCTTGGGCACGTTGCCGTGCTGCGCCATCGTCACCTTCATGCCATTGGCGAGAGTGAATTCGGTCAACGGCGGCAGCGCGAAGGGCTTGGCCGGAGCGGCGGCAGGCGGCGCTTCCCGGGCGATGGCGGGCGTAGCGGTGAGTGCCAAAGCGCTGGAAAGCACGGTCGACAGGGCGAGAATGCGGATCATGGTCATGGCTCCCTCCCTCACTTCGCGGCCGCAGCCGGGGCCGCGGCGCCGGGCTTCAGCGTGATGATCGTGCGGTTGGTGGGGCGCAGGTATTCGCGCGCGGTCTTGCGGATGAGGTCAGGCGTGACCTTCTCGATCTCCGCATCCAGCCGGTTGATGCGCCCCGGATCGTCCTCGAACAGCGCAAAGCTGGCGAGCAGGTTGACGAGGCCGAAGCGATAGCCCTCGCCCACGGTGTCGTAGAGTTCCGAGCGGGCCTTGGTCTTGGCGCGGGCGAGTTCGGCGGGAGTGACGAGGTTGTCCTGCAGATCCTTCACCACCGCATCGATGTCCGCCAGGATCGCATCGTCGGTCACTTCCGGGCCGTGGATCAGGAACGCCGACCACAGCATCGGGCCGTTGTAGTCGTAGGCGCTGCCGAGCGGCCAGTTGATCCCGCCCGAAACGTTGCCCGAATAGCCCTTCTCGTTGACCAGCACCTTGGTCAGCCGGCTGTCCGCGCCCTGGATCAGCATGAGGTCGATAAGGCGCATCGCGGTCCATTCCGGCGTGCCCTTGGGCGGGACGTGGTAGGCCCACGACAGCGCCGGCTGCGGAGCCAGCGCGTCAGTCTTTTCCGAGCGCTTTTCCGCCGTCTGGCGCGGTTCGGAGATGTCCGGGAACTTGAGGTTGGCCGAGGCCGGGATCGGCCCGAAGTACTTCTCGGTCCAGGCCATGACCTGCTTGGGATCGACATCGCCCGCGACCACCAGCACCGCGTTGTTGGGCGCGTAGAAGTCCTTGAAGAACTGCTGCACATCGGTCAGCGTCGCGGCGTCGATCTCCTTGAGGTCGCCGTAGAAGTTATGCGCATTGTACCAGTTGGTGTTCGCCAGCTGCGGCAGGTCGAGCCACGGGAAACCACCGTAGGGCTGGTTGATGACGTTGACCTTGACCTCGTTCTTCACGACGCCCTGCTGGTTGGTCAGGTTGTCCTGCGTGATGTCGAGGCCCTTCATGCGGTCCGCCTCGGCCCACAGGAACGTCTCGGTCGTGTTGCTGGGGATCGCCTCGTAGTAGTTCGTGAAGTCGAACCGGGTCGAGCCGTTGAGCACGCCGCCGTTGGCGTTGACGAGGCCGATGAACTCCGCCTTGCCGAGGTTCTTCGAGCCCTGGAACATCATGTGCTCGAACAGGTGCGCGAATCCGGTGCGCTCCTTCGGCTCGATACGGAAGCCGATGCCGTAGTAGACGCCGACGGTGGCGGTAGGCACCGAATGGTCGGGCGAGATCACCACTTTGAGCCCATTGGCGAGCTTGTGGTATTCGACCGGCACTTGCGCCTTGGCGGGGGCGGTGGTGGCAGCCTTGGGCGCGGCCAGCGCAGGCGTAGCCAGGATCGGCGTGGAAAGTGCCGCCAGCGAGGCGGCGGCGAGAAGAACGGCGCGACTAACGGTGCCGAGTCTCATGACGGTGGTGCTCCCGGAAATGTCCCTGTTGCTGCGCGCCTTGCACGAACGCGCAATCGCACGGCGATGCCAGACTATCGGAGCATTCCCGGATTTCAATCGACGAGCGACATTGCCGCATCGACCAACGGCTTGGGTTGACCGTCCCCCTCAGTTCGTCATTGCGAGCGCAGCGAAGCAATCCACGGTCGGTCCGCTACGCTGGATTGCTTCGCTGCGCTCGCAATGACGAACGGAAGTTCTACCCGAACAGCCAGTGCCCCAGCAGGCGGTTGAACGGGAAGGTGAAGAACCCCGCGATCAGCAGCGCGCCGATGATGAGGCCGCGCACGGTGCGGCGGTGGCGCGCCACGTTGCCGCGACGGGCGGCGAGCACCAGCACGGGGACCATGATGATCGTGAAGACCGAGAGCAGGTGGATCGGGCTGAAATGGCCGGGCTTGGTCGTCACCAGCAGGCTGTCGAGCGCGGTGAGGAACATCGCGCCTGCCCAGACATAGCCGATCTGGCGGTGTCCCGGCGTCCCGCGCGGCTTCCACAGCAGCACCGGGGTCAGCGCCAGCGCGACGACGATGGTGGCCAGATGCAGCCAGATGACGGCGGGGATGTTGCCCCATTCCGCCATGCCCTTGACCACCGCGACGGCCACGAAACCGAGCATGACGAGGGACAGGCCGCCCAGCGCCTTCTCCAGCCGATCAGGCGCGACCGAATTCATGCGCCCTTGCGCTGCCGTCGCCATCAGAAGGCCGCGCCGTTCGGCCAGCCCTGCGCGGCAAGGCCCATCACCTTGAACAAAGTCCCCATCTGCCCCTCATCGATCAAGCGATCCCGGGCCGAATTTATGGCAGAAGATTGCTGCGGTGCAACGCCGCTCAGTTGCGCGGCGCGCATCTCGATGCCGAGCGCGCGCAGGAAGGCCCCCTGCGTCACCGTGCCGAGGTGTTTCGCCCCGCCCGCGACGGCTACCTGCGCCGCGGTCGCGAAGTCGACGAGGCAGGTGAGGTCCGCCTCGCCGGGCATGGCAAAGGGATCGACCTTCCGGTGCGCGCTGATCGCCTGCAGGGTGGAGCCGGTCTGCGGCTCGGCATAGCCATAGTCGATCAGCAATGCCGCGCCGCCCTGCCGCGACAGGCGACCGGCGATCTCGTCCACCACGGCGGCGGCGCCGGGGCAGGACTCGATCAGGGTCTGGTCGGGCGCGTCGATCAGGTGTTCGGGCACGGCGGCGTCCATCGGGCGGTCCCCGGCGACGGGCACGAGCCGGCGTCCTTCGAGGCCGACCATGCGCTCACGCCAGCCTTCGGGCGTCTTCACCATCTGGCGCACCGGCAGCGCATCGAGGAATTCGTTGCCGACGAGAAGGATCGGCGCGTCGCCCGGCAGGCTCGCCATGTCGTCATGCCACTGCGCGTCAGGGACCAGCTTCGCCTGCTCCGCCCGCAGCGCCGCCGATCCTTCGACGAGGTGGACCTGCGGGGACAGGCCCTGCCGTCGCATCACCCGCAGCGCATCGCGCGCCAGCGTGCCGCGACCGGGGCCGAGTTCGACGTAGTGGACTTTGGCCGGAGCACCTGCGCGCATCCAGATGTCAGTCAGCCACAGGCCGATCAGTTCGCCGAACATCTGGCTGATCTCGGGCGCGGTGATGAAGTCCCCCGCGCCGCCGAGCGGATCCTTGCCCGCGTAATAGCGCGCGTTCGATTCGCCCATGTACTTCTGGAGCGAGATCGGCCCGTAGTTGGCGATCAGCCGCCGGAAGACGGCCGCCAGCGACTCGTCCGCCGCCTCGTCGGTCATCAGGTGATCTCGATCGGCCGCCGCGTCGAAAGCTCGGGCCGGGTCAGCGCGCGGCCGACCATGAACAGGCCGAGCAGGATCAGCGGGATCGTCAGCCACTGGCCCATCGACAGCCCGGTCGCCTGCGCGAAGTGCTGGAGCTGGGCGTCGGGCTCACGGAAGAACTCGACGGTGAAGCGGGCCGAGGCGATGCCTGCGGTGAACACGCCGACCAGCAGGCCGGGGCGGAACCGCGCGCGCGTCTTCCAGAACAGCGGGATCATGATAAGGATCATCAGCAGGCCCTCCAGCGCGGCTTCGTAAAGCTGGCTGGGGTGGCGCGGCAGCGGCCCGGCATCGGGGAAGACCATCGCCCAGGGCAGCGGCCCGGAAACGACGCGGCCCCACAGTTCGCCGTTCACGAAGTTCGCAAGGCGACCGAACAGCATGCCGAACGGCACGCAGACCGAGATGTAGTCCGCCACGCGCACGAAGCTGAGCTGGTTGCGCCACGACACCCACAGCATCGCCAGCAGCACGCCGATCAGGCCACCGTGGAAGCTCATGCCGCCGTGCCACAGCTTCACCAGTTCCGCCGGATGCAGCCACAGGCTCGGGATGTCGGAACTGCCGCCGGTGTAGAACGTGGCGTAGCCGAGGCGTCCGCCCAGGATGATGCCGATGGTGCAATAGAAGAACAGGTCGTCCGCATGGCGCTGCGCCAGCGGCGCACCGGGCGACTTTATCATCCGCGACAAGTGCCAGTAACCCAGCACGATCCCCGCCAGATAGGCCAGCGAGTACCAGCGCAGCTCGAAGCTGCCGAGGCGGAAGAGATAGTTCTTGAGGCCGAGGTTGACCCAGTAGATGGGCTCGGGCGCCTGAGCGGCGGCGGCAAGCAGTGTCAGCGACAAGCGGTGGACCTCGCGTGAATCAATCCTGGCGGGCCCTTCGCGGGGCCTTCGATGCGCGGCCTTCTGGCATAGGCCGGGATGCGATGGTAGCGGCCTTTTCACTTTCGGGCGGTTATGATCGGTCCGAACCAAGGTTCGTCATTGCGAGCGAAGCGAAGCAATCCGGGCGGTTTGCGCATCACTGGATTGCTTCGCTTCGCTCGCAATGACGAATGAAAGCAAAATCTCCGGCTCCAAGGCATTACTTTCCCTCCGCAATCCCAGTCACTAGATCAGGGCACCATGAGCAGCGTCATCCGAATCCCGCACCCCCGTTCCGTCATCGACCGCCGCGATCTGGTGGCGAGCATCGAGGCCGTGGTGGCGGAATGCGGCGCGGTGAAGGGCCGCAAGGCCATCGTCGAACTGCTGCGCGCCGCGCTGGAGACCGGCCGCGCCGAGATCGCCCGGCGGCTCGTGGAAAAGCCCTCCGCCGGGCACGAGGTGGCCGAGGCGCAAGCGTTCCTGACCGACCAGCTGATCCGCGTGATCCACGATCACATCGTCGCCAACGTCTATCCGGCCAGCAACCGTTCCAAGGGCGAGCGGCTGACGATCATGGCGGTCGGCGGCTACGGCCGGGGCGAGATGGCGCCGCATTCCGACGTCGACATCGCCTTCCTCACCCCGATCAAGCAGACGCCGTGGTGCGAGCAGGTGATCGAGGCGATGCTCTACTTCATGTGGGATCTCTCGCTGAAGATCGGCCATTCCAGCCGCTCGCTCGACGACATGGTGCGCATGTCGAAGTCCGATCTTACGATCCGCACAGCGATGCTGGAAGGCCGCTACGTCTGGGGCGACCAGGACCTGTACGAGGAGGCGCGCGCCCGCTTCTTCAAGGACGTCGTCTCCGGCACCGAGCGTCAGTTCGTGGTCGAGAAGCTGGCCGAGCGCGAGGAGCGGCACAAGCGCATGGGCGACAGCCGTTACGTGGTCGAGCCCAATGTGAAGGAGGGCAAGGGTTCCCTGCGCGATCTCCACACGCTCTACTGGATCGGCAAGTACATCCACAAGGTCCGCTCGCCCGCCGAACTGGTCGACGTGGGACTGCTCACCGCCAAGGAATATCGCAGCTTCCGCCGCGCCGAGAACTTCTTCTGGGCGGTGCGCTGCCACCTCCACACCATCACCCGCCGCGCCGAAGACCGGCTGACCTTCGACCTCCAGCGCGAGGTGGCGGGCCGGATGAACTTCTCCGACCGTCCCGGCAAGAGCGCGGTGGAACGGTTCATGCAGATGTTCTTCCTGCAGGCCAAGGTCGTCGGCAGCCTGACCGGGGTGTTCCTCGCCCAGCTGGACGAGCAGTTCGCCAAGCGCCAGCCGCGCGGTCTCCTTGCCGGTTTCCGGGCGCGCGAACGGGTCATCAAGGGCTACAAGGTCTTCGGCGGCCGCCTGCGCGCGCCGTCGGACGACTGGTTCGCCAACGACCCCGTCCGCCTGATCGAGATCTTCGTCCTCGCCGAGCGCGAGGGGCTGGAGATCCACCCCGAGACGCTGCGCCTGATCTCGCGCGATTCGGCGCTCATCCGCGACGAGGTTCGCGACGACCGGCGCGCCAACGACCTGTTCATGGAACTGCTCACCAGCCGCCGGAACCCCGAAGTCGCGCTGCGCAGCTTCAACGAGGCGGGCGTGTTCGGGCGCTTCGTCACCGAGTTCGGCCGCGTCAACGCGCAGATGCAGTTCGACATGTACCACCACTACACGGTGGACGAGCACACCATCCGCGCCATCGGCCTCGTCTCGCGCATCGAGAAGGGGGAACTGAAGGACGACCACCCGCTCGCGCATGAGGTGATCCAGAAGATCCGCTCGCGCCGGGCGCTCTACGTCTCGGTGCTGCTCCACGACATCGCCAAGGGCCGCAAGGGCGACCACTCGGTGCTCGGCGCCGAGATCGCGCTGAAGCTGTGCCCGCGCTTCGGGCTGGACGAGGAGGAGACGGAACTCGTCTCCTGGCTGGTGCGCCACCACCTGCTGCTCTCGGCCACCGCGATGAAGCGCGACCTTTCCGACGGCAAGACCATCGCCGACTTCGTGGAAGTCGTGCAGTCGGTCGACCGCCTGCGCCAGCTGACGGTGCTCACCATCGTCGATATCCGCGCGGTCGGGCCGGGGACATGGAATTCGTGGAAGCGCCAGCTCATCGCCACGCTCTACGGCGCTGCGGAGGAACGCCTGCGCCTCGGCCACGCGGAGTTCGGGCGTCCCAAGCGGGTCGAGGCCAAGAAGGCCGCAGTGGAGGCGATGGGCGGGGACTATCCCGCGCTCATCGAGAAGGTCGGCGGCAAGCTGGGCGACGCCTACTGGATCGCCGAGCCCGAGGACGTCATCGCCCGCAACCTCGTCCAGCTCGACGCCTCGGACGACGAGCCGCTGTCGATCTCGACCGAATACTACCCCGCGCGCGGCGCGACGCTGGTGACGGTGATCGCCTCCGACCACCCCGGCCTGTTCTACCGGATCGCCGGCGGCATCCATCTTGCGGGCGGCAACATCATCGACGCGCGCATCCACACCACCCGCACCGGCCGCGCGGTGGACAACTTCCTCGTGCAGGATCCGCTGGGCCGCCCGTTCATGGAGCATGGCCAGCTGCGCCGCCTCGAATTCACCATCGAGAACGCGCTTGCCAACCGCATCAAGATCCTGCCGCAGCTGGTCGCCAAGCCCGACGCCCGCCCCCGCGCCGACGCCTTCGAGGTGCGCCCGCGCGTCCTGTTCGACAACAAGGCGTCCAACCGCTTCACCGTGGTCGAGATCAACGCGCGCGACCGCCCGGCCCTGCTCAACCGGCTGGCCCACGCGCTGTTCGAATCGAAGCTGATGGTCCACTCCGCCCACATCGCCACGTATGGCGAGCGCGCAGCGGACACCTTCTACGTCACCGACCTGCTCGGCGAGAAGATCACCGCCGTACCCCGCCTCAAAGCCATCGAACGGCGGCTGCTTGAGGCGACCAGCGAGACTTCGGTGGAAGAGGAGATGGCGTGATTGCGTCGTCCCGGACTTGATCTGGGACCGCTGACCATCTTCAGGCGCGACCTCGTTTCCTTTCCCCGTCATCCCCGCGAAGGCGGGGATCCAGCTGATGCCGGTGCAACAGGCTCCGTCAGGAGATGGGTTCCCGCCTTCGCGGGAATGACGGGTGAGATTTCAGCCAAATCCCCAAGCCGCAAGCGCTCACCTGTAGCCAGCCTCGTCATTGCGAGCGCAGCGAAGCAATCCGTGCGACATGGCGCAACGCCGGATTGCTTCGCTGAGCTCGCAATGACGAGGAAGGGGGAAAACGACGCCCGCGACGAACACCTTGCAAGGAACCTCCCCCTGCCCCACAAGTTGCCCGGATGCTGCAACGCAACAGGGTTCCTCTCGTACAGGACGGCTCCGTGAACGCACCTGATCCCGATCCCCAATCCGTACTCGTCCTGCAGGGCGGCGGCGCCCTCGGCGCCTATCAGGCCGGTGTCTACGAGGCGCTGGCCGAGCGCGACATCGTCCCCGAATGGGTCGCGGGCATATCCATCGGCGCGATCAACGCCGCGCTGATCGCGGGCAACGCCCCGCAGGACCGCCTCCCCGCGCTCAAGCGCTTCTGGCATGGCATCTCGCGGGAGTTGCAGTACAAGCTGGACGAGCCCATCGGCTTCGCCCGCCGCGCCTTCAACGAGGCTTCGGCCCAATATGCCGCGACGATGGGCCTGCCCGGCTTCTTCACCCCGCGCTGGCCGATGCCCTTGCCGGAGTGGCCGGACCACCTCTCGCGCCTCAGCTACTACGACACCACGCCGCTGCGCGGGACATTGCTGGAACTGGTGGACTTCGACCGCCTCAACCGCGCCGAAACCCGCTTCAGCGTCGGCGCGGTGAACATGCTCAACGGCAACTTCGCCTATTTCGACAACACCGAGCGCACGATCGGGCCTGAGCACATCATGGCCAGCGGCGCGCTGCCGCCGGGCTTCCCGCCGGTGGAGATCGACGGCGAATGGTACTGGGACGGCGGTCTCGTCTCCAACACGCCGCTGCAATACGTGCTCGACAACCGCTCTCTCCAAGAGATGAACGTCTACCAGGTGGACCTGTTCTCCTCGCGCGGGATCGTGCCGACGTCGATGGCCGACATCGCCCAGCGCGAGAAGGACATCCGCTATTCCAGCCGCACCCGGCTCAACACCGATACCTCCAAGGCGCTCCAGAAACTGCGCGCCGCCGCCAAGCGCCTCGCCCGCAGGCTACCCGAGGAATTTCAGGACGATCCCGACCTGACCCGCCTGCTCGACTGCCGTCCGGCGGGCGCGGTGGCGGTGATGCACCTCATCAACCGCGCGCGCGGCTACGAGACGAACTCAAAGGACTACGAGTTCTCCCGGATGACGATCGACGAGCACTGGCGCTGCGGCCATTTCGACGCCGAGCACTCGCTGCGCCACCCGGACTGGGTGAACCGCGACGTCGATCCGGACGAGATCGTCACCTTCGACCTTTCCGGCGACCGCCCGAACGCGCGCCTGCGCCGCCCGCTCGCGTCAGATTCCGGCAACGTTTCGACTTCACCCTGACCGTCATTCCCGCGCAGATGCGGATGATGGAGGGGACCATTCCCGGTTTTCCATTCGGAGAAGCAGCATGAAGCTCAAGGACAAGGTCTGCATCGTCACCGGCGCCGCCAGCGGCATCGGCAAGGCCATCGCCGACATCTACGCAGGCGAAGGCGGCAAGATCGTCATCGCCGACCTCAACCTCGACGCCGCGCAGAAGGCCGCGGACGACATCGTGGCCAGCGGCGGCACCGCCATGGCCGTCGCCATGGACGTCACCAGCGAGGAGCAGGTGAACGCGGGCGTCGCCAAGGTGGTGGAGGCATGGGGCACGGTGGACGTGCTCGTCTCCAACGCGGGCATCCAGATCGTCAACCCGGTCGAGAACTACGCCTTCTCCGACTGGAAGAAGATGCTCGCGATCCACCTCGACGGCGCGTTCCTCACCTCCAAGGCGGTGCTGCCGCACATGTATGCGCAAGGGTCGGGCTCGGTGATCTTCATGGGCTCGGTCCACTCCAAGGAGGCGAGCCCGCTCAAGAGCGCCTACGTCACCGCCAAGCACGGCCTGCTCGGCCTCAGCCGCGTGATCGCCAAGGAAGGCGGCAAGAAGGGCGTGCGCACCAACGTGATCTGCCCCGGCTTCGTGCGCACCCCGCTGGTGGACAAGCAGATCCCGGAGCAGGCCAAGGAACTCGGCATTTCCGAGGACGAGGTGATTTCGCGCGTCATGCTGGGCCAGACGGTGGACAGCGAATTCACCACCGTCGCCGACATCGCCGAAGTCGCGCTGTTCTTCGCCAGCTTCCCGACTAACGCGCTGACCGGCCAGTCGCTGGTGGCCAGCCACGGCTGGTTCATGGAGTGAGCCCAATTCCTCCCCGAGACAAGCTCGGGGAGGAATTTGCACCTCATTCGTCATTGCGAGGCGGCGAAGCCGTCGAAGCAATCCAGCGGCGCCGGACCAGTTGCGGATTGCTTCGCTCCGCTCGCAATGACGGACGGGCTTACCCGATCAGCGCTTCGGCGATCTGCACCGCGTTCAGCGCCGCGCCCTTGCGCAGGTTGTCGTTCGACAGGAACAGCGCGAGGCCGTTCTCGACGCCCGGATCCTTGCGCACGCGGCCGACGAAGACCGGATCCTTGCCGGTGGCTTCCAGCGGGTTGGGCACTTCGGTGACGACCACGCCGGGCGCCACGCCCAGCAGTTCCAGCGCGCGCTCGACGCTGATGGGGCGCTCGAACTCGGCGTTGATCGACAGCGAGTGGCCGGTGAAGACCGGGACGCGCACGCAGGTGCCCGAAACCGGCAGGCCGGGGATTTCGAGGATCTTGCGGCTCTCGTCGCGCAGCTTGATCTCTTCCTCGGTATAGCCGTCCTCGGCATAGACGTAGTTCAGCGGGACGACGTTGTGCGCCATCGGCACCGCCCACTTCTTCGCTTGCGGAAGCAGCGGCGCGGTGTCGCCCGACGCCAGTTCGCGGGTGCGGGCGCCGACGTGCTCGATCTGGCTGGCCAGAACCTCGATACCCTCGAGGCCGCCGCCCGACACCGCCTGGTAGGTGGAGACGACCAGGCGCTTCAGCCCCGCTTCCTCATGCAGCGGACGCAGTACCGGCATCGCCGCCATCGTCGTGCAGTTTGGGTTGGCGACGATGCCCTTGGGCAGGTTCGCCAGCGCATGCGGGTTCACCTCGGCGACGACCAGCGGCACTTCCGGGTCCGAACGGAACGCAGACGAATTGTCGATCACCACGGCGCCCGCCGCAGCGGCCTTGGGCGCCAGTTCCTTGGCAGTCGAACCGCCGGCCGAGAACAGCACAACGTCGAGGCCCGAGAAATCGGCGGTTGCCGCATCCTCGATCACGACGCCGTCGATCTCCTTGCCCGCCGAACGCGCCGAGGCGAACAGGCGCAGTTGGCCGACCGGGAAATTGCGCTCGGCAAGGATTTCGCGAATCATCGAACCGACGAGCCCGGTCGCGCCGACGACGCCGACGTTGAGCTTCTGACCGGGGGTGAACTTAGCTGCCATGACCTATGCGTCTCCTACTTCATTAGTGGAGCAGCGCGAGGGTCTTCGTGTCTTCATCTGGAGAACCCCGCGTGCCGTTTGCTGCGGGGTGGGTGTCGTTAGGTGCAGTTCAGTACATGCACGCCGACGCCCACCGCGCGGTCACGGTCGGTTTCGGGGTGGTAATAATGATCGGCATCACGAACATGGACGCGCCACTAGCGGCAAGCGCAGGCGGTGTAAACGGGAATTATGTTGCGCGCCGAAGCATCAGGTCCGGGACGACAACCGCTCCAGCGCAGCATCGCGGCCGATCAGCGGCAGCAGCGCCGCCATGTCTGGACCATGCTCCATCCCAGTAAGCGCCTGACGAAGCGGCAGAAACAGCGCCTTGCCCTTGCGCCCGGTGGCATCCTTCAACGCCCCGGTCAGCGCCTTCCAGATCCCCGCGTCCCAGGCCAGCGAACCCAGCATTTCCGCGGCCTGCGCGCAGTAGGCGCGGTCCTCTTCCGACAGTTCCGGCGCCGCCACCGGCCCGGTCACGACGGCCCACCAGTCCGCCGCCTCGGCCATGCGCGAAAGGTTCGGGCGAACCGCCTCCCACGCCGCCGCATCCATACCCTCAGGCAGTCGCGAAGCCACTGAATCGAAAGGTAAAGCATGGACGATCGCGGCGTTCACACGCTCCAGTTCCGCCTCGTCGAACCGCGCCGGAGCACGGCCGAACCGCGACAGGTCGAAGGCCGCCGCCAGTTCCTCCAGACCCAGCGAAGGATCGACCGGATCGCTCGTCCCCAGCCGCCCGAGCAGCGCCACCAGCGCCTGCGGCTCGATGCCCGAATCGCGGAAATGCGCGGCCCCGAGCGAACCCAGCCGCTTCGACAGCTTGCCCTCGGTCCCCACCAGGAGCGCTTCGTGCGCGAACTGCGGCACCGGCGCGCCGAGCGCGGTGAACATCTGCACTTGCGCCGCCGTGTTGGAGACGTGGTCCTCGCCCCGCAGGATGCTGGTGACACCCATCGCCACGTCGTCGATCACCGAGGGCAACATGTAGAGCCACGATCCGTCGGCGCGGCGAACGACCGGGTCGCTCATCTGCGAAGCCTCGAATTTCTGGGCCCCTCGCACCCCGTCCTCCCACGCAATCGGCTCGTCATGGTCGAGCAGGAAGCGCCAGTGCGGCAGGTCTCCGGCAGCGATCTTCGCGGCCTTCTCCTCTGTCGAGAGCTTCAGCGCCGCGCGGTCGTAGATCGGCGGAAGTCCACGCCCCAGCAGCACCTTTCGGCGCAGATCCAGTTCCTGCGGCGTCTCCCAGCACGGATAGACGCGCCCCGCCGCCTCAAGCTGCGCGAACGCCTCCTCGTAGATCGCGAAGCGCGCGGACTGGCGCTCCTCGCCCTCGGGATGGAGGCCCAGCCACGCCAGATCGGCGCGGATCGCCTCGACATACTCCTCCTTCGAGCGCGCCGCGTCGGTATCGTCGATGCGCAGCAGGAAGCGCCCGCCGGACTGTTTCGCCAACAGGAAGTTGTGCAGCGCCGTGCGGATATTGCCAACGTGGAGGTGCCCGGTGGGCGAGGGTGCGAAGCGGGTGACGGTCATGGCGCCCGCGATTACGAGGCGCAGGCGGGCAGGTCAATTTTGCCCGTAATGTCTGGGCGCAAAAGCCCACTTCGCCGCCAGCGCCGCAAACCCCGCCAGCAGGCCCCAGAACGCCGATCCCACGCCCATCAGCGAGACGCCCGAGGCCGTCGCGGCGAACGTCAGGATCGCGGCGTCGCGCTCGGTCTTCTCGACCAGCATCTGCTCGACCGCACCGGTCAGCGGGGCGATGAGGGCGATGCCCGTCAAAGCGGCGATGGCGGTGGCAGGCATGGCGAGGAAGAACAGCACCAGCGGGGTCGAGAACAGCGCCAGCACAAGGTAGAATCCCGCATAGATCACGCCCACGATCCAGCGCCCCTCTGCCTCGGGGTGCGCATCGGAGCCGGTGCAGATCGCCGCCGTGATCGCGGCAAGGTTGACGCCATGCGCCCCGAACGGCGCAAGCAGCAGGCTCGCGAGACCGGTCCCCAGCAGTAATTGGCGGGGCGGGGGCGCATAGCCCGCGGAGCGCAGCACGACGAGGCCGGGCAGGTTCTGCGACACCAGCGTCACCAGGAACAGCGGCAGCCCTACGCTCATCACCGCGCGCCAGTCGAACACCGGCACGACCGGCTCCAAAGCGCCCAGCAGCGGCCCGCCGTCAAGGCCCCGAAGGTCGCCGCGCAGCAGCAGCACGGCGATACCCGCGCACAGCACGAGCAGCAGCGCATAGAGCGGCAGCCGCTGGCGGGCGATGACGAAGACCACGAGCAGCACGCAGACCAGCAGCGCATCGCTTTCCAGCGTGCGGAACAGTTGCAGACAGAACGGCAGCAGCACGCCCGCCAGCATGGCCGAGGCGACAGAAGCCGGAATCCGCTCCGCCAGCCGCCCAAGCGCCGGGACCACCGCGAGCACGCACATCATCGCCGCGGCTGCCAGGAACGCTCCGATGGCGACGGGCCACTGCACTGTCCCGGCACTCGCCACCAGCAGCGCCGCTCCCGGCGTCGACCACGCCAGCACCACCGGCACCCGCGTGCGCAGCGACAGCAGCCCACCGCAGACCGCAATGCCGAGGCATAGCGCTGTAACCGACGAACCAACCTGTGTCGTGCTCGCGCCCAGCCCCTGCATCGCCCGGACGACCAGCGGAACGATGCCTCCGAACCCCACGACGGCGGCGATGAAGGCGGAAGTCCAGGCGGCGAGCGGCGGCATTCGTAAGATCATCGCGGCGCTATGGGCGGGTTCGGCGCGGATGGAAAGCGCGGGCTCACAATAATGCGATTGACTCGCATTTGCATGAAATCTAGGTGCTCGGCAAAAGTTCAGCAACAATGATGATGAGGGTTCATATGCGCCTGCCCGTCCGGCACGCCCTGCTCGCCACCACTCTCCTGATCGCGCCCAGCCTGTGCGGCGCGGCCCATGCCGAGGAGGCCGAGGCGGCGCCTGATCCGGCGGGCACCATCATCGTCACCGCCGGGCTGGAGCAGTCCAGTTCCGCCACGGCCCTCGCCTTGCCGGTCAAGGACACGCCGCAGTCGGTGACGATCATCGACCGCAAGCGGATCGAGGATTTCGCCATCACCAACGTCAACGACCTGCTGGAACAGGCCGTGGGCATCAACGTCGAGCGGGTCGAGACGGACCGCACCTACTTCTCCTCGCGCGGGTTCGACGTCTCGAACTTCCAGGTCGACGGCATCGGCCTGCCGCTCGCCTGGGGCATCCAGTTCGGCGACCTCGACACCGCGCTGTTCGAGAACGTGGAGATCGTGCGCGGCGCCAACGCGATCATGACCGGCATCGGCAACCCCTCCGCCACCGTGAACTACGTGCGCAAGCGCCCGACCGACGAATTCAAGATCACCGGCTCCGCACAGGTCGGCAGCCGAGACTACTGGCGCGTCGAGGGCGACGCCAACGTGCCGCTGACCGACACGCTTTCGGTCCGCGCGATCTACGCGCACGAGGATCGCGACGGCCACCTCGCCTACAACCACGTCAATCGCGACGTCTATGGCGCCATCCTGCGCTGGCAGGCGACGCCCAGCCTGCGCGCCACCGTGGGTTATACCCGGCAGGAGAACGACGCGGACGGCGTGCTGTGGGGCGCGATCCCGCTGGTCTACACCGACGGCACCCGCATCCCGCTGTCACGCTCGGCCACGACCTCGGCCGACTGGACCTACTGGAACACGCGGGACCAGAGCCTGTTCGGCGAACTCGTCTACGATTTCGGCGGAGGCTGGTCGGCAACCGGCATCGCCACCTACCGCCGCTTCCAGGAGCATTCCAAGCTGCTCTACGCCTACGGCTACCCCGACCGGGAGACCGGCGAGGGCGTCTACGGCATGAGCGGCATCTACCCCTCGGACTACAAGCAATACCTCGGCGACGTGTACCTCTCCGGCCCGTTCCAGTTGCTGGGCCGCGAGCACAAGCTGGCGCTCGGCGTCTCGGTCTCGAAGTCCGACGCCAAGGAGATCGAGGACTTCTCGACCGACACGATCGTCTATCCCGGCCCGTCCGAATGGGGCGAGACCGGGATTCCCGAGCCCAGCTACCCCGGCGGCTATGTCGCGGCGGACTATTCCGACCGCCTGACCCGCGTCTACGGCGCGGCGCACCTCAACCTGACCGACCAGCTCAAGGCCGTCGTCGGCGCGAGCGCGATGTGGATCAAGTCGACCGGCGAATCCTACGGCACCAGCCAGGCGCGCAAGGACAGCAAGGTCAGCCCCTACGTCGGCGCGATCTACGATCTGACGCCGAACCTCTCGTTCTACGCCAGCTACACCGACATCTATAACCCGCAGTCCGAGATCGGCATCGACAACCGCCGCCTCGACCCCGCCAAGGGCACCAGCCTGGAAGCGGGCATCAAGAGCACCTGGTTCGGTGGCAGGCTCTATGCCACCGCCGCAGTCTTCAAGGCCAAGCAGAAGGGCCTCGCCGAATATGCCGGCAACTTCGACGAAAACGGCTGCGCGCCCGGCCAGACGAGCGACTGCACCGGCAAGGCCTTCGACAGCTACTATGACCCCACCGACACGACATCCAAGGGCTTCGAGGTGGAACTGGCGGGCAATGTCACCGAGAACTGGCGCCTCAGCGGAGGGTTCACCCTCCTCAATGTCGAGAACGCCGACGGCGAGGATACCCGCACCTGGATCCCCACCCGCTCGCTCAAGCTGTCCTCGACCTACACGGTGCCCGAGTTCAACGACCTCAAGCTGGGCGCGCAGCTGCGCTGGCAGAACGCCACGACCGCGATCGTCAGCGACCTCGCCACTTACGGCGGCGTCGAGGGCGACGTGACGCTGCGCCAGAAGGACTACGCGATCCTCGACCTCATGGCAGGCGTGCGCATCGTCGACCACCTGCGCGCCAGCCTGAACCTGCGCAACGTGACCGGCACCAAGTACCTCAACAGCCTCAAGTGGGGCCAGGCGTTCTACGGCGCCCCGCGCAGCGCGGTGGTGTCGCTGAACTTCGAGTATTGAGTGATGCCGCTCACCCGCTCCGGAAGGCGTGGGTGAGCGGATAACGCCGGTCGCGCCCGAAATTGCGCGCGGTCAGCTTCACACCGGGCGGCGACTGGCGGCGCTTGTATTCAGCGCGGTGGAGCAGGCATTCGACGCGCGCCACGGTGGCGCGCTCGAAGCCCTCGTTGACGAGTTGCTCCACGCTCTTGTCGTGCTCCACGAGGCCGATGAGGATCGGATCGAGCACCTCGTAGGGTGGCAACAGGTCGCTGTCGCGCTGGCCTTCGTGCAGTTCCGCCGTCGGTTCGCGCGTCAGCACGCCCTCGGGGATAACCTGCCCCGAAGGCCCGAGGCCGATCCGCGCAACGTTGCGATTGCGCCAGTTCGCCAGTGCGTAGACGGTGGTCTTGTAGGCGTCCTTGAGCGGGTTGTAGCCGCCCGCCATGTCACCGTAGATGGTGGCATAACCCACGCTCAGCTCGCTCTTGTTGGCGGTGGCGAGCAGCATCGGGCCGAACTTGTTCGACAGCGCCATCAGCGCCGCACCGCGCACCCGCGACTGGAGGTTCTCCTCCGCCAGATCGCGCGGCAGCCCGTCGAACGCCTCGCCCAGCATCGAATCGAAGCCGTCTACCGCCGCGCCGATCGGCATCTCGGCATAGCGAATGCCCAGCATCCGGGCGCAGGCAGCGGCATCCTCGCGGCTCTGCGTGCTGGTGAAGCGCGAGGGCATCATCACCCCCCACACCCGGTCCGCGCCGAGCGCATCGACGGCGATGGCGGCGCAGGTCGCCGAATCGATCCCGCCCGAAAGCCCCAGCACGACGCCGGGGAAGCCGTGCCGCTCCACGTAGTCGCGCAAGGACAGGACCATGGCGCTGTAGATGTCCTCGGGGTTCTCGGCGAGCGTCTCCACGGTGCCGCGATCACAGCGCCAGCCCTTTGCGGTCTTGGTCCAGCGGGTCTCGACGACCTGCTCCTCCCAGTCGCGCAGCTGCACCGCCAGCCCGCCGTCGCCGTTGACCGCGAAGCTGGCCCCGTCGAACACCAGTTCGTCCTGCCCGCCGACGCGGTTGAGGTAGGCGAGCGGTAGCCCCGTATCGACCGCGCGGCGCTTGGCCACGCCTTCGATGCGCAGGGCTTCCTTGTTGATCTCGTAAGGGCTGCCGTTGATGCAGACGAGGATCTCCGCGCCGAAGTCGGCCAGGTGGCGGCAAACCTCGATTCGCCAGATGTCCTCGCCCACCGGCACGCCGATCATGGTGCCGCGCAGGATCACCGGCTCGGGCAGCGGGCCGGGCTGGAACAGGCGCATCTCGTCGAAGGTGCCGTAGTTGGGCAGTTCGTGCTTCAGCCGCACCGCCGCGACCTTGCCCTGATCGAGCAGCGCGACGCCGTTGTGCAGCGCACCATCGAGCACGAAGGCCGAACCCACCAGCATCGCCGGCCCATCGCTTGCGGTCGCCTCGGCCAGCTTCTGGAGTTCGGCGGCGGCGCGTTCGATCAGCGATGGCTTGAGGATCAGGTCTTCGGGCGGATAGCCGATGAGATGCAGTTCCGGGAACACCACGAGGTCGCTCTTGCCCGCGGCAGCCCGCGCGGCGAGCACGCCCTTCGCATTGCCGGCGATGTCCCCCACCGACTGGTTGAGCTGCGCGAGGGTGATCTTCAGCGTGTCCGGCATGGCCCGGTTGATGCCCCGCCCCCGAAGGCAGTGCAAACAAAAACCCGCCCTGTTGGACAGGGCGGGTCTTGCTTGTCCGCCCCGGCGTAAACGCGGATGGCGGATACAAAAAACCCTCCCGCTCGGGAGGGCTTCTGTCCGTCGTTAAACGGACTTTCCAATGCCGCGGGCAATGCCCTCGGCTTCCGGTATGGACCCGGACTGGAAAGCGGCGGGGGTAGACTTGCCGAAGCAGTCGTTCCCCCAAACCGATTACATCGCCTCGGACGCAGCCTCGGTCGGAGCGTCGGTGGCGTCACCGGTCATCAGCTCCTCGGGAGCGGTCTCAACCGAATCGGTGGTGGCTTCTGCGGCGGGTTCACCACCACAAGCAGCGAGCGACAGAGCGGCAACCGACGCGAACGCGGCGAAAGCAATCTTCTTCATGCGAATCCCCTTGCATTGTTTGGCGCATAGGCCAACGCTTGCAGGCAAGCCTGCGGTGCCAATCTTTAGACGAGACAATGGTGCAACGCAAATAGGAATAAGAGGGGCGCAAATCCGCGGAATTCCTAGGGGTTGCACACATATAAAGATATCTTTATATGATCCGGCATGCGGATCGACCCTCTTCTGCGCGCTCTTTCGGAGCCGACGCGCCTGCGCATCATGCGCCTGCTTGCGCATATGGAACTCGCCGTCGGAGAGCTTGCCCAGGTACTCGGGCAGAGCCAGCCGCGCGTCTCCCGGCACATCCGCATCCTGTGCGATGCGGGCCTTGCCGAACGCCGCAAGGAAGGCAGCTGGGTGTTCCTGCGCAGCGCCGTCAGCGAGCATGTCGCGCCGTCGATGGCCCCGACGATGGGAAGCGCCGCCGCGCTCCTGCTGGCCACCGCAGAGCGTGACGACAGCCAGTTCGCCGCCCGCTGCGCCGAAGACCGCCGCCACCTCGCCGCCATTCGCGCCGGGCGTGAAGCGAGCGCGCAGGCCTATTTCGCCCGCCACGCCGCCGAGTGGGACACGCTGCGCCGCCTCCATGGCGCCGACGAGCCGGTCGAGGCCGCGCTGCTCGCGGCGCTCGACGGGGAAGCGATCGGCGGGTTGCTCGACGTCGGCACCGGCACCGGCCGCATGGCGCAGTTGCTGTCCCCGCGCGCGGGCCGCGTGACCGCGCTCGACAACAGCCCCGAAATGCTGCGCATCGCCCGTGCTCGTTTGCAGGACTTGCCGGCCGACAAGATCAATCTGGTGCAGGGCGATTTCACCGCCCTGCCCTTCGCCGAAGACGCCTTCGACACCGTGCTGTTCCATCAGGTGCTGCACTATGCGCAGGATCCCGCCGTCGTGCTGGGCGAGGCCGCGCGCGTGCTGCGCCCGGGCGGACGTATCGCCGTGGTCGACCTCGCCTCACACGAGCGCGAGGAACTGCGCGAGCGCCACGCCCATGCCCGCCTCGGCTTTTCGGACGAGCAGATGCTCGCCCATCTCGCCTCCGCAGGTCTCGTCCCCGCCGCGCCCGTGGCGCTGCCGGGCGACCCGCTCACCGTTAAAATCTGGACTGCGCGCCGCGATGGTGTAACCGCGCCCGCCGTATATCGAGAGACCGTTTGATGACCGCTTCCCAACGACCGGCCGAATCCCCTCTCTTCGCAGGGCTGCCGGGCGACATTTCCGTCTCCTTCGAATTCTTCCCGCCCAAGTCGGAGAAGATGGAGGAACAGCTGTGGGACGCGATCACCCAGCTCGCCCCGCTCGATCCCAGCTTCGTCTCGGTGACGTATGGCGCGGGCGGCTCCACGCGCGAGCGTACCCACGCGACCGTCGCGCGGATCGTCAAGGAAACCTCGCTGGTCCCCGCCGCGCACCTCACCTGCGTTGCCGCCAGCAAGGGCGAGATCGACGAGGTGGTCGACCAGTATTGGGAAGCGGGCGTGCGCCACATCGTCGCCCTGCGCGGCGATCCGCCTCCGGCTGACGGCGGCCGCTTCGTGCCGCACCCCGAAGGCTACGGCAGCGCCGCCGAACTGGTCGAGGGGCTGAAGAAGCGCCACGACTTCGAGATTTCGGTCGCTGCCTACCCCGAAGTCCACCCCGAGGCGGTGAGCGCCGAGGTCGACCTCGACAACCTCAAGCGCAAGATCGACGCGGGCGCCTGCCGCGCGATCACGCAGTTCTTCTTCTCGACCGACGCCTACTTCCGCTTCCTCGACAAGGCGCTGGCGGCGGGCATCACCGCGCCGATCCTGCCGGGCATCATGCCCGTCACCAGCTTCTCGGCGATCCGCCGGATGAGCGGCAACACCGAGATTCCCGGCTGGCTGGAAACGATGTTCGACGGCCTCGACGACCGCCCCGGTCCGCGCGCCCTCGTCGCCGCCGTCGCCGCAGCGGATCTGTGCAAGCGCCTCTACGAAGGCGGCGTGCGCGATTTCCACTTCTACACCCTCAACCGCGCCGAGCAGGCTTACGCGATCTGCCAGCTGCTCGGCCTGCGCCCCGCCCCTAATTCCACTAAGGAGCTGGTTACAGCATGAGCGTCCGTGAAACCTTCCTCGCCGAGGCGGCCAAGCGCATCCTCATCACCGACGGCGCCTTCGGCACCGAGATCCAGAACTGGAAGCTGTCGGAAGAGGACTATGCCGGGAACCTCGGCCTGTCCCACGACCAGAAGGGCAACAACGACATCCTCGCGCTGACCAAGCCCGAGGTGCCGGAATCGATCCACCGCGCCTACTTCGAGGCGGGCGCGGACATCGCCGAGACCAACACCTTCTCGGCCAACCGCATCAGCCAGGCCGACTACGGCGCCGAGCATCTCGTGCGCGAGATCAACGTCGAATCGGCGAAGCTCGCGCGTCGTCTGGCGGACGAGTACCAGGCCAAGGACGGTCGCCCGCGCTTCGTGGCGGGTGCGATCGGGCCGACGAACAAGACCCTTTCGCTCAGCCCCGACGTCAACGATCCGGGCTACCGCGAGATCGACTGGGACACGCTGGTCGACGTCTACAAGGAACAGGCCGCAGCCCTCGTCGAAGGCGGCGCGGACTTCATCCTGATCGAGACGGTGTTCGACACCCTCAACGCCAAGGCGGGCGTCATGGCCGTGCGCCAGCTTGAAGCCGAGCTTGGGCGCGAAGTGCCGATCATGCTGTCGATGACGCTGACCGACCTTTCCGGCCGCAACCTGTCGGGCCACACGGTCGAGGCGTTCTGGCACGCGGTGCGCCATGCCAAGCCGGTGACGATCGGCCTCAACTGCTCGTTCGGCGCGACGCAGCTGCGCCCGCATGTGAAGACGCTGTCGGAGATCGCCGACACCCTCATCATGATCTACCCCAACGCCGGGCTTCCCAACGAACTGGGCGCCTATGACGAGATGCCGGACACGACGGCGGGCTTCGTCGGCGAATGGGCGGTCGCGGGGCAGGTCAACGTGCTGGGCGGCTGCTGCGGCTCCACCCCCGCGCACATCAAGGCCATCGCCGACAAGGTGACGGGCATGGACCCGCGCACGCTTCCCGCGCTGGAGCCGGTGACGCGCCTCGCGGGCCTCGAACCCTTCACGATGGTAGCCTGAGAACTTTCGTGAACGACATTCCCATCTGGCGCATCCGCCCGGCCGGACCGGACGATGCCGACGCGCTCGCCCTCGTGGGCGCGGCGACGTTCCTTGAGACCTTCGCAGGCCACATCGACGGCGCGGGCCTCGTCGCGCATTGCGCGAAGCAGCACTCCGCCGACGCCTATCGCGCATACTTCGCCAAGGGCGCGAAGGCGTGGCTGGCCGAGATCGAACCCGGCGGCGCGCCGGTCGGCTATGCGCTGTCCTGCGATCCGGAGATCGAGCATGCGCAGCCCGGCGATGTCGAGCTGAAGCGCATCTACCTGCTGTCGCGCTTCCAGGGCTCGACGATCGCGGGCGCGCTGATGCTGGCCGTCATGGCCGAGGCGAAGGGCGCCAGCCGCCTGCTGCTCGGCGTCAAGGACGACAACCACCGCGCGCTTTCCTTCTACGCCAAGCACGGCTTCGAGACGATCGGCACCCGCCGTTTCGACGTGGGCGGCAAGACCTACGACGACTTCGTGCTCGCACGCCCGCTCTGACCCGACGAGAACAACACCCATGACCGCCACTCCCTCCGGCTCCCGTTTCGTCAACATCGGCGAACGCACCAACGTCACCGGCTCGGCCAAGTTCAAGAAGCTCATCATGGCGGGCGACTACCCCGCCGCCATCGAAGTCGCCCGCCAGCAGGTGGAGAACGGCGCGCAGGTCATCGACGTCAACATGGACGAGGGCCTGCTCGACGCGGTCGAGGCGATGACCACGTACCTCAAGCTGATCGCCGCCGAGCCGGACATCGCGCGCGTGCCGGTGATGGTCGACAGCTCCAAGTGGGACGTGATCGAGGCGGGCCTCAAGTGCGTGTCGGGCAAGCCAATCGTCAATTCCATCTCGATGAAGGAAGGCGAGGAGCAATTCCTCGACCATGCGCGAAAGTGCATGGCCTACGGCGCCGCCGTGGTCGTCATGGCCTTCGACGAGACCGGCCAGGCCGACACCAAGGAGCGCAAGATCGAGATCTGCGAGCGCGCCTACAAGCTGCTCGTCGGCATCGGCTTCCCGCCCGAGGACATCATCTTCGATCCCAACGTCTTCGCCGTCGCCACCGGCATCGAGGAACATGACCGCTACGGCCTCGACTTCATCGAGGCGGTGGTGGAGATCAAGGCGCGCTGCCCGCACGTCCACTTCTCGGGCGGCCTGTCCAACCTCTCGTTCAGCTTCCGCGGCAACGAGACGGTCCGCCGCGCGATGCACTCGGTCTTCCTATACCACGCGATCCCGGCGGGCCTCGACATGGCGATCGTCAACGCTGGCCAGCTCGACGTCTACGACCAGATCGACCCGGCCCTGCGCGAAGCCTGCGAAGACGTCATCATGATGCGCCGCCCCGGCGTGGGCGAGGACGGCAAGACCTCCACCGAGCGCCTGATCGAACTGGCGGAGAGCTTCAAGGGCAAGGACACCGTCGCCGAGAAGGCAGCCGAGGAATGGCGCGGCTGGGACGTCACCAAGCGCATCGAGCACGCACTGGTGCGCGGCATCGACGCCTACGTGGTCGAAGACACCGAGGAAGCCCGCGCCGCGATCGCCGCTGCCGGCGGTCGCCCGATCGAGGTGATCGAAGGCCCGCTGATGGGCGGCATGAACGTCGTCGGCGACCTGTTTGGGTCAGGCAAGATGTTCCTGCCGCAGGTCGTGAAGTCCGCGCGCGTGATGAAGAAGGCGGTCGCTCACCTGATCCCCTTCATCGAGGCGGAGAAGGACGCCAAGACCAAGGCGAAGGGCCGCATCATCATGGCCACCGTCAAGGGCGACGTCCATGACATCGGCAAGAACATCGTCGGCGTCGTGCTCCAGTGCAACGGCTACGAGGTGATCGACCTTGGCGTCATGGTGCCGTGGAGCAAGATCCTCGAATCGGCGAACGAGAACGAGGCCGACATCATCGGCCTCTCGGGCCTCATCACCCCCTCGCTCGACGAGATGGTGACCGTGGCCGAGGAAATGCAGCGCGCCGAGATGAACATTCCCCTGCTGATCGGCGGCGCGACGACCTCCAAGGTCCACACCGCGCTGCGCATCGACCCGGCCTATACCGGCACCGTGGTCCACGTGCTCGACGCCAGCCGCGCGGTGGGCGTCGCCTCGCAGCTGCTGTCCGACACGCAGGCGGAAGGCTTCAAGTCCTCGGTCGCGATCGACTATGCCAAGGTCCGCGAAGCCCGCGAGGGCAAGGGCCAGAGCGACCTGCTGCCGCTCGCCGATGCGCGCGCCAACGCCTTCCCCGCCGACTTCGCGCTCAAGCCCGCCGCGCCCGCGCAGCCCGGCCTGCATGTGTTCGAGGACTGGGATCTCAAGGATCTGGTCGAGACGTTCGACTGGGTGCCCTTCTTCCGCGCCTGGGAACTGGCGGGCAACTATCCCGCGATCCTGACCGACCCGGTCGTCGGCGAAAGCGCCAGCAGCCTATTCGAAGATGCGCAGGCGATGCTGGCGAAGATCATCGACGAAAAGTGGCTGACCGCGCGCGGCGTCTGCGCCTTCTGGCCTGCCCATTCCGAAGGTGACGATATCATCATTTCCTCCCCGAGCTCGCTCGGGGAGGGGGACCATGCGAAGCATGGTGGAGGGGGAGAGGCCGCGCCATCCCCCTCCACCACCGGCTCCGCCGGCGGTCCCCCTCCCCAAGACAAGCTTGGGGAGGAATTGCGCCTCCCCTTCCTGCGCCAGCAGTTCAAGAAGTCGCGCGGCCGCGCCAACTTCTGCCTGTCGGACTTCATCGCGCCGCAGGACGACTGGCTCGGCGGCTTCGCGGTCGGCATCCACGGCATCGAGCCGCATCTGGAGCGCTTCAAGGCGGCGCACGACGACTATTCGGACATCCTGCTGAAAGCCCTCGCCGACCGCTTCGCCGAAGCCTTCGCCGAGCGCCTGCACCAGCATGTCCGCACGACGTTGTGGGGCTATGCGCCGGACGAGCAGTTCACCAACGAAGCGCTGATCCGCGAGGAATATCGCGGAATCCGCCCGGCGCCGGGCTATCCCGCCTGCCCGGACCATTCGTTGAAGCCCATCCTGTTCGATCTTCTGAAAGCGCAGGACAACGCCGGGATCGTGCTGACCGAAAGCCAGGCGATGCTGCCGACGGCGGCGGTTTCGGGCTTCTACTTCGCGCACCCGGAAAGCCAGTACTTCGGCGTCGCCCGCATCGGCCGGGACCAGCTGGAAGACTACGCCGTGCGCCGCGATGTGGACCTGCCCACCGCCGAACGCTGGCTGCGGCCGAACCTGGACTGAGTTCCTCCACCATCGGGGGAGGGGGACCATCCGAAGGATGGTGGAGGGGCACGCGCTGGATCGCGTGCCCTTGCAGGGCAGTGCCTCTCACAAGTGCGCGCAGCAAGGTCCGGCAACCACGATGGTGCCCCTCCACCACCTTGCGGTGGTCCCCCTCCCCGTGCCGGGGAGGATCATTTCGCACTTGCAACATGGCCGGCGCCCGATAACCCTGCGGCCATGACCACCGCACGCATCACCGGGCGCACCCTCGTCTATGACGGGTGGTACAAGTTCTCCCGCCTCGAAGTGGAGATGCCCGACGGCAAGCGGGTGGAGCGGCACCTGCTCGACAACGGCTCGGCGGTGGCGGTGCTGCCCTACGACCCGGCGCGGCGGCTGTGCATGCTGATCGACCAGCCGCGCGCGGGCGTGCTCGCCGCTGGCGCGCCGCCGCTGCTGGAGGCCATCGCAGGCAATCTCGACGGCGCCTCGCCCGAAGCGCGCATCGTCGAGGAAGCCTTCGAGGAAGGCGGCCTCCGGATCGAGGCGCTGGAGCCGATCACCAACATGTGGTCGCTCTGCCCCGTCTCCACCGAGCGCGTGCAGCTCTACCTTGCGCAATACGCGCATGACGACCGCGTGGGCGAAGGCGGAGGCGCGCATGACGAGGACGAGAACATCACCGTCCACGAGATCGGCCTCGACGCCCTGCGCGCCATGGCGCTATCGGGCGAACTGACCGACGCCAAGACGCTGATCCTCGCGCAAGCGCTGCTGCTGCGGCACCCGGAGCTTTGGACGTAGAACCCTGCGGCGGCGCTCGATAGCTAGGTCAGCGCCTTGCCGTTCTGGGTGAAGCGGCATCCATGCTCGCATCCCTTGCATGCTGGCAGGCACGGGTTGGTGACATCGCCGTCGGGGTGACCCGTCACGACGACGAGGAACTTCGACTGTTCCCCGTTGCCCGCCACGATGCCGTAGCGAGACAGGAACCCGGCAATCAGGCCTCCTTGCGCGCTGTTCTCCCGCCCTGGGATGTGGCCGACCCAACTGGCTCCGCCGCCTTCCAGCGTGCAGGCGAACGGATATTCGTCCCGGCTCAGCACATGCGGTATCTCGTAGCGCTGCCCGCCATGCTCGAAATGGAGTGCGTCTGCCCGGGTGGCCTTGCGCAGCTTCGGATCCGGCCCAGCATAGGTCAGGAGTTTCGGGTGCCCTGCCATCTGTGCATGCCAGACATTTACAGCCAGCTCGCGATGCCGCCCCCAGTCGAACACCAGCTTGGGATACTTCAAGGTGCCCTCCCGCCCTTGCCGATGAGGCGATCATGCGCCCGCGCGATAGAGCGGACAAGAGGAAGAATGCGCCGGTTCTACGCGGGTTTGCCTACCGAAACGGAGGAAACCTGCCCGCCGAGGGTTTCCCCCCGGGTGCCGCCTCTGCCATAATCGCCGCCGTGAACGACGACGACTGGCCTTTCGAGACGACCTTCTACGGCGAACCCGACGCCGACATGATGGACATCCACGCCCCCGACGTGGACTGGACGCCTGCCCCTCCGCCCGGCGAGGAAGAGGTGGCGAAGGCGCTGCACGACGTCTTCGGCTTCTCCGGTTTCCGCGGCGTGCAGGACCAGGTGGTCGACCGCGTGCTGCATGGCCGCTCGACGCTGGCGATCATGCCGACCGGCGCGGGCAAGTCGCTGACATACCAGCTGCCCGCCGTGCTGCTGCAGGGCACCTGCGTGGTCGTCTCCCCCCTGATCGCGCTCATGCACGACCAGTTGCGCTCGGCCCGCGCCAACGGCATCCGCGCGGCCACGCTGACCAGCGCCGACACCGATCGCGGCGCGACGATGGACGCCTTCCGCGCCGGCGAGCTGGACCTGCTCTACATCGCGCCCGAGCGCGCCAGCCAGCCGCACTTCCGCGAACTGCTGCAATCCGCGCGGATCGGACTGTTCGCCATCGACGAGGCGCATTGCGTCTCCGAGTGGGGGCACGATTTCCGCCCCGACTACCGCCTACTGCGCCCGCTGCTCGACGCCTTCCCCAACGTCCCGCGCCTCGCGCTGACGGCGACGGCGGACCACCACACCCGTGCCGACATCCTCGCCCAGCTCGGCATCCCGGACGAGGGCCTGATCGTCGCCGGGTTCGACCGGCCGAACATCCGCTACACCATCCGCCCGCGCGAGAACGTCGGCCGCCAGATCAAGGCCATCGTCGACGAGAACCCCGGCCCCGGCATCGTCTACGCCCCCACCCGCGCCCGCGTGGAGCAGCTGGCCGAGAGCCTCGCCGCCGCGACCGGACGGCGCGTGCTGCCCTATCACGCTGGCCTCGACCCCGACGTGCGCGCGCGCAACCAGGCCGCCTTCGTCGCTTCCGAAGACATGGTGATGGTCGCGACGGTCGCCTTCGGCATGGGCATCGACAAGCCCGACGTGCGCTTCGTTGCGCATGCGGGCATCCCCAAGTCGATCGAGGCCTACTATCAGGAAACCGGCCGCGCCGGGCGCGACGGCGATCCTTCCGTCGCGGTGATGCTATGGGGCGCCGACGACTTCGCCCGCGCCCGCCAGCGCCTGTCGGAGATCGAGCCGCACCGCCAGCAGAGCGAGCGCCAGCGCCTCGATTCGCTGGCCGGGCTGGTGGAGACGGCGGAATGCCGCCGCGCCGTGCTGCTGCGTCACTTCGGCGAGACGCCCGCGCAGACCTGCGGGAACTGCGACAACTGCCTCGAACCCGTGGGCGTGGTCGACGTGACAGAACTGGCGCGCAAGCTGCTCTCGGCGGTGTTCCGCACCGGGCAGACTTATGGCCTGGGCCATCTGGAGAAGGTGCTGACCGGCGTGTCGGACGACCGCGTGCTCCAGCGCGGGCATGACCAGCTTTCAGTCTTCGGCATCCTGACGGACGACGAGAAGCCGCTGCTCAAGGCGCTCGCACGGGCGCTGCAGGCGCGCGGCAGCCTGACGTCGACCGAGCACGGCGGCCTCGCGCTGGGCGGCGATGCGCGCGCGATCCTGAAGGGCGAGGCGGCGGTCGCCATCGTCATCCCGCCCAAGCCGGAGCGCCAGCGTCGCGGGCGCGGAGGGGATGCGGGCGCCAACCCGGTCGGCAACCCGCTGTTCGAGGCGCTGCGCGAACTGCGCCGCGATCTCGCGAAGGAATCGGGGGTGCCGCCTTACGTCATCTTCCACGATTCCACCTTGCGCGACATGGCCAACATGCGCCCCGCCTCGCTGGCCGAACTCGGCCGCATCGGCGGCGTCGGCACGCGCAAGCTGGAGGCTTACGGCGACGCCTTCCTCGAAGTGATCCGCCGGCACTGAACCTCTCCGTCATTGCGAGCGCAGCGAAGCAATCCACCGTCGGCCCACGGCGTGGGATTGCTTCGCTGCGCTCGCAATGACGAAGGGAAGCTGCCCTACCCCGCCCGCGCCTCGTCCGGGGCGCTGACGGCGGAGATCACCGTCGCGCAGACGAGGTCGCCGATGACGTTGAGCGTCGTGCGGCACATGTCGAGGAAGCGGTCGACGCCGATGATGAGGCCGATCCCCTCGGGCGGCACGCCGACGCTGCCCATGATGAGCGCCACGACCGGCAGCGATCCCGCGGGCACGCCCGCCGTGCCGATCCCGGCGAGGATGCAGATCAGCATCACGTAGAGCTGCTGGCCGAGGCTCAACTCCACCCCGAAGAACTGGGCAAGGAACAGCACCGTCACGCCCTCGAACATGGCGGTGCCGTTCTGGTTGGCGGTGGCACCGATGGTGAGGACGAAGCGCGCCACGCGGCGCGGCAGGCGCAACTGCTCGTCGGCGACGCGCAGCGAGGTCGGCAGCGTGGCGTTGGAGCTGGCGGTAGAGAAGGCCAGCACGCTCACCTCGCGCGTCTGGCGCAAGAACTTCAAGGGGCTGCGGCGGGCGACGAAGGCGAGGAGCAGCGGATAGACGCCGAACATCTGCAGGCCGAGCGCCAGCAGCACCACGCCCACGAAGGCGGCGAGCTTGCCCAGCAGATCCCAGCCGAACTGCGCGGACAGGTTGAACATGAAGCAGAAGATCGCGATCGGGGCGAGCCTGATGACGATGCCGATCAGCTTCATCGACACCTCGAACACGCCCTCGATCGCCTCCTTGAGCGTTTCGGTGCGCGCGCTCGACACCAGCAGCAGGCCGATGCCGAAGAACAGCGCAAAGAACATGACGGCGAGGATGTCGTTCTCGCTCATGGCGGTGATGACGTTGGAGGGGACCAGCGCCAGCACCGCATCGACGCCCGAGACGGCCTCCTTCGAGGTCTGGAGGATGCTTCCCGCCGAATCCGCGCTCTTGCTCAGAAGCTCGCGCGCGGCGTCGCGGTCCACGCCGTCGCCGGGGCGCAGCAGGTTCACCGCGACGAGGCTGATGGCGACGGCGATGCCCGAGACGATCACCGTGTAGATCAGCGTCGCCACGCCGACCTTGCGCAGGGCCCGGATCTCGCCCATTTCCGCGATGCCGATGACGAGGGCCGAGAACAGCAGCGGCAGCACCAGCATGAACAGCAGGCGCAGGAAGATCTGTCCCACCGGCATCGTCACGTATTCGATCAGGGTGGCGACCCAGCCCGCATCGCGCGCGAAAGTATAGGCGAGGAGGCCGCAGCCGAGGCCGAGCACGAAGCCGATCAGGATGCGCCACTGCAGCGTGGTTTCGGTGCCGTCCCGGTCTTCGGAGGCCGTGGCCTGATCCATGCGCTCGTCGTCCCTCGGCCTCGCTCGTCAGGGATTACAAGGCGCGAGTGACGCAAATGTTGCGGATTCAGGTCGTGTCGTCGCCCCCGAAGCTCACTGGCACGGCCAGCAGGAACGGCAGTTCGGGGGAGGCGATGCGCGACTCCGTGCCGTTCGCGTGGATCAGCACGACCCGGCCCACACCCGGCGTCGCCACCACGGCGGAGACGCTGTCCACCCATTCGTGGAGCACCGCGCGGGCGCGGGCGAGCGCCTGCTCCTCGCGCGTGGTGGTGCCGGAGGCTTCCAGTTCGGCCTCCAGATCGACGATGCGCGCGGTAGCCTCGTCTATGCGGTCGGGGTCTGTTGCGGTCATCGCGGGGGCTCCTTGCCGGGAGCCGTCACCTAAAGACCGCCCGCGGTCCCGGATCAAGTCCGGGACGACGTTACCGTCGGGGCGCTACGCTTAGCGCAGCCCTTAGAGCGGATTATCCAGCTGTATGATCGCCTCGTCGCTGGCGCGCTGGGTGGTCTTGAGCTGGCGCGCGGCCTTGAAGCTGGCGAGCACCGGCGTATCGCGGCCGTAGATGTCGCCGAAGGACTGCAGCGTGCCGTCGATCGAGCGGGCGAAGGTGAAGTAGGTGAGGTAGACCGGGAAGGTCCGCGTCATCTGCACCTTCTTGTACTCGCCCGCGCGCGACAGTTCGGCGGCTTCGGTCGAGGGCATCTGCGCGCCGAGGATCGCCATCGTCATGCCCAGCTCCACCGCGCGCTCGGTGCGGATGCAGCCATGGCTGAAGGCGCGCACGTCGGAGTTGAAGTAGGACTTGGCGGGCGTGTCGTGCAGGTAGATCGCGTGCGGGTTGGGCATGTCGATCTTCATCAGGCCGAGCGCGTTGTTCGGTCCCGGCTGCTGAACGACGGTGATCGTGCCGTCGGCGTTCTTGTAGCCCTTGTAGCCGTTGTTGGCGGCCCACTTCGGGTTGCCGAGCACCTTGGCGCCGAGGCCCTCACCCTTGACGATCGACTGCGGCACCGTCCAGGTCGGGTTGAACACGACCGCGCTGACCGTCTCGGCCAGCTGCGGGGTCGCGGTGCGGCCCGGCTTGCCCACCACGGTCTTGTAGGTGCGCAGGATCTTGTTCTTGACGACGAGGCGCAGCTGGAACTCGGGCACGTTGGTCATCAGGTAGACCGTGCCGAGATCGCGGGCGAGCCAACGCCAGCGGTCCATGTTGGCCTGGATCAGCGCGCGACGCTCCTTGTTCGCCATCGGCGTCGCGTTCAGCTCGGTCTTGAGCGCGGCATAGTCCGGGTTGGTCGGGGCGAGCTTCGCCACCACGCCGGGCACGTCATGGTCGGACAGCGCCTGCGCCATGATCTGCTGCGTGGGCATGGCATCCTGGTCGGGGTCGACCGCGAACCACTGGACGCGCGCGGGCATCGGCGTGCGACCGTCGCGCAGATCCTCGATCAGCCAGGCGAAGACGCGGCTGGCGAGCGAATCCAGCGCATCGCCCTCGCCCTTGGCGATCGCCGCCTTGAGCGCGCCGGGCTGGTAATCGGCGGGGATCAGGCCTTCCTTGCCGATGTAGCCGATGGTGTTGAGCAGCGCCTGCGCGTCCGAAAGGGTCCAGGGCATCACCGGCTCGGTGATGACCACTTCCTGCACCACCGGCGAGGAGATCGTCGGCGCCTGCACCGGAACCGGCGAAGGCGTGGCGGTGGGGGCAGGAACGCCTGTCGCGGCGGTCGTGGGGCGGGCGCTCGGCTGCGACGTGGGCTTCGCGACCGGCTGGGCAACCGACTGAGCCGTGCGGGCGGTCGGCGGCAGCAGATCCTCAGGCATGTCCGTCTTGATCTTAGGCGCCTTCTTCGCAGCCTTGTCAGCCGCCTTCTGGGCAGCCTTGTCGGTCGCTGTGCCGGTATTCTGCGCCTGAACCGGCTGAACGCCGACAGCCAGAAGCGTCAGCGCCGAAACGACACCGGAACCGAACCGCTTGAAACTCGCCATATTGCCTTGAAACCTGCCCGACTTGGAAACCTGGGGGATGAAGCGCCACGCCCCCCGAAGGTTGCCTGCCGCACTGCACAGATGTGCCCGTTTACGCGCCTTTCTTCAAGGATGCGACCTGTCCCCGCGATGAATTGCTTGCGTACAAACTTGCATGGGGCGAGACGCAGCGCGTCATGCATGCCCCCTCCACTGACACCAGCACCGGCACCAACACCGGCCCCGTCTCCACGCTGATGCCCGTCCTCGCGGTCGTTGCGGGGATCGCCGCGTTCAGCGTGATGGACGCGGCGATGAAGGCCGCCTCGATCGCGGTGGGCGTGGGCACGGCGCTGCTGCTGCGCAACGTGATCGGCACGCTGCTGACGATCCCGCTGTGGCTGGCGAAGGGTCGCCCGCTGCCCAGCCGCAAGGTCGCGACGTTCCATTTCCAGCGCTCCTGCGTGACCGCGGTGATGGCGGCGCTGTTCTTCCACGGGCTCGTGCGCATCCCGATGGCCGAGGGCATGGCGATCTCGTTCTTCGCGCCGATCATCGCGCTCTACTTCGCCGCGCTGATGCTGGGCGAGACGATCCGCCCGCGTGCGATCCTCGCCGCCCTGCTCGGCCTCGTCGGCATGGTGGTGATCGGCGCGGACCGCTTCGGGGCCGGAGAATACGGAGCCGAGGCGATAGAGGGCACGATCGCCATCGTGCTTTCCGCCGTGTTCTACGCGCTCAACCTCGTGATGCAGCGCCGGCAGGCACTGCTGGCGGGACCGGTGGAGATCGCGCTGTTCCAGAACCTCAACGTCTCGATCCTGTTCGCCCTGTTCGCGCCGTTCTACTGGACCGCGCCCGATGTCGTGACCCTCGGCTGGACGGCGCTCGGCGCGGTGCTGGCGACGATCGCGCTGCTGTTCCTCTCATGGGGCTATGCGCGCGCGGAAGCGCAGGTTCTGGTGCCGGTGGAGTACACCGGATTCCTGTGGGCCGCGCTGATGGGATGGCTGGTGTTCGGCGAGCATCTGGGGCTCGGTGTCGTCGCCGGGGCCGCGCTGATCGTCGTCGGTTGCTGGATTGGCACCCGCACGACACAAAACGACACCTAAGCTGGACCTTCTGCCCCTTGACGACTGGCCCCCAAGCGCGCATCGGCGGCGCGACGAATCCGCCTGTCGCACTGCAACACGGTAAAGGAGCGCCGCGAGGCAGCCGCGCAGGCATCACACAGAAGGGGATAAAGCCCAGATGACTCAGGTCGGACAGGACTCGCTCGGCACTCGCAGCACCATGACCGTCGGCGGCAAGGACGTCGCCTACTACTCGCTCAAGAAGGCTTCGGAGAAGCTGGGCGACATTTCCCGCCTGCCTTTCTCGATGAAGGTGCTTCTCGAGAACCTGCTGCGCTTCGAGGACGGCGGTTTCACCGTTTCGACCGACCACATCCAGGCGGTCGTCGACTGGCAGAAGAACCCCACCACCGGCGAGGAAATCCAGTACCGCCCGGCCCGCGTTCTCCTGCAGGACTTCACCGGCGTGCCCTGCGTGGTCGATCTTGCCGCGATGCGTGACGCGATCGCCAAGCTCGGCGGCGACACCAGCAAGATCAACCCGCTGGTCCCCGTGAACCTGGTCATCGACCACTCGGTCATGGTCGACGAGTTCGGCCACCCCAAGGCGTTCGAAGAGAACGTCGAGATCGAATACCAGCGCAACATGGAGCGCTACGACTTCCTCAAGTGGGGTTCCAAGTCGCTGGCGAACTTCTACGCCGTGCCCCCGGGCACCGGCATCTGCCACCAGGTCAACCTCGAGAACATCGCCAAGGCCGTGTGGTCGAGCGAAGACCAGGACGGCAAGCTGGTCGCCTACCCCGACACCTGCGTCGGCACCGACAGCCACACCACCATGGTGAACGGCCTGGGCGTGCTGGGCTGGGGCGTCGGCGGCATCGAGGCGGAAGCCGCGATGCTCGGCCAGCCGGTCTCGATGCTCATCCCCGAAGTCGTCGGCTTCAAGCTGGTCGGTGAACTGCAGGAAGGCGTGACCGCGACCGACCTCGTGCTCACCTGCACCTCGATGCTGCGCAAGCACGGCGTCGTCGGCCGCTTCGTCGAGTACTTCGGCCCCGGCCTCGCCTCGCTGTCGCTGGCCGACCGCGCGACGCTCGCCAACATGGCCCCGGAATACGGCGCGACCTGCGGCTTCTTCGGCATCGACGACAAGACGCTCGACTACCTGCGCCTCACCGGCCGCGAGGAAGACCAGATCGCCCTCGTCGAAGCCTACGCCAAGGAGCAGGGCTTCTGGATCGAGGCGAACGCCGCCGACCCGATCTTCTCCAGCACGCTGGAGCTGGACATGGCGACCGTCGTGCCCTCGCTCGCCGGTCCCAAGCGCCCGCAGGACTGGGTCGCGCTTCCGGAAGTCGACGACGTGTTCAACGCCGACATGGCCGCGACCTACAAGAAGACCCCGGCCCGCGTTCCGGTCGAAGGCAAGGACTTCGACATCGGTGACGGCGACGTCATGATCGCGGCCATCACCAGCTGCACCAACACCTCGAACCCGAGCGTGCTGGTCGCCGCCGGCCTCGTCGCCAAGAAGGCCGACGAGCTGGGCCTCAAGCCCAAGCCCTGGGTCAAGACCTCGCTCGCTCCCGGCTCGCAGGTCGTCACCGACTACCTGAACAAGGCCGGCCTGCAGTCGCACCTCGACAACATCGGCTTCAACCTCGTCGGCTACGGCTGCACGACCTGCATCGGCAACTCGGGCCCGCTCGCGGAGCCGATCAGCAAGGCGATCAACGAGAACGGCCTCGTCGCCAGCGCCGTCATCTCGGGCAACCGCAACTTCGAGGGCCGCGTCTCGCCTGACGTGCGCGCCAACTTCCTGGCCTCGCCGCCGCTGGTCGTCGCCTACGCTCTGAAGGGCACCGTGGTGGAAGACTTCACCACCACCCCGATCGGCGTCAGCAAGGACGGCAACGACGTGTTCCTCAAGGACATCTGGCCGACCAACCTCGAAGTCAACGACACCATGAATTCGTGCATGGACCGTCCGATGTTCCAGGCCCGCTATGCCGACGTCTACAAGGGCGACAAGCACTGGCAGGCGATCAACGTCGTCGGTTCGGAAACCTACTCGTGGCGCGCCGGTTCGACCTACGTCGCCAACCCGCCCTACTTCGAGGGCATGGAGATGACCCCGGCCCCGGTGACCGACATCATCGAGGCCAAGCCGCTCCTGATCCTGGGCGACTCGATCACCACCGACCACATCTCGCCGGCCGGTTCGATCAAGGCCGACAGCCCCGCCGGCCAGTGGCTGATGGAGCACCAGGTCGCCAAGGCGGACTTCAACTCCTACGGCTCGCGCCGTGGCCACCACGAAGTGATGATGCGCGGCACCTTCGCCAACATCCGCATCCGCAACGAGATGGTCCCCGGCATCGAGGGCGGCATGAGCCGCTTCGGCGAGGAAGTGGGCGCGGTCTACGACGTCGCCCAGAAGCACAAGGCCAACGGCACCCCGATGGTCGTCGTCGCGGGCAAGGAGTACGGCACCGGCTCCTCGCGTGACTGGGCCGCCAAGGGCACCAACCTGCTGGGCGTGCGCGCCGTCATCGTCGAGAGCTTCGAGCGCATCCACCGCTCGAACCTGGTCGGCATGGGCGTGCTTCCGCTCCAGTTCAAGGAAGGCGAGAGCCGCCACAGCCTCGCGCTGAACGGCGACTGCAGCTTCACCATCAAGGGTGTCGCCAGCCTGAAGCCGCGCCAGGACGTCGAAGTCGAAGTGACCCGCGCCGATGGCACGACCTTCACCTTCACCGCGCTGTGCCGCATCGATACCGCCAACGAAGTCGAGTACTTCAACAACGGCGGCATCCTGCAGTACGTGCTGCGCAACCTCGCCGCGAACTGATCCGGTTCGCGCCTGAGGCGCTGAAACAGAAGACCCCGCCCGATGCGAACCGGGCGGGGTTTTTCTTTTGCCTTCCTGCTCAGGAATTCCAGGTTCAGGTCGACCGCATCACGGCGCCTGACCGATGACCCGCCCCGCCATGCCGCGCCCGTCGCCCTGTGCCGAGAACACGATCCCGAACACCTTCGCTCCCGGCCCGTAGAAGTCGCCCGCGAACGTGCCGCTGTACCTGCCGTCGATCGAACGCACGGTGCCGGTGAGGCGGGTATTATGATCGGGTCGGTAATCGCCCTGCAGCAGGAAATCCTGCCCGTCGATCGTCCACTGCGCCATCAGCGTCCGCGCCGCGTAGTCGATCGAAAGGGTCGTCGTGGCGCTGCCCGAGGGCTGGCTGGGCACCTCCGGGCGCGCCATGTTGTAGACGACGGTGGCGGTGATCGCGCTCGATCCCGTCCGCCGCAGTTCGCCCGGCAACGTCTGCCCACCGACCTGCGCATAGCGCCTGATCCCGGTGCAGGTCACCGGCTCGCCCGGGGGATACGTGCAGGGCGGGCGCACTTCGAGGTCGATGGTGGCGAAGGCGCTGCCTTTTATGCCCACCCAGCGCAGCACGCGCATGTCGCCGTCGACATTGTGGACCGATTCCATGTAGCTCCACGATGGCGGCCGTTCCTCCACCGTGCCCGGGAACGTCTGGAAATATCCGTCCACCCGCGCCGAACCCACCTTCTCCTTGGGATCCCAGGTGAATATCCCCGCGCCCGGGCTGTCGAGCAGCCGCGACGATGCCGCCTTGTACTTGTAGTAGGGCCCCGGCGCGACCGAGGTGACGTCATAGACTTCGGTGTAGGTCACTTCGGCAACCGGCGACTGCCCGAACAGATCCTTCGAGAAATCGGTGATCGACGCATAGGAGGCCGAAGGCGTCGGCGTGGGTGACGGACTGGGTGTCGGCGCAGCGCTCGGCACCGGAGTCGGCGTCGGTGTTGCGCCACCACCCGAATCCCCGCCGCCGCAGCCCGCAACGAACAGCATCGCCGCCGCCGATCCCAGCATCGCGCGCAGTCGCCGGCGCGGGCGCGGGCGCCCGCGCCCGGTCAAAGTTCCCGTAGTTTTCAGCATTGCCCCCGCATTCCTGAATTTTGCCCCAAGTCATCCGTCATACGACAGACATGCGGGACTACAAGAATGTGCAGGCGCGTGAACGGCTTACCTGTGGATTGCCGGGATTGATCGGCAGCCTCGGGCGCTCAGAAATGAATGTCGACGTAGTCCGTCAGGCCATCGCACCATTCGAACTCGCGCAGGCGGTAGTACCGGCGGTTCTGGGTGATCGCGAAGTGCCAGGTCTTGCTCTTGTCGCACTTGCGGCCCGCGTCGGGCGTGTCGGTGATGGCGATGCGGCCCTCGAACGTGAAGTAGTCCGCACCGATCTCGGTGATCGTGCCGTCGAGAAACAGCCGCCCCGGCCCGCCCGCCTCGGCCTGCGCCCCGCGCAGCCGCCACACCTTGCCCTCGCGCCGCACCACGGCGGTGCCGCGCGTGTTCCAGTCGATCCACTGGAGCGTCAGCCCCTTGTTCGCCGCCAGCCGCTGCGCGGCCTTGGCGCTCAGCACGCGGGTGGGCTCCGGCGCGACTTGCGCTGAACTTGGCGCGGCGAGCGGGAGGAGCAGGGCGGCGAGGGTGAGGGAGCGGATGCGCATGGGGCTACGGTATGGCACGCTGCGAGCGGATGGAAGGGTAAGACGACGGCTCATCACGGCCCGGAGGGTTCAATGAGCCCAAGCTTCAGACTTTCGAGAATACCTCGACCGATGTCATCTCCACTTGGCAGGCGTACTCGCGCAAATGACCATACCCGTTGCTATCGCGGCTCAACCGGCCTTTCCCCTTAACCCAGTAGGTTCCCTCGCTCTCGAACCGATCAGAACCAGTGATATGGGTAATGTCTTCGCTTGCGGCGTGACTGAATACGAGCCAACAGCCCTTTCCATTCGCTGGACAGACTGAACCATTGCTGCTCGCTCGGGGCGAGCACAGATCAATCGAGCTGGTTTCAAATGAAAACCGGAAAGGGGCGGCGATGGCTGATGATGTCGGCTCGCCCTTCTCGCCGCTACTGCACCCGAATAGGGCGCAACCCAACAATACGCAGAGCGGTAAAAGATTCCTCATACGTGGAAGATGCCCCCATAGCTGAACCTCGGCAATGGAGGCTGATTCCGGACAGTCCGAAGTTTCGTGCGCGCCGAGAAGCGCAGGCCAAAATTCCTCCTCGATGCCGGAACCAATGGCTAACCCTCTGCCTCAGCCACCCAGCCCCGCAGCTTCTCGCCCAGCCATGGGGGCATATACGCAGGCAGCGCATCGGGCGCGAAGAACGCCGCTTCCACGATCTCGCGCCCGTCGATGCGCGGCTCGCCGCCGGTTCGGCCCACCACGATGCGCACGTTGTTGGTACTGCCGTGCAAGTCTTCGGCGCTGATCGCCAGCAGCCGCGCTCCGGCTAGCGCGCAGCCGGTTTCCTCGCGCAGTTCGCGGCGGGCGGCCTCCACCGGATCCTCGTGCGCCTTGAAGCCGCCGCCGGGTGGCATCCACTTGTCCGAGCCGTAGGAGTGCCGGACCAGCAGCACCCGCCCCGCCTCGTCGAGCGCGATCACGCGCACGCCGTGGACCGGCGGCTTCCACAAGCGCCAGACCTGCCGCCGCATCGCGTGGGCGAGCCGGTACAGCGCCCGGTGCAGCGGGGCAGGAAGCAGGGTCAGCAGAAGCAGGTCACTTTCGCGCGAGTCGCGCGCAGCAGGCGGGCGACGGGCAGGTCGTGCTCGCCACGCACAGCAGCGTCGAACACCGCGCGCTTGTCGGCGCCGCGGATGACGAAGACGATTTCGTCGCTGTCGAGCAGCACCGGGATGGTCAGGCTCAGGCGGTCGAACGGGGCCTCGGGCGGCAGCGGGTCGGGCGTCAGGCGACGGACGGCAAGCGCGTCGTCCACCTGCGGGTCGGTGTTGGGGAACAGCGAGGCGATGTGCCCGTCGCCGCCCATGCCGAGCCATGCGATGGCGAAGTGCGGCGGCGCGGCGTCCTCGGCCAGCGGCACGATGCGCGCGCCCACCGGCTCCAGCCGCGCGCGGATCTTGCCGACGTTGCTGGCGGGGTGATCCTCCGCGACGATGCGGTCGTCGCCCGGCCACACCGCGATGCGCGGCCAAGGCAGGTCTTCGGCGGCGAGCCGCTCGAAGATCGGGAACGGAGTGGAGCCGCCAGGTACGGTGACGGCGATGTCGGGCGAAACCGCCAGCGCGGCGCGCAGGCGCCCGGCGAACCAGGCGGCGATGGCGGCGTCATCCGCGCCTTCGATCATGTCGACGTTGAGCATGGGAGCGCCCTAGCACTCCGGTGTATCGCTGTCCCCCACTTCGTCATTGCGAGGCGGTGAAACCGGCGAAGCAATCCACGCGGTTTACGCTCGTTGGATTGCTTCGCTCTCGCTCGCAATGACGACTTGCTGGGCTATTAAGCGATGATCTCGCGCAGGAACCAGGCGCGCTGTTCGGCCTGGTCGGTCCAGTCGTCGATGATGCCGTCGGTGGCGTTGTCGCCGGCTTCGCCCGCCAGTTCCTTGGTCGCCTTGAGCGTGGCGACGTAGGCAGTGTTGTCGTTGAACAGTTCCTTCACCATCGTCATCGCGTCGAGGCTGGTGTCGTCCTCGTCCTTGATCGAGGTCTTGGCCGAGATCGCACCGATCGAGGTCAGCGTCTTGCCGCCCAGCTTGCGCACGCGCTCTGCAATCAGGTCGGTCAGGGCGAAGACTTCGGTCGCCTGCGCGTCGAACAGCAGGTGCAGGTCGTGGAACTGCGGGCCCTTGACGTGCCAATGGAAGTTCTTGGTCTTCACGTAGAGCGCGAAGGTGTCGGCCAGCAGCCCGTTGAGGCTGTCGATCAGCGCGGCCTGCGAGTTGTCCTTGGAAGTCATTGCGGGAGTCCCTCTTCTCTGGCGGTTTGTCGTGTTGTGAACAGAACTACGGGCTCAGAACGCAGATGGGAAGCGCCGGTTCTATTGCAAAATGCGATCAGAGAATTGCGAATTGCCTCAGGAACATCGTGATCGCGACGAGGAGGAGCATGGCCCCCGCGATCCGCCGCGTCCAGCGCGCCGCCGCGGTGCCGAGCACCTGCGGGCAAGCCCATGCGAAAGCGACGAGAATCGCGCCGGCCAGCGCTCCGGCAGCGCCTGCGGGCCAGGGTCCGGCAAGGCCGACGCCCATCCCGAAGACGAGGAAGCGCACGTCATCCGTAACCTGATGCCCGAGCAGCACCAGTGCCAGCGCGCCGAGCGAATTGGTCGGCTCGCGCGGGGTTCTTCGGGACACCACCACCAGCGACTCGAGCCCCGCCATGCCGAGCGCGATGGCGGCGAAGATCGTCCGCGCCGGCGGCGGCAGTTGCCCGAGCATCCACTTCGCCACCCACGCCGCAAACGCAGCGGTCAGAATGCTGCTCAGGACGGCGACGATCAGCACTGCCGGTCGGCGTCCCTGCACCATCGCGAGGCCCGCGACGGTGAGCTGATCGCGCGCGCCGATCCCGGCGAGCAGCACGGCGATGAAAGTGAGGTAGAAAGCGGGCATCAGGTGTCCTTCATGCCCGCTCGATATCGTCCAGGTAAGCCTCTGTACGCCCTAGGTGCCGTTCAGTACCGCCTTATCCGGCCTTCTGGCAGGCGACGATGGCGGTGATGACATTGGCGGTATCGGCCGGATCGCGCACACAGACGGTGTCGAGCCCCATGGCTTTCGCCGGGTAGTCGTTGCCGCCCGGGAAGATGGCGTCGCCAATGAAAAGCATGTCCGCCTCGGCCACGCCGCTGCGCTCCGAAAGCCGCTTCAGACCCCAGGCCTTGTCGACTCCGGGCTGCGTCACGTCCACCGAAGTGGCCCCGCCGAGGTTGATGGAAACGCCGGGAAGCCGCTTCACGAGGTCGGCCTGGATGACCTTGCGCTTGGCGAAGTCCGGATCCCAGTGCTCCTTGGCCTCCAGCGGCGCCTGCTGGCCAAGCGCCGAGAACGTGATCTGGCTGCCGCGATCCTCGATCCGTTCACCCCAGGTTTCCTCGGGCGTGAAGCCGGTAGCGGCGAGCGAGGCGTCGAAAGCCTCCAGAATCTCGCGCTTCTGCTCGTCGGTGAACAGTTCGGCGTAGACCGCTTCCCATGCACCGCCCCGGTTCAGATAGAGCTTGGCGCCGCTGGTGGGCATCATCCACAGGCGCGACACGTCGGCATGGGCGGGCAGGCGGCTCGCCACCTGCTTTTCGAACTGCGGCCAGTCCCCGCCCGAGATCACCGCGACTTGCGCGACGGTGAGCAGTTGAGCCAGCAATTCCGCCATTTCTTCGGTCAGCGGCTGCTTGCTCAGTGCCAGCGTACCGTCGAGATCGAACGCGACAATCTTCTTCATTCCATGTCCTTCGAATGCCTGGCGGAGGTGTGGCCGATCAATTCGACCCGATGATGACGGGCGACCTACAGAAATCTCGCGACGCGGCCAAGTACCGCGATAAGCGTCACTGGTTCTTCGCGCCGGAGAGGCTGCCAACCTTTTGTACCCCGGCGATGGTGGTGATCATGATGTCGTCGCCGTCGACGACAACCACGACATCCTCCAGCCCGATCACCGAGACCCGCGGCCCGTCGCTGTCGACGAGGACATTGCGGCAGTCGACCATCTCGACTTCGCCCGAACCACGCACCGAATTGCCCTGCTCGTCGCGGTGGAGCGCTTCGTGCAGCGCCTGCCAGTTGCCGATGTCGGACCAGTCCATGTCGGCAGGCACCATCGCCGCGCGCTGCGTGTTCTCCATCACCGCGTAGTCGACCGAGACGCTCGGCACCTCGGCGAAAGTCGCCGCGTCGGGATGGAAGCGCTGGCCGTCCACCGTGCCCTTCGCCACCGCCTCGGCGACGCCCGCAGCGACTTCGGGACGGTGCGCCGACAGTTCGGCGAGGAAATCCTTCACGCGGAACGCGAAGATGCCGCCGTTCCAGGCATAGATGCCCTCGGCCAGAAACGCCTTGGCGCGCTCGAGGTCCGGCTTCTCGACGAACTGCGCGGTGCGGAAGCCCGTCGCGTCGATCGCCTCACCACGCTTGAGATAGCCGAAGCCGGTCTCGGGCCGCGTCGCCTCGATGCCGAAGGAGACCAGCCAGCCCTGCTCCGCCAGATCGGCGGCAGCACAGGCGGCGACGGCGAAAGCCTCGGCATTGCCGATGTGGTGGTCGCTCGGGCAGACGAGCATCACCGCATCCTCGGGCAGGCGGCAGGCGGCGAGCGCGATGGCGGCGGCGGTGTTGCGCGCCGAGGGCTCGACGATGACCTGCGCCCCCGCGACCGCGCCAAGCTGCGCCTCGACGTGGGCGAGGTGCTTGTGCCCCGTCACCACCACCGGCGGCGCGAAGCCGCCCTCGGTCGGGCAGCGCCCCAGCGCCGCCTCGAACAGCGTGCTGTCGCCGACCAGCGGCAGGAACGGCTTGGGCATCGCCGCGCGGCTGCGCGGCCAGAGGCGCGTGCCGCTGCCTCCGCAGAGGATCACCGGTACGATCGTGGGCATGAAGATCTTTCGCTGGTCGAGTGCGGCGAGAACGGAATCCCGTAATAGACGCTGCTTGCTGCGTTGCAATACCAATGCGGCTTTCGCGAACTACCTGCACCGTAACGGAGCCATTTTGCGAAGGAACACTGCGACGCGCCGTTCGTTGAGCCCTTCGCAATTGCGACAGGGCGCGCGCCGGGATCATACCGTCGCCCTGATATTGCGGGTGGACACAAGCAGATGCAGGACTGATCAGCGATGACGATTTCGAGCGACGGCACTCAGCCGGGCGGCCAGAGGGGCACCGACACGCCCGCACCGTCCCCACTGGGATCACCTCCGGCGCTCGGGGTCGACATGCGCAGCGCCGTGTTCCTCGATTTCGATGGCACGCTGGTCGATATCGCCGAGCATCCCGACGACGTGATCGTGCCCGCGCGCCTCCCCGAACTGATCGCCGCGCTGTCCGAGGCCCTCGACGGCCGCCTCGCCGTGGTGACGGGTCGCTCGATCGCGGCGCTGGAGGCCCTGCTGGGACCGCTCCAGGTCGCCGTGGCCGGATCGCATGGCGGCGAGTTCCGCCCATCCGCGCACGCTCCGGTCCAACCGCTCGCCGAGCCGCTGCCTGACGCGATCGTCGCCGAACTGCGCCATTTTTCCGAGGCCAACGGCGGCCTGCTGGTCGAGCCCAAGCCGTTCAGCGTCGCCGTCCATTACCGCCGCCATCCCGAGGCGCTGGAGGGGCTGCTGACATGCGCCGAAAGCCTCGCCTCGACTTTCGGGCTCGGCATGAAGCACGGCAAGCAGGTGATCGAACTGGCGATGCCGGGCTCCGACAAGGGCAGCGCCGTCGCCCGCTTCATGGGCCTGCCCGCCTTCGCCGGAGCGACGCCGCTGTTCTTCGGCGACGACGTGACCGATGAGGACGCCTTCCACGCGGTCAGGGACTTCGACGGCCACGGCGTACTGGTCGGGCCGCTGCGCCCGACCGCCGCGTCCTACCGCCTGCCCGACGTGACCGCCGTCCACGCATGGCTGGAAGCCGGGCTCGACGCCGCCCTCCAATCCGCCCTCCAAGGGGAGACCCGCGCATGACTTCGCCTTCGCCCACCACGCTCGAACTCTGGCCGATCGGCAATTGCCAGGTAAGCGGCCTGATCGACGAGGCCGGAGCGCTCGTCTGGGGCTGCGTGCCGCGCGTCGATGGCGACCCGACCTTCTGCGCCCTGCTGCGCGGTGATGGCGGGCAGGACGCGGGGACATGGCGCTTCGAGCTGGAGAACCAGGTCTCGGCACGCCAGCACTACCTGCGCAACACGCCGATCCTCGTCACCCGGCTTGAGGACGCGACCGGCGGCGCGGTCGAGATCTACGACTTCTGCCCCCGCTTCGAGCGGTCGGGCCGGATGTACCGCCCGGTCGCCTTCGCCCGCATCGTGCGCCCGGTGGCGGGCGCGCCGCGCATCCGCACAATCCTGACACCAATGAGCGGCTACGGTGCCAAGCTCGCGCCGACGACACAGGGCTCCAACCACATCCGCTACCTCGTCGAACGCAACACCCTGCGCCTCACCACCGACGCCCCGGTCGGCTACGTGCTCGACGAACGCTGGTTCCGGCTGGAAAAGCCGCTGCACTTCTTCCTCGGCCCGGACGAGCCGTTCTCGGGGGATATCGAGTACGACCTGCAGTCGATGATCCAGAAGACCGGCGACTACTGGCGGCTCTGGGTGCGCGGTCTCGCAACTCCGCTCGACTGGCAGGACGCGGTGATCCGCGCCGCGATCACCCTCAAGCTGTGCCAGCACGAGGAGACCGGCGCGATCGTGGCCGCGCTCACCACCTCGATCCCCGAAGCGCCGGGCAGCCAGCGCAACTGGGACTACCGCTACTGCTGGATCCGCGACGCCTACTACACTGTGCAGGCGCTCAACCATCTCGGCGCGCTCGACGTGCTGGAGAAGTACCTCGCCTACCTGCGCAACATCGTCGCCGATGCGCCCGACGGCGTCGTCCAGCCGCTCTACGCGGTGAGCGGGGCCAAGGAGATCATCGAGTGGGAGGCGGCTGACCTCCCCGGCTACCGCAGCACCGGCCCGGTCCGCGTCGGCAATGCCGCCTACTATCAGGTCCAGAACGACTGCTACGGCCAGATCGTGCTCCCCTCGATCCAGGGCTTCCTCGACCAGCGCCTCATGCGCATCGCCAACGAGGACGATTTCCGCAGTCTGGAGCAGGTGGGCGAGATGGCGTGGAAGACCCACGACAAGCCCGATGCGGGCCTGTGGGAACTGCGCACCCGCACGGCCGTCCATACCTATTCCAGCGTCATGAGCTGGGCTGCCTGCGACCGCCTCGCCAATGCCGCGCAATACCTTGGCCTCCACGACCGCGCGACGTTCTGGAGCGAGCGGGCCGACACGGTGCGCGCCAACATCGACGCCGGCGCGTGGCATGCGGTCGAGGGACATGACGCGGGTGGCCACTATGCCGCGAGTTTCGGCGGATCGCAGCTCGACGCCAGCCTGCTCCAGATGGTCGAGCTGCGCTATCTCCCGGCGGACGACCCGAAATTCCGGGCGACACTGAAGGCGGTACAGAAGGCACTGAGGCGCGGCGAACACATGCTGCGCTATGACAGCGAGGACGACTTCGGCCTGCCCGAGACCGCCTTCAACATCTGCACCTTCTGGCTGATCGAGGCCCTCCACCGCAGTGGTGAGGACGAGGAAGCGCGCCGCCTGTTCGAAGCGATGCTGGCGCACCGCACCCGCTCCGGCCTGCTGTCCGAGGATATGGATTTCGAGACCGGCGAGCTTTGGGGGAACTTTCCGCAGACCTATTCGCTAGTGGGTATCATCAATTGTGCCGGGCAGCTGTCCCGGTCGTGGCGGGACTGGCGCTGAGAGGCATCGGTGTCCCGCCTTTTCGTGCGTGTGCCGAGGCCACGCCCCGATCGAGCAGGCGCCGGGATTGGCGCCACGAAGGAAATGTCATGGGCAGATTGATCGTCATCTCCAACCGGGTCAGCGTGCCCAGTGCGGCGGGGGCCGCGGGTGCGCAAGGCGGACTGGCGGTGGCGCTCAATTCCGCGCTGCGCGAACATGGGGGCATCTGGTTCGGCTGGTCCGGGCAGGAGACGGCGGAGTTCACCGGCCACCTCGACATGCAACGCAACAATGGCGTGACGACGGCGACGATCGACCTCGAACCGCAGGACGTCGACGAATACTACAACGGCTACGCCAACCGCACGCTCTGGCCGCTGTTCCACTACCGCATCGACCTGACCGAGTACGACCGCAACTTCGGCGAGGGGTACGAGCGCGTGAACGAGCGCTTCGCCGACTCCGTGTTCCCGCTGATCGAACCCGACGACCTCGTCTGGGTCCACGACTATCACCTGCTGCCGCTGGCCTCGATCCTGCGCGGCAAGGGCGTGAAGAACCGCATCGGCCTGTTCGTCCATACGCCCTGGCCGCCGACCCGCCTGCTCGCCTCGCTGCCGTTCCATGAGCGGCTCGTCGCTTCGATGCTGGAGCATGACGTGATCGGCTTCCAGACGACCGAGTGGCTGGAGAGCTTCCTGCATTACGTGCAGAAGGAAATGGGCCTCAAGATCGGGCTCGACAACTCGATCGAATATAACGGCCGGCAGGTCATCGCCCGCGCCTTCCCCATCGGCATCGACTTCGCCGAGTTCACCGAAGCCGCATCGAGCGCGCAGGCGAAGGAGGCGCACGACCGCCTGAAGGCCAGCGTGCGCGGCCGCAAGATCCTGATCGGCGTCGATCGCCTCGACTATTCCAAGGGGCTGGGAGAGCGGTTCGAGAGCTTCAGCCGCTTCCTAGGAGACCATCCCGAGATGGCGGGCAAGGCCGTCCTGCTCCAGATCGCCCCGCCGAGCCGCGGCGACGTGACGAGCTACCAGCAGATCCGCGAGGATCTGGAACGCAAGACCGGCCACATCAACGGCGCCCATGCCGACGTGGACTTTGTGCCGATCCGCTACGTCAACCGGGGCTATCCGCGCGCCGAACTCGCAGGCTTCTACCGCGCCGCGGAAGTCGGCCTCGTCACCCCCCTGCGCGACGGCATGAACCTCGTCGCCAAGGAGTACATCGCAGCGCAGGATCCCGAGAATCCGGGCGTCCTGATCCTCTCGCGCTTCGCGGGTTCTGCGCTGCAGCTCAAGGATGCCCTGCTGGTCAACCCGCACTCGGTCGAGCATGTGGCCGAGACGATCAAGCTCGCGCTCGACATGCCGCTCGCCGAGCGCAAGCGCCGCCACCAGAAGCTCCTCGCCTCGGTCCGTGAGGAGGACGTGATCCACTGGCTCGACCAGTTCGTGAAGGCGCTGAGCGGGCCCGACAAGGATTCCGGCAACGTCGCGTCACTCGATCGGGTGGCGTGACCGCACAGCGATGCTCAGGCCATGGTCGGCATCCTTTTTTCTCCGACCTGCAACCATACTGCCGTCAACGACGATTATGCTTCGTCCTGCGAAGACGGCAGTCTCCGCGACCGTAACGGTTGCGCGTGAAGGCCTGTCGAAAGCGCGTGTCGGGATAGTCGGGGAAAGTACATGAGCCCAGTTCTGTTCGGCGAATGCGTGAACGCCCGCGCGACCGCCCAGGTGCGAATCAGCGCGCTCGCGACCAGCGGTTGCGACCTGGAAGGAGAGATCCCGGCGGGCGTGGTCGATGCCGACTTCTCGCTCTGGATCGGAGCGGTCGGTCCGTTCCCCGCAACAGCCAGGCGCAAGGACGCCCGGCGCATGGCTGCATACTTCAAGGAGCCTCTGGACGGCCGTATCCTGCAGCATTTCAACGTCTAGCAGTTTGCGTGCGAATAGTCGGCCCCGGCTTTGATCTCGACTGGCCGCACATGAATTCCACTTGCAAACGCCGACCGGACTACTAAGCGTCTTCGCAGTTGCACAATGCCGGGGCAGCGCCGCCGGATACGCAAGGGCAGTCGTCCCGCGTGTCTCGACCGGCCGCAGCGGGCTTCCGTCCGATCCCCTCGGCTGACAGAGGAGACGCCGCCCGTCGGCGTGGAGGATCCGTTGAGCCAGCAGCATGTACCCGAGTTCACAGCGGTCACGCGCAAATACATGCACCCGGTCCGCATCCCTCATCACAGCAGGAGCCTGTTCCTGCGCTGGATGCTTACGGTGCCGTTTCGTTCGAGGTTCGGCGGCTCGCGCATCGCGCGCTACGTCAACCAACCCGCGCCTTCGACGTGGGCCGAGGATCTGGCCGGGAAGCGCGTGCTGATCGTCGGATCCGGCCCCAGCCTCGACAAGGTGGCGCCCGGCTTCTTCGACGATTTCGACACGGTCATCTATATCAACTTCGCGTTGAAGCGGATGCGAGGCACCGGTGCGGAGTATTTCTTCACCACCGATCTCGGCCCCGTGCGCGAGTTCATCGACGCTTACGAGGAAACTGCATTCCTTCGCCTCGGGAAGGATCGCTGCGTCTATGCGCCGATCTACCTCGACCAGTATTCGATGATGAAGCCCGCTGGCCGCGAACTGTTTTCCTGGCTCCGTTTCGACAACGCAGGCTGGCGGACACAGTCCGTCAAGCTGGCGAGGATGAAGCTGGCCGGTCTCAAGCTGGAGAAGCTGACTGCGCCGCTCGTGCTTCGCTATCATCCCCGCCAGCCCGATTGGGATGCCTTCGAACTCCCTTCCGGCGGGCGCACACTGCCGATCCTGGACCACACTTCGGCCCTGACCGCCGTGCTGTTTGCTGCGATGCAGGGTTCGCGCAGCATAGGGCTCATCGGCTGCGATTTTTCCGCCGGTCGCGCCTCCACGGTCGCGACGACACAGGAGATTCCGACCGCCAACACCTTCTCCGGCGCAGCTTCTGAGTTTCGCAAGCTTGCAGCGTCACTGGCGAGGCAGGGCGTCGATGTCACCAATCATTCGTGGCTGGTCTAATCCGGGCGCCAAATTGAAGGCGCTGCGCAGCGTCGACGATACCCGTGCGGCCCGGCCTCCGCAGGAACGATGGCAGATATTTCCGTGCCAAGTCTGGACTGAGACGAAGCGCAAAGGTGCGTTGTAAGCATCGTTAATTCTGGAGTATGAGCGCCCTCATCGCACCGGAAGGTTGCAAACGATTCACTCGTTTGAAACCTTGGGCAACCGGTGCGACGGGGGTTCACTGACATCATGCGTTCACGTATTTTGGCATGCGGCATACTGCCGCTGTTGCTGGTCGCCTGCGGTGGCGAAGACGGAGGCTCGCCAGCGCCTGCTCCAACTACCCCGGCACCAGCACCGACCGCTACGGCGACACCTGCGCCCACGCCTACGCCTACTCCCGGACCGGTAAACGACGGTCTTGTGCGCGATGCCCTGATCCAGAGCACGGACGCCTCGATTTACGGCAAGCGCACCTATCAGGGTGTGCCGACCATGACCCGCGTCGGCAAGCGGCTCTGGGCCGCATGGTTCGCCGACACCTCGCCGACCGCGTGGGAGACGACCGGAACGTTCCTCGTCCTGAGCTATTCGGACGATTATGGTGACACCTGGTCGAAGGAATTCTACCTCGTCCCTGTTCACCCCGACACCGATCGCGCGGCCGACCCATGGTTGTGGCAGGCACCCGACGGCAAGCTCTGGGTGATCTACTTCCAGTCCGGCGGCAGGATGGCGTTCGATGGACAGCTCGGCATCTGGGCGAACATCATTCCCAATCCGCTGGCCGCTGAACCCACGTTCGAACCGGGATTCTGGCTGACCGACGGCATCGCCAACCGCCCGTTCCTGTACCGCGGCCAGTGGTATCTGCCCAGCGACTACCTGCTGGGCAATCCTGCGCGATTCAAGGACCGCGTCGGCAAGCGAATCTACGCACTGGATTGGGCGAACCACCGAGCGACTTATGCCGCGCGCATACCCAAGACCCCCAATTCCGACTACAACGAGATGAGCTTCGTCGAACTCAAGGACGGCAGCCTGCTCAATCAGTCGCGAAGCTATGACGGCATTTATCAATCCCTTGCCCCCGCCGGAACGTTGAACTTTCCCGCGCCCTCGCGATGGACGTTCTATCCTTCCGTAGCTTCACGGCACATGATCGCACGTTCACCCAGCGGCCGCCTCCTTTCCGTATTCAATCAGAGCGTTACGGCAGGGCGCACGGACCTCACCATCGCCTTCAGCGATGACGACGGCAAGACGTGGCCCTACGCCTACATCTTCGACAGAAGGCCGAATATTTCCTATCCGGACATCGACTTCGCCGAAAATGGCGACGTGTTGGTTTCCTATGATCGCGGCCGTAACAGCTACAAGGAAATCTGGCTGGCGCGCATCGTGGAAAGTTCGATCGTGGATGGAGCCGGGGCGCCCAAGGTGACAATCAAGCTAATTAACCGCGCTACCAAATAGCGTTCGCCTGCACGTTGCTTGCGATGACGATCGATACATGGACAATTGCTTAGTGTGAAATCAGCGCCTAGTAATACTGCATTGCAGCATGAAGGACGGTTGATGGAGCGCGCGGTGTTTGATCTCGAAGGCAAGAAGGTATTCGTCGCCGGTCATCGAGGCATGGTCGGTTCGGCTATCGTCCGTCGCCTCGCAAACGAGAACTGCACCGTCGTCACCGCGTCGCGCAGCGAACTGGATTTGAAAGACCAGGCAAGCGTGCGGTCGTGGTTCGCAGCCAACAAGCCTGACGTGGTCGTCCTCGCGGCAGCCAAGGTCGGCGGCATCCTCGCCAACGACACCTTCCCGGCCGAGTTCCTGTACGACAACCTCATGATCGAGGCCAACGTCATCAACTCGGCCAAGGATGAAGGCACCGAGAAGCTGCTGTTCCTGGGGTCGTCCTGCATCTACCCGAAGTTCGCCGACCAGCCGATCGTGGAGAGTTCGCTGCTCACCGGTTCGCTCGAACCCACCAACGAATGGTACGCGATCGCCAAGATCGCCGGGATCAAGCTGTGCCAGGCCTACCGCCGTCAATATGGCTGCGACTTCATCAGCGCCATGCCCACGAATCTCTATGGCCCGGGCGACAATTTCGACCTCAATTCCAGTCATGTCATGCCGGCGCTGCTGCGCAAGGCGCACGAGGCAAAGGAAGCTGGGGCCGAGAGTATCGAAATCTGGGGCACCGGTACGCCACGCCGTGAGTTCCTCCACGTGGATGACCTCGCGGACGGCTGTGTCTTCCTGCTGAAGCACTATTCCGACTTCGAGCATGTGAACCTGGGATCGGGCACCGACATACCGATCATCGAACTGGCCGAACTGGTGTGCAGGACCGTAGGCTTTGCAGGGACCATCACCAAGGACACCACCAAGCCTGACGGCACTCCGCGCAAGCTCATGAGCGGCGACAAGATCGCTGAACTGGGCTGGATGCCGCGGATCGGGCTGGAAGAAGGAATCGCGCACGCCTATCGCGAATTCCTCGCCGGCCACATCAAGGCCAGCCACATCGAGGAAGGCGCTCACTGAGCCGCGATTGCATTCAGGACGTGGCGAAACAGCGATGAAAATCCTTATTGTCGGCCTCAACCATGCCCCCGAACCGGTGGGTATCGGACCGTACACGACCGGCCTTGCACAAGGCCTCCAGCGCCGCGGGCATGAAGTCACCGTACTTGCCGGGAAGCCCTACTATCCGCAGTGGAAGCCTTATCCCGACCATGGTCCCGGCCGCATGACTACGGTCGAGGAAGGCGTTTCGGTAACCCGGGTGCCGCACTATATCCCGGTAAAGCCCAGCGGATTGCGGCGTATCGCGCACCATGTGAGCTTCGCGGCATCGGTTGCGGGACCGGCGCTGGCAGCTGCCGGGGAGCGGCCGGACCTCGTGTTCACCATTGCCCCGTCGCTGCTTTCCGTGCCGGTGGCGGCACTGGCCGCGCGCCGTGCCAAGGCACCCTTGTGGCTGCATGTGCAGGACTTCGAAGTGGAGGCGGCTTTCGCCACCGGCCTGCTCCCCGAAGAATCCACTGTTGGCCGCATTGCCCTTGCAGCGGAGGACCGCATCCTGCGCATGGCGGATTTCGCTTCCTCGATCAGCCCGCAGATGTGCCTGCGCCTCGAAGCCAAGGGCTTCAGGCCGGAGCAGACGTACCAGTTGCGCAACTGGAGCAACGGCGCGTTCGATTTCACATCGGCCGACGACAGCGAATACCGGCGCGAATGGGGTATCGGCGATCGCAAGGTCGCGCTCTATTCCGGCAACATCGCGAACAAGCAGGGCCTGGAGATCGTGATCGAGGCGGCGCATCGGCTGAAGGACCGGAAGGATCTCACTTTCGTCATCTGTGGCGAGGGTCCGAATCGGGAGCGCTTGAAGGAACTGGCCGAGGGCCTCGAAAACATTCAGTTCCACGATCTTCAACCGATGGCGCGCATGGCCGATTTCCTGTCGCTCGCATCGGTGCATCTGCTTCCTCAGATCGTCGGCGCGGCAGACCTTGTCCTGCCGTCCAAGCTGACCAACATGCTGGCATCGGGGCGACCGGTGGTCGCAACGGCGGCACCCGGTACGGGCCTGTTCGACGAAGTCGAGGGCTGCGGCGTCAATAGCGCGCCCGGCGACGCCGCGGAGATGGCGATCGCGATCGCTGCGCTTCTGGACGATCCAGACCGCTGCAAAACGCTGGGCCTGGCTGCGCGCCAGCGGGCCACGGAACGCTGGTCACAGGAATCGATCATCGACGCGATGGAGCGGCGCATGGCCGGATGGATTTCCACAGGGCGCAACGGATGAGCCGCCGCCGGCTCAGCCTGGGCCTGGGTGCCTACGCCTTCGACAAGCTGGCGGTTGCCCTGGTCCAGATCCTCACCGTACCGGTGCTCGCCAATGCCTGGGGGCTTACGCTCTACGGCACCTGGGCCATGGTCATGACCATTCCCACGTTCCTGGTTCTCGGCGATTTCGGCATCGTCAATTCCGCCGCGGCGCGTATGATCGGAGCCATTGCACGCGACGACTGGCAGGCTGCGACACGAACCCTGCACACGGCTTGGGCGGCCACGCTGGCGATAATCACGGCGATCGCACTGATAATTGCGGCAGTCCTGTGGTGGCTACCCAATGGCACCGTGCCGACGACCGGCGGATTTGACGAGGCGACGTCACGCCTCACCATTCTGATCCTGCTCGTCTATGGGCTGGTCACGATCATATTCCGCCTCAACACCGCCGCACTGCGCTCGGCCATGCTTTACTCGCAGTCGCTCATCTTCGGCACCGGATCGTATCTTGTCGAGAACCTCAGCGTGGTGGCCATCGCCGCCTGGGGATTCGGCCCGCTAGCCGCAGCAGGCTCTCTGCTGGTGCTGCGCCTGGCATCGCTGCTTGCCGTCTATGTCGCCGGAGGGCGGCTGGTGCCCCGGCTACGCCCGGGCGTATCCGCCACCTCCCGCGCCGAATTGGCAGAATTGTGGGGGCCTGCGCTTGCAGCAAGCGCGCTGGGCTTCGGCGTTGCAGCTTATCTCCAGGGCAGCGTGATGATCCTTGGCGCAATTGCAGGAGCGGCGGTCGTACCCGCCTTCACTGCCGTCCGGACGCTTTCGCGCCTCGGCGTGCAGATGGCGACGATGATCTCGCTGCCGGTATCGCAGGAGTTCGGCAACGCCATGGGCAAGGGCGAGATCTACCGCGGAGGCCGCTTCTTCGGCCTGGTATTCCTTCCTGCGCTGATCCTTTCAGGCAGCGCAGGGCTCGGGCTCGTGCTCATCGGCCAACCCTTCATCCGTATCTGGACTCATGGGGCAATCGTTGCCGACCACACCCTGCTGTTGTTCATGGCCATTTCCTCGTTCGCGGCAATGTTCTGGAATCCCCTTTCCAATCTCATCATGGTGATGAACCGGCAGCGCTCGTTTTCGTACATCAACCTTGCGATCAGCTTCGTCGGACTCGCCGTGATCTACCTCGGCGCCCGCGAGTACGGAGCAGCGGCCGCTGGCGTTTCCTTCGCGCTGGTGGACATGATCACGCTGGCTGCGGTCGTCGTTTTCATAACACGTCACTGGCTTAAACTGCCGGAATTTCGCGCAGGTGTGCGCAGCAGCATGGAAGAGATGCGTTCGCCGTTCCGAATGTTGCGCTCGATCCGACAGTCCCGCTGACATGCTTTCGGCCGATCTTACGATGGACTTTTTGCATTGCAGCAATGGGGGAAGCATCGTAGGTACTTTTCCGTATTGCGTCTCTTTCGCAACGCCGATGCGAACACTTGTTCGCAGCATGAAACCGATGGCGAGGAAAGCATGAGCCAAGTCCGTATTCTTGATGTCGTCTCGTGCGGACATGTTGATATGCGTCTGACCGGCGCCACGTTTGCGGAGACCGCCCAGCGGCTCGGCTCTTGACCGCCGGGCCTTTCCACTGCCCTGTTCTTCGCGTCAGGCAGCAGTCGCCCCTGACATCGAACTGGTCGTCGACCGCAATCCTCGCCCGAATGCCCCGGAGTTCCTAATGGACGTTGCCACCATCCTCGCCGACGCATGGACGCTCGTGCGTGAAAATCTGCCGCACACGCTGTCCCTCCGCCGCGAGATCGTGTGGAAGCCGGACGGCAGCCCGGTCACTTCCGCCGACTATTATCACGAGGAAATCCTCGGCGCTTTCCTGCGTGAGCGCATTCCGGGCGTGCTGCTGGTAGCCGAGGAAAGCTACACGCCGGAGATGGACCTGTCGGCAAGCTGGATCGCCATCCTCGATCCGATCGACGGCACCGAGAACTTCTGCTCGGGCCTCAAGGAGTGGGGCGTCGCTCTGTCGATCTGGCATGAAGGCGTTCACCAGGGCAGCGCGCTGATGCTGCCCGAGATGGACGACGCCATCATCTCCGGCCAGCCGGTGGAGAAGTTCAACTCGCGTATCGTCGGCCTTTCCTCGTCCTACAACGACGAGATCGGCGCCATCGTCGCGGCCTCGCCCGAGAGCCGGATCATGGGCTGCGCGGTATACAATTCCTACAACGTCATTCGCGGCACCTTCGCCCGCTTCGTCAATCCGAAGGGCGCCTACTGCTGGGATCTCCAGGCCGGTGTTTCGCTGGCACTGGAGAACGGCTGCGAGGTCTATCTCGAAGGAGAAATTTACGGTGGACAGCTTCTCGAACCGCATAAGCGACATCGCGTCGACATACGGCACCGACACGATCTTCATCCTGGGTAAGGGCCCTTCTGCGGACGAAGTACCTTCGGAAGTCTACGCCGGTTCGCTGGTCATCGGCATCAACGATGCCGAGCGCATCTATCCGGCCGACATTTCGATCTTCTACGCAGACTGGGTGAAGGAAGCGCTGGCCAAGGAAGGTCCGCGTTCGCGCCTCTACATCACGTCGACCGACTTCAAGCCCACCAGCGGCGAAGTGCTGCATGCGCCTCATGCGTCGCTGACGCAGGAGAGCAGCGATCTGATGATCCAGCGCCTGCTGTCGGACGAAGTGGTGATCGAGGATGTGCTGTTCCTGACCGCCCTGCAGGTTGCCCGCAAGGTCGCGCGCCAGCGTGGCCGCCGCCAGACCGTGTACATGGTCGGCTTCGACTTCCGCGCCGAGGCGGGCAACGCGCAGGCCATCGGGCGTCACTACGAGACGGATTCGGCCGACCAGCGCCGTCTGCGCATCGAGATGCAGGAGAATTTCCTGCTCAATGCGCTCTACATGCTCAAGGATACCGAGGTGGACGTGGTCCACGTCGGACAGCGCCCGTTCTCCCGCCTCGACAGCGCCGAACTGGCAACCGAATTCCTGCCCGACCAGCACAGCGATGGCCGCGACTGGTCGGTGGCCGTGATCGCGGAACTCACCACCAACCACTTCGGCGACCGTGGCCGATTGGAGCGCATGGTGCGCGCCGCGAAGGCGGCCGGCGCCAACTTCGTGAAGGTGCAGAAGCGCGACGTCGAGAGCTTCTATACCGCCGAACAGCTTGCGGCGCCCTACAAGTCGCCGTTCGGCACCACCTTCCGTGACTATCGCCACCAGCTGGAACTGGACCGCGACGATTTCGCGTTCCTCGATACCCTGTGCAAGCAGATGGGCATCAAGTGGTTCGCCTCGGCGCTGGACGAGGCGTCCTATCGCTTCCTGCTGGAAGCCGGGTCCGACGCCATCAAGCTGCCCTCGACGATTTCGGAGCACACCCACTACCTCGAAACCGTGGCGAAGACCTGTGATCGCCCCATCGTGCTGTCGACCGGCATGACCGACAAGGCGTTCGAGAACTGGGTGCTGGAAACCTTCGCGAACAGCCCGGAGCTGAACCTGCTGCAGTGCAATTCGGCTTACCCGACCCCGGCGGAAGACTGCAACGTCGGCGTCGTGCGGCACTACGCGCGGCTGGCGAAGGAGAACCCGCGCATCGTGCCGGGCTATTCCAGCCACGACCATGGCTGGTTCGGTTCAGCCCTCGCCGTCGCCGCCGGTGCCCGCATGGTCGAGAAGCATGTGAAGCTCGGCAATACCGAATGGGCGCATTTCGATGCCGTTGCGCTGGACCTCACCAAGTCGGACTTCAAGGACTACGTCCAGAAGATCCGCGAGGCCGAGATCATCGTCGGTGAGGAAGAAAAGTCGGTGCGTCCCAGCGAACACCACAAGTATCGCCGCTGAGACATCCAGACACCCGACTACCGGAGAGCGCAGTGAAAGTCGTTGCCATCATTCCCGCCCGTTACGGTTCCAGCCGGTTCGAGGGCAAGCCGCTTGCCGACATCGGCGGGGCGCCGATGATCGCCTGGGTCTACCACCGGGTCAGGCGCTCGCAACGCATCGCGCAAGTCTACGTCGCGACCGACGACGAGCGCATTGCGCGAGCGTGCGAGGAGCACGGCCTCGAATACGTCATGACCTCCCCCGATCACGGCACCAGCACGGAACGGCTGAACGAGGTCGCGGGAAAAGTCGATGCGGACCTGTACCTGTGCGTCAATGGCGACGAACCCCTGATCGACCACGCACTGTTCGACCAGATCATCCCTGACGAACTGCCGGGCGATGGCGTCTACGTCGCCAACCTGGCGACCCGGATCACGGCTCCGTCCGAGGTGATGGACGTGACCAACATCAAGGTCGTGTTTTCCAGCACCGGCCACGCGCAGTTCATGTCGCGCGCACCGATCCCGTACCCCAAGAACAGCCTCGATTTCGAGTACCACAAGCACGTCGGGGTCCTGATCTACAACCGCCAGGCACTCGAATTCTTCGCAAGCACCCCGAAGGGGCAGAACGAGAAGATCGAAGACGTCAACGAACTGCGTTTCATCGAGAACGGCGTGCCGCTCAAGATGGTGGTCGTGGAGCCCAGCAGCGGGCTTTCGGTCGATACGCCCAAAGACCTTGAGCGTATCCGCGCCATCGTTGCGGAGAATGGGCTGACTGCGGACTGATGTGGAATGTGGCGGTCTCGCGCCGCCCCTTTCATTGCTGCAAGCCCGGTTAACGCACATTAATTTTCCTACAAAGTGCCAAAAAGGTGATCTGACTGTCTCCACAGACAGGAGGACAGCTTGGCCAATTCACCAATCATCCCACAATCGAAGTACGTCACTCCCGTCGCTGTCGGCTTTGCCGACGGCCAGGGTGCGCTGAGCATCGTCGGATCGGATGTGCCGCTTCCGGTATCCACTGTCCGTAACGCGCCCACCCCTGCTCCCATGTCCGGGTCCAGCAGCACCTCGATCATCGCTGGCCCCTACGCTCCGATCACCGACACTCCGATCCATCTCCAGCTTTCCGGCACATGGACGGGGTCAGTCGCATTGCAACGATCCATTGACGGCGGTGTCACTCGTCAGGGTCTGACCGTCGGCGGCGCACCGTGGGCGCAATTCACCGCCAACGCCAACGAAGCAGTCTGGCAGGAGGGCGAGGCAGCCGCGACGTTCTATCTTGCCATCACCATCGCTTCCGGTACGCTGACCTATCGGGTGTCGCAGTGAGCGGGTTGGACTTCGGCGCAAGGGCGCTGGCGCTCAAAGCCGGCGCCCTTGCGCCGCGCACGTTTGCCGACCTTGCCAAGTCGGCCTTGCATGAACAGATCGACCGGATCGAGAGTTCAGGCCATTCGGACAGGGGCAGAGGCGCGGCCGCCTACGTCTGCGACTCAAAGGCCGATGCGGCACTCATGACCGCACACCCCGCAGCGGTCTTCCCCGCTGCCGCCAATCGCTATTTCCGTCTGCTCGGAACACCCGACGGTTTCGTAACACCAGAAATGCTCGGATGCCCTGCTTATACGCCCGGCGTCAACCAGCAGCCTTATATCCAGGCCGCGATCGACTACGCCAAAGCCGCAGGCCTCCGCGGCGTCTACTTTCCCCAGCCCGTCTACGAATTGTGGAGCCCGCCTCGCAATCCGGCGAGCGGATATGCCAGCACTGATCGCTCGGGCAATTTCCTGGTGATCGATGGCGCCGCGATCTCGCTTGTCGGCCGGCACGGCAACCGGACCCGGCTTCATTGCAAAGGACCGAACGGGGGGAGCCTGGCGACCGACTATCAGGTTGTGAACGTCCCGACTTACGGTGGCGACGTCATATGGCGCGGTGCGGCAGTCATGCTGACAGGCACCGTGTCCAGCGGACTGGTACGGCCTGACGAGCAGACGTTGACACATGTCACGATCCGCGATCTCGTATTCCAATCCGACGCCAAGGGCGTGCGGAATACGGCCTGGCCCGCATACCCACTTTCGCGGGATCCCACAGGCCTGCGTGAAAACGCTTGGGACATCTCGAACAAGGCACTCTACTTTCAGCAGAACGTCCATGTCGGCAATGTGTACATCGAAAACGTCGAGATTCTGGGGTTTCTCGGGGAGGCGATCTACACCGCCGGCGTTTGGGGTACGCCCGGACTCAAGGCAAGCAAGGTCTCGGTTCGAAACTGCGTGGTCAAGGATAGCAACGGCCAGGCGCTCAACCCGAACGGCCCCTCGGTTTTCGAGGTGGATGGCTTCTATGCAGAAAACTGCAGCTTCGCCTTCGAAGGCTGGACCGGGATCGAACTCGGCAAGGTCGTCAATGCCTACTTCCGCAAATGCAATGCCGGCGGCTTTTCCGGCAGCTACATCTACGATGGCCCGTTGCGCAGCGACGGCTCACAGCCATCGTGCATCGTCGATGCTACATTCGAGGACTGCGGTGATATCTATCTCGGCTCCTACGTGCAGGGCCATCTGCGCCTGATCGACAGTTCGATTGCCGTAGTCCCTCACACCGCAACAATGGAAATCAAGGGCATAAACGTCGATGTGACCCTCATGGTTCACGGCGGCAACCTGTCGCAGGCGATACGCTTCGCCGGCTATCCCGGAGCAGCGCAGAAGATCAGCAACAACAACATCCGCCTGAACGTCATGCGTACCAAGGAGGCCGAGGCTGCGGGCTACTGGTGCACCGCAATAGTCAACCAGTCGAACTCGATCGGCAAGAGCAACTATCTCTACGTTCGTGGCCACGCGGCGAATATGGGCACCACGACCAGCGTGACCGATAATTACGTGGCCATCGTGGATGAGGGTATCCAGTCATTCAATGGCGGGTTCGGCACTGCATTCGATCCCAGCAGCACCGCATCGCCAGACATGGGATGCGGATGGGTACGTGCCACCACCTTTTCCGGCGGCGCCACGAACTACACCGTCAATCTGCCTGCGACCGCAATGTATCCCGCCAACGCGGAGATCGTCGTGGAACACAGGGACGCGACGAAGCCCTCGAACCTGATCGAAGTACGCGAAAACGGCGTAGCGCGGTGCCTTGTCGGCCTCAAGGATACCGCCCGCTTCCGCCACAACCGAGCCAAGGCGTCTTGGGAACTGATCAACGTCACGCGCCCGCGAAACGCCACCGCGAGCATAGACGTCTCATCGACCGCCGCGGGCGCGGAAAGCGGTCCCTACACCATCGCGGCCAGCGGATGCCGACCGCACCACCGCGTCGCGGTGACAGTCCCCTCGACCGGCATGTCCGGTTTCGTGATCAGCGCTGTACGCGCGGAAGCTGACGCCATCCGTTTCTGGGTGCGCAACATTGACGGGGCAGGCGTCCTGGATCCCGCTGCGACGGTCTTTACGGGACGATGGTGGATCGATTCCCTTTGACGCCGGCGCTTCAGTTGACGCCGATCTCCGTTATCAGGCTGGCTATATTGTCGCGATAGCGTGTGAACGTGTAGTTCTGCGCTTCCGCCTGAGCATGTGCGCGAAAATGGTCGAGCTTGTCGCGATTCTCGACGAGCTCGACCATTGCCGCATGGAGATGGTCGGTATCGATGGCGTCGAGGACTATCCCTGTATCGGGCGTCGCGGCAAGCGCAGCATTACGCGACTGAATCAACGCGAGACCCGCCGCAAGCGCCTCGTACAGGACGATGCCGGCGCCTTCGAAATAGGTGGGCAGCAGAAATACATCGTGGCTGGCCATGATGGCAGGCACGTCCGCTCGCGCAACCGTAGGTATGAACTCCACGCGGTCGGCAAAAGGCGCGAATGCCTCGCGCGGTATGCCCATCATTCCGACTAGCGTCAGCGTCGCCTGGGACGCCGGGATCCGCGAAATCGCTTCCAGAGCATGCTGGATTCCCTTGCGAGGTATGAGCTGGCCGAGAAACAGAAAGCGTACGGGGCGGTTGCGATCGACCGGAGCAGGCTTCGGGATGCCGCGAAACAGGTTCTCGTCGAAGCAGTATTCCAGGACACGGGTACGCTCCGCCACTGCCGTATCGCGGGTTCCATCGATCAGGGTCTGGCGCGCGAATTCACTTCCCACCACAATGACGTCGGATTGGGCATACTCTTCGTCGTCGCGCTCGATTACCCAATCGGCAATGCGCTCACGACCAACGGGAAAATATGCACCATAACGGTCCATGATCTCGGCCATCATGCGGTTATATACTCGAAAGTCGCCGTTTGTCCGGTCCAGGATGCGCGTTCGTCCATGCTCCGCTGCAAGCGCGAAACTTTCGAGAGAGCTGGAATTATACCCCCAAAGAGCAAAAGGCCGTTCGGACCTTATCTCGCGTTCGAGAAACTGCGAGAAGCGCTTGTTGCCCATCAGGTCCAGTTTGACCGAAAGCTCCTGAAAACCTGCACGGGCGGCAATCCTTTCGATCCATTCGTACATGCCGATGGTCTTGACGAGAGCGGGGTCCAATGCGGGATGTTCGAAACGCCGGAACTCGCTACGGAGCTTGCCTCGCAACTTCGTCGGAAGATAACGCTCGATCCGATACGGCCACTCGTCAGGTTTGTAAAAGATGCTGGTCGCGTAGAATTCCAGCAAGCCCAATTGCTGCACTGCGGTGGCAGTTTGCCAACTATGCTGCGTACCCGGATGAAAAACAGCAATTTTCAAGCTGGAATCCTTTGCATAACGGCACGCTCAAAAGATGAGCGCCTTTTTTGCGTTGCAACGCAGAATGTCAATCGGGTAGGTGTTTCTCCATGGAAACCGCCCGCTGCTCCGCTCGATATTGCCGATGACACATGCAGCACACCCGGCACTTTCGCAGTTGCGGGTACTGTGGGTGTCCCATGGGTTCGGCTATGGCGGCGATCTCATGTATTTCGGCGAAATATTCCGGAGCTTCCGGAATATGGTGCCGCATACCTCCGTGGTGGTCGATGACCGAACGTCATTCAAAAACGCATACGAAATCGCGCTGAAACCGATACTGCATGTGTGGCGCAAGGCCATCAAGCGCACCGCACCCGATGGCCAGATTTACGAGACTGAGATCGCATTCCCCAGTCCACGGTTCGCGGCCCGGCTTGCCGGGGAGAAGGCGGATGTCGTGATAGCTATCGAATTCACGCCTGCCGCACTCATTGCCACAGCGATGACCGCTGTCATGCGCCGCAAGCTGGTCCTGCTGGTGGAATCGGACCCTTCCCGCCGTGGCGGCAGCCGCAACAAAATTGTGCGCAGCATCAAGCAGTGGGCCGTTCGGCGCGCGCACGTCATCCAGACAAACAACGTGCATGGGCAGCGCTATCTGGTCGAGGATCTGGGCGCCCCTCCCGAACGCGTCCGTGTAGCGCCCTACCTTACATCACGCCCTCCGGGCGCATCGGGGTCGATCGAAGCGCATTCCGGCCCGCTGCGCATTTTGTACGCCAACAGCATCAATCCGCGCAAAGGCCTCAGGCAACTCCTTGAGGCGATCCAATTGCTCGATCCGTCCATTCGCGCCGATCTTGCCCTGACGGTGGTCGGCGATGGGCCCGAGCGCGCCGAACTGGAGGCGTTCGCCGCATCGACCCTCGGTCTGGGAGAGCGTCTACGGTTCGTCGGCAAGCGCACTTACGCGGACCTTGGCGCGTTCTATGCCGAAGCCGACGTGCTCGCGAGTCCCTCGCTGGCGGATTACCGATCGCTCGCCGGTTTCGAGGGGCTGGGCTATGGGCTTGCGCTGCTGTCCTCGATCCACGATGGAGCCACCGAGGAAACCGTTGAGGATGGGGTGAACGGCTTCGCCATCGATCCGACCGAAACTGTGAGCCTGGCCGACCACATCCGTCGGCTCGTGGAAGATCGGAATCTCGTATTGGCTATGCGCCAGGCTTCCGCCCGCATCTATGCCGAGCGCTTTTCGCTGGAAACAATTGCCGACAATCTGGCGCAAAGTGTCGCGTTGGCGGCTCGCGCATAGACCTTACAGCGCAGACCTGCGGGCATTCGCCCAAGGCCTGCCGGGGAGATTATTCAAATGATAGAGCGAATGAATAACCCCCGCAACGCTTATCTATGGATGGATGTCTTCCGGGCACTGGCAGCGTCTCTAGTTGCGATCAGCCACATCAGGGACATTGTCCTTAGAGACGCAGACCCATCTGATAAATTAATTACCAAAGCATTCTATTTTTTTACAGGATTTGGACACATCGGCGTTGTCGTATTTTTTGTTCTTAGCGGGTACTGGATAACACGATCCGTTATGAACAAGATCGACAATCAAAATTTCTGGCAGTCATATCTAATCGACAGACTATCCCGCCTGTGGATAGTCCTGCTCCCGGTAATTGTGATCGGGGGAACGCTGGACTGGCTGGGCGTCAACGTGTGGCATTTACCAAACTATATGGGAGACACCGGGGCACACAGCATCCCAGGGCCGATAGCGGAAACGCTGGGCTGGCGCGAACTCATTGCAGCACCCTTTTTCGCCGCCGCCATCCTGGTCCCGGCCCTTGGCTCCAACGGCCCTCTCTGGAGCCTTTCCTATGAGTTCTGGTACTATATCTGGTTTCCGGCGGCTGCGATGCTCGTGCTGCGCAAGCGCATCACGCCAGCGTTGGCTTTCGTCGTTCTGGGGTTCATTTCTCCACCCCTTGCATACGGCTTCCTGAGTTGGCTGGTTGGATCCGCCCTACATTTCGCCATCGTACGCCTGCAGAAGGTACCACGCATGAAAATGGAGGCGGCGGGCCTCGCAGTCGCTTCCATAGCGCTCCTGGCGTTGCTCGTAATCGCCCGGATTGTGCAGTCCGAATGGCTTGACCCCATTCTTGCCCTTAGTTTCGGCATCTTTCTGCTTATGCTGTGCAGGTGCGATCCAACCTGCCCTACGATGTTCAAACCGATAGCAAGCTTCGGCAGCATGGGCAGCTTTTCGCTCTACGCGCTACATTTTCCTCTGGCGATGGCATTGGTCGGGTGGCTATACGGAGGGCTCAGGCAGGAACCTTCGCTGGTATCGATAGCAGGAACTGGAGCGCTGACATTGGCTGCGATCGCAGTGGCGTGGTTTTTCTCTCGGGCAACCGAAGCCAAAACCGATTTGATCCGGAAATTTGCGAAAGATAAAATGAAAATGCAGAAGCACGTGGCAACTGCGTGAACAGATTGCCGTTCACTTCAGCTTCCCGTTTTCGCCAGCGGCGTTGCGGGAGACCGCATCATGTATGAGTGGGTGCTATTCGCCAACCTGCTGGTCTATCTGGCGGTTCTGGCATATTACTTGCGGTCGCCATGCGCCAGCGCGTTCCATCCGGCAACATTCTATGCTGCCGTCCATGGCTTCGTATTTGTCGTGCGCCCTATTCTTGCGTGGCAGGGTAACTACAACAAGGTCTATCAGGTCTACAGGTTCGTTCCCACGCTAGAGGTGAAGATCACGACCATCAGTGTGGCCGGACTGGCATATTGCATCGTGATGGCCTGTCTGATGTATTGGGCACCCAAGCCCGCTGCCAACATCGAAATTCCGTCCGATATCAGGCAGCGACTGCGCTTCCCTGTGCTTGCCATCTTCACGCTGCTGTCGCCGATCGCACTTTATGCAATGCTGAAGTCCTGGGGCGACAGAGCCTACGATACCGATACGATGGTCACCACCGCAGGCGGCTATCGCATCAATACCAGCGGTGTCGGGTATCTCTCCGAGGCACCGAACATGCTCATTCCGCTGTCTCTGTTGCTCGCGTGGGTATTCCGGTTTCGTTTGCCCTCGCTGCTGCCATTTTTCGCTTTCGTGCTGCTCAAAGCCGGCACGGGTGGACGAGGCACGTTCGTTATCGGAACGGCAGCTATCGGTCTGCTCTACCTTTACGAAAACCGTCGGAAGTGGCCGACCCCCAAGATTATGACGCTCTTTGCCGTCATTCTGGTACTTTTCGCGATAGTCGGGCAGGACCGTGGTCGCTCGATCCGCGGGTACTTTATAACAGATCAGGTGGAGATGGCCCGGTACGGCGTGGCGGAAAAGCGCCCGCTTCTGGACGGCATGGATTACGCCAATCTGGAATATACCGAGTTCATCGTGCGGACCGTGCCAAGGCTCACGCACACCTACGGCTATTTTCTCGACAACCTGCAAATCCTGACCGAGCCAATCCCCCGCGCTCTCTGGTCTGGAAAACCGGTCGGACCACCGGTCAAGATGTGGGATCTGTGGAATTACGGCCGCCCGATTGGAATCTCCATCTCGGTCGGGGGCACCGGCTGGGCTCAGCTCGGTTGGCTTGGGGTCGTTCTGTACTCACTCTTCATCGGATTCTCGCTGGCCAAAATTTACAATCTGTTCCTGCGCTATCGCTATGCGCCGCTCATCGTAATCGGCTACTTCGGCTTCCTCGCGGGAACGATCCTGTATATTCGAGACGGCTCGCTGCTGACGCTTTTCCGATCCCAGTTGTTCAACCTCATGCCCCTTACGCTGGTCTATCTCGCGAGTAAGAAAGCTCACCGTCGCGTCAGACTGCTGGGTTTGCTGGGGCCAAAGGCGTACAAGCAATATCTTGCCGATAAGATGGCTGAGCTACGCCGCCGTCGCCAGGTCAACGGCACCTCAGGGCTGAGCGTGCAGAGCCGTCCGTCCGCCCACTGATGCATCTCATTTCCCGAACGCCGAAGCCGGAGACTGACGTGATTGAAGCCGACGGGGATATGAACGGCGCCCTGCCATTGGCCGGATTGAAGATCGGCCAACTCACGGCATCGGCGTCCCGTTTGGGGGGAGGCGTTTCGGAGGCAGTCCTGAAGCAGGCTGACATGATCCGAAGGCTTGGCGGCGAGCCCGTCATCTTCGCCCTCGACGATGCGCACGCAATTGAGGACGCTGCCCGGTTCTCTCCCAGCGCCGTGCATCTTTCACGCATAGCGGGGCCCCGCCAGATCGGCTTCGCCCCAGGTATGGTGGAGGCGCTGGAGAAGGCGCATCTGGATATTCTCCACCTGCACGGGATATGGATGTACCCTTCGCGCGCCGGTGCCTTATGGGCACGTCGGACGGGAAAGCCCTACCTCATCAGCCCGCACGGCATGCTGGATCCGTGGATCACCGCGCGCGGGCGAACCAAGAAGGCGCTGGCCCGCATCGGCTACGAACAGGCAAGCTGGCGTGCGGCAACTGCACTGCATGCGCTGACCCCCCGCGAAGCCGATGACATCCACCGCGAGACTGCAAGAACGGACAGTCTGGTCATCCCGAATGCCGGCCCTGCCCCATCGCCCTTGCCGACGGCGCCGCGTGACGGCAGCTTTCTCTATCTCGGCCGCATCCATCCGAAGAAGAACATCGACGCACTGATCGACGCCTGGAGCGCAAGAGCGGATGCCATGGCGGCGAAAGGCGCGCGTCTGACGATCGCCGGCTGGGGCGAGGATGCTCATGTAGCCCAATTGCGGACCCGCCTCGATGCGGCCCCGGGCACGATCGAATTCGTCGGCCCCCTTTATGGCGAAGCGAAACAGCGCGCCTATGCCGAAGCGAGTTTCTTTGCGCTCCCGTCTCACAGTGAGGGCCTTCCAATGGTTGTTCTGGAAGCCTGGGCCGCGGGTACGCCTGTGCTCATGACGACCGAATGCAATCTGCCGGAAGGCTTCTCCGCCGGTGCAGCACTCGATTGCGGCTTCGATGCCGACAGCATAGGAGCAACGCTCGATGCCGCGCTCTCCCTGCCGCACGACCGCTGGCTCGCCATGGCGAATGCCGCACTTGACCTCGCCGGAGGGCAATTCTCCGATACGGTCGTCGCTGAACGCTGGGCACAGGCCTATCGTGGCATGGTCGATCGCAATCGAGCGGGAATGAAAGCTGCATGAGCCTGCTGGAAGCCGATAAAACCTCCCCCCTCCAGGGTGGTCCTAGCTTCTCGCTCACAAACCGGCTGGCCCGGGTTGTGTGGGGCTTCTCATGGTTCCTGCTGGCACGCTGGACACCGCCGCCCTTTCATGCGTGGCGGCGTCTGATCCTCCGCGCATTCGGCGCCGAGATCCATCCTACCTCTCGAGTCCATGCGAGCGTATCGATCTGGCTTCCGGCAAACTTACGCCTGGGCGCCCACTGCCTGATCGGGCCTGGTGCAAAGATCTACAACCAGGGGCATATCGAGATCGGAGATTATACGGTCGTTTCCCAAGGCGCCTACATCTGCGCCAGCTCCCACGATGTCCGCGATCCGGCCTTCCAGCTTTTGCTGCGTCCAGTCAGGATTGGCAGCAGGTGCTGGATTGCCGCAGATGCTTTTGTCGGACCGGGGGTGACGGTCAATGACCGCGCGGTGCTGGCAGCTCGTGCAGCATTATTTACTGACGCCGAGGCGGACGGCATCTATCGGGGCAACCCCGCAACGCTCATCCGTCAACGCCAACTGCGCGGTTATTCACCCGGCGCCCAAGCTTGATTGGAAGGCCGCCAAAGTCTTTCAGTTCACTTCACCATCAAAGCTCCTGGACCGCCGGTTCCCTGTCCAGCCTGCAGCGTCACACGCTGGACCGGGCATCCCTTCGCCGGCAGATCGAAGCGCACAGGATTGCGCAGGGCTCCGTTGACCGTGTATCCGCCCTGCCCATTTGTATCCACGCATTGCACGCGCAGATATAGCGGTCCCGAGGCTGCACCATCGAATGTGGTCCATATGACTTCATGCGCGCCCGGCCCAAGGCGGCTCACCTTGGTGGCCAAAGGCTTCATGAGCGGATCGGAATTAGTATAAGTCAGCCGATAGACGCCTTTGCCCTCGCGGGAGACATCCGCTTCGATCCCCGGCTCTTCCGGATAGCGCCAGTCGAAGGGTCCCATTGCAGCATCCCGGGCCGCCGTGAACGCCAGCGATGCGGGGGCGCCCGCCATACCTTGACCGCAGACACCGTCCCACAACGCCTGCGCGGCCTGCGCCTTTCCGGCCGTCGCCAGGTTACCCGCCTGCCGCCCGAGATCATTGCAATCGAACTGCGCGCCCTGCTTCGACAAGCGGGTCATCATGTCCGCGAGAACGTCGGGCAGGAGGCCGGTCCCGGCCCATTCAACAAATTGCTGTACCGCTGGCTGATAACCCGCAACGCGATACGCGAAGCGAGCCCTGACGCTCGGCTCCGCCAACATACCCTGCGTCAGGGTGAATGTTCGTTCGTCAAGGCTAAGTGTCTTCCACAGTGCTGCCAGACGATCTCCCGCCACATCCCAGGAACGGATATCGAAAGCCGATGCTGCGACAACCAGTTGCGGCACAGGACTTCGCCACCCCCTCGCAGCCGCCAAAGCTATCGCTTGTCGAGCCAGCGCATCCTTGCGATCGTTCAAAGCTGCCAGACCAAGCATTTCAAGATTATCGCCGGGCATAGGCTGACGGCTCACCAGTAGCTTGGCTGCTGCCAGCGTCCCGACCGTGTCGCCGGAATCGACCGCACGTCGAACCAGCGCTTCCTCGGCAAAATTACGGAACGGAGCCGGCACAAGCTTCGCGAGGTCCGGCTCGCGACGGGCCTGACGGTCGAGCGCATACCCCACCGTCGCGATGGCCATCGCGCCCAGCCCCGCCAGCCACGCCGCGCCGATGGCGAGGCCCGAGGCGGAGCGCTTACGCAGGCTCTTCGTTGTCCCGACCATACGAATAGTAGTTGTAGCCGTAGTATTCCTGCTCGCTGCCGCCGCTCTTCGGGTCGAACTTGTTGAGCACGATACCCAGGATCGGCGACTGGATCAGCCTCAGACGACGCAGCGCAGTCTTGACCGCACCGCGGTGGAAGCCACTGGCATCGACCATGAACAACACGCCATCAGAGAGCTTCGCGATCGCCGCAGTATCGGACAGACCCAGCATCGGCGGGCAGTCGATAACCACCGAATCGTAGGCTTCCGCGAGATCGGAAACCAGTTGCGCCATGCGATCGCCACTGAGCAGCAACGCCGGTTCGGGCGGCATGGGAAGCGCGCTCAGGTAGCTCAGGTTCTCGACCTGCGAGGGCACGATCAAACTATCGACGGGGACGTCGCTGACAAGCGCTTCGGTGAGACCCGGAATCTGCCTGCCAATGGTGCGGTGCAGCGTCGGACGGCGCAAGTCGGCATCGACGAGAAGAATCCGCCGTCCCAGTCGAGCCATGTCGGCCGCGATGGCATGCGCGCTGGTTGTTTTACCCTCGGACTGGCCCGAACTGGTGACGACCAGCACCTTGGGGAAACCATGGGTCGTCGAGTAGCGGAGGTTGACGACGAGCGAATGGTAAGCCTCGCTGATCGGAGACTTCGCGTCGTTCAGGTTGTCTGCCGCAGCGCCTTCCTCCTGGATCGGAATGACCGCCAGTAGCGGCAGATTCAGCTTGCGCTCGACATCCGACGGGACACGGATCGTGTCGTCGAAGGTTTCCTTGAGGTAAACGAAGAATGCCGCACCCAGGCAGCCCAAAACAAAGGCCACGAACAGGTTGATGCCCATTTTCGGCGAAGCGGGAGTCTCCGGCACTTCGGCGCTGTCGATCAACGAGATGTTGTTCGAATTGGCCCCCGCCGTCGCGTTCAGCTGGTTGTATCGCTCAAGCAGCGCGTCGTAGAGTGCGCGGTTGGTGTCGGCCACGCGCTTCAGAATATTGTAGTGGACGCCATTGTCCTGCTCCGTGAGCGCGGACTGCTGCAGATCCACAACCTGCGACTTCAGCGAGCCTTCCTTGGCCTTGATAGCTTCGAAGTTCAGGTAGATCGAACGCTTGATCGAGGTCGCAACGGTATTGATGCGCCGATCGATCTCCGCAATCTGCGCACGGAAAGTCTTGATCGTCGGATAGTCGTCGAGGTGCCGCGTGCGCTCATTGGCAAGCGCAGCCTCAAGCCCCGCCTTCTGCTTGAGCAAATCCTGGACGACGGCGTTTTCCTGAACCTGCGGAATGTTCAGCAGAGGCTCGCCTGATATCGTGCGCCAAGCGTCTTCCGCGGCGATACGCTCAGCGGTCGCAGCGCCAGCTGCAGCATTCGTCTGTACAAGCGCATCGTTGGTAACCGACAGCGTCGATTCCTGCGCGGCCGCTTCACCCTGCCCCGCGACGCGGATCAGGCCGGCGGCGCGCGAATAGCGATTGAGATCGCGTTCGGAGTTTTCCAGTCGCGTGCGCGCCTCCTCCAACTGGGAGGTCAGGAACTGCCGCGCGTAGGCCGAACTCTCGAACTTCTGGTTCAGGTTCGACTGGATGAAGTTCTGGGCATAAAGGTCGGCCAGCTTGGCCGAATATGCGGGATCGCGGCTGGTGACGCTAATGCTGACGATGCTGCTGTTGGCAGGCAGGTTCACTTCGAGTGCTTCGGAAAGCAGATCGACCGCATCCTTCAGCCGGGCCGGCGCGGTGCCTTGCGCCCGCTCCGCGCCCATCGCTGCATAGAACCGAGGATCGTCGATCAGCTTGCCGCTCGCGATCACTCGCTGCGCCATCGAGCGCCCCTTGATGATGTCGACCTGGGTCTGAAGGAACCGATCTGCGTCGAAGCTTTCAGAGGTCTCGCGAAGATTGCTGCCCTGAATGATCTCGTCTGCCTTCTGGTTAACCAGGACACGCGAGAAAGCGACGTATCTGGGCGTGATCATCAGCGTCAGCGCCACGCCGGCCGCGAGCGCAAGGCCCACGATCACCACTACCCACTTGAGGTTGCGCCGAACTGCAGCAAGGATCGCGCGCAGATCAAAACCGAAGGGCGAGGAAGAACCCTCTTCCTCCAGATCGTAGATGAGGCTCGCCTCATGCTCCATGGATCGTGCCTGCAACTGCTGCTCCACCCTCATATATCAATCACCGGAAACCTCGTTACGATGTCGTGCGGCAGGGAGTACCGCCTGGTCCGGGTTTCCGTCAGACCTTCGGCAGGGGGCCGCTGAACGGCCCGCCGCGCCCCTCCCCTATTGCTAAAAGCCCCGCTACTCCGCCTCGACACTTCCCTTTCCGGTCGCCTTCGCTCGACCATCACGGCCTTGTGCGGCAAGCATCGCGACCAGCAATGCTGCGGCGCACATTAGCGCCTGATTTCGCAATGGATAGTCCAGAACCGACTGGAAAGCGATACAGCAGATCATGACGACAGCACCGGTCGTCGCCGGCTCGGCCCTGCGCGTCATGCTGCGCCATGCCGCAACCGCAACCCATCCCGTCCATGCAGCGGCGAGCAGAACTCCGGCGAGACCGGATTCCAGAGCCTGCTCCAGCAGTTCGTTATGCGCGCGACCGGCGCGTGTCGGTTCGAGGTACTCGATGGATTCGTCGATCTGGAACACCTCGTCGAATGCACCGACGCCAGCCCCCACCGGCCAATAGCGCTTCGTGGCGACAAGCGCATCGTCCCAGATCCAGAGGCGAACCGCCTGGATATCATCGAAACGCGCGAGCGCCTGACGAGCGCGGTCATTGTTCTGTGCGACCAGGCCCGCCCCTATCGCCGCCACGACCGCCAGCACCGCGATACCCAAAGCAACGCCGCGACCACGCTGCCGCACAAGGGGCAGCAACCGCCAGGCAAGGTGCAGCATGGGCAGCAGAGCAAGCGCCATGGCAGAGCGTGAACGCGTCAGCACAACGGCGACGCAAAATACGAAAACGAGCGCGTAACGGATCACCGAAGTGGGATCGCGAAGCGCTCCTCTTCCCACCTGCATGCGCGAGACCACGGCTGCAAGCGCGAGAACAAGGAAGAGTCCGCTGGAGTTACGGTTTGCAAAGGTGCCGAACAGTTCGCTCGAGCCGTGCGTTTCGGCATAGATCATGCCCGTCGTGCCGCCAGAAGCCATCTGCACGCCGCCGAGAAGAATGACGGCAACCCCGCCTGCAATGACGACATCCAGAATGGCGCCTCGACGCTCGGGAAGCCGCAGCGCTAGCAGCAGCACCGTAAAGGGGGCGATCAAACCGGCGAGGCCGACGAAAGTACGTGCAGGAGCGACGCTCAAAGGCCGCCACGTCTGCGCCTCCCCGATCAGCGTCAGGGCTTCGACTTCGAGCGCTCTGCCCGGGAGCCCTTGCCACAATAGAGGGGGTAGCGGCACGAGTTGCAGCACCGGCACGGCCATCGTCAGTCCGACCAGCAACACCAGTCCTGGACCCGTGCCGCGCAGCACGTTGAGTATCGCAGGCCCGTTGAATGCAAGCAGGGCGATCGCCGCAAGCTGCACGATCAGGTTGGCCATGCCTGCGCCGACGCCGCCGCCACCGGCGAGCAGAGCCACTATGAGCAAGGCGCAAAGTTGTTGAAACGGCGGAAATATGAAGACAGTCGACCGCCTGGATTTCGGAGCACTGGAAAGCTCTTTACCAGAGGCCAACTTCATCCTCCCGCACGGCGCGGACACCCGAAAATTCGGTCCGCAGCGCCCACAATAAAGCGGGACGCGATCCAGGCAAGGTCGCCCGGACAAAACAACGCCCGGAAGCAGCCGAGCTGCGTCCGGGCGCCGTAATTCACATCAAGTCGTCGGCTCAGTTAGCGCCGCGCGACTTGTCGTTCTTGTCGATAGCCTTGTAGAGGCCGTAGCCACCAGCGCCGATCGCGAGGAGAAGAACGACGAGCAGACCGCCCGACAGATTCTCTTCCGAACGGACGGTGGTCGAGCTGCGCGAGCCGAAGTCGGTCAGCTTGTTAGCCGAAACGACCGAACCGGCAGCCGCGGTGCCAGCCTGGGCAGCCACGGGAGCAACGACCAGGCCGGCAGCGGCGACGGCCGTAAGCAGATTGCTAAACTTCATGTTGCCTCCTGAAAAGACGCGGATGGACTGTGACGTCGCCTCTGTATATCGCAGCGCACAATGGAAGGCAATCTGAATTACGGATGTTCCCTTATACACACATGGAAGCAAGGTTTTCCGGGCCTCTCCGCCTTCATCCCATTTTCAATCGCCCGATCGACCGTGCAATGCGAGCGACATTTCGATGCTGGTGACTGATTCGCTTTTCCTGACAAGCACTTCGCCGAATCAGAGGTGGCATCGCCGCAGGATTATCGCCTGCATGTTTGCCCTCGGTTCAATGCTTATACATGGCGTAGCCGAGGCGCAGAGCGTTCCGGCCTGGCCTGTTGCTCTGCGCGCGCAATTGGTCCGCATGACCGATGTCGGATACCGGCTGTCGACCACGGCAGCCCCGCTATGTACCGAAAAATCGGGACAAACCGGCCTGCTGATCGATCACATCGCCGCTTACGGCGATACCGACCAGGCAGCGGTCAGAACCGCGCTCGGGCTGACCGATCTGCCCCAGGTCGCCGCTGTTGCGCCCGACAGTGCTGCAGCAAAAGCAGGCGTTCTGCCGGGAGACGATATTCTCGCCATCGAAGGGCGCGATACTGCGGCTATTCTTGCGCGATCTGCTGCACCGCAACTCATTGCCGACGAGATCGAGGAGATGCTCGCCTCTGCCACACCGGGCAAGCCCCTTCATCTCGCTCTACGGCGCTCAGGGCGCTCGGTATCGGCCGAACTGTTGCCGGTGGAGGGCTGCGCGGCGCGCTTCGTCGTGAAGACCGGCAAGGGTATCGAGGCATTCAGCGATGCCCGCAATGTCGGCCTTGGCATCAAGCTGGTCGCTTTTACCGGCAGCGACGATGAATTGGCGCTCGTCGCCGGGCACGAACTCGCGCACATCGTCTATCATGACGCCACCGTGAAAAGTGGTCTTGGCCAGCGAGCCAAGGAAGACCGTGCGGATGTCCTCGGTGCGTCTCTGGCCCGCTGCGCCGGATATGATGTCGAGCGCGGGCTCAAATTCTGGCCGCGCTACAAGAAGCAGGACTGGCTGCGCTTCTTTCGCGACCCGAGCCATCGCTCTCCCGACGCCCGCGTGGCGCTCATCCGCGCCAAGGCCGTGGACGGCCCTTGCCCGCCGCGCCTTTAGCCTCCCGTCGCGACAAGAGATCATGCAGCAGCTGAGCTCTTCACAAAGTCGGAGGACGCCGCTACCGCACTGCACAAAGCGGATCGCCGCGCAACATCATGCGTAAATGCATGCCTCGTCAGGTGGTTCGCGACCGCATTCGTTGAGGCTTGATCTGCGCATGGCGTTGGTGGCATCCACATGCGAAGGTATCCAGGTTCCGAACGGGCCTGCCGTAGCTTCCATCGGCAGGAACGCCCGATGGTTGCAGGCATGGCGCCACGTCAGGGAGACGTCCGATAGTGCTTCAATACCCCAGGCTTTGCGGCCTTTCGGTTCTGGTTGCGGCCGCAACGGCCATGGCCGGGTGCTCCTCGACCACGCCGAACCCCAACCTTCCGGTCGGCGCGGCCGCTTATGATGTGATCCCCGCCAAGGCCCCCTCGGTCGAAAACTACCTGGTCACTCCCGGAGACGTGATCGCGGTCAATGTCTTTGGTGAGGAAGGCCTCAGCAACCCTCAACTCCGCGTCGACGAAGCCGGATTCATCCAGCTTCCGCTTGCCGGGCAGATCAAGGCTGGCGGCCTCACCGCGCCCCAATTGTCGAGCGCGATCGCTTCCGCTCTGGGCGGGCGCTATCTCGTCAATCCGCAGGTGACGGTGGCCGTCGTCGAGCCTGCCAAGCGCGTCGTTTCTGTCGAAGGCGAAGTCAAGACGCCAGGCGTCTACGAGATCGGCAACAAGTTCACGCTGCTGTCCGCCATTGCCCGTGCGCAGAGCCCGACGGATACGGCAAGGCTGGATGAGGTGCTGATCTTCCGCACGATCGACGGCAAGCGCATGGCCGCGCGTTTCAATCTGAAGGACGTGCGCTCGGGCATTGCGCCTGATCCCGAGGTCATGGATGGCGACGTCATCACCATTGGCCGCTCGGCGGCTCGGGCAGTCTGGCAGGATATCCTGCGCGCCGCCCCGATCTTCAACGCCTTCGTCGTTCTGGGAACCAACTAAGACTTAGATCCCCTTGCCGGTTCATGCTGCGGGATCCCCTCGCAGCATGAACCGACTCCGGGTGCGCACAGCACAGGCCTGAGCCGGTTCGCGCGAGAACTCGGCGCGTCTGCGCAAAACAACCGACGTTTCTGCAAACGAAATCATTACATTGACTTGCGCCACGCGATGCAAGTCCTTCCGGCTTAATCCGAAGACGCTGTTCACCATCCGCAAGCACCGGCGCATCGCGCAACATGCCCAAGACAGGCATGGCGGAGAGTTTTTGCATTGCAGCAAATTCAATAGAGGCCTATGCGTAGTACTCTATTTTTGAACGGGATGTCGAAAAGATGAGCAATTCCGGCAGCGGCAGTTCCAAGGTCGCGCTGATCACCGGCGTTACCGGTCAGGACGGTTCCTATCTCGCTGAATTCCTGCTGGAAAAGGGTTACGAGGTCCATGGCATCAAGCGCCGCGCCTCGTTGTTCAATACCGCCCGCGTCGATCACATCTACGAAGACCCTCACAAGCACGGCTCGAAGTTCAAGCTGCATTACGGTGACCTCAGCGACACTTCCAACCTCACGCGCCTGATCCGCGACATCGAGCCGGACGAGATTTACAATCTCGGCGCGCAGAGCCACGTCGCCGTCAGCTTCGAGGCGCCCGAGTATACCGCCGACGTCGATGCGCTCGGCACCCTGCGCATCCTCGAAGCCGTCCGCTTCCTGGGGCTCGAGAAGAAGACCCGTTTCTACCAGGCCTCCACCTCGGAACTCTACGGTCTGGTGCAGGAGATCCCGCAGCGCGAGACGACGCCGTTCTATCCGCGCTCGCCTTATGCCGTAGCCAAGCTCTACGCCTACTGGATCACGGTGAACTACCGTGAAGCCTACGGCATGTATGCCTGCAACGGCGTGCTCTTCAACCATGAGTCCCCGCGTCGCGGCGAGACCTTCGTGACGCGCAAGATCACGCGCGGCCTCGCCAATATCGCGCTCGGTCTCGAACCCTGCCTCTACATGGGCAACATCGATTCGCTGCGCGACTGGGGCCACGCCAAGGACTACGTGCGCATGCAGTGGATGATGCTGCAGCAGGAAGAGGCGCGCGACTTCGTGATCGCCACCGGCGTGCAGTATTCGGTGCGCCAGTTCATCGCCTGGTCGGCCAAGGAACTGGGCGTGACGCTCGAGTTTTCGGGTGAGGGCGTTGAAGAGATCGCTACCGTCGCCGCGATCGAGGGAGATATGGCTCCGGCGCTGGAAGTCGGCGATGTCGTGATGCGCATCGACCCGCGCTACTTCCGCCCGGCCGAAGTCGATACGCTGCTCGGTGACCCGAGCAAGGCCAAGGAACTTCTCGGCTGGGTGCCGCACATCACCGTGCAGGAAATGTGCGCCGAGATGGTCGCGGAGGACCACAAGTCCGCCCGCCGCTTCGCACTGCTCAAGGAACACGGCCTTGAGATCCCCGTCAGCGTCGAAGGCTGACGGTCGGAACGACAGGGTATGCAGAAAGGGCCGGTCGGACAATCCGACCGGCCCTTTTCATTTGTCCGCTCCGGTCGGGAAGCTCAGCCTTCTACTTCGGCCCGCAGCGTGCCCAGCTTGCGCTCCCACGCCAGCGCGTGCTCGACGATGGTCGGCAGGTCGTCGTAGCGGGGCACCCAGGGGATCGTCGCCTTGATGCGGCTGTTGTCGGAGATGAGCGCATCGGGATCGCCCGCGCGGCGGCCTTCGAGGCGGCGGTCGATCTGCAGGTTGGTCACGCGATCCACCGCGTCGAGCACTTCCAGCACCGAGAAGCCACGGCCGTAACCGCAGTTCATCGTCAGCGACCGGGCAGGCTCCGCGATCAGTGCTTCAAGCGCGAGGACGTGGGCGTTCGCAAGATCGGAAACGTGGATGTAGTCGCGCACGCCGGTGCCGTCAGGCGTATCGAAATCGGTGCCGAACACGCCGACGTGGGTGCGCTTGCCCAGGGCAGCTTCGACGGCGACCTTGATGAGATGGGTCGCCCCTGCGGTCGACTGGCCGGTACGGCCCTGCGGGTCTGCCCCCGCCACGTTGAAATAGCGCAGCGCGCAGTAGTTGAACGCATGCGCCCGGCCGACGTCCGCCAGCATCGTCTCGGTCATCAGCTTCGACATGCCGTAGGGATTGATCGGCGACTTGGGGCTGTCCTCGGTCACCGGCGAGACTTCGGGAATGCCGTAAGTCGCTGCGGTCGAACTGAAGATGAAGTGCGGCACGCCCGCCTTGATTGCCGCGTCGATCAGCGCGCGGCTCTTGGCGGTGTTGTTGTGGTAGTACTTGAGCGGGTCGGTCACCGATTCAGGCACCACGACCGAGCCGGCGAAATGCATGATCGCGCCCTTGCCGTTGCCCATGCCCTGTTCGGCAAATATCCGGGCGAGCAGTTCGCCGTCCTCGATGTCGCCCTGGTAGAAGGTCACGCCCTCCGGAATCGCAAAGCGAAAACCGGTGACGAGGTTGTCGATCACCGAGACGGGCCAGCCCGCATCCCTGAGTGCCAGAACCGCATGACTGCCGATGTAACCGGCGCCGCCGGTCACGAGTACGGGATGCTTGATCGTCATGATATCCCCTGCGCTGTCGCCTGTCGGGGCGAGCGGGAGTGGCCCGCGCCCGATCCGGCGACAGCGATATGGGGGAGGCCGGGAGAGGTCAAACGGTTCCGGCGGTGTCATCCATTATTGCCGGACCTCAGAACGCCATGCTGAGCGAGGCGCGCGCTGAAAGGTCGGTGCCGGTGCTCGCCTGCTCGGCACGGGCGGTGATCTTCCAGGTGAAGTCGTAGCCGCCCGCGAGCACGCTCGCCTCGCCGATCCATGCGCCCTTCAGGCTGTCGCCCGCGATAGTGAAGGCTTCGCCCGCATCGTAGCTGTCGCCGCCGTTGAAGTAGGCGGTAGTGCTGCCGAGCTGACCACTCAGCACTTCGCGGCGACCGGCCTCAATCTGGAAGGTCAACGGGCGCCAGTCGGGCGAAATGGTGCCCAGCGAGTAGGATGCGGTCACGCTCGGCGTGGCGGTCAGCATCCTGCTGGTACGTCCTGCGACAGTGAGCGCCATCGCATCGCTGTCGGCAGTTTCGTCATAGCCCTTTTCCTTGAGCCACATCTGCTCCAGTTCCACCTTAGGCTTCAGGCTGAAGCGGCGCGACATGTCGAAGCGGTAGGACGCACCCGCCAGTCCGGAGAACAGCCACCCCTTCCAGCTGCCGTCGGCGGCATAGGAAAAGTCGGTGTCGTCGATGGTGCCGGTGTAGGTACGGGTGGAGTCGATCGAGATGCGCGATGCACCCACGCGCGCCCACGCGAGCAGCGGCCCGTTGGAAGTGCGCCAGAACAGGCTGAGGTCATGCTGGCCGATGTCCAGCTTGCCGGTGCCCCCGTTGTTCTTCACCGAACCCTGCATCCACGCATAGGACACGCCGAAATAGCCGAGGTCCGTGCGCCGCTCGACGCCGCCGGAAAGACCCCAGCCGTTCGCCTTGTAGCCCGCCGTGCCGGTCGCGTCCTTGCTGGCGCGCCAGTAGATCGGCTCGAACCAGCCGCCCACATCGGAGATGTCGAACAGCGTGGTGTCGTCGCTGATATGCCGTGCGGCAAGGCGGTCTGCGGTGGTGACCGCCTTGAACACGCCGCCGGCGTGATCGGGGACCAGCCCTCCGACCTGATCGCGCAGCGTCGCGGCGTCGCCGACGTCGAGCAGGCTGGCGGTCATGCTGTCGTCGTTCTGCGCGGTCGCGTAGATCGCATCCCACACCGCCGCCTGCGACTTCGTGAGCCCCAGTTCGTCGGTCGTCTTGCGCGACAATGTCAGGTAGACGCTGTCGTCGTCGCTGCTGACCGAGCCGTTGTAGATGAACGGCGTGTCCACCGCGTAGTTCAGCGCACCCTCGACCGTCAGATTGTCAGATGTCAGCACGGTGTAAGTGCCCTGCGCTGTGGCGAGGCTGTTTACCGTCGCCGTGACGCTGGCGCCGTCCGCCAGCGTGGCGCTGTCGGTGACGATGGTCGAGCTTTCGGCTCCATCGACATAGACGCCGATCGTGCCGCCCGAACCGACGGTGAGGCTGCCGAAACTGACCGTCGTCGCCTCGTCCGGGATCAGGGTGCCGCCGTTGACGGTCACCGCGACATTGGCCGCGTTGCCGAACTGGCCGGAATATTTCGCGCTGTCGTTGATCGTGACGGTGCCGGCCTCTCCCGCGAAATCCATGGTGCCGGAGAAGATCGAGGTGCCCGAAAGGCTGGCCGTGGCCGCGCCGCTGCCGAAATAGACGTCGCCCGAATAGACCGCATCGTCAGACAGCGTGAGCGTATCGTCGCCCGCGCCGAAGTAGGTATCGCCGACGATCTGGCCGGTGGAAGCGGCCAGCGTGTCGTTGCCCGATCCCAGCCGGATGTCGCCAGTGATCTTGGCGTAGACGGTGGTGTCTTCCTCGTCGTTGTCCTCCTCGTACTCGGCGCGCGTCTCGGCATCGTCGTCGTTGAGGTACTGGGTGACGGTGACACCGGTGGTGTTCGCCGAAAGATCTATCGCGGTGCGGGTGTCGGTGCTGGTGCCGCCCGCGGTGATGTAACCGGTGTTTTCGAGCGAGGTCAGCGTCCCCGACAGGTCGCGGATGGCGGTGGTCGAACCCTCTCCGCCCGAGGTCAGCGAGGCGGAGATCGTGCCGCTGTTGTAGAGGCTGGTGACGGTGCTTCCCTGATTGATGAGCAGGGCCACCGCCGACTGGTCGTAGGAAGTGGCGTTCAGCGTGCCTGACACGCCGATGCCGTTGGTCAGCGTGACGTTGCCGCCCTGCCCACCGATGACGAGTCCATAGGCGTCGGTGTTGCTGTAGTAGGAGTTCGAGGTCACCGAACCGTCGATCACGACCGAATAGGTGCCCATGTTGCCGGTCACCGATCCCACGGTGATGTCGCTGGTGCCGCCGACCTGCAACGCGGGGCCGTTGCCGTAAGTGGTGATCGTGCCGGTGCCTTCGTCGCTGTCGTCTACACCATCGCCGTCCTCGTCGTCGTTGTCGTTGTCGTCGTCACGGTCGACCGGGGGCGCGGCCACGTAGATGCCGCCATCGACATTGCCGGTGATCGAGACTGCAGCGGTGCCGGTGCGCAATGCCTCGCGCGAGAGGACCATGGTCGTGCTGTCGTCGTTGACGAAGGTGTAACCCTTGGTCAACGCGCCCTGGATGGTGACGGTGCCGCTGACGTCGCCCGCCACGTTCAGCGCGCTGGAACCCTTGCCGACCACCGAGACGGTGCCTTCTACGGTGACGTCGCCATTGACGCCCTTCGTCGAGATGCCGACTGCGTTGTCGCCGATCACCGAGATCGTGCCGGTGTTGGTGACCGATCCGGTCCAGTCGCCATCGAGCACGATGCCGCCCGAATTCTGCCCCTCGACCGAGATCGTGCCTTCGTTGAGGATCGTGCCGGAGGCCACGCCATTGACGTGGATGCCGTAACGATTGCCCGCCGAGGCGATGCCGCTGGTGACGATGTTGTCGCCGTCCGCGTCATCGAGGACATAGTCCTCCAGCACCGAGATCACCCCGTCCTCGCCAATGTTGATGGCCGAGGACGTGCCCGAATTCACGGTGATCGCCGATGCGCCTGCCGCCCCGCCCATGTCGATGGTGCCGCCCATGGTCACGGTGGAATTGCTGTCCACCGTGATGCCGCTGCCGCTCGCCAGCGTGAGCGTGCCGTCCTCTCCGATGGTGATGTTGCCGGCGGTGGAGGTCTTGAGCGCGGTGGTGGTGTCGGTGGTCACCGAAGTATCGGCAAGGACCGGCGAGGATGCGATGGCGAGCGCGAGTGCGCCGAGACTGGCGGTGCTTTTCAGCGAGGGCATTTTCTGTGCGTCCCGAAAGGATGGTGTTGCGGTGGTGCGAAGAGGGGAGAAGGGCTGCCTCAGGTGGCGATGCCGATGACCGCCGTGCCGGTGTATCCGGCGGTGACGCTGCCGCTCAGTGTCGGCGTCATCTGCGCGATCTGCGCCGAAGTGTTGTCGCCGAACACGTTGTCGGACGAGAGCGAGACGGCGTTGTAGTTGGCGATGCTGGCGGTGTAGCGCGTGTCGCCGGAGAACACGGCGGTGTTGGTCGCGGCGGGCATCGCCAGCTGCGAGATCAGGCTCGCCGTGCGGCCGGTGCTGGCCGAGGTCAGCCCTCCGGTGAACACCTCGAAATGGATGTGCGGCCAGCGGCCCGAATAGCAGGCAGGGTAGATCGTGGTGAACTTCACCTTGCCGTCGCTGTCGGTGACCTGCACGCCTCGCAGGTAGCTCTGCGTGGTGACGCCGCTCGAATAGAGCGAGTAGAGGCCCGCCGCATCGCAGTGCCATACGTAGATCGCCGCGCCCGAGATCGGCGCGCAGCCGTTGCTCACGTCGACGAGTTGCAGCTCGATTTCCAGCTGGACGCCCGCCGCCGTCGTGGTCGAGCCGATGAAGCTCGACCGGATGTCCGAACGCACGACGCCGCTCTGGATGAGCACGTTGGAGGTCGAGCCGCTGGCGGTGTTGGTGCCATCGGCCGGATAGGGGCCATTGGTCTCGGTCGGGTCGGCGATGCAGGTCGCGGTCGACGTGCCGCCGGAAGTCGACGAGGATGACGTCGAGGTGGAGGATGTGCTCGTCGACGATGTCGATGTCGACGAGCCGGACGACGTGCTGGTACTGTCCGAGCCCGAGGAGCTGCCGCTATCGTCTCCGCCGCAGGCCGCAAGCGCCGCAGCAGTGCCCGCGCTCGCCATGAACGCCAGGGCGCGGCGGCGGGCGAACATCTCGCGGCCTATTGCCTGCAGGTCTTCGGCCAGCCCGTGACCGTGGTCTTCGGATCGGTCCCGCTCCCGAAATCGCATCGTGTCCTCCTTGCACCCGGCGGATGACCGGGCCTCGGGCGAGGACTGTGCGTCGGGGGTTGCCCCGGAATTTCAGGCGGATTTCAGATGCGTTGCGCCCAGATTGCGACGATCAGGCCGGGCGGTCGTCGGTCACGGCGGGGACGAAGAGGTAACCTTCGTTGCGCACGGTGCGGATGATGTCGCTGCCGCCCTGCCCCTCCGACAGCTTGCGACGCAGGCGCGAAAGCTGGACGTCGATGGCGCGGTCGTAGTGCTCCGAATCCTCGCCGCGCGACCAGTCGAGAAGCTGGTCGCGGGTGAGCACGCGGCGCGGATGCTCGGCAAAGGCGCGCAGCAGACGGAACTCGCCGTCGGACAGAGAGATCAGCGCTCCGGCGGGGTCAAACAGCAGGCGAAGGCCCAGGTCCATACGCCAGCCCGCGAAGTGCAGGCAGTCGCCCGAATCGACCTCCGCCGCGCGCATCGGCACCGGCTCGACCGCAGCAGGCGCAGTGGCCGCATGACGGCGCAGCACGGTGCGGATGCGCGCCAGCAGTTCGCGCGGATTGCACGGCTTGGCGAGGTAGTCGTCCGCGCCCATCTCCAGCCCGACGATGCGGTCGACATCGCTGCCCACCGCCGAGAGCATGATGACCGGCGGCGCGTCCGGCCCCATCTGGCGCAGCGCCGTCAGCCCGTCCTCGCGCGGCATCATCACGTCGAGCACGATGAGGTCGAAGCGCTCGTTCGCAAGGCGCACGCGCATCTCGATCGGGTCGGCCGCGGTGGTCGTCTCGTAGCCGTGCTTGGCGAGGAAATCGCCGATCAGCGAGCGGATGCCCTCGTCGTCGTCGACGATGAGAATGCGGGTCTGCAGGTCCATCAGGTTGCGTTCTAGGATCATTAGGTGCTGTTGAACAGCATGTGTGCCGCAAGGATTTCAACCGCCGATACAGCTTGCGACAGCCCTGAAATCTGCCTGCAAAGCGGTGAAATCCACCCGCAACCTGCCCGGCACAGGAATCCGGCCATGGACAGTCGAGCTTGCCGCGATACGCACCGGCCGACCGTGTTCGCAAAGCATCCGGCGCCCCCCGCGTCCTTGCCCGCGCCTCACGGTTTCGCTGCGTTCAAGGCCACCGTCCGGGGTTCCGCCGCCATGGAACCCCTCGGTGCCGGGGCCGTCGGTCGAGCGGGTTCTGTAGTCGCACCCGCCCCACTCGTCGACGGCTCCGGAATAGTCCTAAGTAATGCACCGAATATCCAATGGTTGGATATTTCGGGAATTCTCAGTCTACAAACTGACACAAGTGCGTGTTACTCGCGCCGCAACAGGCCGGAAAAGCCCGATGACGAGGCTTTCGGTCCAAGAGATTCGCGCTGGACGCGCCGCATCAATGCGCGCGCGTCCGCATCGGTCCGAGGTGACCGTTCCCGCCACCTGCTTCGGCAGGCGACGGGAACGCGGAGCGGGGACAGGAGGGACGTGTCCCTCTCTCCTGTCCCCGCTTCGCATCAACCGGCAATCGGCCGGCCCTGCGACAATCGCCCATCTCGAATTCGCCGCGATCGCGTGGCAAAGCTGGCCCCATGAACCTGCCCCAGATCCCGCCCCGGTTTACGCACCGGCTCGGCATGCCGCTGGCCATGCAGATGGTCGCGATCCTCGTGTGCGCACTGCTTGCGGCGCAGGCGGTAACGCTTGCGCTGACGGTAATCCTGCCGCCGCGCCCGACCGAGCGCTGGGACATAGACGAGGTTGCGTCCGCTTTGGGCGGTGGCCCCGCGCCCGAACGCCTCGAACGCAAGGCCATGAGCGGCCCGCCCGACGTGAGCGGGCAGGGCTGGCTGGTCTCCGAATCCTCGCGCGATGCACTGGCGAAGCGGATCGACCGTCCGTCCGGCGATGTCGTGCTGGCCTTCTACACGCAGTTGCCGGTCGGCGGCGTCGCCGTGCCGAGCGCGACGCGCTCGCCACTTGCCGCGAAGGCGTCGCGTTCCGGCAGCCTCTCGTCGCTGCTGATCGAGCAGGCGCAGGCTCAGGCGATTCCCGGCGGACCGCCTGCTGGCGGCAGCGCCGGTCCGGCAGGTATGCCGGGGGGCGGGTTCCCCGGCGGGCGTATGCCGGGCGGCCGCTTTCCCGGTGGCGGATTTCCGGGCGGCAACGGCCCTCGCGTCCCCACCCAACCCGGATCGTCGATGCCTCGCCCAAGCCTGCCCGGCGGCACTATCGGTGGCGGCCAGTCGGGCACCAGTCGACCCGGCGGAGAAGTCGGTCGCCCGGGCGGCATCGGCAATCCCGGACGCGCGCCCGGCCCGCTCGCGCAGCCCGGCCTGAGTCCGGGTGTCGGCATGGCACCACCCGTGCCCGTGATCGCCGCGCCGCCTCCGGCGGCAGCGCCGACCACACCGGCTACCGAACCGCTTCCGCAGCCAAGCGCAACGCCTTCCGAAACCGTGACGCGGCCTACCGCCGTGGCTACGATTGCGCCCGCTGTTGCCCCCTTGGTCGCCCCGTCCGCCCAGCCACAACCGATAGCGACGCCTGGCGCCGCAGCCAGCCCGGTGTCTGCGCCCGCCGCCCAACCCATTCCCTTCCGCCGCACCCAAAGCTCCATCTTCGCCGCTGCCTCGCCACCCTTCATCGAGGGCGATTTCGTCGCGGCGGCCCGACAGAAGGACGGTACATGGCTCGCCGTCGCGCCGCGCGCGGAGCCGTTCCCGAATGCCTGGCAGACGCGGGTGATGCTGTGGTTCGCGCTCTCGCTCGCCATCGTCAGCCCGCTCGCGTGGATATTCGTGCGCCGCATCGTCGTGCCGCTGCGCGACTTCGCGCAGGCCGCCGAGCAGCTCGGCCGCGATCCCTCGGCCACGATCCTGCCGCTCTCCGGCCCGGCCGAGATCGGCCGTGCCGCCAACGCCTTCAACCAGATGCGCCATCGCCTGCGCGCCTTCGTCGACGACCGCACGGCGATGGTCGGCGCGATCAGCCACGATCTTCGCACCCCCCTCACCCGCCTGCGCTTTCGCATCGAGGACGTGCCCGACGACCAGCGCGAGGGGCTGCTGAAGGAAGTGACCGAGATGGAGGCGATGATAAGTCAGGTCATCGCCTTCATCCGCGACGCCTCGACGCCGGGACCGCGCCAGCACCTCGACTTCGCCGACCTTGTCGAGGGCAGCGTCGCCGACTGGCAGCTTGTCGGCGCCAGAGTGGAGATCGAGCGGAACGCGCATATTCCGGTCGAGGTCGATCCCGTCGGCATCCGCCGCCTGCTCGGCAACCTGCTGGAGAATGCCGTGAAGTACGGCGACAGTGCCCGCGTGCGCGTGTCCCTCAGCGGCAGCGAGGCAGTGGCAGAGATCGTCGATGCCGGGCCCGGCATCCCCGAGGACGAGTTCGATCGCGCCTTCGAGCCCTTCTACCGGAGCGAATCCGCGCGCAAGTCCGGCCGTATGGGCAGCGGCCTCGGCCTTGCGGTCTGCCGCTCGATCGCAAGGGCGCATGGCGGTGATGTGTCCTTCGCCCACGGGCAGGACGGCTTCATCGCCCGCGTGACGGTGCCCGTTGCAGTCGTGCCGACACTGCGCAAGGCCGCCTGAGGAACCGCCCCGCGATGCACACTCGCGCAAGAAGGTTCGCCTTCTGCCTCGCCCTGTCGCTGTCCGCCGTACCCGCCATAGCGCAGGAGGCGGATGCCGTTTCCGCAGATGAGCAGACAGCCGTGGACACCACCGAACCACTGCTCTGGACCGGCACGATCTCCGTCGGGGTTAGCGCCCGCGACGACGGCCCCGATGGCAGCTGGCAATCGCTGAGCCTCACCCGCACGGTCGGGCGCGGTTACCTGCGCGGCAGCGTGATGCGCTATCACGGCACGCTGACGCAGGCGGACACCGCGCTCCCCTCCGACTATTACGTCGGCACGTTCGGCGCGGGCGGCAATTTCGACAACTGGGTGGTCGACGGCTGGGCAAGCTACGGACGGCAGGATTACGGTCGCATCAGCACCTCGCTCGGCAGCCGCTCCAGCACCGGGGCGAAGGGCAGCGACTACTACGCGATCGGCGGCGATTTCGGGCGGATACTGCCGCTCGGCAGAAGCTTCTTCCTGACCCCAACCGTCGCCGCGTCATTCGCGGACGGCAAGCTGCTGCGCCCTGCTCCCGCGGTCACCAATCTGCGCGATCAGGAAACCGACGAGCCCACATGGTCGGCCAATGCGGCGATACGCGTAGACCATGCCTTCGGTCCGTCGGGCGTCCACTACGCAGGGCTTTCCCTGTCGCGCAACTGGACCAGCAACGGGCTGTCGGCGTTGCGGATCGGGCGCAACGAAGATCCCGGCGCGGAACTGCCGTTCCGACTCTACAGCAAGCACTACGCCGACAGCTGGTTCGAAGCGGGCGCGACCGCCAACATGAAGCTGGGCGACAATCTCTACCTCGACCTGTTCGCCACGCGCAGTTTCGGCGTGAAGGCGGGCAACATGACCTCCGCAGGAGCGACGCTGCGCCGCTCGTTCTGATGTCTCATCCAAGGTAGACCCACGCAAATTATCAACTGATCCATCTTTTTGCGCTAGCGCCGCGACTGCAATCGGACTGAAACGGTCAGGCGGCAGAGCGAGGAACATGATGGCATACCAAGGTTCGACGGTACTGGTTACGGGTGCGGCAGGCTTCATCGGCGCCGCCGTGGCCGAGGCGCTGATGGAGCGCGGCCAGCCCGTCGTCGGGATCGACAACCTCAACGACTACTACCCGGTATCGCTCAAGCAGGCGCGGCTTGACCGGCTCGCCGCGCGGCATGGCAACCTCTTCCACTTTCGCCACCTCGACTTTTCCGAGATGTCGACGCTGACCGAAACGCTCGAGCCGTTCTCTTTCGAGAGCATCGTCCACCTCGGCGCGCAGGCGGGCGTCCGTTACTCGCTGGAGAACCCGCAGGCCTACGTCGCCTCGAACCTTGCCGGGCACGTCAACATGCTCGAACTCGCACGGGCGCGGCAGGTCGGACACATGGTCTATGCCAGTTCCAGCTCGGTCTACGGCGGCAACACGAAGCTTCCGTTCGCCGTCGAGGACCGCGCCGACAACCCGGTATCGCTCTACGCCGCCACCAAGAAGGCGGACGAGCTGATGAGCGAGACCTACGCCCATCTCTTCCGCATTCCGCTGACCGGCCTGCGATTCTTTACCGTCTACGGTCCCTGGGGCCGCCCGGACATGGCGATGTGGAAGTTCGCGACGAACATCCTCAACGACCGCCCGATCGACGTCTACAACCACGGCGAGATGAGCCGCGACTTCACCTACATCGACGATATCGTCGGCGGCGTGCTCGCCTGCCTCGACCGGCCGCCTGCCGATGATGGGCTGGAAAAGGCCGGCGGCAGCGTCAAGCCGCACGCGCTCTACAACATCGGCAACAACCGCTCCGAACAGCTTCTGCGCCTGATCGAGGTGCTGGAAGACGCTTGCGGCCGCAAGGCGCAGCGTAACCTGCTGCCGATGCAGCCGGGTGACGTCCACGCGACCTACGCCGACATCGCCGCCCTCACCCGCGACACCGGCTACGCGCCGAGTACCCCCATCGAGGTAGGGGTGCCGCGTTTTGTCGACTGGTTCCGGGGATATACTGGATTTTGAGACGGGGGCTTTGTCTTCCCCTTCGCTGGCGCAGCATCTAAAAGGCGCTCCAATTCCCCTCCCAAAGAGGTTCACATGAAGATTGCAATGGTAGGTTCGGGCTACGTCGGCCTGGTGTCAGGAGCCTGCTTCGCCGATTTCGGCCACAACGTCGTCTGTATCGACAAGGACCAGTCCAAGATCGACCGCCTGCATGACGGGATCATGCCGATCTACGAGCCGGGGCTCGACGCCCTCGTCGGCGGCAACGTCAAGGCGGGCCGCCTCTCGTTCACCACCGATCTTGCCGAAGGCATCCGCGGTGCCAGCGCGATCTTCATCGCGGTCGGCACTCCGTCGCGTCGCGGCGACGGCCACGCCGACCTCTCGTTCGTCCACGCCGTCGCGCGCGAAGTGGGCGAGAACCTGTCGAACGACGCCGTGATCGTCACCAAGTCGACCGTGCCCGTCGGCACCGGCGACGAAGTGGAGCGCATCCTCGCGGACAGCGGCACGCCGCACCGCGTCGCCGTCGTCTCCAACCCCGAGTTCCTGCGCGAAGGCGCGGCCATCGGCGACTTCAAGCGCCCCGACCGTATCGTTATCGGCGCCGAGGACGAGTTCGGGCGCGAAGTGATGCGGCAGGTCTACCGCCCGCTGTTTCTGAACGAATCCCCGATCCTGTTCACCTCGCGCCGCTCGGCCGAAATCATCAAGTACGCCGCCAACGCCTTCCTCGCGACGAAGATCACCTTCATCAACGAGATCGCGGACTTGTGCGAGAAGGTCGGCGGCGACGTGCAGGACGTGGCGCGCGGCATCGGTCTCGACGGGCGCATCGGCAAGAAGTTCCTCCATGCCGGGCCCGGCTATGGCGGCTCCTGCTTCCCCAAGGACACCCTGGCGCTGCTCAAGACGGCCGAGGATTACGAAAGTCCGCTGCGCATCGTCGAGGCGGTCTCCAAGGTAAACGACAGCCGCAAGCGCGCCATGGGCCGCAAGGTCATCGAGGCGCTCGGCGGTGCGGACGAGGCGCGCGGCAAGCGCGTCGCCATGCTGGGCCTGACCTTCAAGCCGAACACCGACGACATGCGCGATTCGCCCGCCATCGCGATCGCGCAGACGCTAGATGACGCTGGCGTCAGCGTTGCCGCATTCGACCCGGAGGGCATGGAACTCGCCCGTCCGCTGATGCCGGAAGTGGAGATGGTGGGCGACCCCTACACCGCCATCGAAGGCGCGGACGCCGTGGTGATCGTGACGGAATGGGACGCATTCCGCGCGCTCGACCTCGACCGGGTCAAGACTCTCGCGAAGGCGCCGGTGCTGGTCGATCTGCGCAACATCTACAAGCCGCACGAAATGCGCGAGGCGGGGTTCGACTACGCTTCCATCGGCCGTCCCTGACAGTTGTAACAGATACGGGTGGGGCTTCGCGCTCCGCCCGACATTCCAACCGGAGGATCACCAGACGAGCGCGGCGATCGTGACGATCACGGCCCACAAAACCCCGTTGAAGGCCAGTATCACTGGCAGATCGAACGGTGGAACTTCGATACGTGTGTCATAAGTATTGATCATCGCGGACCTGCTTTTTCTCAGCGTCGCATCGGCAACCTCTCGCTGATGAAACGCCGTTCATCGAATGCAGTTCCGAATTTTCAGGTGGCGTTCACAAACCCGGCCCCTCCCGACCCGTCGGCGATACCGTGCCGTTCGGGGACGCAGGCGAGCGAATTGTCGCATATCGTCAACACTAGTGTATTAATGCGGAGGTATTTTCACCATGCCTCGACAGTATGACGCCATCCGATTCGCTAGCTGAAAAAGTCTACGTCGAGCTCGTTCGCAGCCTTTACGCGAACGTGGTCCCGTCGAAGATCATGCTCGGCATTACGGCCATTTATGTAAGTCTTGTCGGCTTGAGCCGAAACGACGCTGGGACGTGGGCGCTCGGCGTGGCCGCGTTGTTCGCCTGTGCGCTGCGTGTCGGCTTTACCGTATACCATCGCACGGCTGCCATGACTGCTCCGCTGGACGGCGCCGCCGCGCGACGGCTGGAGCGGATCTACGCGTGGCCCTACTACCTCTACTCGGCACTACTGGGCACGTTCGGAGCGCTCGTCTTCGCGGAGTCCGATCCCACCGCGCAGATGCTCACGATCTGCGTGCTGGTGGGCTACTGCGCGGGCGTCGCCACGGGGACCGGTCTTCGTCCGCCCGTGGCCATTCCCAGCATGCTCATGGCGCTGAGCCCGGCGATCCTCGTATCCGCGCTCCATCTGGAGCCGATGCACATCGGCATGAGCGTGATCGCGGGCTCTTTCCTCACCGGCGGGTCGCAGAGCGTCGTCAGGATGCACCGCAGCGCCAGCACCGAAATCGGCAAGCGGCTGACCTCGGTCTCGCTCGCCCGGCGCGACGGGCTGACCTCGTTGCCCAACCGGCTTGCCCTGCGGGAATACTTCGAGGAGAACGCGCTGCTGCTCGGTCCCGGCAGCGTCGTCGCGGTGCATTATCTCGATCTCGACGGATTCAAGCCGGTCAACGACCGTTTCGGCCATGCGGCGGGCGACGAACTGCTGGCGGCGGTGGCGGAGCGCCTGCGCACGGCGGTTCGCAGCGGCGACATCGTAGCGCGTCTCGGCGGCGACGAATTCGGCATCGTTCAGTTCGGGCTCGGCCGCAACGAGGAGGCGGAACTGCTCGCCCGCCGCATCTGCGCCGCCATCGCGCAGCCCTTCGACCTGTGCGGCGAAGCGGTCGAGATTACCACCAGCATCGGCACCGTGCTCTCCAGCGAGAGCGGGACCGATCTGGAAGCCTTGCTGCGCAGCGCCGACGCGCGGCTCTATCAGGCCAAGCGCGAGAAGATGCCGCTGTCGTCCGGCTACGGCTCGATGCTCTGAGGGCTCAGGCGACGCCTTCGCGGATCATCGCGAAGCCATGGAGCAGGTGGTCGAGCTGGCCATCGGGAACCGGCGGAAACGCCAGCGTCGCGCCGCCGTCGCGGATTTCGGCGAACTCGCCTGCTACGCTCTCCAGGCTCCACTCCGAACGATAGACGCCCGCGTTCTCGGCCACCCATGCGCGCCCGAGCCGACCGCCCATCGCAACGTACATCTCGCCGGTTGCCGTGCAGTCCTCGTGGCACAGATAGGCGACCATCGGCGCGACCATCTCCGGCTCCATCGGCGGGAACTTGCTGGTGTCGATCCCCTCCGACATGCGCGTGACGGCTGCCGGAACGATGAGGTTCGAGCGCACGTTCGCGTGCTGCCCCTCGATCGCCGCGGTGTTGGATAGGCCCATGAAGCCCGCCTTGCACAGCGAGTACGTGACGTTGTCCGCCTTGCCGTAGAGGCCGTTGATCGAACTGGTGAGCACGATCCGGCCGTAGCCCTGCGCCATCATGTGCGGGAAAGCCTCGCGCACGACGTGGTAGGCCCCCTTCAGATGGACATCGAGCACCGCCGTGAAGTCCTCGTAGGCGAGGCTGGACAGCGAACCGCGCCGCACGTTGCCTGCCGAGTGGATCAGGATATCGATGCGCCCATAGGCGTCGAGTGCGGCATCGATGATCGCCTTGCCGCCCTCCGGTGTCGCCACGCTGTCGAGGTTGGCGATGGCCTCGCCCCCGGCGGCGCGGATCTCGGCGGCGAGCGCTTCGGCCGGGCCTTCCGTCGTCGCGTCGCCTGCCATCGAGACGCCCGGATCGTTGATGACGACCTTGCAGCCCCGGCTCGCCAGCAGCAGCGCATGGGCCCGGCCGAGACCGCGCCCGCCGCCGGTGATCACCGCGACGCGACCGTCGAAACGCAGTTCGGCCATGGGCTTCTCTCCTCGTATCGTGTTCCCGCCCGCGACCTTACCGCTGGCAGTGCCTCAGGCAACGACCCCGGCGGCGCGCAGGGCCGCGATCCGCTCGGGCGATAGATCGAGCACCTGGGCAAGGATCGCATCGGTATGCTGGCCCAGCACCGGCGGCGCTTCGGGTGTCGGCTGCTCGGCATCGGTGAAGCGGATCGGGCGGTTGACGAGCGGGATCGTGCCGAGGCTTGCATGCTCCGCCTCGACCACCATCCCGCGCGCCTGTGCCTGCGGCTGCGCCAGCGCCTCGGTCACGCCGAGGATCGGCGCATGCGGAACTTCGTACTCGGTGAAGATCGCGACGAGTTCATCGACGGTATGCCGGGAGGTGAAGGCCGAGACGATGGCGTTGACCTCCTCGCGAGCATCGCGGCGCTTTTCCAGCGTGTCGTAGCGAAGATCGTCGCACAGTTCGCCCTGCCCGATCGAGCGGCAGATGCGGCCCCAGAACCCCGGCGTCAGGCAGGCGACGACTATGGAGCCGTCGCTCGCCGGGAAGATGCCGTAGGGAACGAGGTTGGGATGCTGCGAGCCCACGCGTTGCGGGTCGGTGCCGGTGAAGAACGCGAGTTGCGCGATATAGCCGAGCATCCCCATAAGGCCGTCCATCAGGCTCACGTCGATGTGCCGCCCGCGTCCGGTCCGCTCGCGCTCGTAGAGCGCCGAGAGGATGCCGATCGGCCCGTTGATCCCGCCGACCAGATCGCCGAGCGGAATGCCGAGTTTGGTCGGCAGCCCGTCCCGCTCCCCGTTCATCGACAGCGCGCCCGACATCGCCTGAAGCACGATGTCGAAGCTCGGCCGGTCCCGCAGCGGCCCGGTCTGCCCGTAGCCCGAGATCGAGCAGTAGATGAGGCGCGGGTTGATCGCGCGCATGTCCTCCCAGCCGAGGCCGAGCCGGTCCATCACGCCAGGCCGGTAGTTCTCCACCAGCACGTCGCAATGCCGCGCGAGATCCCTGACCAGCGCGAGCCCCTCGGCAGTCTTGAGGTCCACCACGATGGACTTCTTGCCCCGGTTGACCGCGAGGTAATAGTGACTCTCCCCGTCGCGGGTCGGCGGAAATGTGCGGGTTTCGTCGCCGGTGCCGGGCGGTTCGATCTTGAACACCTCGGCACCGAGGTCGGCCAGCGCGAGGCTGGCAGCGGGACCAGCGAGGACGCGCGTGAAGTCGATCACGCGCACGCCGGAGAGCGGGCCGGGCCAGGGAGCGTCGTCGGCCATGGTCAGGCGAGATTCTCGCGGAAAAACGCCAGAATCGCGTCCACCGCGTCGCGGCCTTCGGGGATTCCGAGCTGATAGTGGTAGCAGTGGCCCATTCCCTCGCCGACGATGAGGGTGGAGCGCACGCCTGCCTTCAGAAGCTGGGAATTGGTGTAGATCGCCGGGCTGAGGTCCATCGCGCGGGTTCCGGTGATGATGAGCGTCGGCGGAAAACTTGCCATGACATCAAGGTGATAGCCGGGCCAAGCGGTGGGATCGCGCGGATCGCAGCCATCGAAATAGCCGTGCGTGATATCGACCGGCGCGGAGCCGTCAGCAGGCGGCGGCGGGAACGAGGCATCGATATGGCCTGACACATAAGGTGACTGACCGGCACCAAAGGGTACCCCACCGGCACCGAACACGCCCACGGCGCCCGCCTGCGGCAACCCGTGCGCGGGCAGCCATGCCGCGGCCTGCGCCGTCAGCGCGCCGCCTGCGGAACCGCCGTAGATGCCGATCCGGCCCGGCGCATAATCCGCCAGCAACGCGGCATAGACCGCCGCCACATCCTCCACCCCTGCCGGGTGCCGGTGCTCGGGCGCCATGCGGTAATTGACGCTGACCACGCGCCAGTTGCCCAGCGCCGCGATGGGGATCGATTCGACCAGCGCCACTCCATCCCAGCCGACACAGAACGCGCCGCCGTGCAGGTTGATGAGCACGCGGTCCGGGTCGCGACCGCCGCCTGCGGGCGTGACGTCGAGCACCTCGATCCCGCCGATCGTCGTGCGCGCGACATCGACCGCGAACTCCTGCCGCAGCCGGGCGATCTGGGGGGCCATGTAGGTGTTGATCTGGATGCGCCGTCCGGCGATGTCCGTGTCGCCGCCCGCCGCATCGAAGGCGGGCATCGTCGCGCGCAGGCGCTGCATCGCCGCCGCTTCGGGGCTGGCGAGATCGGAGATCGGCAGCGCGAAGGCAGGCACCTCTACCGTGCCGTCGGGAAGGAAGCAGGGCTTCGCCGCTGTGCTCGTATCCATGCCTCTCCCTTCCGCCCGCGCTTGTGCGCCTTTCGCGGTTGCCCGCCGCCGGAGACTAGGCCCGGCGGCGGGTCAGGTCACGCCCGAGGTCAGCCCCGGCTCGGCAATTCCGCCACGGCGGTGCCGAAGGCCGAAAGCTCGCCGCGATGGGTGGTCGCCTTCTGGGCCACCTCGACGTACTTTTTGCCGTTCTCCTCGAACTTGCGGGTCACTTCGCCGGTGATGACGATGGCGTCGCCGTCCGGGTTGTGGCGGCGGATCTGGCAGTTCGACTTGTGGAGGAAGCCGTCGTCGCCGATCCAGTCGGTCATGTGGTGGGTCAGCCACGAGCAGCGCTCCGGGCCGTAGTCGTAGGCGCCCGGCGCGCCGACCTCGAGTGCGAAGGCCTCGTCCCAGTGGACGCGCTCGGGGCAGTCGGGCACGTTGAAGCGGTTGCGGATTCCAAGGCCCGGGTGCGCCTGCTGCATCTTGTAGGCCAGCTTGTTGGCGCGGATGTAGAGCCCGCCCCACCCTTGCGCGTAGCAGATGAAGCCGGTGACGGTCATCGGGCCCTTCATCATCGGCGGCAGCTTGTCGCCGACGTTCACGTCCTCGAAGTAGCGCGGAATGGCGCCGCGGATTTCTTCCTGGTCGTAGATCTCGTAGAACTCGTCGAGTTGCTCCTGCGTGAAGGGCTCAACGCGGCCGCGCGCCTCGGTGTACTTGGTGCCGCGTTCGCGCGCCTCGTCGCGGTCGGTGCGGAAGACCCAGCTGTCCGCGCCCGCGACGTGGTCGCCCTGCTGGTTGTAGAAGTCGACGTGATAGATCTGCTGGAACGAGCGGCCCGCGAACTTGGTCTGGTGCTCGACCAGATCCTTGAGGTGCGCCACCGCCTTGATCGTGTCGTTGCGCAGGACCGGCTTGTGCCAGGTCCAGTCCGCCCCCGCCCACATCGCATGGACGCCCGACAGGCCGCCGCAATAGCCCGAGATGATGCGGCTGGTGGTGAACAGGAACGAAGGCAGCGCGACGATCGAGCCGTACTTCGTCTTCGCCGCGTATTCCGGGTCGCACCACAGCGGATTGTCGTCGCCGATGCCGTGCGCGTAGTGGCGAATGGCGTCGCGGGTCGCCTCGTAGTTCCACGGCTCCACCGTGTTCTCGATCTTCACGCCGATGCGCTGGCGCAGGTCGTCGAGCCCTTCCTCGGTGATCTTGGGGAACTTGTTCTTCGGTTCTGCTGTGGTGGCCATTTCTCTGCTCTCCTGGATTTTCTCAGCCGACCGCTTCGGCGGCTTTCGCGGCTTCACGTTCGCGCAGCATCTTGCGGTGGACCTTGCCTGCGGGGTTCTTGGGAAGCTCGTCGACGAACTCGACGAGGCGCGGGAATTCATGCTGGGCGAGGCGTTCGCGGGTGAAGTCCTGAAGCTCGCGCACGAAGGCGTCGTCGCCCGCACGGTTGGCGACGACGAAGGCCTTCACCACCTGCCCGCGTTTCTCGTCGGGGACACCGATCACGCCGCATTCGAGCACGTTGTCATGCCGCAACATGGTGTTCTCGATCTCGACCGCGCTCATCGTCCAGCCTGCCGAGATGATGACGTCGTCGGCGCGGCCGCAGTGGTAGAAGTAGCCGTCCGCGTCGATCCTGGCGCGGTCCTTGGTGGTCATCCAGCCGCCGCCACGGAACAGCATCAGTTCGCCGATCTCGCCGGGATCGCAGGGCGTGCCGTCGGAGCGCTGGACCTGCAGCTTCTGCCCCGGCACCGCCTTGCCCAGCGAGCCGGGCTTGACCGTGAAGTCGTCCGCGCCGGGATAGTTCACCAGCACCACGCCGATCTCGGTGGTGCCGTACATCGAGCAGGCGGGCACCTTGAACCACTGGTCGATCCATTCCAGCGTGGCCGGATCGATGGGCTCCCCGGTGAACGACAGCTTGTCGAAGTGGAACGCGAAGTCCGCCGCCTTCCCGCTGTTCTTCATCATGCGGTAGTGGGTCGCCGCCGCCGACATGTTGGTGATGCCGAAGTCGTCGAGCGCCTGCATCAGTCGCACCGGATCAAAGCGGCCCGCAAACGTGCCGGTCGTCACGCCCATCGCCAGCGGCGCCAGCGTGCCGTGCCACAGGCCATGGCCCCAGGCGGGGCTGGACGGGCAGAAGAACTCGTCCCCCGGGCGAATGCCGGTGCCATAGAGCGCCGCGAACATCAGCGTCACCAGCGTGCGGTGCGAATGCTTCACCGCCTCGGGAAGCTCGCGCGTTGTGCCGCTGGTGTACTGGAAGACGGCCATGTCGGTGGCGCGCGTTTTCGGTGTGTAGCTGGTCGGCAGGTCTGCAAGCGAGGCGAGGAACGCCTCATCCGCCACGATCACGCGCGGGTTTCCCTCGACCGCCACCGAACGCGCCAGTTCGGCCTTCTCGGCATTGGTGACGAGGATCGAGGGTTCGCAGTCCCCCACCCTCAGCCGCAGCGCGTCGGGGCCGAACAGCGTGAACAAGGGCACCGAGATCGCGCCGGTCTGCATCGCGCCGAACAGGCAAACGTAGAAGGGCAGCGAGGGTTCGAGCATGAAGGCGATGCGCTCTCCGGGCTGCACGCCCTCGGCATCGAGCCAGTGCGCGAACTGCGCCGCGCCGGAGGCGATCGTGTCGAAGCTGAGCACTTCGTCCGCGCCGTCCGCATGGGCGATCCGCACCGCCGCCCGGCCCGAGCCGTCGGCGTGGCGGGTCACGCATTCGTGCGCGATGTTGAAGTATTCGCGGTCGCCATCGAACAGCTCCCACAGCGCCGCCGAAGAGGCATGCGCCTGCGCATCGGCGTAGCGCGAATAGTCGGTCAGCCCTGAAATCGCTCTGGCCATCAACCGCCCCGTCCCTTCCGCCATCCCGACCGGTCGAATCGACGAGCGGGAAATTGTCCTTGTGTTCAGCGATTGTCTGAAGGGCCTGATTGTTTTTGTAAATATTGAATGATATTCACTATATTGAATGGATAAAGTTGCGGAAACCGTGAAGGCCAGCAAGGCCCCGGCCATCGCCCGGGCGGCTGCGGTGCTGCGCCTGCTCGGCAAGCGCGGATCGCCGATGGGGGTGCAGGGCATCGCCCGCGAACTGGGACTGGTCCCAAGTACCTGCCTCTACGTGCTGCGCGCGCTCGTGGCCGAGGAACTCGTGGCTTTCGACGCCGACACCAAGCGCTACGCCCTCGACGCCGGGGTGCTTACGCTGGCGCGCGCATGGCTGCGCAAGGACCGCTTCGCCGACCTCGCCCAGCCCGCGCTGGACCGCATCACGCGGGAGTTCGGAACGACGACGCTGGGGGTGCAGGTCTTCGGGCTCGACCACATCATCGTGACCGCGATGTCGCAGTCGGGGCAGAACTTCCAGCTCTCGACGCAGGTGGGGAGCCGCTTCCCAGCGCTGGTCTCGGCGACCGGGCGCTGCATCGCCGCGTTCGGCGGCCACGCGCCGGAGGAGATCAGGACGCGCTTCGAGGGGCTGCGCTGGGACGAGCCGCCGGAATGGGACGACTGGCTCGCCGAGGTCGAGGACGCGCGGGAAACCGGCGTGGCGGTCGATGCCGGGAACTACATCGCCGGAGTCACCGTCATCGCCGCACCGGTCTGGAAGGGCGGAAGGACCAGCGCCCAAAGCCACGCCCTCGTAGCCATCGGCATCGGCGCGGCCCTGCGCAGCGAACTGCCGCGCCTGAAGGACGCGCTGAAGGTTGCTGCACGCTCGCTCAGCGAACAGATGGCGGAGTGAGCGGCCCTCTCAGGCCTTCTTCTTCAGCAGCACCGTGCGCAGCATCGACAGCGCCACTTCGCCGCGCTGGTTGGTCAGTTCGTGCCGGAACACGACGATGCCCTGATTGGGCCGCGACTTGCTTTCGCGCATCTCGACCACTTCGCTGGAACACGTCAGCGTATCGCCGATGAAGGTCGGCTTGGGCGTCACCACCTTGTCGAAGCCGAGGTTGGCGACGAGCGTGCCAACCGTGGTGTCCGCAATCGACAGCCCCACCGCGAGGCTGAACGTGAAGGTCGAGTTGACGAGGATCTGTCCGAACTCGCTCGCCTTCGCGGTCTCCACGTCCAGATGCAGCGGCTGCATGTTGTGCGTCATCGCCGAGAACAGCAGGTTGTCGGTCTCGGTGACGGTGCGGCTGGGCTGGTGCGTAAGCCGGTCGCCCAGCTGCCATTCGTCGAAGAAGCGGCCCGGCATCATTCGGTCTCCTCGATCTGGGCGAGCAGGGCGTCGACCTGCACCTGCTGGCCCGCACTCGCCTCCAACCGGGCGACGATGCCGTCGAACGGCGCGGTCAGCGTGTGTTCCATCTTCATCGCCTCCAGCGTCAGCAGCTTCTGGCCCTTGGTCACGGCCTGACCCTGCGCGACTTCCACGGCGATCACCTTGCCCGGCATCGGCGCAAGGATCGCGCCAGAACTGTCCGCCGCCCCATGCGCGCCGTCGCGCCGCCATGGCGTCAGCAGCCATGCCTGCCCCTGTTCGGTGACGAGAACGCCGCTCGAAGGCGCGTCCGAACCCTCGGGGTCGATTTCGATCTCCACCTTCTCGCCGTCGAGCAGGAACCACGCGCCCCGACACGGCGCAGCGTTGAGGCGCAGACCCGGAGCAATCCCCGCCGGAACCAGCGAGCTTGCAGCCGCCCGCAGCGCATCGTCCGACGGCACCGGCGGCTCCGCCAGCGCCTCGCCATCACGGCCGATCAGCCCGGTATCGACCTTGCCCGCCGCGAAGTCGGGGTGCTGGAGCGCTTTCACAAGGAACGAGGCGTTGGTGCGCACCGGCCAGACGGCGGTGTCCTCCAGCATCGCCCCCAGTCGCTCGCGTGCCTCGTCGCGGTCGTCGCCCCAGGCGATGACCTTGGCGATCATCGGGTCGTAGAACGGCGAGACTTCCGCGCCTTCGTAGACGCCGGTGTCGATGCGCCCCCCCTCGCTCTCGCCGAACTGGAGCAGGTCCAGCCGCCCGATGCTGGGCAGGAAGCCCTTCGTTGGGTCTTCGGCATAGAGGCGCCCTTCCATCGCCCAGCCGTCGATGACGAGGTCGTTCTGGTCGAGCGGCAGCGGCTCGCCGCTGGCCACGCGCAACTGCCATTCGACGAGATCGACGCCGGTGATCGCCTCGGTCACGGGGTGCTCCACCTGCAGGCGGGTGTTCATCTCCATGAACCAGATACGGTCGGCAGACAGCGCGCCCGACCCGTCGGCGATGAACTCGATCGTGCCCGCGCCGACATAGTCGACCGCCTTCGCCGCGCGCACGGCGGCGGCGCAGAGCGCCTCGCGCGTGGCGGGGTCCATCCCGGGGGCGGGGGCTTCCTCGATCACCTTCTGGTGGCGGCGCTGGAGCGAGCAGTCACGCTCGAACAGGTGGACGACGTTGCCGTGGCGGTCGCCGAAGACCTGCACCTCGATGTGCCGGGGCGAGGCGATGTACTTTTCGATCAGCACATGGTCGTTGCCGAACGAGGACGCCGCCTCGCGCTTGCAGGAGGCCAGCGCGTCGGCGAAGGCATCCGCGCTTTCCACCAGCCGCATGCCCTTGCCGCCGCCGCCCGCGACCGCCTTGATGAGCACCGGATAGCCGATCTTCGCGGCTTCTTCGGCAAGGAACTCCGGTTCCTGCCGCTCACCCATGTAGCCCGGCGTCACCGGCACCCCGGCCTCGGCCATGAGCTTCTTGGCGGCATCCTTGAGGCCCATCGCCGTGATCGAGGACGGATCCGGCCCGACCCAGACCAGCCCGGCATCCATCACCGCCTGCGCGAACGCGGCATTCTCAGACAGGAAGCCGTAGCCGGGATGGATCGCCTCCGCCCCGGTCTGCTTCGCGGCGGCAAGGATCTTCTCGCCCACCAGATAGCTCTCGCGCGTGGGCGAAGGGCCGATATGCACCGCCTCGTCCGCCTCGCGCACATGGAGCGCCTGCGCGTCGGCGTCGGAATAGACCGCAATGGTGCGGATGCCCATGGCGCGCGCCGTGCGGATGACGCGACAGGCGATCTCGCCACGGTTGGCGATCAGGAGGGACGTGATCATGATTTAACTCCCAATCGCGCGTCTTTTGAAAGACGCTCATTCCTCCCCGAGCTCGTCTCGGGGAGGGGGACCACCCAAAGGGTGGTGGAGGGGGATTTCCAATGCTCCGGGATACAGCGCCCAAGCCACGCGAAGGCCGGATCGACCGGGCGCGTCGCCTCAGACGAGAACTGAGCTTGCCGGAAGGGCTGCTGTGGCGTGAATTGCGCAAACGGCCCGGTGGCCTGAAGTTCCGCAGACAGCATCCGAGCGGGCCTTACGTGCTGGACTTCTATTGCAGCGATGCGCGCCTGGCGATCGAGGTCGATGGCGGTGCGCATGGCTTCGGTGATCGGCCCGGGCGGGATGCTGCGCGCGATGCGTGGTTCGCCGTTGCCGGCATCGCGACGTTGCGGGTTCCGGCGAAGCTGGTGCTTTCCGATCTGCCTCGCGCGGTAGCCTGGATTGAGGCGGAGGCGGGTGCGCGGCTCCCCCTCCACCACCCGGCTTTGCCAGGCGGTCCCCCTCCCCGAGACAAGCTCGGGGAGGAATAGGCGTTCCGCACTCATGGATGCCGCTCCGGAAACCCGTGCCGCTTATGCAGCGCGGCCAGCACCGCCTCGATGTCGTTGGCGAAGCCGCCATCGGCGAAGGCCAGCGCAGGCAGGTTCTGGTTCGCCTCGCCCAGCCGCGCGACCACGGCGGCGCGGGGGCGGGGCCAGCCGACGCGCACGACTTCGATGTTGGCAGCGCGCTCGGGGAACAGGGCGAGCAGGCCCTCCACGGTCACGCTGTCCTTGCAGTAGAAGCGGCGACCTTCGTAGGCCGGATCGGGCCAGTCGAAGTCCAGCACGAACAGGGTATCCTTCACCGTCGTCACATCCGGAACACCCCGAAGCGGGGCGCCTCCTCGATCGGGGCTTCGAGGCAGGCGGAGAGCGCCAGCCCCAGCACGTCGCGGGTCTGCACGGGGTCGATCACGCCATCGTCCCACAGCCGCGCGGTGGCGTAGTAGGGGTTGCCTTCGTCCTCGTACTTCTGGCGGATCGGCGCCTTGAACGCCTCGGCATCCTCGGGGCTCCACTTCACCGCGTCGCGGTGGACGGTGGCGAGCACGCTGGCCGCCTGCTCACCGCCCATCACCGAGATGCGCGCGTTGGGCCATGTGAACAGGAAGCGCGGATCGTAGGCGCGCCCGCACATGCCGTAGTTGCCCGCGCCGAACGAGCCACCGATCAGCACCGTCAGCTTGGGTACCTGCGCGGTGGCGACGGCGGTGACGAGCTTGGCGCCGTGCTTGGCGATGCCCTCCGCCTCGTACTTGCCGCCGACCATGAAGCCCGAGATGTTCTGGAGGAACAGCAGCGGGATGCGGCGCTGGCAGGCGAGTTCGATGAAGTGCGCGCCCTTCTGCGCGCTCTGGGAGAACAGGACGCCGTTATTCGCCAGGATCGCCACCGGCAGCCCGTGGATATGCGCGAAGCCGCAGACGAGCGTGTTTCCGTAGAGCGCCTTGAACTCGTGGAACTCGCTGCCGTCGACGATGCGGGCGATGACTTCGTGGACGTCGTAGGGCGCGCGCACGTCCTCGGGGATGATCGAGTACAGTTCCTCGGCGGCGTACTTCGGCGGGCGCGGTTCCTGCACATTGAGGTCGTGGCGGTACGCGGGGCCGAGGTGGCTGACGATATCGCGCACGATGGTCAGCGCGTGTTCGTCGTCCTCGGCCAGATGGTCGGTCACGCCGGACTTGCGCGAATGGAGGTCGCCGCCGCCGAGATCTTCGGCGCTGATGACCTCGCCGGTGGCGGCCTGCACCAGCGGCGGGCCGGCGAGGAAGATCGTGCCCTGTTCCTTCACGATCACCGTCTCGTCGCTCATCGCCGGGACATAGGCGCCGCCTGCCGTGCAGCTGCCCATGACGCTGGCGATCTGCGGGATGCCCTTCGCGCTCATCTGCGCCTGATTGAAGAAGAAGCGGCCGAAGTGGTCGCGGTCGGGGAAGACCTCGGCCTGGTTGGGCAGATTCGCGCCGCCGCTGTCGACGAGGTAGACGCAGGGCAGGCGGTTGGCCTGGGCGATCTCCTGCGCGCGGATGTGCTTCTTGACGGTGAGCGGGAAATAGGTGCCGCCCTTCACCGTGGCGTCGTTGGCGAAGACCATGCACTGAAGGCCCGACACGCGGCCGATCCCGGCGATGATCCCGGCGCCCGGGACCTCGTCTCCGTAAAGGCCGTTCGCGGCGAGCTGGCCGATCTCCAGAAAGGGCGAGCCGGGGTCGAGCAGGCGCTCCACGCGGTCCCTCGGGAGCAGCTTGCCACGGCTGAGGTGCCGTTCACGCGCTTTCTGGTCACCGCCGAGAGCCGCCTTCGCCACCTTCTCGCGCAGCTCGGCGGCGAGCGCGCGGTTGTGCGCGTCGCGGGCCTTTGCCTCGGGGCTGTCGCTGTTCAGCTGGGTCTGCAGGACCGGCGCGCTCATGCCTCTTCCTTCCTTGCGGGCGGCGTGGGGCCAGCCTCGTCGATTTGCCGCATCTATCTATCCAAGCTGCAACGGAAGCGGAAATTGAAAGTTTCCGGGCATCGTCATAGACAGTGTCTATGATTGACCAGTACCTCCTGCGCTACTTCCTCGCCGTGGCGGAGACCGGCAACTTCAGCCGCGCGGCGCGGCGCGTCAGCGTCACCCAGCCCACGCTCTCCGCCGGGATAGCCAAGCTGGAGCGCGAACTGGGCGCCCGCCTGTTCGACCGCGACCGGCAACGGGTCGCCCTGACCCCTGCAGGCAGCCGCTTCCTCGTCCGCGCCCGCCGCATTGCCGCGGAATACGAGCATGCGCTGGTGGAACTGAGCGAGGTGACGGACCCTACGCTGCTGCGCCTCGGCGTGCTGAACACGATCCCTACGCGCGTTGTCGAAGGCTGGCTGGCCGAGCACCGCGCGCTGGGCTCCGGGGAGGCGCTGGAGATCCTCGACGGCAGCGAACGCGACATCGCCGAGCGGCTCGAACGCGGGCGGATCGACATGGCGCTGACGGTCGTGCGCCCCCACCACGCGCGGTTCGCGCCGGAAGTGCTGGCGCGCGAGCGCTACATGATGGTCCTGCCGCCCGACCACCCGCTGGCAAGGGAGAGCGAAGTGCAGGCCGAGCAGCTTGCGCGCGACCGCATGGCCCTGCGCCGCCACTGCGAGGCGCTGCCCGAGATTAACCGCTTCTTCGTGGAACGCGGCGTCCGGCCGCGCTTCGTGCTCAAGACCACCAGCGACGAGCGGGTGCTGGCGGTGGTCCGCAGCGGCGCGGGGATCGGCATGATGCCCGAAAGTTTCGCCGCCGGACCGGAAAAGTTCGTGCCGGTGCGTGACTTCGAACTCGTGCGCGAAGTCGGCCTGCTCCATGCGGGGGAGGAGCAGGTCGCTCAGGGACGCACCAGCCCCTTCGTCGGCCTTGTCAGGCAGCATTACGGGGCACTCAAGGCCCCGTCAGCGCCCGGTTAGCGCGTCACTTGCGGCGATAGCGGAAGTACCATACCTCATGCCCGTAGACGGTGCGGGCCTTGGTTTCGTAGCGCGTCTCGGGCCAGCCGGCCGGGCGCACCTGGAAGTCGCGGGGCTTGTCGCAGAGCCATTCGAACTGGTCGGTGTGGCGCTGCATCACCATCAGCGCATGGCGCAGGTAGACGGCGTGGTCGGTGCCGAAGCGGAACTCGCCGCCGGGCTTGAGCTTGGCCGCGAACATGTCCACCGGGCCGTCGTTCATCATGCGCCGCTTGGCGTGGCGCGCCTTGGGCCAGGGGTCCGGGTGCAGCAGGTAGAGGAACGAGAGCGAGCCGTCCGGGATGCGCGCCAGCACTTCCAGCGCGTCGCCGTGGTGGATGCGCACGTTGCCGATCGGCGGATGCGCGCCGTTGTCGCCGCTGACGTGGAGCAGCGCCTGCGCCACGCCGTTGAGGAACGGTTCGGCGCCGATGAATCCGTGATCGGGCAACATGTCGGCGCGGTTGGCCATGTGCTCGCCGCCGCCGAAGCCGATTTCGAAGTGCAGCGGGCGGTCGTCGCCGAACAACACTTGCGCGGTGATCGGGCCTTCCTCGGGCATGGCGATGCGGGGGAGCAGGTCATCGACGAGGCCCTGCTGCCCGGCGCGCAGGGGCTTGCCCTTGGCGCGGCCATAGAGGCGGTTGAGCGTGGTCGGATCGCCGGATTTGTAAGCGGTCATGGCGCGCGCCACTGGCACCGCGCCGCGCGCGGGTCAATGGACTCGCGTGCAGCGCGTGCCTCCGAAAGTTGCGCCGCGCAACTTGTCGGGGACCGGCCCGTCCGAAAAGCGCATTGCCAGCGGGCGCGCGGCGCTGCTTTATCGCCGCCATGCTGCGCGCCATCCTGCTCCTCCTTGCCTGCCAGCTTGCCGGCGAGATCGTCCATCGCCAGACCGGAATCTCGCTGCCCGGCGCGGTCATCGGCATGGTCCTGCTGCTCTGCTGGCTGGCGCTGGTCCCGCGCGAGCGACCGACGCTGACGGTGGTGGCCGCCTGGCTGACCGCGCATCTTGCGGTGATGTTCGTCCCCGCCGCCGTGGGCCTGATCGACGAAGGCACGGCGCTGTCCCGCTACGGCGTGGGCCTCTTCGTCGCGACGGTGTTCTCCACCCTGCTGACGCTGGTCGTCACCGCGCTGGTGTTCCGCTGGGCCCTCGACCGATTCGCGCCGGGGGACGAGGCATGAACGAAGCCGCCCTGCTGGCAACGCCGCTGCTCTGGCTGACCGCGACGGTGGGCGTGTTCGAGCTGTTCGACACCCTGTCGAAGCGATTCGGGCGGCATCCGCTGTGCCATCCGGTGCTCTGGTCCACACCCACGCTGATCGCGGCGTTGCTGGCGACGGGCACTTCCTATGCGACCTACAAGGCCGCGACCTTCCCGCTCAGCTTCCTGCTCGGTCCCGCCGTCGTCGGGCTGGCGGTGCCGATCTGGGCCGAGCGCGCCCGCATCCGCCGCCTTGCCATGCCGATCGTGCTGGCGCTGGGCGCAGGCGCAGTGACCTCGATCGTCAGCGCGGTCGGCGTGCTGGCGCTGTTCGGCGCTCCACGGGAAATGCTGGCGACCATCGCGCCAAGGGCGACCACCACGCCGGTCGCCATGGCGGTGGCGAGCCAGCTTGGCGGCGTGCCCGCGCTGGCGGCGGTCATCGTGCTCTTCGCGGGCGTCGTCGGCGCCATGGTGGCGACGCCGCTGCTGAACCTGCTGGGCGTGCGCGACTATCGTGCGCGCGGCTTCGCCGTCGGCATCGCCGCCCACGGCATCGGCGCGGCGCGCGCGTTCCAGGTGGACGCGACGGCGGGCGCACTGGCGAGCCTCGGCATGGCCCTCAACGCGGTGGTGACGGCGGCGCTGCTGTCGGTGGTGGCGCTGATGGTCTAGGCGGCGGAGGGGGCGCTGCACCGTTCGATGCAAAACATGGGCAACCTCGCGCCACGCCTCGGGGCCTTCGACAAGCTCAGGCTGAGCGGGGTTGGAGCGTATGCGTCCCACTGCGTCATCCTGAACTTGTTTCAGGATCCATCGGGCAGTTAATGCCGGATCGTCGTGTCGCAGGCCGCCCCCCTCGGCCACTGATCCCAAAACTGCGCTGGTGGCTTGATGGACCCTGAAACAAGTTCGGGGTGACTGCTGGATTGGGGGTTAGCGTACGTTCGCCGGCAGCGGATCAGTGTAACCTGTCACCCTGGTTCGACCGTTTTCAAACGAGAACGGATACTGACCGAGACCAGCCAAGATGCGTGATACGTCCGCCACAAACTCAACCCATTCAATCGAGCGAAGTTCGGTAGGGCCAAATTCAATCGTGTCCATGTATGCGCGAGGACACGACAAGCTTGGAGGAAAGCGCATCTGGCGCGCTTTTTCCACACCAATGAATTTTACCATCATTTCCTTGAGGTCGGCGTGCTCGCTGTGGATTGCTTCGAACATCTTTCTCCACTTCGCGTCTGACATATGCGCGGTGGCAAAGCTTCTTCGAGCAAGACGGCCTGCTGGGCGAGGATCATGGACTGTCATCCGAGCACTCTGTCTTGCGAAAGGAACGGGCGCAACGAGCGCATAAGCAGAAAGGCAGCCATCACTATAGTATTTGACCGTGCCGATACGCCAACTTGGCATTTCCTCGCACTCGAGTGCCCCGGCGGGTGAAATCCAAGCTAATCGGCCTGTCTATGCGGGTCATCAGCACACCGAGGCAGTCATACTGCTCCATCCCCACATCTTCATCGGTCTCGACATGAAGGTCGATACGGTCGCTAGCGGTGCCGTAGTTTCGAATGACCGCGGTGCCCCCAAAGAACCGTCTGGCCGTGGCGAGAATGAAGTTCGCCTCATCGTCCGTGAGTGGCACGCTCGGCAAAGTTGACCATGAGGGATGGGCTTCGGACATATGTCTCACCCTAATCCTGCTGCGGATTCGCGCAACGGAGAGCGGCCCCGTCCCAGAACAAAAGAACGGCCCGCCCCTCGTGAGGGCAGGCCGCCATTCTTCCTGCAAGGGGTGCAGGGTCGTCGTTCCGTGGCGGCATCTTCCGAGTCGCGGGCCATCGGGCCCGGCTCCGGGAAGTGCCCGGAAACTCAGGCCGCTTCGGCGGCCTCGTCCGGATCGCGCAGCACGTAGCCGCGGCCCCAGACGGTCTCGATGTAGTTCGAGCCGCCGCAGGCGTGCGCCAGCTTCTTGCGCAGCTTGCAGATGAAGACGTCGATGATCTTCAGCTCGGGCTCGTCCATGCCGCCGTAGAGGTGGTTGAGGAACATTTCCTTGGTCAGCGTGGTGCCCTTGCGCAGCGAGAGCAGTTCCAGCATCGCGTATTCCTTGCCGGTCAGGTGCACGCGGGCTCCGTCGACCTCGACCGTCTTGGCGTCGAGGTTGGTGACGAGCTTGCCGGTGCGGATGACCGACTGCGAGTGGCCCTTCGAACGGCGCACGACCGCGTGGATGCGGGCGATCAGTTCCTCGCGGTGGAACGGCTTGGTCACGTAATCGTCCGCGCCGAAGCCGAACGAGCGGACCTTGCTGTCCATTTCCGAGATGCCCGACAGGATCAGAACCGGCGTCTGCACCTTGGCGACGCGCAGCTTCTTGAGCACGTCGTAGCCGTGCATGTCCGGCAGGTTCAGGTCGAGCAGGATGATGTCGTAGTCATACAGCTTGCCCAGATCGAGGCCTTCCTCGCCCAGATCCGTGGAATAGACATTGAACCCCTCCGCGGTGAGCATCAGCTCGATCGCGCGGGCAGTGGTCGGTTCGTCCTCGATCAACAGCACTCGCATGGGTCAGTGTCCCTTCTTGCCCCGATGCCCGCTGCGCTTTCACGCATCCCTTTGCGGACATTGCGTTGTATTAACCATATGACCAATGAAGGTTAAAGGTTAATTCGTCGTAAACGCCGGAAACGTCCTTAAGGAATTGTGCCCGGTCAACGGCTTCGCCGGCACGCATTCCGCACCGTTGGCCTCCAGAACGGCGGCCACTGGTTAATGTTAAGGATGCCCGGCAGGAATTCGCAAACGCTTTGCGACTGCCCGATTCTTAACCCGCGACCTCTTGCGTGGCTGTCTGGCCGGGGACGCGCATGGGACGGCGCGCTCCGCGCGGGGCGGGCGCGGGGCGGTCGATGCGCTTGAGGTAGCTCCACAGGCCGCACTGCAAGCCGATGAGCATGAGGATGAACGGCTGGAAGGCGATTCCCACGAACAGCGAGCCGATCATGTAGACAACCTGCGCCAGTTGCAGCGCCACCGCGAGCGGCGCGGCCCAGGCCTCGTCCGGGCCGGTGCGATTCTTCCAGCGGCGGCGGATCATCTCCATCTGGACGATGCCGGAGACCTGCAGCAGCAGCCACAGCGCGAGGCCGGGATAGCCCTGCTCGCCCAGCATCTCGAAGTAGCTGGAGTGGAAGGCGCGGCCTTCCTCGACGATCGGGGTGCGGGTGACGGTGACCATGCTGCCGACCTTCTGCGTGGTCACGGTGTCGTAGGACACCTTGCTCGACATGTAGACCTCGAACCCGCCGCCGAAGGGGTGGTCCTTCACGTAGCCGAGCGTCCACTTCCACACGCCGAGGCGGGTGCCGGCGGATTGGTCGGACTGGTGATCCTCGATCGTGTTCATGCGGGCGAGGAAGGACTGCGGCAGGAACGGCACGGCGATCAGGACCGCCAGCGTCATGCCGGCCGAGAGCAGGAAGCGGTGCTTCGCGGTCCTCAGGTACAGGCCCGCAAGGATCGCGAGGCAGACGAGGCCGGTGCGCGCCTGCGTGCCGATGGGGATCAGCGAGCACGCGAAGATCAGCGCGGCGGTGAACAGCCAGACGCGCCATTCGGGCGGGAAGATGGTGCCATGCTTCGCCAGCCACACCGCGACCGGGATCAGCGCGATCGCGACGCAGGAGATGATAGAGCCTTCGTAGAGCCCGGTGTTGTTGTCCACGAAGATGCGCAGCGCGCCGTAGCCGCTTCCGCCCATCGCGGTCTTGAGCCCGCCGTCGATGATGAGCGCGCTCGCGGAGAGTACCATGAACAGCGCCACCGCCTCGATTCGCAGCCGCGTGCGCAAGGTCAGCGGCAGGAACATCGCGAAGACGAGCGCCTTCCACACCCACGACCACTTGGTCAGCGCCTCCACCGGGTAATCCGCCCGCAGCGTGGTGATGGCGCAATAGAGCAGCAGCACGCCGAGCAGGCCCTGCCGCCAGGTGAAGCGCGAATCGCGCTTGTCGTCGAACACCAGCCAGCCGAGGAACGCCGCCGCGAAGGCGATCAGCGAGGTCGGGATCTGGGTCAGGAAGCCCCACGAGATGATTTGCGGCGCGACGATGTCGACATAGAGATAGCACAGCACCCAGATGAACGGGCGCCTGAAGCCGAGCAGGATGAGGCAGGCGAAGAACGCGCTGAGGCCGAGGTTAAGCATCGCCGTCCGCGTCTTCCTGCGCCGCACGGTTTACCCGCATCGGCGCGCCGGGGCCACGACGGGGCCGGACCTGCGAATCGGCGCCTTCCGAATCGAGATCGGTCCGCCACAGCAGCCGCCAGGCGGCGAGCAGCAGCAGTCCGTGAGACAGGGCCAGGGCGAAGATGTCGACCATCGACAGCGGCGTTAGCAGCGGCAAGTTGACGGCGCGTTAAGCGTTCCGGGCTAGGAAAAGCGTCATGACCCGTATCCTCCACGTGCTCGACCACTCGCTGCCGATCCACAGCGGCTACACCTTCCGCACCCGCGCGATCCTGAAGGCGCAGCAGGCGCTGGGGCTCGACGTGCGCGCCGTGACCGGCCCGCGCTACAACGAGGGCGACGGCGTGGTGGAGGAGCATGACCGCCTCCTGTTCCACCGCGCGGGCGGCAAGGTCTCCGGCCCGCCCGTGGTGCGCGAATGGCGCGAGATCGCGCTGTTCGCGGCGGGAATCGAGAAGGTCGTGCAGCAGTGGCGGCCCGACGTGATCCACGCGCACTCCCCCGTGCTGTGCGGGCAGGCCGCGCTCAAGGTGGCGCGCAAGTACGGGATTCCGCTGGTCTACGAGATCCGCGCCTTCTGGGAGGATGCCGCCGTCGGCAACGGCACCGGCACCGAGGGTTCGCTGAAATACCGCCTCACCCGCGCGCTGGAGACGCATGTCGTGCGCGAGGCGGACGCGGTGGTGACGATCTGCGAGGGCCTGCGCGCCGACCTTGCCACGCGCGGCATTCCCGAAGCGAAGATCACCGTCATGCCCAACGGTGTGGACCTTGCCCTCTTCGGCACCCCCCTGCCCCGCGACGAGGCATTCGCCGCCGAACTGGGCTTCGACGGCCCCGTCATCGGCTTCATCGGCAGCTTCTACGATTACGAGGGGCTCGACGTGCTGATCGACGCCATGCCCGCGCTCGTCGCGCGCCAGCCGCAGGCGAAGCTGCTGATGGTCGGCGGCGGCCCGCGCGAGGAGGCCCTGCGCGCGCAGGCGGCGGCGTCCCCGGCGGCGGAGGCGATCCGCTTCGTCGGCCGCGTGCCGCACCATGAGGTCGACCGCTATTATGCGCTGTGCGACGTCATGGCCTACCCCCGCAAGAAGAGCCGCCTGACCGACCTCGTCACCCCGCTCAAGCCGCTGGAGGCGATGGCGCAGGGCAAGCTGGTGGCGGCGAGCGACGTGGGCGGGCATCGCGAACTCGTCACCGACGGCTTGACCGGGGTGCTGTTCGCCCCCGACGATGCGCAGGCCTGCGCCGAGTCGCTGGCGCGGCTGATCGAAGCCCGCGACGGGTGGGACAGCTACCGCCGTGCAGGCCGCGAGCACGTGGAAACCCGGCACGACTGGGCGGTGAACGCCGGTCGTTATCCTGTCGTTTACCAAATGCTGGCAGCAAAGACCGATCAAGCAGGGCTGGGAGCCGCCGCCTGACGGCGCGCCAGAGAGCTCAAGACACGAGGTAGTTTAGTGGCCGACAGCAAAAGCAGCATCGGGGGCACCGGTCAGCCGATCACCCGCCATCCGCTGTTCCCGGCGATCGTCGCCCTTTGGTGCGGCGCGCTGGCCGGGCTCGGCAGCGTGACCATCGGCTCCTCGACGGTCGAGGGACTGGTGCAGATGCTGGGGATCGACAAGGTGATCCCGATGGCCGCGCCGCCGCTCGGCACCACCATGCGCATCCTGCTCGCGCTTGCCATGACCGGCCTTGGCGCCGCCATCGGCGGCGTGCTGGCACGCCGGATCGCCGGTTCCGCCGGGGCCGAAGCCACTTCCGAACAGATCGAGGGCGAAGTCGCCGAAGCCGCTGTCCCGGTCGAAGCTGCGCCGGGTGCGCGCCGCCGCCGCGCGCTGGCGATCGAGCCCGAAGCCGCTGCCCCTGCCTACGACGAACGCGCCCCGCTGCCCGGCGCCACCGCGCAGGGTGAAGCGCAGATCCTCAACGTCGCCGACTTCGACCTCGACACCTTCGACGATGCTCCGGCCCCGGCGCCGTTCCGCCGCGCCTTCACCACCGTCGAGGAGACCCGCACCGCTCCCGTCGCCAAAGCGCCCGTCGAGGATGCCGACGAGGACGACAACCTGCCCGCATGGCTGGAAGCCGAATCGGCATGGGTGGAAGCGGACAGCACCGCCGGCCAGCGCGGCGTGTTTACGACGCCTCCCGGCGCGCAGGTGTTCCAGCCGCAGCCCGCGCCTTCGGATGCCGCCGTCGAGGACGACGCCGATTCGCAGCTCGGCAACCGCCTGTTCGAAGCCTATTCGCGCGAACTCTCGCCCCGCTCCGAGACCCCGGCCGGTATCCAGCCTGCCGAGGACGCCGCGCCCGGCTTCGAGATCCGCTTCAACGCCGCGCAGGCCAGTCAGAATCAGACCGGCCAGAATCAGTCGGGCTTCAACCAGCCCGGCTTCAAGCTGCTGCCGCGTCTGCCGCAGGGCGACTGGAGCGCGCACAACGATGTCGCCGACCCCGCCGAAGCCGTGATCGAGAACGAATGGTGCGAGGATGCGGCGCTTGAAAACGCCGACACGTTCGCCGCTCCGGCAGCCGAGGCCGATTACATTGCCGAGACGCAGCCTGAAACGGCGCCCGAGATCGTAAACGCCTGGGCCGCCCCGGCGGAAGAGATCGCCTCGCAGCACGCCGACTCGACCTTCGAGGAAGCCCGTGCCGAAGCCCGCAGCGCCGCCGACCGCATCGCCGATGCCGAGCTTGAGCACCTCTCGCCGGTCGAACTGCTCGAACGCCTTGCCGTCGCGATGCAGCGCCGCCGCGACGCCGCGCGCGAGGAAGCCGCCCGCCTTGAAGCTGCCCGCCTTGAAGCTGCCCAGGCCGAAGCCGAGCAGGAGGAAGCGCGTCGCGCTGCCGAGGCTGCCGCTGCCGCGCCCGTCACCGCTCCCTTCGCCGCGCCGGTGGTGGAGCAGGCCTTCGACGACGACCACGGCCACGCCGACTACGGCTTCGTCGAGACCACCCTGCCCGACGCGCCTGCCGAGCCGACCTGGCCCTCGGCTGTCCCGAGCGCGCTGCGTCCGGTGGAGCTTGAGCCGATCGACGCCGACGACCAGCCGCTACCGGGCTACCTGCCGCCGCGCCACATCGCGCTCGCGCCGCTGCAGGGCGATGCTCCCGAGGCCGGGTTCACCCCGAACGCCGCGTTCGAGGCGATCCCCTTCCCGAGCAGCCCGTTCTCCGGCGCCGAAGTCGAGGACGACGAGGAGGCCGAGGACGACGTGGTGCTGCAGCAGGGCTATTCCTCGCTGCTCAACCTCTCGCGTCACTCCGCGGTGCGCAAGCCGTTCCTCCAGTTCGGCGAACCCGACGAGGCAGGCGACGAGGAAGCTCACGCCACGCCCGTGCTGCCGACCGCCTACGGTGAAGAAAACAGCATCGAGCCCGCGCCGTTCGGTCGTCCGATGCTCGCCCCCGCACCGCAGGAAGGCCTATCCGATCCCGCGCCGATGGCCGAGGAACGTGCTTTCGACGCGCCCGGTCGCAACGATCCGGAGGCCACCGAACGCGCCCTTCGTGCGGCTCTGGCTACGCTGCAGCGCATGAGCGGCGCGGCCTGAACCGCCTCAAGGTTCTCTACTGAACATTAGAAAAACCCCGTCCGGCGCAATCCGGGCGGGGTTTCTGATAATAAAATGCCGAGAAATCCGTCATTCGCGCCATGTTGCTGCGCGGAGCCCCCTGTTCGCCATTGCAAAACCGCCTCGCAATCGTCATGGGGACCGTTGGGGTCACTATGCCGCGTGGGGTCGTTCGCACGATTCGTGCGAATCCGCGGGCATGCCCAGTGGCCCCCTGCCAACAGGCACCAAAAAAACACAGGATGGGTTTATATCGATGGGATTTCCTAAGCCCCAGGGCCTTTATGACGCGCGCAATGAACACGACGCCTGCGGTGTGGGCTTCGTCGCCCATATCAAGGGCCAGAAAAACCACGCGATCATTACCCAGGCTCTGGAGATTCTGAAAAACATCGACCACCGCGGCGCGGTGGGCGCGGACCCGCTGCTGGGTGACGGCGCGGGCATCCTGACCCAGCTTCCCGACCAGCTGTTCCGCACCTGGGCCGCCGGCGAAGGCCTCGAACTGCCGCAGCCGGGCGACTACGCGGTCGCCATGTGCTTCCTGCCGCAGGACGATGCCGCGCGCGAGATGATCGTCTCGATCTTCGAGAAGTTCATCAAGAAGGAAGGCCAGTACCTGATCGGCTGGCGCGACGTGCCCGTCACGCTCGATGGCCTCGGCAAGACCGTGCTCGAATCGATGCCGGTCATCCGCCAGTGCTTCGTCGGCCGCGGCGAGAGCTGCGCCGACCAGGATGCGTTCGAGCGCAAGATCCTCGCGATCCGCAAGCAGACGCAGAACCCGCTCAAGGCGCTGGCAGAAAAGCACGACATGCCCGGCCTGACCGAGCTGTACATGCCCAGCTTCTCGACCCGCACGATCGTCTACAAGGGCCTGCTGCTGGCGACCCAGGTGGGCTCGTTCTACGACGACCTGCGCAACCCCGAGTTCGTCTCGGCGCTCGGCCTCGTCCACCAGCGCTTCTCGACCAACACCTTCCCGAGCTGGAAGCTGGCGCACCCGTTCCGCTTCATGGCCCACAACGGCGAGATCAACACGGTTCGCGGCAACGTGAACTGGATGAACGCGCGCCGCCGCACCATGGAATCGGAGCTGCTCGGCGCCGACCTCGACAAGATGTGGCCGCTGATCCCGCACGGCCAGTCGGATACCGCGTGCCTCGACAACGCGCTGGAGCTGCTGCTGGCCGGTGGCTACAGCCTCGTCCACGCGATGATGATGCTCATCCCCGAGGCGTGGGCGGGCAACCCGCTGATGACCCCGGAGCGCCGCGCGTTCTACGAATACCACGCCGCGCTGATGGAGCCGTGGGACGGCCCCGCCGCCGTCGCCTTCACCGACGGTCGCCAGATCGGCGCGACGCTGGACCGCAACGGCCTGCGCCCCGCCCGCTTCCTCGTCACCGACGACGACATCTGCGTGATGGCGTCCGAGAGCGGCGTCCTTCCGATCAAGGAAGACAACATCGTGCGCAAGTGGCGTCTCCAGCCCGGCCGCATGCTGCTGATCGACTTCGAGGAAGGCCGCATCATCGAGGACGAGGAGATCAAGACCAAGCTGGCCGAGGCCGAGCCCTACGAGCAGTGGCTGGAGCAGGCGCAGTACAAGCTGGCCGACCTCGACGTGATCGAGCCGGAACTGGCCGAGCTGCCCAAGCCCACCGGCACCCTGCTCGATCGCCAGCAGGCGTTCGGCTACACGCAGGAGGACACCACCCGCTTCCTCGAACCGATGGCCGTCAACGCCGACGATCCGCTCGGCTCGATGGGCACCGACACGCCGATCCCGGTTCTCTCGTCGAAGTCGCGCCTGCTGTACGACTACTTCAAGCAGAACTTCGCGCAGGTGACCAACCCGCCGATCGACCCGATCCGCGAGGAACTGGTGATGAGCCTCGTCACCATGGTCGGCCCGCGCCCGAACCTGCTCGGCCATGACGCGGGCACGCACAAGCGCCTCGAAGTCAGCCAGCCGATCCTGACCGATCTCGGCCTCGCCAAGATCCGCTCGGTGGAGGCCGCGCTCGACGGCGCGTTCCGCACCGGCACCATCGACATGACCTGGGACGCCAAGACCGGCGCCGAAGGGCTGGAGATGGCGATCAAGGAGATGTGCTGGGCCGCGACCGAAGCGGTGCTGGCGGACAAGAACATCCTCGTCCTGTCCGACCGCGCGGTCGGACAGGACCGGATCGCCATGCCCGCGCTGCTGGCGACCGCCGCCGTCCACCACCACCTCGTCCGCCAAGGCCTGCGCATGCAGACCGGCCTCGTCGTGGAAACCGGCGAAGCGCGCGAAGTCCATCACTTCTGCGCCCTCGCCGGCTACGGCGCGGAGGCGATCAACCCCTACCTCGCGCTCGAGACGATCGAGGCGATCCGCGTCCGCAAGAACCTGCCGGTCTCGGCCGAGCAGGCGGCGAAGAACTACGTCTACGCCATCGGCAAGGGCATCCGTAAGGTCATGTCCAAGATGGGCATCTCGACCTACCAGTCGTACTGCGGCGCGCAGATCTTCGACGCGGTCGGCCTGTCCACCCCGTTCGTCGACAAGTACTTCGGCGGCACCGCCACCTCGATCGAGGGTGCGGGCCTTGCCGAGATCGCGGAAGAGACCGTGCGCCGCCACTCGGCCGCCTACGGTGACAACCCGATCTACAAGAACATGCTCGACGTGGGCGGCATCTACGGCCAGCGCATCCGCGGCGAGGAACACGCCTGGACCAGCGAGAACATCGGCCTGCTCCAGCACGCCGTTCGCGGCAACGTTCCGGCCAAGTACAAGGAATTCGCGCAGACCATCAACGACCAGTCGGAGCGCATGCTCACGATCCGGGGCCTGATGGAATTCGTGCCCGGCCAGTCGATCCACATCGACGACGTCGAGCCCGCGAGCGAGATCGTGAAGCGCTTCGCCACCGGCGCGATGAGCTACGGCTCGATCAGCTGGGAAGCGCACACCACGCTGGCGCTGGCGATGAACCGCATCGGCGGCAAGTCGAACACCGGTGAGGGCGGCGAGGATCCCAAGCGCTTCACGCCGCTGCCCAACGGCGATTCGATGCGCTCGTCGATCAAGCAGGTCGCCTCGGGCCGCTTCGGCGTCACCACCGAGTACCTCGTCAACGCCGACGACATCCAGATCAAGATGGCCCAGGGCGCCAAGCCCGGCGAAGGCGGCCAGCTGCCCGGCGACAAGGTCGACCGCACCATCGGCGCGACCCGTCACTCGACCCCGGGCGTCGGCCTGATCTCGCCGCCGCCGCACCACGACATCTACTCGATCGAGGACATCGCGCAGCTCATTCACGATCTCAAGAACGTGAACCCGAAGTCGCGCGTCTCGGTCAAGCTGGTGTCCGAAGTGGGCGTGGGCACGGTCGCGGCGGGCGTCTCCAAGGCGCGCGCGGACCACATCACGATCTCGGGCTACGAAGGCGGCACCGGCGCTTCGCCGCTGACCTCGCTGACGCACGCGGGCTCGCCCTGGGAAATCGGCCTCGCCGAGACCCAGCAGACCCTGCTGCTCAACAACCTGCGCAGCCGCGTGGTGGTGCAGGCCGACGGCGGCCTGCGCACCGGTCGCGACGTCGCCATCGCCGCGCTCCTTGGCGCGGACGAGTTCGGCTTCGCCACCGCCCCGCTGATCGCGGCGGGCTGCATCATGATGCGCAAGTGCCACCTCAACACCTGCCCGGTCGGCGTCGCCACCCAGGATCCGGTGCTGCGCGCGCGCTTCACCGGCCAGCCCGAGCACGTCATCAACTACTTCTTCTTCGTCGCCGAGGAACTGCGCGCGATCATGGCCGAACTCGGCTTCCGCACCATCCCCGAGATGGTCGGCCGCGTCGACAAGCTCGACATGAAGAAGGCGATCAGCCACTGGAAGGCCAAGGGCGTCGATCTCTCCAAGGTGCTCTACCAGGCGCCGCTGGGTGACAGCCCCTCGCTCAACTGGAGCGAGACGCAAGACCACGGCCTCGAGAACGCGCTCGACAACGCGCTGATCGAAGCCGCTGCCGACGCGCTGGAAAACCGCCAGCCGGTGCGCATCGAAAAGCCCGTCATCAACGTCAACCGCACGGTCGGCGCGATGCTCTCGGGCGAAGTGGCGCGCCGTTTCGGCCATGCGGGCCTGCCCGACAACACGATCAACGTGAAGCTCACCGGCGTCGCCGGCCAGAGCTTCGCCGCCTGGCTTGCCCACGGCGTCACGCTCGACCTGACCGGCGATGCCAACGACTACGTCGGCAAGGGCCTGTCCGGTGGCCGCGTGATCGTGCGCCAGCCCGGCCACGTCGATCGTGATCCCACGAAGAACATCATCGTCGGCAACACCGTGCTCTACGGTGCGATCTCCGGCGAGGCGTTCTTCAACGGCGTCGGCGGCGAGCGCTTCGCGGTCCGCAACTCGGGCGCGATCGCGGTCGTCGAAGGCTGCGGCGACCACGGCTGCGAATACATGACCGGCGGCGTCGTGACGGTGCTGGGCAAGACCGGCCGCAACTTCGCGGCGGGCATGTCGGGCGGCATCGCCTACGTCTACGACGAGGACGGCGATTTCGCGAAGCTGGTCAACCCCTCGATGGTCGACCTGCTGCCGATCTCGGCAGACGCCGACGAGGAAGAGGGCACGGGCCGTCCGCAGCAGCGCACGTCCTCGGTCACCGACCTCGGCATGGGCGACCCGCTGCGCCACGACGCGGATCGCCTGCGCATCCTGCTCGAACGCCACCACCTGCACACCGGCTCGAAGCGAGCTCGCGCGCTGCTCGACGACTGGTCGAACACGCTGGGCAAGTTCGTCAAGGTGATGCCGCGCGACTACGCCAAGGCCCTGCGCCAGCAGGAGGCCGAACGCCTCGAAGCCGCCTCGGTCGCAGCAGAATAAGATTTAGGAACGTATCAAGATGGGCAAGGAAACCGGCTTCCTCGAACTCGACCGCCAGGACCGTACGTACGGTCCGGTCGAGGATCGCCTGAAGAACTACAACGAGTTCGTCGTCCCCCTCTCGCCCGAGGCGCTGAAGGCGCAGGCGTCGCGCTGCATGAACTGCGGCGTGCCGCACTGCCACACCGGCTGCCCGGTCAACAACATCATCCCGGACTGGAACCACCTGGTCTACGAGGATGACTTCAAGAACGCGCTGGAAGTCCTCCACTCGACCAACAACTTCCCCGAGTTCACCGGCCGCATCTGCCCCGCCCCGTGCGAGGCGGCCTGCACGCTGAACATCATCGACGAGCCCGTGACCATCAAGTCGGTGGAATGCGCGATTGTCGACAAGGGATGGCAGGAAGGCTGGATCACGCCGCAGGTGCCCGAAAAGCGCACCGGCAAGTCGGTCGCCGTCGTCGGCTCCGGCCCGGCGGGCATGGCCTGCGCGCAGCAGCTGGCCCGCGCCGGTCACGCCGTGACCCTGTTCGAGAAGAACGACCGCGTCGGCGGGCTGATGCGCTACGGCATCCCCGACTTCAAGCTGGAGAAGCACCTCATCAACCGCCGCCTGGTGCAGATGATGGCCGAAGGCGTGGAGATCAAGACCTCGGTCGAAGTGGGCGTCACCGTCTCGGTCGCCTCGCTCAAGGAGAACTTCGACGCGGTGGTCTTCGCCGGCGGTGCGGAAGACCCGCGCCCGCTCGCGATCCCCGGCTTCGAGCTTCCGGGCGTGCGCTACGCGATGGAGTTCCTGACCCAGCAGAACAAGCGCAACGCCGGTGACGACGAACTGCGCGCCGCCCCGCGCGGCACGCTCTCGGCCACCGGCAAGCACGTCATCGTCATCGGCGGCGGCGACACCGGCTCGGACTGCGTCGGCACCTCGAACCGCCAGGGCGCCGCTTCGGTGACCCAGCTCGAGATCATGCCGCGCCCGCCCGAGAAGGAGAACAAGGCGACGTCGTGGCCGTTCTGGCCGCTCAAGCTGCGCACCTCTTCCAGCCATGAAGAAGGCGCCACGCGCGACTGGGCCGTGCTGACCAAGCGCGTCATCGGCGACAACGACGTCAAGGGCCTCGAATGCGTGCGCGTCGAGTGGAAGGACGGCAAGATGCACGAGATCGAAGGGAGCGAGTTCACGCTCGAGGCCGATCTCATCTTCCTCGCCATGGGCTTCCTCGGCCCCCGCAAGGCCGGGATGCTCGACCAGTCGGGCGTCGAGTTGGACGCACGCGGCAACGTCAAGGCGAACGTCTTCGAGTACCGCACCAGCGACGAGAAGATCTGGTCCTGCGGCGACATGCGCCGTGGCCAGTCGCTGGTCGTCTGGGCGATCCGCGAAGGCCGCCAGTGCGCCCGCTCGGTCGACGAGGCGCTGATGGGCAAGAGCGAACTGCCGCGCTGACTTTTCCGGCGATACTGAAAACGAGAGGGGGCGCATCGCAAGGTGCGCCCCTTTCTCATTCCTCCCCGAGCTCGCTCGGGGAGGGGGACCATCCGAAGGATGGTGGAGGGGGAAAGCGGCATCACCGACCCTCGAAGGCTCGCGCAAGTCGCCGCCAGCACCGCGCAAGTGCCCGTCAGCACCGTCTAGGTGCCGTTCAGTGCACACCCGCTTTCGGCCCCCAACCCCGCCGCCGCGATCACTTCCGCGCCCGCCTTGACCATCCTCCCCCCGGCTCGGAGAGTGCGAAAAACGGGAGAAAACCGATGCTCTTGGAGATCGCCGAAGTCGAAGTCCGCCCCGGCGCGGAAGACCAGTTCGCCAATGCCATGCGCGATGCCGGCGTAGCCCATCTCGCCGCCTGCGACGGCGTCGTTTCCGCCCGCTTCGGCAGGGGGGTGGAGAACCCGTCGAAGTTCACCTTCAACGTCGTGTGGACCTCGATGGAAGCCCATCAGAATGCCCGGAATCTCCCGGAATTCGGCCAGTTCCGCGCCTGCTTCGGCGACCTAACGATCGGCGGCGCGATGAGCCACTACCAGATGGACGAGGCCCTCACCGGACCATCGGCGGCCTGATCTTACCAGTCGATCGCCCCGCGCCCATTTTCCCGCAGAAATGCGTTGGCCCGGCTGAAATGTCGGCACCCGAAGAACCCCGAATGCGCCGAAAGCGGGCTCGGGTGCGGCGCGGTCAGAACGAGGTGATGGCTCTCAGCAAGTCCCTGAACATTCAGCGCTTTCTTCCTGGCATGACTGCCCCAGAGCATGAACACGCAAGGCTCCGCCTTGGCCGCCACCGCCGCCACGGCCGCATCGGTGATCGCCTCCCACCCCTTCTTCTGGTGCGACCCCGCCTGCCCTTCCTCGACCGTCAGCGCATTGTTGAGCAGCAGCACGCCCTGCTTCGCCCAATGCTCCAGATTCCCGTGCCCTGGCGCCTTCACACCGCAGTCCGTCGCCAGTTCCTTGTAGATGTTCACCAACGAGGGCGGCACTTTCACCCCCTCCTGCACCGAAAACGACAGCCCATGCGCCTGCCCCGGCCCATGGTACGGATCCTGTCCGAGAATCACGACGCGCACCGCGTCGAGCGGCGTCAGTTCCAGCGCCCGCAGCCGAGTTCCGCGCGGCGGATAGATGCGCTTTCCCGCCGCTTCCTCAGCCTTGAGCCAGCCGCCGAGACGACGCGTCTCGGGCGTCGTAAGGGCCGGTCCAAGCGCCGCAGCCCAGCTTTCGGGGACGTTCTGGACATCCTGTGTTGCCGTCATGCCCTCACCTCCAGCGAAAAACCTGCGGGCAGGCGCACCTGCCATTGCGAAACACCCGGCCATTCCCTAAGCATTTTGGGATCATGGCTGTCCATCTCCACGAAGAAGATCTCCCCGAAGGCGTGCTCGCGCCGGGGCCCGTCGCCGTCGACACCGAGACCATGGGTCTCATCACCGCCCGGGACCGACTCTGCGTCGTCCAGATCTCGGACGGCAAGGGTGACGAACACCTTGTCCGCTTCAACGCAGACAGTGCCTATGCCGCGCCGAACCTGAAGGCGGTGCTGGCCGATCCGGCGCGCCTGAAGCTCTATCATTTCGCGCGCTTCGACCTCGCCGCGATAGAGCATTACCTCGGCGTCACCGCCGCACCGGTGTTCTGCACCAAGATCGCCAGCAAGCTGGTGCGCACCTATACCGACCGCCACGGCCTCAAGGATCTGGTGCGCGAACTGCTCGGCAAGGAAGTGTCGAAGCAGCAGCAGTCGAGCGACTGGGGCGCCCCGGAACTGACCGACGCGCAGAAGGACTATGCGGCATCGGACGTGCGGTACCTGCACGCCATGCATGACATCCTCGTCACGCGTCTGGCACGCGAACATCGCACGGAACTCGCACAAGCCTGTTTCGATTTCCTTCCGGCGCGCGCCCGTCTGGACCTTGCAGGCTGGCCGGAGCACGACATATTCAGCCACGAAGCAGCCTGATCGCCCTTCCGGGAGTTACCTGAGCCGCCATGTCCGTCGAAGCCGTCCAGATCCGCAACCGCCGTCGGCATTTCGCCGCGCCCGGTGGTTCGCATGACCGGCTCGTCGCGCTGCTGGCCAAGGTGCTTCCGGCCGGCATCGGCCTCGTCGCCGCGGTGATGATCCTTGTGCCCCTGTCGCCGCGCGGAGAGATCAGCTTCCTGCTCGACCGCAACAAGGTGGCGATCACCAGCGAGCGCCTGCGCGCCGACAATGCGGCCTACCGTGGCAAGGACAACAAGAACCGCGACTTCGTGGTGACGTCGGGCACCGCCGTTCAAAAGACCGCCACGACGCCCATCGTCGAGATGCTGGGCCTCAAGGCGCTGATGAACCTCCAGGACGGCCCCGCAGAGATCGTCGCCCCGCGCGGCGCCTACAACTACGACAGCGAACAGATCGCGGTCGACGGGCCGGTGAACTTCGCCGCGCCCGACGGCTACAGCATGACCACGCGCAACGTCGCCGTCGACGTCAAGAACCAGACCGCCGTCGGCTCGGGCGGCGTGGACGGCACCGTACCGACCGGCACGTTCCGCGCCGATTCGATGCACGCCGACCTCGAGAACCGCACCGTGACCCTCGAAGGCAATGCCCGCCTGCGCATGACGCCGGGCAAGATCAGGATACCGAAATGACCGCCGCTCCCAGGATGTTCACCCGCGCCGCGCTCGTCCTGCCCGTGCTGGGCCTCGCCGCGCTGGGCGGGTCGCAGCAGCTCGGCGCGCAGGTGCTGTCGGGACACAACTCGAATGCCCCGGTGGACTATGCAGCGGACCGCATCGAACTGCAGGACAAGCAGGACCGGGTGATCCTGTCAGGCAACGTCGACGTCAAGCAGGCCGAACTGCGCCTGCGCGCGGCGCGCACGGTGGTGAACTTCACCAACCAGGGCTCGATGCAGATTCAGCGCATCACTGCGAGCGGCGGCGTCACCGTCTCCCGCCCGGACGAAACCGCAACGGGTGACGTCGGCGTCTACGACTTCAACCAGAAGATCATCACGATGACCGGCAATGCCACCATCAAGCGTACCAACGGCGACACGCTGCGCGGCGGGCGACTGGTGGTCGACCTCAACAGCGGCGTGTCTTCCGCCTCCGCAGGCCCCGGCGGACGCGTCTCGGGCACGTTCTCGGTCCCCAAGCAGAAGACCAACGGCAACTGACGGACTCGCGCCTCAGACGAGACGCGATCCGCCCGCCAAACTTATCATAAGGTCGAAAAGCGAAGACCGGGTCAGAACGCCCGGTCGTGGACCAGCACGCGCATGGTCAGGAAGATGATCTGCAGGTCGCGCATGATCGTCCAGCCTTCGAGATATTCAAGATCGGCCTGAAGGCGGTTCACCAGATCTGATTCATGGTCGGTCGCACCGCGAAAGCCGCGCACCTGCGCCAGCCCCGAGAGACCCGGCTTGAGCGAATGGCGCTGCCAGTAGCGCGTATCGACTTCCCAGAACAGCTTGTCTCCGGCCAGCGAGCCCGTCGCATGAGGACGCGGCCCGACAAGGCTCATATCGCCGAGCAGCACGTTGAACAGTTGCGGCAGTTCGTCGATGCTGGTGCGGCGAATGAAGCGACCGACCGTTGTGATGCGCTGGTCGTCCTTCGAGGCCGAGACGTTGCCGTTCGAATCGCACAAGGCTTCCGTCATCGAACGGAACTTGTACATGTTGAAGAAGCGGTTGCCCCGACCCATGCGGCGCTGGGTGAAGAACACCGGGCCGCCGTCCTGCAACTTGACCGCAAGAGCGACCGCAATCAGCAGTGGTGACAGAGCGAGGATCGCGCCGCCCGCGAAGGCGACGTCGAACAGGCGCTTCATTGCGCGGTCGCGCAGGCCCAGCGGGCCTGCCGAGACCATCAGCAGGCCGTGCTTGCCCACCACGCGGGCACCCTGCGCACCGAGCCGGGCCACCTCGTCGTCGAGCACTTCGCCGTCGACGTTGGCGCCCTTGAGCATCATCGCCCATTCGGCGCGTCGTCCCGCCGGACAGCTCACCACCACTCGGTCGATGTTGCGCAGCACGAGGCCGACGCGGTCGAGCGCGTTGGGGTCGTTGAGGTTCGGGCGCAAGCCCATGGCCGCCGCCGAAATGCGGATCGCGCCGCGCAGTTGCACCTGCGGGCCACCATCGTCGATGATGAGTTCGTTGAGGACGTTCTCACCGCAGCGCCACCGCACCAGGCCGCGCAACTGGAGGCGAGTCCAGGTGATGATTGCCATTGCCGCGATCGCGCCGCCATTGAAGCCCGAACGCGAAACGTCGGCATCAGGACGGATCAGGAACTGCACGAAGACGACCACGACCATGGAGATCATGATCGCCATCAGGGCGCGGAACACACCCTTCCAGGCTTCCTGAAGCGAGGCGGTGGAGTAAGAGCCGTTATAGAGCGCCAGCGTCAGGTAGATCGGCAGGATCAGCTGTGCGTGAACGATGCCACCGCCAAGGCCTTGCGCACCGGTCAGCAGGTAACCGGTTGCAGCAAAGCCGACGAAGATCGAGACGATATCGCCAAGAACCAGCGAGAGATAGCATTGCAAGCGCCGCCGTTCGAGCGAAGGTGCGACGAGCAGGTCGTCGGCATCCGTCCGCTCCTTGGAGAGCGAACGCGCAGCAAAAGGCGCGTTCATGCGTGCAGAACTCCGACTTGCGAACTCACGCTGAACGCCTCCCTCAACAGAACCTCAGCGCGTGCAGCACGAGTTTCATGCTGCGGCGCAATACGTATAGGCTCGTATGTAGTGGCGAGGCAACCCGAAAAGCGGTTTCTGTCAGGACGTGGTATTTGTCGGTCGTCTTGAATTAGGACGTGCCGATCTAGCAATTGTCAATAAACCGTCAGCGAGTAAGAGTTCAGAGTCCTGACTGTTAGCCAACAGCATCTGGTGCAGACCTACCAATCGCGCGACGAGACGCTCCAGCCTGTGCCCGCGCCAGAGCTGCAACTGGACCGTCAGCGCGGGCTGGTCCTTCCAGAAGACGCGGCGGGCACCGGCCTCGGCTTTCAGGAAACCTGCAACATCCCGGCCGTCACCGAGCCGCGAATTGAGACCGGCCAGTTGCGCTGCCCGTCGCTCGAAGGCGAGCAGCAAACCCACCGGATTCATGCCCTGCTCACGCATGCGTTTCAGTTCCGGGCCGACGGCTTCGCGTCTGCCGCCCAGCACGGCATCGACTAACGGAGCGAAGTCATCATCCTCGGTCGAAGCGCCGATCGCGTCGAGGTCCGCCGCCGATACCGGACGCGGCGTTTCCGCCGATGCATCGAGGTAGAGCGCCAGCTTCGTCACCTCGGAACGGGCCAGCCGGGTATCGAGACCAGCCCCACGCGCGATTCGTTCGGCGATCTCGCTGCCGAGCTTGAGCCCTGCGCCGTTGGCCATGGCACGCACCGATGCGGTTGCCGAAGCCAGATCGGGCGGATAGAACATCGCCACCAGTCCGTCAGGGCGGGCCGCGAGCAGCTTGGCGGTGCGTGACTTGTCGGTGGCGCCGGTGGCGACGATCAGCACCGGGCAGCCCTCTACGTCGTTCTCCAGCAGGGTCTGGACGGCATCATGCGCCTCGTCGCCCTGCGCGCGCACCCAGATATGCCGCGCCCCTCCGAACAGCGAGGTCGAGCGCGCCTCGTCGCCCAGACGGACGGGATCGCGACGCAGTTCGGCGCCGCCCATCTCGATACGCTCGCCGGGGTCTTCGAGCAGCGAGACGATCTTCGCTGCCGCATCCGAAGCGCCCGATTCGTCGGGGCCGCAGAAGAAGAACACGCGGGCGTCGCGGGCAGCGCGCTGGGCGAGCCCGGCGAACTCCTTCTGGGTCGCCTTCATGGGGCCTTACTGGTTGGTGTCACCGCGCAGGCGCAGCGCGATGTTGGTGACGATGCGCGTGGCGATGTCCTTGGACATGTTCTCCAGCGCGGTCTGTTCGGCCGCAATCGTCGCATAGTCGGAAGAAACCACGTCGATGCCCGCGTCGGACCCGGCGGTCTGGTCGAGCACGACCTCGCCGCTGCCCGCGTCGACAAGCTGATAGCGGGCGCGAAGCGTCCGACGCTCACGGCCCACGGTATCGTCCGATAGCAGCGCGAAGCTTTCCAGCTTGTCGTCGAGACGCACATCCAGCCGGTATTTCGGCGCAACACCCTTGGCACCGGAAACACCGAGTTCGTCGACCAGCGCATTGCGCACCAGCCACCCGGCGCGGCCCTCGATCGCGGAGACCTGCACGCCGGCGAGGCCTTGCGCGACGGCGGCATTGCCGCCGCCCGCATACATCGGCTGCAACCCGCATCCGGCGAGCAGCAACGCTCCGCAAAGGGCCACCAAGACCTTCATGCGACGAGATTTACCAGCCGGTCAGGCACGACGATCACCTTGCGCACTTCAGCACCATCAAGCGCACGCTGCACCTTCTCGCTGGCAAGGGCAAGCGCCTCAAGTTCTTCCTTGGACGTGCCCTTGGCCACGGTGAGGGTGTCGCGCAGCTTGCCCTTGACCTGGATCGCAACGGTGACCTCGTCATCCACCAGCAGCGCCGGATCGACTTCGGGCCACAGCGCATCGGCGACGAGGCCATCTCCAAATGCCGACCATGCCTCTTCGGCAAGGTGCGGCATCATCGGCGCTATCAGCAGCAACACGGTGCGGATCGCGGCGGTGCGGCTGGCCGAAGGTGCGGCCTTCTCGACTGCGCCGGTCAGTTCGTAGATGCGCGCCACGGCCTTGTTGAAGCCAAGCGATTCGATGTCGGACGCAACCGCCGCGATGGTCTGGTGGACCTTGCGATCGAGCGCCTTGTCCTCACCCGCAGCTGCGCCGTCGAACTGGGCGAAGAGCCTCCACAGGCGCTGGACGAAGCGGCCACAGCCCTCGATCCCGGCCTCGGACCACGGCAGGTCGCGCTCGGGCGGGCTGTCGGACAGCATGAACCAACGGATCGCATCGGCGCCGTAAGTCGCAACGATCTCGTCGGGATCGACGACGTTCTTCTTCGACTTCGACATCTTGATGACGCGGCCGATCTCCACCGGAGCGCCATCGGCCTTCAGCTTCGCAGTCTCCGCACCGCGCTCGATCTCGCTCGGCGCGAAGTAGACCGGCTGGCCATTGGCGTCGTTGATGCGGAAGTAGGTCTCATGCGTGACCATGCCCTGCGTGAACAGGCTGCCGAACGGCTCCTTGACCTCGATCTTGCCGATGCGGGCAAGCGCGCGGGTCCAGAAGCGGGCGTAGAGCAGGTGCAGGATCGCGTGCTCGATGCCGCCGATGTACTGCTCGACCGGCAGCCACTCGGCGATCTTCGCCGGGTCGAACGGACGATCGTCAGGCTGGCTGGCGAAGCGCAGGAAGTACCACGAGCTATCCACGAACGTATCGAGGGTATCGGTCTCACGACGGGCAGGCTTGCCGCACTGCGGGCAGTCGACGTGCTTCCAGGTCGGGTGGCGCACTAGCGGGTTGCCCGGCGTCTGGAAATCGACGTCCTCGGGCAGCGTCACCGGCAGGTGCTTCTTGGGCACCGGCACCACGCCGCAGATCTCGCAGTGGATGAACGGGATCGGCGTGCCCCAGTAGCGCTGGCGCGAGACGCCCCAGTCGCGCAGGCGCCACACCGTCTTGCCTTCGCCCCAGTCTTCGCCTTCGGCGCGACCGATGACGGCGGCCTTGGCCTCCGCCACGGAAAGCCCGTCGATGAAGCCGGAGTTGACGAGCACACCGTCACCCGCCTCGGCCTCGTCGCCGAAGGGCTTGTCGGCATCTTCGGCGCTGGCGGCGACGACGCGCGTGATCGGCAGGCCGTACTTGGTCGCGAACTCGAAGTCGCGCTGGTCGTGACCGGGAACGGCCATGATCGCGCCGGTGCCGTAGTCCATCAGCACGAAGTTGGCGATGTACACCGGCAGGTCCGCACCGGTGAACGGGTGCTTCGCGGTGATCCCGGTGTCGAAGCCCAGCTTCTCCGCCGTCTCCAGTTCGGCCGCCGTAGTGCCGCCCTGCTTGCACAGCGCGATGAAATCCTCGACCTCGGGACGACCGACGGCAACGCCTTGCGCGATCGGGTGATCGGCGGCAACGGCCACGAAGCTTGCGCCGAAGATCGTGTCCGGACGCGTCGTGTAGACGTCCACCGAACCGCTGGTCGAAAGCTGGAAGCTGAACTGCAGGCCCTGCGACTTGCCGATCCAGTTCTCCTGCATCGTGCGGACCTTCTCGGGCCACTTGTCGAGCGTGGAGAGGCCCTCCAGCAGTTCCTCGGCAAAATCGGTGATCTTGAGGAACCATTGGGAGAGCTTGCGCTTCTCCACCAGCGCGCCCGAGCGCCAGCCGCGTCCGTCGATCACCTGCTCGTTCGCGAGCACGGTCTGGTCGACCGGATCCCAGTTGACCGCCGATTCCTTGCGGTAGACGAGGCCGTTTTCGTACAGATCGATGAACAGCGCCTGCTCGTGACCGTAGTATTCCGGCTCGCAGGTCGCGACCTCGCGGCTCCAGTCGAGCGCGAAGCCGAGGCGCTTCAACTGCGCCTTCATGTTCGCGATGTTCTCACGCGTCCAGCCGCCGGGGTGGACGCCCTTTTCCATCGCCGCGTTCTCGGCAGGCATGCCGAAGGCGTCCCAGCCCATCGGATGCAGGACTTCGAAGCCCTTCATCCGCTTGTAGCGCGCCAGCACGTCACCCATCGTGTAGTTGCGGACATGGCCGATGTGGATGCGGCCCGAGGGGTACGGGAACATCTCCAGCACGTAGCTGCGTGGCTTGGTGGAAGTGTCGTCGGCGCGGAAGCTCTGCGCTTCGTCCCACGCAGCCTGCCAGCGCGTGTCCGCCTGTGCGGGATCGAACCGCTCGGTCATGTCTTCAAGGTCTCCTGCGGGCGCTCAGGCCCGCGTTAAAAATCAGCCGCCGATGGAATCGCGACGCAGGTCGCGGGCGCGGGTGAGGATGATGTCTTCGAGCTTCTGCACGGTCGCCGCCTGCACCGGAGCCGCGACCCAGCCGCCACCCTGCTGCACTTCGCGCACGGCGGTGACGCGCAGCGCGTCGGCGCGCAGATCCTGGTCGAGGATCGCGATCGAGACCTTCACGCGCTCGGTCGGGGTCTTGGGGTTCACGTACCAGTCGGTGATGATGACGCCGCCGGCGCTGTCCGACTGGAGCAGCGGCATGAACGAGACCGAATCGAGGCTCGCGCGCCACAGGTAGCTGTTCACGCCGATGGTGGTTACCTGCGAGGGCGCCAAGGCCGTCTGCTGGCGCTTCCGGCCGCCGCCGCATCCGGCCAGGGCGAGCGCCGCCACGGCGCAGATACCTGCGGTGGTCAGAGTGCGCACGGTGAGAAGGCCGGTCTTGGTGCTGCCTGTCATGTTCGTTCCTAGTGCTCTTGCTCGTGGCTCCATCGGGGCGGAGCCGAACCCTGTCGCAAAACGCCTCTATAGCTGCCGGTGGGCCAGCGGCAAGTGCGCCTTTGCCTTGCCCGTGTGCCAAGCAGGGCGTCCCTGAGCGGACACTGAACGACACCTAGCGTGTACCAAGCGTCCTTTGCGCCGTGCTCAGGGCATGTTAATCTCACCGGACGATCATGCTGGATGCAACGGACTTCGAGTCCGCAAGGCACGATCGACGATGAGCAACAGGGTCTTGTGATGAGTATCGAGCGGGGAGCCGTGACACGGGGGGGCATGAAGGGAAGTCTGCTGCTGGCAGGCTGCGTCATGCTGCTCGCGCTGCCGAGCGCGGTGCTCGCCTTCTCCACCGACTTCGGCGGACATTCGACAACCGCGAACGACGGCCAGATCGATTCGCTCGCACCTGAGGCCACGCAGGAAAATCTCTCGCGCGCGATCTCGATGCGCTCGCTCGCCAAGGGGGAACTGTTTCCCTTTACCCCCGCAGGCACGCCCAACCGGCAGGACCGTGCGGTAACGGTCGCGGTGCGCGTCGATCCCGAGGCGGCGCAGGCGATCATCGTCCATGGCCGCGCGCCGATGGCGCAGGCGGTTCAGGATCCCGGACGCCTGCGCATCGCGCCGACGGCGTTCAACCTTGGCGTGTCGCGCGGCTACCAGAACTTCGCGCAGAACCTCGTCCCGCAGGCACCGAGCCGACCGATGGCCGAACTGCCCGACCTCAAGCGCTTCAGCCTCTCCCCCGGCCCCTCCAAGGGCGAGGAACCGCGCCTGACACCGCGCATCTCGATCGACGAGAAGAAGGTTTCGGGCCGCGCCCCGCGCACGTTCGCGATGGACGGCGGCGAAGTCGAACTCGGCGGCGCCTATCGCGTGACCGACAATCTCGATGTCACGGCGGGCGTGCGCTATTCGCAGGAGCGCGAACGCCTCGTACCGCTGACCGACGGCAAGCAGGACAGCCAGGCCGTCTACGTGGGCACCCAGTTCAAGTTCTGAATCGGGCAACCGTGGTTGCTAATTCTGCAACCAGTCACCGCGCGTTTAAGTCAATAGTCGGCCTTGCCGCCGTCATAAACCTTCCATAGCCTTGCGTTCGGTGGATGCTCACGAACGAAAGGCTAAAGGTATGGCGCGCGTTGCAATAGTCACCGGGGGAACCCGGGGTATCGGCGAGGCTGTCTCTCTCGCACTCAAGGAACGCGGTCACACCGTCGTTGCGAATTACGCCGGTAATGATGAAAAGGCCGCGGCCTTCACCGAGCGGACCGGCATTCCCGCCTACAAGTGGGACGTGGGCGATTTCGAGGCGACGCAGGAAAGCTGCGAGCGCATCGCTGCCGAAGTCGGCCCGATCGACATCGTCATCAACAACGCGGGCATCACCCGCGACGGCGTGCTCCACAAGATGAGCTTCGATGACTGGAACGACGTCATGCGCGTCAACCTCGGCGGCTGCTTCAACACCGCCAAGGCGACGTTCTCGGGTATGCGTGAGCGTGGCTGGGGCCGCATCGTCAACATCGGCTCGATCAACGGCCAGGCCGGCCAGTACGGCCAGGTGAACTACGCGGCGGCCAAGAGCGGCATCCACGGCTTCACCAAGGCGCTGGCGCAGGAAGGCGCCAAGTACGGCGTCACCGTCAACGCGATCGCGCCGGGCTACATCGACACCGACATGGTCGCCGCCGTGCCGCCGCCGGTGCTGGAGAAGATCGTCGCCAAGATCCCGGTCGGCCGCCTCGGCAGCGCCTACGAGATCGCGCGCGGCTGCGCGTTCCTCTGCTCGGAGAACGCCGCGTTCGTGACCGGCTCGACGCTGAGCATCAACGGCGGCCAGCACATGTACTGATGACGGCTGGCGCGTGGCGGCCTGCCGCCACGCGCCGCTCCATCACCCGGGAAGAGCCTCAGGCGCCCTCGGGAAGCACGGCGTCGAGCCCCGTCTCCGCCAGTTCCACATGCCGTTCCGGTCGCGTGATCGCCAGCCAGAAGGCGAGTTCGAGGGCGCGCCCGATTTTCCCCTTCGACAGATAGTGTTGCACCACCTGCCCGAACGGCAGCGGGGAGCACCCCTCCATGGCGATGCGATAGCGGCGCATCTCCGCCCGCAATTCCGCGCACCCCGCCTTGCTGCGGCACCCGCGCAGCAGCCGCTTGACGATCTTGGCGAATTCCCGCGACACGAACCGCGCGACGACGCAGGACGTCTCCGGCCCGGCATGAGGCACCGCCCGGCCCAGCGCACCGCCGAAACCGCACAGCGCACGCGCCATGTCGTCGTTGGTGCGCCGGTCGAACCCGGCGCACGCCCTGTTCAGCCGCGCCATGATGCTGCCCGGCCGTGCGCGATAGCCGACCCACGGCTCGGCGGCATAGTAGAAGCTCTCCGCCCTAAGCAGCAGCCAGGGCACGGTGGCGACATCCTCGAAGCATGCACCCTCGGGAAAGCGGATCGCGCCGTCGAACAGGTCGCGCCGCCACACGCGCGACCAGAGGTGCAGCCTGCGCCGGATGAAGGTGCCCGCGACGAGCGTCTCGGTGCAGCGGGCCAGTCGGCGCTCCGGTCCACGGAAGGTCGGATAGCGCCCTTCCCCCTCGCGCACGTAGTCGCAGATGACCACATCGGGCCGCTCCGCCTCGACGATCGCACGCAGCGCATCGACCGCGCCGGGCAGCAGCACGTCATCGGAATCGACGAACCAGACGTAGCGCCCGCGCGCCGCATCGATCAGGCCGTTGCGCGTCGCCGATATCCCGCGGTTCTCCGCATGGCCGAGCAGGCGCGCGAACGATCCGCGATCCGCGATCAGGGCGCGCGCCAGATCGCCCGAGCCATCGGTCGAAGCGTCGTCCAGCAGGACGAGTTCGATGCCGGAATCGCCCCCGATCTGCGTCAGGATCGAGCGCAGGCAATCTTCAAGGAAAGGCCGCACGTTGTAGACCGGCACCAGCAGGCTCAGCCAGGGCTGCCCCGTGATTCCCGTGTCCCGTTCGAACCCGTTTCCATCGGCTTCGTCACCGATGGCAATGTCTGTTTCGAGTACCATAGTCCCCGCGCCGGGCGCCCCCCGCTCGCTGTGGAACATCCACTCAAATCAGAAGTGCAGCATGGGCTTCATGGCAAATTCGAAGTGCCATGCAATTAACTGCGACGTTAAATTTCGTTCATGTCGCTGCCGGTCCGGACCGGATTTCGGCGGCGCATATCCAAAAAAGGGCCGCGGTTTCCCGCGACCCCTTTTCGTAAGCCGAAGCTCTGGAAACGCTTAGCGCTTCGAGAACTGGAAGCTGCGGCGTGCCTTGGCGCGGCCGTACTTCTTACGCTCGACGACGCGCGGGTCGCGGGTAAGGAAGCCGGCGGCCTTGACGTGCGCGCGCAGGGCGGGCTCGTACTTGGCGAGAGCCTGGGCGATGCCGTGCTTCACGGCGCCAGCCTGGCCCGACAGACCGCCGCCCTTGACGGTGGCGATCACGTCGTACTGGTCTTCACGACCGGCGACCTGGAAGGTCTGGTTGATGACCAGACGCAGGGTCGGACGCGCGAAGTAGACTTCCTGGTCGCGACCGTTGATCACGATCTTGCCCGAGCCGGGCTTGATCCACACGCGAGCGACGGCGTCCTTGCGGCGGCCGGTGGCGTAAGCGCGGCCCTGCGCGTCGATCTGCTGCTCGCGGAGCGGAGCGTTCGAGACGGGAGCGACGAAGGTGTCTTCACCCGCTGCCACGTTGCCGGCGATGTCCGCGAGGTCGGACAGGCTCTGCACGGTTTCGTTGTCGGACATTATGCGCCCACCTTGTTCTTGCGGTTCATCGAAGCGACGTCGAGCGCTTCGGGCTGGGTGCCACCGTGCGGGTGCTCGGTGCCGGCGTAGACGTGCAGGGCGCGCATCTGGTCACGGCCGAGCGGGCCGCGCGGGATCATGCGCTCGACAGCCTTCTCGAGCACGCGCTCGGGGAAGCGACCGGCGAGAACCTTGTCCGCGGTGACTTCCTTGATGCCGCCGGCGTAGCCGGTGTGCTTGTAGTAGGTCTGCTGCTTGAGCTTGTTGCCCGTGAAGCGAACCTTCTCCGCGTTGATGATGACGACGTGGTCGCCGCAATCGACGTGCGGGGTGAAGCTCGGCTTGTGCTTGCCGCGCAGCAGGTCCGCGACGATGACGGCCAGACGGCCTACCACCAGGTTTTCGGCATCGATCAGATGCCACTTCTTCTCCACCTCGGCCGGCTTGATCGACCGGGTGACCTTCGTGAGCGCCTTCATGGCTGGTCTATCCCTATATTCGAGCGCCAGCCACGGGAGCGAATCCCCTGATAGCGCGGAAGGCGGCCAAATCGTCGAAACCGCCGCTCAAGTCAAGCAGACTGCGGGATTGCAGAGAGGTAAAATAATACCGTCAGATTATCCGCGACGTCCGAGCGCATGCGCGCCCCACACCGTCGCCGCGACGAGCAGCGCGCCGCAGAGCTGGTGCGCGACCGCGATCCACAGCGTCACGCCAGACCATACGGTGAATATGCCGAGCAGCACCTGCGTCCCGAAGGCGGCATGCACCGCGACCGAGACCAGCCGCTCGTGCCGCGCCTTGAGACGGCGGCCCATCACGACCAGCACAGCGACGATGGCCCATGCCCACCAGCGATGGATGAAGTGCGTGAGGTAGGGGTCGTTGACCAGCGCCGAGAGCGCCCCGCGCGCCCACTCGACGCCTTCGGGGAAGAAGCTGCCCTGCATCAGCGGCCAGGCATCCCAGCTCCACCAGCCCGCGCCCGCGACGTAGCCCGCGCGCAAGCCTGCGACCATCGCGCCCATGAACAGTTGCAATGTCAGCATGCCCAGCGCCAGCGCGCCGAAGCCGGTCAGCCGCGCGCGCTGCTCGCCCCGCTCCATCGCCTTGAGGTCGAGCGCGGTCCAGACCAGCCCGCCCAGCGTGAACAAAGCCACCAACAGGTGCGCAGCAAGGCGGAAGTGGCTCACCCGGTCGAGCGCCTCGGCGCTCAGGCCCGAGGACACCATCCACCAGCCGACCACGCCCTGCAGACCGCCCAGAGCCAGCAGCGCAAGAAGGCGGGGCTTGTAGCCGCCGGGGATCGTGCGCTTGTACCAGAACCACGCCAGCGGCACCGCGAAGACGAGGCCGATGGTCCGCGCCAGCAGGCGGTGGAACCATTCCCAGAAGTAGATGAACTTGTACTGCGCCAGCGTCATCCCCGCCGGGCCGTTGACGTCGAGGTACTGCGGGATCTGCTTGTAGCGGTCGAACTCGGCCTGCCACTGCGCGTCGGTCAGCGGCGGGATGGCGCCGGTCAGCGGCTTCCACTGCGTGATCGAGAGGCCCGATTCGGTGAGCCGGGTGATCCCGCCCACGGCCACGATCAGCACCACCAGCACCGCCACCGTCAGCAGCCATCGCACCATCGGGGCGATATCGTCACTCGTCCCGATGATCGGGCGGCCGTCGTTCACTCTCATGCGTCTGCTTCTTCCGTCATGACCGCGTTCCCTGCGATTTCATGGCCGGTAACGCAAGGGCAACATCGACCGGGCGTGCTTTCATCGAGTCCTGCCCTTGCCCGGCATCGCTGCAAGACAAATTTGCAGGAAGGGGGGTTGAACGATGTTACAACGTTACATACATGGCCTCGCATGCGTACTGCCCTACTCGCGATTCGAAACCGCCTCGACCGTGCCGGAATCATCCTGAGCGGGCTCTGCGCGGTGCATTGCGTGCTCGGCGTCGTCCTCGTCGGGATTCTCGGAATCGGCGGCGAAGCGCTGCTCTCGCCCGACATCCACCGTATCGGCCTGGCGCTGGCGCTGGTCGTCGGCATCATCTCGCTTGGCTTCGGCATGCTGCGCCACGGCCGCGTCGCCCCGCTCGCCATCGGCGCCTCGGGCCTGACGCTGATGGGCATCGCGCTCTTCGTCGGCCACGGCATCGAGGAGACGGTGCTGACCATCGCCGGTGTCGGCCTCGTTGCCTACGCACACATTCGGAACTTGCACGGAGCCTGTTGAGCGCCTGTTTGCAAATCCGCCATGGGCGGATTTGGCGGCACCAGCCCACGCCCCCACCCGGCCGCCCACTAGTGTACCCTTGATGGGCGGCCGGGTGGGGGCGTGGGCTGGTGCCGCTGCTAAAATGACCGAATGGGCATTTCACAAACGGAATCTCGGCGCTATTCCGCAGCCATGGCTGCCGAAATCCTGCTCACCGTCAATGGCGAACCGCGCCGCATCGCCGCCGGTTCCAGCATCGCCGACCTCGTCGCCCAGATCGGGCTCGACCCGAAGAAGGTCGCGGTCGAGCACAATGCCGAGATCGCGCCGCGCTCGACGCTGGCCGACGTCCCGCTCTCCGACGGCGACGTGCTGGAGATCGTCCACTTCGTCGGCGGCGGCTGAGATAGCCGCCCTCCCCGCCCTGTTCTGATTTCCGCTCCCGAAAGGACGCGCCTTGACCGATTTCCCTGCCGACACCTGGACCGTTGCCGGTCGCACCTTCAACTCGCGCCTGATCGTGGGCACCGGCAAGTACAAGGACTTCGCGCAGAATGCCGCCGCCGTCGAAGCGAGCGGCGCGGAAATCGTCACCGTGGCGGTGCGCCGCGTCAACGTATCGGACCCCAAGGCCCCGATGCTGACCGACTTCATCGACCCGAAGAAGATCACCTACCTGCCCAACACCGCGGGCTGCTTCACGGCAGAGGACGCCATCCGCACCCTGCGCCTGGCGCGCGAGGCGGGCGGCTGGGATCTGGTGAAGCTGGAAGTGCTGGGCGAGGCGCGCACGCTCTACCCCGACATGCGCGAGACGCTGAAGGCGACCGAGATCCTCGCCAACGAAGGCTTCCTGCCGATGGTCTACTGCGTGGACGATCCGATCGCGGCGAAGCAGCTTGAGGAAGCGGGCGCCGTCGCGGTCATGCCGCTGGGCGCTCCGATCGGCTCGGGCCTCGGCATCCAGAACAAGGTGACGGTGCGCCTCATCGTCGAGGGCGCCAAGGTGCCGGTGCTGGTCGACGCGGGCGTCGGCACCGCTTCGGAAGCTGCCGTGGCGATGGAACTGGGCTGCGACGGCGTGCTGATGAACACCGCCATCGCCGAAGCCAAGGATCCCGTCCGCATGGCCCGCGCGATGAAACTCGCGGTCGAAGGCGGCCGCCACGCCTACCTTGCCGGACGCATGGGCCAGCGTCGCTATGCCGACCCGTCGAGCCCCCTCGCCGGACTTATTTGATCGTTAATGTCCCGAAACGGGATGGGCTTCGATTCCTTTCCCGTTTCTCGCGGGAATCCGAGTGAACAAACGTTTGCACGGTAAACTATCCAGAAAAGATGTTCGTGGTTAAATTCGACTCGTGACGGGGATCGTCCCCGCCACGATCGGGACCACGAAGATGACCCAGTCAGGCACCGCAACTCTGACCATCAGCGAACTGCGCGAATTCGCCAGCTTCACGTCGAGCGAACAGCGCTACATCCGCCGCAGCCTCGATATCGGGCTCGGCCGCCAGGATGCCTTCAAGCTCTGGGCGCGCGACGAGGATGAGCAGGTGTCGATCCGCCGCCAGTACGACGCTTATCGCGACCTGAAGGCGCTCCGCCAGACGCGGCCCGACGAGTACGACTTCGACGGCGTGGACGCTTTCATGGGCAAGCTGGTGCGCATGGCCGCCTTCGATCTGGCGCAGGAGCGGGTGACCAGCTTCTCGGCCTTCCGGTTCCTCTACGAACGCCTCCTCGGCGGCTGGGCACGTCCATGGCTGCCCGCCGCGTTCTGCGGTGCGGCCGCGCTGCCGCAGATCCGTCCGGACCGCCGCCGCACGCTGCTGCACTCGATCAGCGAAGCCGCCGCCACCGCACCCGGCTGGTCCGACCGGGAGCCCAGCTTCTATCCCGAGTTCATCGAGAAGGAAGCGGCCTGAGTTGTCGTCGTCCCGGACTTGATCCGGGACGACGATGGGCGGATCAGGCCGGAACCGTGACCGGCTCCGCCACCTGAACCACCGCCCCGTCGCGCGCCTTGGCGACAAGGTTATGGACATAATCCACCTTGGCGACGATCGCGTCGGAGAGGTGGAAGGGATAGAGGTCGGGCTGGCCCATCGAGCGGTTGATCGCGTTCATCGCGAAGGACAGCGGCCCCATCGTCTCGGCCAGCGCACGGGTGTCGGCGGTGTAGGGGTTGAAGTCCAGCTCCACTTCCAGCCCCGCCTCGTCGCCCGGCAATGCCGCCAGTGACAGGTCGAAACCGCCCGCCGTCGCCACCACGTCGACGATGTGGAGGTAGTGCGCGAACGTCTCCGCGAAGTCCTCCCACGGGTGTGACGTGGCATAGAAGCTGACGAAATCGTCGGTCCAGACCTTCGAACCGTCGTCGTCGTAGTGCGCCTGCAGCGCCTGCTGGTAGTCGATCCGCTCGTCCCCGAAGACGGCGCGGAACGCTTCGAGTTCCGCCGGGTCGGTCTCAACCAGCCGCGACCAGTAGTGATGGCCCACTTCGTGCCGGAAATGGCCGAGCAGCGTGCGATAGGGCTCGCCCATGGCGTGACGTGCCCTCTCACGCTCGGCATCGTCAGCTTCGATCAGGTTGAGCGTGATGACGCCGCCGTCGTGACCGGTGTAGATTTGCGGACTGCCCGCCTGCTCGGCGGCAGCATCGTAGAGGAAATCGAAGGCCAGGCCCTGCGTTCCCGGCCCTTCTTCGGCCTTGGTCTCCAGCGGCAGGCCCAGCTTCATCAGGGTGTGGAACAGGCGGCGCTTGGCCGCCTCGATCTTGCCCCAGCGCGGCGGGACGGAAGGCTCGGACAAGTCCGGGATCGTGCGATTGTGGCGGCAGGCGCGGCACATCGGCGTGGTGTCGTCGCTCGCCACCAGCCAGTTGCAGATCTGGTAGTCGTTGTTGTTGGCGCAGACGACGACCTCGGCCACCTCGCCCCCGGAGTCGCGCCACACCGTGGCGTCGTCGGCAAGGAAGCGGAAGCCGTCGATCGCCGGGTCGTAACCCAGCGTCGCGTTGCAGCCGGGGCAGACCCGGACCTCGAAGTGATTGAGACGGCGGCAGTTGGGGCAGGGAAAGGCACGCATGGGCGCACTCGCTTACGTTGACGTTCGGCGGGTCAACGCAGGAGTGCGCGCTGCGTTTCCCTAGACGCGATAAAGTGCGTCGAGCCGCGCCCCGTACCGCTCCTTCAGCTTGTGGCGACGGATCTTGAGGCTGGGTGTCATTTCCTCGTTCTCGATGGAGAACGGCTCGTCGGCGAAAGTGAACTGGCGCACCTTCTCGATCACCGAGAGGTCGGCGTTGACCCGGTCGATGGCGCTACGGATCGCGGCACGGAAGACGGGCAAGTCCTGCAAGGCGCGGAAATTGAAGTTCTCGCCGTTGTCGCGCGCCCATTGCAGCGCCCAGTCGGCGTCAGGCACGATCAGGCCGACGATGTAGGGCCGCCGGTCACCCGAAACCATGGCCTGCGCGATCTCCGGCTGGAGCGTCAGCATGGACTCGACCTTCTGCGGAGAGACGTTGTCGCCCTTGTCGTTTACGATCATGTCCTTCTTGCGGTCGGTGATGGCGATGCGCCCGCGCACGTCGATGTGGCCGATGTCGCCCGTGTGGAGCCAATCATCCTTGAGGACGTTGGCCGTCGCCGCCTCGTTCTGCCAGTACCCCGACATGACCAGTTCGCCGCGCACGAGAATCTCGCCGTCGTCCGCGATCTTGACCTCGACCCCGCGCAGCGCCGGGCCGACGGTGTCGAACTTCACGCCCGCCGCAGGGCGGTTGCAGCTGATGATCGGCCCGGCCTCGGTCTGGCCGTAGCCCTGCAGCAGCGTCAGCCCCATCGCGTCGAAGAACACGCCGATCTCGGGGTTGAGCGGCGCGCCGCCCGAGACCAGCGCCTTTATCCGTCCGCCGAACCGAGCGCGGATCTTGGGGCGCAGGGTGCGCTCGATCAGGATGTCGAGCGGGTAGTCGATGAGGCCTCGCTTGCCGTTGAGACGGCGCAGGCCGCCGCCGATGGCCCAGTCCATCAGCCGGTTGGCGACCGCGCCCTGCTTCTCGATCTGCTTCATGATGCGCGTGCGCAGCACTTCGAACAGACGCGGGACGACGACCATCACGGTCGGGCGCACTTCCTCGATGTTGGCGGCGAGCTTCTCCAGCCCTTCCGAATAGTAGATCTGCCCGCCCAGCCCGATCGGCAGCAACTGCCCGCCGGTATGCTCGTAGGCGTGGCTGAGCGGCAGGAACGAGAGGAAGATCTCGCGCTTGTCCGGGCCCTGGTCCCAGCCGAAATCCTGCTCGATGATCTGCGCCGCACCCGCCACGTTGGACAGCAGCATGCCGTGATGCTGGCGCACCCCGCGCGGGGCTCCGCCGGTGCCGCTGGTGTAGATGATGCAGGCAAGGTCGGCCCGCCCGACCCCGGCCATCCGCTGCTCGACGGCGGTGCGCGCGGCGACGGCATCGCCTTCGAGCAGTTCCTCCCACATGTGCGTCTCGTAGGCCCCGCCCTGCATCGGCACGAGCGGCTCCATACCGATCACATGACGGCACATGTCGGTCTGGACGATGGCGGGCAGCAGCGCCTTGCCCAGCTTCGCGGTCGAGACGATCGCGGCGCGCGCGCCCGAGTTCTCGAGGATGTGGATGTGATCGCGGGTGGTGTTGGTGGTGTAGGTGGGCACCGTGACGCAGCCCGCCGCCATGATGGCAAGGTCGGCAAGGCACCACTCGGGCCGGTTCTCCGAGACGATCAGCACCCGCTCGCCGTCGCGCAGACCCAGCCGGCGCAGCGATGCGGCGAGCAGGCAGACGCGACGCGCCGCCTCGGCCCAGCTGATCGCGTGCCACTGCCCATCGCGCTTGGCCCAGAGCATCGGCGCCTCGCCCAGCGCATCGGCGCGGGCGAGGAACAGCGAGACGACATTGGCGCTGCGGTCGAAGTCTTCGATTTCCATGGCGGCCCCGTATTCCCTCTCGGCTTGTCTTGTCGAACGTCTAGGCGGCGTGGCAGGTTGCCACAAGGTCACTGCGATACCGCGACACCCTCGGTCCGCGGATCGCCCGAGCCAACCAGCCTGCCGTCCACGACGAGCACGGCATTGGTCTTGAGCGGCATCTGGCTTGCCCTGACGGACGTATGGCCGAGCGCCTGCAGCGCCGGGATCATGGCCTCCAGTTTGGTGCCCTGCTCCACGGTGATCGTATCGCCCGGCGCGAAGATCACCGGCTGCGCCAGCGCCTGATCGACCGGCAGCTTCCAGTCGAGCACGCCGACGAGCGCACGGATCACCTGCACCGGAATGGTCGCCCCGCCCGCCGCGCCGACGACGAACAGCAGCTTGCCGTCGGGTCCGTAGACGATGGTCGGCGCCATCGAACTGCGCGGTCGCTTGCCGCCCTCCACCCGGTTGGCGACGACGGCGCCGTCCTTCTCGGGCGCGAAGCTGAAATCGGTCAGTTCGTTGTTGAGGTAGAACCCGCCGACCATGACGCCCGACCCGAACGCGCTCTCGATGGTCGATGTCCACGAAGCGACGTCGCCCTGCCGGTCCACCACGACGAAGTGCGAAGTGCCGTTCTCGACATAGTGCCTGCCCGCCGACAGCTTCGGCGCAGGCAAGCCCGCCGTGACCTTCTCCATCGTGCGCTCGGCCGAGATCAGCGCGCCGCGACGGTGGAGGTAAGCGGGATCGAGCAACGCCGCGACCGGCACCTTCACGAAGTCCGGATCGGCGAGGAACAGGTCGCGGTCGGCATAGGCCAGGCGCTCGGACTCGGCGATGAGATGCCAGGAAACCGGAGAATCAGGCCCCAGCCTGGCCAGATCGAAGCCTTCGAGCTGGATCAGCGTCGCCAGCACCGTCGTCGCGCCGGAGGATGGCGGCCCCATGCTGCAAATCCGATAGACGCGGTACTTGCCGCAAGTGCTCGGCCGTTCCTTGGCCACGAAGGTGGCGATGTCCTCCTCCGTCATCCGGCCATCGGAAGGCGTCTCGGCGGCGACTTTCGAGGCGATCTCATGGGCGAGTTCGCCCTTGTAGAAGCCGTCAGCTCCCTTGGCGGCGAGCATTTCCAGTGTACCCGCCAGCGCCGGGTTGCGGATCGTCGTGCCCACCGGCAGCGGCTTGCCGTCGGCGCCGTAGTAGATCGTGTGCGCCTCGGCATCGTGCGCGCCGGTATCGGGCTGACGGCTCAGCGACTGGAAGCCGCGCGGCGAGAGCGCGAAGCCCTCACGTGCAAGGTGGATGGCGGGCTGAAACAGGTCCGCCCACGGCAGGCGGCCATGCTCGGCGTGAATCTTCGCGGCGAGCGCGATGTTGCCCGGAACGCCGACGCTGCGTCCGCCGATCACGGCAGTCCGAAACGACAGCGGCTGGCCCGAGGCATCGAGGAACCGGGCGGGCGTCGCCGCCTTGGGCGCGGTCTCGCGCCCGTCCCACGATTCGACCTCGCCCTTCGCATTGCCCAGCATCAGGAAGCCGCCGCCGCCGATGCCCGAGCTTTGCGGCTCGACCACGGTGAGCGCCAGCATCGTCGCGATAGCGGCATCTGCGGCGCTGCCGCCCCGGCGCAGGATCGAGGCCCCCGCTTCCGCCGCGCGCGGATCGGCAGCGCTGACCATACCCGCATCGAAGAGGCTGGGCTCCGTCGTTGCGACAGCGGCAGCAGTCGGCGGCGACGCGGGCAGCGTCGCGCAACCGGACAGGATGAAGGACAGGGGGGCGAGCGAGGCGGCGAGCCTCAGGAGCGACTTTCCGGACATTGCGGAAAGGCTTATTCGCTTCCAACCGCCTCCGCAATCGATGCGAAGCCATCGCGGCGCATCAGTTCGAGCAGCCCCTTGTTGATGGCCTTGGCGATGCCCGGCCCTTCGTAGACCATCGCGCTGTAAAGCTGGACGAGGCTCGCCCCCGCACGGATGCGCGCCCAGGCGTCCGCCGCATTGGCGATGCCGCCGACCCCGACCAGCGGCACCGCACCGCCGGTCGCCTTGCGGAAATCACGCAGGCGCTGCTGCGCAAGGTCGCGCAGGGGTGCGCCGGAAAGGCCGCCGGTCTCGCCTTTGTGCGCCGAAGCCAGCGGCGGGCGCGAGATCGTGGTGTTGGAGACGATCAGCGCGCCCAGCCCCTTGTCGATTGCGATCCGCGCGATGGCGTCGATGTCCGCCGGTTCGAGATCGGGCGCGACCTTGAGAAACACCGGCGGGCGTCGTCCCGTACCACACGCCGCGTCACGCGCCTCGATCACCGCGTCGAGCAGGCCGGTCAGCGCCGATTCGTCCTGAAGGGCGCGCAGACCCGGCGTGTTCGGGCTGGAGATGTTGACGGCAAGGTAGCTTGCGAGAGGCGCCATCAGCTTCGCCATGATCGCATAGTCGTTGACGCGGTCGGTCGAATCCTTGTTCGCGCCGATGTTGATGCCGACGAGGCCGGGCCGCGATACGCGCGCTTCCAGCCGGTCGACCGCCGCCTGCGCGCCGCCGTTGTTGAAACCCATGCGGTTGATGACCGCGCGGTCCTCGACCAGCCGGAACAGGCGCGGCTGCGGGTTGCCCGCCTGCGGCAGCGGGGTGATCGAGCCGACTTCGGCGAAGCCGAAGCCCTGTCCCAGCAGCGCGTCGGGCACTTCGCCGTCCTTGTCGAAGCCCGCGGCCATGCCGACCGGGTTGGGGAACGCGATGCCCGCCACTTCGGCGGCAAGCGCCGGATCGGAACGCGGCGCACGGCCGGTTCCGCCCAACTTCAATGCCTTGAGCGCAAGGCCATGGGCCTTCTCGGCCTCGATTCGGAAAAGGGCGGGTCGGATCAGGGAATAGAGCACGCAGGCCGCATAACGCCCCAGGGAGTGTTGCTCAAACGCTTCTTGTTGCTGCGGTGCGAGATGAAAAAGACCGTTAGCCGTGGGGGAACGCCGGTTCCACCTGCGAACGTGTCGCGTTTATACAATAAATCGCCCGGACCGGAGCATACACGACTCATGCGACCCGAAGGGCTCGTAGCGGGATGCGCTCGAGTTCTTTATCACCTACGGCGGTTCTCGATTGCGATCGGGAACCGCCTTTTTTCATGGGCTTCGCCATATAGGCTCCCACAGCCCCGCTAATACGCAAGCCTTTTTCCTTATCTTGCGTAACTTTTGCGACGAGCTATGGCGCGCGAGCGATCAGCGGAATTGCGTGCGAAACCCCCATTGAATCTGTGGGCGCGCTGCACTAGGTGCAAATCCGAAAGAATTGGTCCGATTTAAGCACAGGATTCGGAAAAGCCCGCAATGCGCCTGTCGAGCATGACAGATTACGCCGTCGTCATCATGTCCGCTGCAGCGCGGCATTGTGGGACGTGCTCGCTCATCGAGCAGGCCGGCGGCAAGCGTGCGCGTATTTCCGCCGCCCAGCTCGCCGAGGAAACCGGCCTGCCCGCTCCCACCGTGCAGAAGCTGGTGAGCAAGCTGTCGGCGGCAGGCCTCATGCGCTCATCGCGCGGGGTCGGCGGCGGCCTGCGCCTCGCCCGTCCCCCGGCGACGATTTCGCTTGCGGATATCGTCGAGGCGGTCGAAGGGCCGATCGCGCTGACCGCCTGCATCGACCGCGTGAAGAGCGACTGCACGCTGGAGTCCTGCTGCAACGTCAAAGGCCACTGGCCGCAAGTCAATGCGGCCGTGCGCGGAGCGCTCGCCCAGGTGGCGCTGACCCAGCTCGTCGAGGAAGTTTGAGATGACCGAAGAAACCCTCCCCATCGCGCCCGAACGCGATCAGGCCGCGCGCGAGGCAGCTGCCCGCGTAGCCGAGTACGAGCACGGCTGGGTCGCCGACATCGAGCAGGAATACGGTCCCAAGGGCCTGTCCGAAGACACCATCCGCTTCATCTCGGCCAAGAAGGACGAGCCCGAGTGGATGCTCGACTGGCGCCTGAAGGCTTACGCGAAGTGGCTGGAGATGACTCCGCCGGACTGGGCGAAGCTCGATGTCCCGCCGATCGACTATCAGGAAGCCTACTACTGGGCCGCGCCCAAGAAGAAGGACGGCCCGGCCAGCCTTGACGAAGTCGATCCCGAAATCCTGCGCGTCTACGAAAAGCTGGGCATTCCGCTGGAGGAGCAGAAAGTGCTCGCCGGCGTCGAGGGCGCACGCAAGGTCGCGGTGGACGCGGTGTTCGATTCGGTTTCGGTCGCCACCACCTTCCGCAAGGAACTGGAGCAGGCGGGCGTCATCTTCCGCTCGATCTCCGAGGCGATCCGCGAATTCCCCGAACTGGTGAAGAAGTGGCTGGGCCGCGTGGTGCCGGTTCACGACAACTACTTCGCGGCGCTGAACTGCGCGGTCTTCTCGGACGGCACCTTCGTCTACATCCCCGAAGGCGTGCGCTGCCCGATGGAATTGAGCACCTATTTCCGTATAAATGCGGAGAATACGGGCCAGTTCGAACGCACCCTCATCATCGCCGAAAAGGGCAGCTACGTCTCCTATCTGGAGGGCTGCACCGCGCCGCAGCGCGACGAGAACCAGCTTCACGCAGCAGTCGTCGAACTGGTCGCGCTGGAGGATGCGGAGATCAAGTACTCCACCGTCCAGAACTGGTATCCCGGCGACGCCAACGGCAAGGGCGGCATCTACAACTTCGTCACCAAGCGCGGGCTGTGCCAGGGCGCGCGCTCGAAGATCAGCTGGACCCAGGTCGAGACCGGCTCCGCCGTGACGTGGAAGTATCCCAGCTGCGTCCTCAACGGCGAGGATTCGGTGGGCGAGTTCTACTCGGTGGCCGTCACCAACAACTACCAGCAGGCCGACACCGGCACCAAGATGATCCACAACGGCAAGGGCAGCCGCTCGACGATCATCTCCAAGGGCATTTCGGCAGGCAAGTCGAACAACACCTATCGCGGGCTCGTCCGCGTGGCTGCGGGTGCCGAGGGCGTGCGCAACTTCACCCAGTGCGATTCGCTGCTGCTCGGCAAGGAGTGCGGCGCGCATACGGTGCCCTACATTGAAGTGCGCAATCCCAGCGCGCAGATCGAGCATGAGGCGACCACCAGCAAGATCAGCGACGACCAGCTGTTCTATGCGATGCAGCGCGGTCTCGACACCGAGCAGGCGGTGGCGCTGATCGTCAACGGCTTTGCCAAGGAAGTCCTGCAGCAGCTGCCGATGGAGTTCGCCGTCGAAGCGCAGAAGCTGCTCGGCATCAGCCTGGAGGGTAGCGTCGGATAGTGCGCGACCTCTCGACCCTCCCGCGTCACCCTGAACTTGCTTCAGGGTCCATCGGGCAGTCTGGACCGAAGCGTCGTTTCACCAGCCGCCCGATGGATTTACCGTCCCAAGGCACGGCGCAGGCGGCAAAATTGACCCTGAAACAAGTTCAGGGTGACGAAGAAAAACAGAAGATACGAAGGACCACACCATGACCGCCGCCCGCAAGACCCTTGGCGTAAGCCTCGCGGCAAGCGCTCCGAAGGCAGATGCCAAGGCCAGCTTCGCCGTTACCGGCAAGCGCCTCGAAACGCTCAAGGAGCGTGCCAAGGACCAGCGCCGCAACCCCACCGAAGCGCAGAAGGCGCTGTGGGCGGAACTGTCGGGTTCGAAGCTGGGCGGCGTCAAATTCTCGCGTCAGTCGGTGGTCGGATCGTCGATCGTCGATTTTGCCTGCCCTTCGCGCTGGATCGTGGTCCAGCTCAGCGCCGAGGATTCCAATCCCGACGTCAACGAACTGCAGGACCGCAAGCTGACCGAAGTCGGCATCCGCGTGCTGCGCTTCTCAGAAGAGGAAGTGCTCGGCAACGTCGATACCGTGGTCCGCGAAATCAACACCGAACTCAACGTGCCCTTCGACAAGCGCTCCGCGCGCCGGAAGGCCGGCTCGCGTCCCGTCGGGACGTTCGTGAGCGACGAAGGATAAGACATGCTCAAGATCGAAAACCTGACCGCGAACGTCGCCGACAAGCCGATCCTCAAGGGCCTGTCGCTCACCATCAATCCGGGCGAGATCCACGCGATCATGGGGCCGAACGGAGCGGGCAAGTCGACGCTGGGCTATACGCTCGGCGGCCGTCCGGGCTATGAAGTGACCGGCGGCTCGGTCGATTTCGACGGGACCGACCTGCTCGAACTCGAACCGCACGAGCGGGCCGCCGCCGGCCTGTTCCTGGGCTTCCAGTACCCGGTCGAGATCCCCGGCGTCTCCTTCGTCCAGTTCCTGCGCGAGGCGGCCAACGCCCAGCGCAAGGGACGCGGCGAGGAACCGCTTTCGGGCGGCGAATTCCTCAAGCTCGCCAAGGAAAAGGCGGGGCTGCTGCGCATGGACATGGACATGCTCAAGCGCCCGGTGAACGTCGGCTTCTCGGGCGGCGAGAAAAAGCGCGCCGAGATGGTGCAGATGGGCATCCTCAACCCCAAGCTGGCGATCCTCGACGAGACCGACTCCGGCCTCGACATCGACGCGCTGCGTATCTGCGGCGAAGGCATCAACGCGATCATGCGCGCGCCCGACAAGGCCGTGCTGCTCATCACCCACTATCAGCGCCTGCTGGACTACGTGAAGCCGGACTTCGTCCACGTCCTCGCCGCCGGGCGCATCGTCAAGTCGGGCGGGCCCGACCTCGCGCTGCGGCTTGAGGAAGAGGGCTACGAGGCGGTGGTGCAGGAAGCGGCATGACCGTCGAACTCGCCCTCCCCACCCGCAGGGACGAAGACTTCCGCTACTCCGACATCGCGGCGCTGAGCACTGTCTGGCCGATCGTGACCGAGGAGATCACGGTCGCGGACGGTGCGGAAGATGCGCTCCAGATCGTCGAGACCGGCGCCGAAGCCGTTGCCCGCCACATCGCCGTCACGCTGGGCAAGGGCGCGAAGTTCGACCTGCGCGTGCTGACCGCTGGACCTGCCTATGGCCGCATCGCCATCGACGTGCGACTGGCCGAGGGCGCGGACTTCACGCTGGGCGCAGCACAGCTGGCGACGGGCGAGGAGACGCTGGAGATCGTCACCGAAGTCACCCACGCGGGGCTCAATGCCACGTCCGAGCAGATCGTCCGCACGGTGCTGGCGGGCAAGTCGGTCGGCACCTACCTTGGCCGCATCGCGGTGGAGCGCGGCGCCGACGGGACCGATGCCGAGCAGTCGGTGCGCGCCATGCTGCTGGAGCGCACTGCGACCGCCAATGCGCGCCCGGAGCTGGAAATCTACGCCGACGACGTCAAGGCCGCGCACGGCTGCGCGGTGGGCGAACTCGATGCGCAGGGCCTGTTCTATCTCATGAGCCGCGGCCTCACGCCGCCGCAGGCCAAGCGCCTGATGCTGCAGGCCTTCATCGCCGAAGCCTTCACCGGCGCGGAGGGAGAAGAGGAACTCAGCGCGGCGGCCATCGCCCGTCTGGAGGCGATCCTGTGACGCTGGACACCGCTGAACTCGCGCTCAAGAGCCAGTTCCCCGGCCTTTCCGGCGACTGGCACTACCTCGACACCGCCGCCACGGCCCAGAAGCCGCAAGCGGTGATCGACGCCACCGTCGCGGCCATGGGCGAGAAGTACGCGACCGTGCATCGCGGCGTCTACGCCCGCTCGGCCGACATGACGCTGGCGTTCGAGGCGGCCCGCCGCCGCGTCGCGCAGTTCATGAATGCCGAGGAGGACGAGATCGTCTTCACGCGGGGTGCGACCGAATCGATCAACCTCGTCGCGCAGAGCTGGGCCGCAGCCAACCTCAAACCCGGCGACCGCATCCTGCTCTCGACGCTGGAGCACCACTCCAACATCGTGCCCTGGCAGCTGCTGCGCAACGGCGTCGAGATCGACGTCTGCCCGCTGACCGCCGACGGCGCCATCGACCTCGAAGCCGCCGAGCGCATCCTGACCCCGGCGCACAAGCTGGTGTCCCTCGCCCATGTCTCCAACGTGCTGGGCTCGGTGCTCCACGTGGAACATGCAGCCAGGCTGGCCCACGCGGTCGGCGCCAAGCTGCTGATCGACGGCTGCCAGGCCGCCCCGCGCCTCGCACTCGACGTGAAGGCGTTCGACTGCGACTTCTACGCCTTCTCCGCGCACAAGCTCTACGGCCCGACCGGGATCGGCGTGCTCTGGGCGCGCAAGGAGATCCTCGATGGCATGCAGCCTTGGCAGGGTGGCGGCTCGATGATCGACAAGGTCACATTCGAGAAGACGACCTACGCCCCCGCGCCGCAGCGCTTCGAGGCGGGGACGCCCAACATCGTCGAGGCCATCGGCATGGCGGCGGCGATGGACTGGCTCTCCGACATCGGCCTCGCCCGCGCCGAAAAGCACGAGCGCGACCTTGCCACGCTGCTGCGCACCGAACTGCGCAAGCGCAACGACGTGACGCTGTTCGGGCCGGACGATTCGCTCGGCATCGTCAGTTTCGCGCTCGACGGGGTTCACCCGCACGATCTCGGCACCATATTGGATGAGGAAGGCGTGGCGATCCGCGCCGGACACCACTGCGCGCAGCCGCTGATGGAGCACCTCGGCGTTCCCGCCACGGCCCGCGCCAGCTTCGGCCTCTACAGCGACGAAGCAGATATCGATGCGCTCCTGAAAGGGATCGAGCGCACCAGGAGAATTTTCGGATGAGTGACGACGCCCCCTCCTCTGGCCCCAGCTTCACCGTCGAGGAAGTCGACGCAGCGCCGCCCGCGCCCCGTGCGCGCGTGGACGATGCGACGCCCCCGGTCGAGCGCAAGCGAGACTACCTCGACGGGTTCCTCGCCGAAAAGCCGCAAGGCATCGACCCTTCGGCACCCGGCGGCGACATCTACGAGGGTGTGATTCATGCACTCAAGGAGATCTTCGACCCCGAGATCCCGGTGAACATCTACGATCTCGGCCTGATCTACGGCGTCGACGTCTCGCCCGAGGCTTCGGTGGCGGTGACGATGACGCTCACCACGCCGCACTGCCCGGTGGCCGAATCAATGCCCGGCGAAGTCGAGCTGCGCGTCTCGTCCGTGCCGGGCGTGCGCGACTGCGAAGTTAACCTCGTCTGGGATCCGCCATGGGACATGGCCAAGATGTCCGACGAGGCGAAGCTGGAACTGGGAATGCTGTGAGCGATACGGCCGTCCTTGATATCACGGTCGCGAAGGCCGACTTCGCCGATCCCGCCGACGCGGCGGCGATCGTGGCGATGCTCGACGTCTACGCCTGCGATCCGATGGGCGGCGCCACCCCGCTGTCGGACGACGTGCGCGAGCGGCTGGTACCGGCTCTGGCCGAAGTGCCGGGAGCCTTCGTGCTGCTCGCCCGCATCGATGGCGAAGCCGTGGGCATCGCCAACTGCTTCACCGGGTTCTCGACCTTCGCGGCACGCCCGCTGGTCAACATCCACGACATGGCCGTCGCCCCCGCGCATCGCGGCAAGGGCGTCGCCCGCGCCCTGTTCGCCGCGATCGAGGCCGAGGCCCGCGCCATCGGCGCCTGCAAGGTCACGCTCGAAGTGCTGAGCGGCAACCACCGCGCCAAGGAACTCTACGCGTCGCTGGGCTACGGCGACTTCCAGCTCGACCCCGAGGCCGGACACGCGCTGTTCTGGCAGAAGAGGCTGACATGACCGACACCACGACCAAGCCCCGCGTCCGTCCCGCCGCCGTCACCCTGACGGCCAATGCGGAGGCGCGCATCGCGAACCTGATGAGCCAGGCCCCCGAAGGCGCCATCGGCGTCAAGCTCTCGACGCCCCGTCGCGGCTGCTCCGGCCTCGCCTATTCGGTCGACTACGTGACCGAGGAAGCGAAGTTCGACGAGAAGATAGAGACCCCCGGCGGCCTGTTCTACATCGACGGCGCATCGGTGCTGTACCTCGTCGGCAGCACGATGGACTGGGTGGAAGACGACTTCACCGCCGGCTTCGTGTTCAACAACCCCAACGCCAAGGGCGCCTGCGGGTGCGGGGAAAGCTTCACGGTCTGAACCTGTTGTCGTCCCGGACTTGATCCGGGACCGCTGGCCGTGAACGGCCTACGTCACATTGAAGCGCGCGATAGCGCCCGCCTAAAGACCATCACCGGTCCCGGATCAAGTCCGGGACGACGTAGGCCTCAATTCTTCGGAAACAGCGCCAACAGTGCGCCGAACTCATCATGCGCCTCGCGCTCTTGCGCGGGGTCGCTGTGGCCGATGCGGACCACGGTGAGCAGCTGGTCGGGCGATCCGACCACGTACTGCCCATAGTCCCCAAGGCACGCGAACACGTTCTTCCCCGCCGCGCCGGGCCAGAGCCGCGCGCCTTCGCCCGCCTCGCCACGGTTGAGCCAGACGCCCGCACCGTAGCCGGGTTCGCGCGGGCTCGGCTCCAGCATGAACTGCACCCAGCGACGCGGCAGAATCTGCGCGCCGCCGACCGAGCCGGTGTGGCGCAGGAACTCGCCCAGATTGCCCCAGTCGCGCGCGGTCATGGCGATCATGCCGGAGCCGATCATCGTGCCCGAGCGGTCGTAACCGACGATGGTTGAGCCCATGCCGATCGGCAGCAGCACGCGGTTCTTCAGGTAATCGCTCACCGCCTGCCGCCGCCGCAGCGCATCCCGATCAGGCGAGAGCACGCGCGCGGCAAGGTCGGACAGGATCACCGCGCTGGCGGAGGAATGCTCGAACAGCTTGCCTGCCGGGGCCTCCAGCGGCTGCGCCTCGGCATAGGCGGCCATGTCGTCGCGCCCGTCGAGGAAAAGCATGCGCATGCGGTCCGACTCGTCCTCGACCCGGCCCGTCCCTGCACCCACGCTCTCGACGTGGCGCAGACCGGAGCGCATCTGGAGGAGCTGGCGCAGGGTGATGACGCCGCGCGGGTCGCCGGGGCGCTGCCATTCAGGCACCGGGGCCGACTCGTTGAGCCGCAGGCGACCGTCGCTCACCAGCTGGCCGATCATGAGCGCGGTGACGCATTGTCCCGCCGACCAGCCCGGCAGCCGCGACTCGGCCTTCACGCCCGCGCCGTAGCGCTCGACGATCACCGACCCGCGCTTGAGGATCAGCAGCGCGTCCGTCTTCCCGACCTTCTCGTCGTCGAACAGGCGGTCGATGGTGCGGCCCAGCGATTCGCGCGGTGCGCCGCCATCATCCTTGATCGCGGCGAGCGCCTCGACGCTGGCGGGCGGCGGCCCCTCGGGCGTGCCGGAACCGCAGCCCCAGAGGGCTGGAACCGCGAGCATCGCGACGATAAGGGAGGGGCGGCGCACCGACATGGCGCGCCGGTCATGTGCGAGGCGTTTGAGAATGGCAACATCCGGGCAACCGGGACCGGGGGATAGGGGCTCGACGGCCCCCGCCTACCCGACGCGGCAACCTTCGCGCTGGAAACGCAACCTGATCCTGCTCGCCTTGCTGGCGCTGGCGCTCTGGCTGGCGTGGATCTGGCGCGGCCTGCGCGAGGAAGCGCTCGTCGGCGCGGCTTATGGTGCGCGCGTCGGCTGCGTGTGCCGCTTCGTCTCCGACCGACCGCTCGACAGCTGCGAGGGCGACCTCAAGATTGCGGGCCTGCACGGAGCAGGCCGGTGGGTTTCGCTGTCAGAGGATGTCGACCGGCGCACCGTCAAGGCATCCGTCCCGCTGCTGGCGGCGCAGAGCGCGGACTTCGATCCCGCCCGCGGGTGCCGGCTGGAGCCGTGGCAGGATTGAGGCAGCCTCGTCATTGCGAGCGTAGCGAAGCAATCCTGCTCGGACGTGCCGCAGGATTGCTTCGCTACGCTCGCAATGACGAGGCTATATGAGAAGGCTTACGCCGCGCTCTCCGTCGAATCGATCCAGCCGCCGCCAACCACGCGATCCCCGGCATAGATCACCGCTGCCTGCCCCGGCGCGACGCCGTATTCGGGCTCGGCGAAGCGGATGGTCGTTTCCGCACCCTCGCCCAGCGGCCCGTCGAGGACCACGGGCACCGGCTTCGCCAGCGAGCGCACCTTGGCAGTCAGCGGGGCATCTGGAATCGGCCCGATCCGGTTGGTCTCGACCAGCCGCGCCGCAGCGGTCGCGAGCAGGCGGCGCGGGCCGACGCGGACCTGCCGGGTCTCGGCCTCGATCCCCGTCACGTAGAGCGGCTCGGGCTGGCCGCCGATCTCAAGCCCCCGGCGCTGGCCGACGGTGTAGTGGATGACGCCGCGATGGCTGCCCAGCACCGCGCCGGTCTCGGCATGGACGATCTCGCCCGGCGCCTCGCCCTCCGGCCGCACCGCGCGCACGATCTTGGCGTAGTCGCCGTCGGGCACGAAGCAGATGTCCTGGCTGTCCGGCTTGGCGGCGACGCGCAGGCCCGCCGCCTCGGCCAGCCGCCGCGTCTCGGTCTTGGGCAGGCCGCCGAGGGGGAAGCGCAGGAAATCGAGCTGCGCCTCGGTGGTGCCGTAAAGGAAATAGCTCTGGTCGCGCGCCGGATCGAGCGCGCGGTGCAGTTCGGAGCCCGCCGCGCCCATGACGCGGCGCACGTAATGGCCGGTGGCGAGGCAGTCCGCGCCCAGTTCGCGCGCCATCGTCAGAAGGTCCGTGAACTTGGGGCCCATGTTGCAGCGGATGCAGGGAATCGGCGTGCGGCCTGCGAGGTAATCGTCGGCGAATCGCTCCACCACTTCCTCGCGGAAGGCACTCTCGTGGTCGAAGACGTAGTGCGCGATGCCGAGGCGGTCCGCCACGGCGCGCGCATCGCGGATGTCGTCGCCCGCACAGCAGGCGCCCTTGCGCCCCGTCGCCGCACCGTAATCGTAGAGCTGCAGCGTCACGCCGATCGTCTCCGCACCGCTCGCGGCAGCAAGCGCGGCGACGACCGAACTGTCCACCCCGCCCGACATGGCCACGACGATGCGGCGGGCGCTCAGGGGCTCGGGCAACTGGAACAGGTCGGCGGGGTCGAGCCCGGAAAGCAGATCGGAAAGCGCGGTCATGGTGGGCCGCCCATACAGCGAGACGCGCGGGATTCCTACCTTTGCGTGAAATCCGGGCCTTCGCGGCCCTCTCACGGCCGCCTTCCCAATGTGAAAAAACGGTAAACCCGACTTTTACGATCCCTTGACCACCCTGGGGTTATAGGGACTTCATGAACATCGCACGCAACCACATAACCCCGGATAGAGGGGAGGCATCGGGTCGCACCGTGCAGGGTGGCGGCGACGGTCCTTCCGGAGCGCTTTCCGGGGATTCATCGCCAGTCGATCTCCCGGCCGACCTGCAATCCATCGACTGGCAGGCACTGCGTTCCCGCCTCTTCGCCGCGCAAGACATGCTCGGCGTGCTGGGCGAGGACGCGGCGGCGTCGCGACTGCGGCTGCGCGGCAGCTTCGACGGCTGCGCCGCATCTGCGCTTCATGCTTACGAAGAAAGCTCAAGAAACGTTAACCTTGATGCTTCAAGCAATGGCAAGCCCAACGGGGGCAAGGATTCCCGGGTCGCCGATGTGAACGGTAGCGGCGAACGAGGGTAAACATGATCGAGAACCAGAAAATCCGTCCCGCACAGGTAATCGGCCCGCTCGGCGAGCCGCTGACGGTTGCCGACCTCCCCCCGGCCGACACAACGCGCTGGGTCGTGCGTCGCAAGGCCGAAGTGGTCGCCGCAGTCAACGGCGGCCTGCTGACCATCGACGAAGTGTGCGAGCGCTACGGCCTCACGCTGGAGGAATTCGCCTCGTGGCAGCGCGCTGTCGACCGCTCGGGCATGCAGGGCCTGCGTGTGACGCGAATCCAACACTATCGCGATCTCTACGAGCGCCAGCAGAAGTACTGAACGCCCTCGATCCGACCGACGCGCAGTGAAAGGCGACCGTGAAGCACCTTCACGGTCGCCTTTTCGTATTTTTACGCAATAAACCCTCTCCGACCATCCATACTCGCGCAATGAAGTCGTTCGTCGATGCCTGTTGCAGCGAAACCGAGTTCGCGTTGCCACCCTGTTCCCGCGAGTATATGAATCCAGCGGTTTAGAGCCACATCGGCAGGCCCGTCGGAATACCGGCGGCAACCTCCCATGCGGCGGGAGAAGCACGCTGCCAGGGGGCGCGTGCGATGCTGGGTGAACTGATGAACTACGACGGCAAGATTGAGCCCGGCCACGCCTCCGGGGAGCACGATGCGTTCGCGGCAGGCAACCCGCTCGACGGGGATGCGGCGCAGGATCGCGGCATGCGCCGCGTGATCGTGCTTGTCGTCGTTGCGGCTCTGCTGCTCGCGGCGGCGCTGTGGTTCGTGCTGCACAAGGGTGGCGCCGACGATGCCGCCGCAGGTGGCAATGCACAGGTGCCGGTCGTTTCGGTCGTCGTTCCCGGCCGCTCCAGCGTCGCCGGAGAGATCACCGCCACCGGCTCGCTCGCCGCGCGCCGTCCCATGCCCGTCGGCTCGGTCGGCGAAGGCGGCGAAGTGCGCGAAGTGCGCGTCGATGCCGGTGACTGGGTCGAACAGGGCCAGGTTCTCGCGGTGATCGACCGCTCGGTGCAGACGCAGGCCGCCGCCAGCCAGGCCGCGCAGGTCGAAGTCGCCGCCGCCGACGCGCGCATCGCGCAGTCGAACCTCGACCGCGGCCTCAAGCTCGTCGACCGCGGGTTCATCTCCAAGGCCGACATCGACCAGCTGACCGCCACGCGCGACGCCGCCGTCGCCCGGGTCGGCGTGGCGCGCGCCAGCCTTGGCCAGCTGCGCGCCCAGAACGCCCGCCTCAACATCGTGGCGCCCGCGTCGGGCCTCGTGCTCGAACGCAGCGTGGAACTCGGCCAGGTCGTCGGCGGCGGTACGGGCGTGCTGTTCCGGCTCGCCAAGGGCGGCGAAATGGAACTGCTGGCGCTGCTTTCCGAAGACGAACTCGCCAAGCTCTCCGTAGGCACCGAGGCGAAGATCACCCCGGTCGGCTCGGGCAAGACCTTCATCGGCCAGGTCTGGCAGGTCTCGCCTACCATCGACGCGACCACCCGCCAGGGCACCGCGCGCATCGCGCTCAAGTTCGATCCGGCGCTGCGTCCCGGCGGCTTTGCCAGCGCCGTGATCGAAAGCGGCACCGTCGTCGCGCCGATGCTGCCCGAATCCGCGATCCAGAACGACGCCAAGGGCTCGTTCGTCTACGTCGTCGACAAGGACGACCGGGTGCATCGTCGCGCGGTGAAGACCGGCCTCGTCACCGCGAACGGCATCACCATCACCTCGGGCCTCGCGGGCGACGAGAAGATCGTGGTGCGCGCCGGCGGCTTCCTCAACGACGGCGACAAGGTGAAGACCCGCGCCGCCGCCCCCGCCGCCAAGTAACGGGCGTCCCGACACATGCGTAACATCTCGGCCTGGTCGATCCGCAACCCGATCATCCCGATCGTCTTCTTCATCGGCCTGATGATCGCCGGCATCGTCTCATTCAACCGGATGGACGTGAACAACATGCCGGACGTCGATTTCCCCGGCGTCCATGTCGGCATCTCGCAGCCGGGCGCCGCCCCGACCGAGATCGAGACGCAGATCACCCAGATCGTCGAGGGCGCGGTGCGCTCGATCCCGGGGGTCGAGGAAATCCAGTCGACCGCCTCGGAAGGGCGCTCGACGACGATGGTGTTCTTCTCCGTCGGCACCAACGTCGATGTCGCCACCCAGCAGGTGAAGAACGCGGTCGACCAGGTGCGCGGCCAGTTGCCTGACGGCATCCTCGAGCCACAGGTCCAGAAGATCGAGTCCGGCAGCGGCAGCCTCGCCTACTTCTCGGTCAGCGCCGACGACATGACGATCGAGCAGTTGAGCTGGTTCGTCGACGACACCGTCGCCAAGGCCCTGCTGTCCGTACCCGGCATGGCGACCGTCAACCGCGACGGCGGCGTGACGCGCGAGATCCGCGTGGTCGTCGATCCCGAGCGCATGCAGGCGCTCGGCGTCAGCGCCGAGGCGCTCAACAACGTGCTGCGCCAGGTCAACGTCGATGCGGCGGGCGGCCAGGCGGAAATCGCCGGATCACGCCAGTCGGTGCGCGTTCTCGGCAACTCGGAAAGCGCCTACGCCCTCTCGCAGAAGCGCATCAACATGGGCGGCGGCCGTTCGGTCAAGCTGTCCGACGTCGCCAACGTCTACGACGGCTTTTCCGAGCGCAAGGACATCGCCCGCGTCGACGGCCGCGAGGTCGTCACCTTCGGGTTCGAACGCGCGCGCGGTTCCTCCGACGTCGCGGTCTACGACGGCGCGATGGAGAAGCTGAAGCAGATCCAGAAGGACAACCCGCAGATCCACGTCACCCGCCTGTTCTCGCAGGTGGACTACACGCGCGGCCAGTACACTTCCTCGATGGAGGCGCTGGTCGAAGGCGCGGTGCTGGCGATCGTCATCGTCTACCTGTTCCTGCGCGACTGGCGCGCGACGATGATCTCCGCCCTCGCCATCCCGCTCTCGGCGATCCCGACCTTCTGGTTCATGGACCTGCTCGGCTTCACGCTGAACTTCCTCTCGCTCCTCGCGCTCAGCCTCGTTGCCGGCGTGCTGGTCGACGACGCGATCGTGGAGATCGAGAACATCGTCAGACACATGAGGATGGGCAAGAGCGCCTATCAGGCGTCGATCGACGCGGCGGACGAGATCGGCCTTGCGGTCGTCGCCACCACCTTCTCGATCGTCGCGGTGTTCCTGCCGGTCGGCCTGATGCCGGGCATCCCGGGCCAGTTCTTCAAGGCGTTCGGCCTCACCGTCGTCGTCGCGGTGCTGATGAGCCTTGCGGTCGCGCGCGTCATCACGCCAATGGTCGCGGCCTACTTCCTCAAGGCGCATGGCCATGCCGAGCACGGCGGCGGCAAGGCGATGGACCTCTACATGAAGATCCTCGCCTGGACGCTCGACAGCACGGAGGCGCATCGCCGGAAGGCCGCGCTGGTGCCCCAGCCGTTCCGCGGCATCTACGCGCTCGGCGCCACGCTCGCCTTCGTGCTCCTGATCGCGGCGGGCTTTGCCGGCGCGGCGATGCTGTTCCCGGCGCTGCAGGCCGGCCTGACCACGATCGGGCTCAAGAAGGCCGCGTTCGTGCTCGCCGCGATCCTCTCGCCGATCGGCATTCCCGTCGCCATCTGGCTGGTGGGCAAGCTGTTCCGGCTGCTCGCGACGCTCATGGGCGCGTTCGGACGCTGGTATCGCTACTTCACCGACCGCGTGATCGCGCGCATGCACGACCACCGCTTCTACGCCTTCTGCGCCTCGATCTACGCACTCGTCGTGACGTTCGCACTGTTGGCGGGCCTGCCGCAGCAGTTCCAGCCGAACACCAACAACGACACCAGCGAGGTCAAGATCGAGATGGTGCCCGGCACCACCCTCGAACAGTCCGAGGCGGTCGGCGCCAGCGTCGCGCGCCTGCTCGAAAAGCAGCCCGAGGTGGAGCGCGTGCTCCAGTTCGCGGGCGAAGGCTCGGGCAACCTCTACATCGCGCTCAAGCCTGCCAGCGAGCGTGATGCGACCAGCATCGAGTTTGAGCGCCGCATGGCCCCCAAGCTGCAGGACATCGCCGACGCGCGCGTCAGCTTCGCCTCGCAGTCGGGCGGCTTCGGCAGCGGGCGCGACATCTCGGTCATGCTCTCGGGCAGCGATTCCGAACTGCTGAACAAGACCGCGCAAACGCTCGTCGAGCAGATGCGCACGATCCCGGGCGTCGTCGCCCCGCGCATCGCCGCCGACCTCCAGCGCCCCGAACTCATCATCGCCCCGCGCGTCGATCTTGCCGCGCAGCTCGGCGTGACGACGGCGGCGATCAGCCAGACCATCCGCATCGCCACGCTGGGCGAGATCGATCAGAACGCCGCCAAGTTCTCGCTGAGCGACCGCCAGGTGCCGATCCGCGTCATCCTCGACCGCACCTCGCGCCGCGATTTCTCGACGATCGAGAACCTGCCCGTCTCCACCGTCAGCGGCGGCACGGTGCCGCTCAAGCGCGTGGCGGAGATCCGCTTCGGCGCCGGTCCCACGCAGATCCAGCGCTACAACCAGTCGCGCCGCATCTTCGTCGGCGCGGACCTCGGCGCCGGGCAGGTCAAGGGCCCGGTCATGGCCGCGATCCAGCAGCTGCCGATCATGAAGAAGCTGCCGATGGGCGTTTCCAACGCCCCCGTCGGCGAGGACAAGTGGCAGGGCGAGATGATCGCCAACTTCGTCACCGCCGTCATCAGCGGCATCTTCCTAGTCTTCGCGGTGCTGGTGCTGCTCTACAAGCGCTTCGTCTCGCCGCTGGTGAACATGGCCTCGCTGCTGCTGGCCCCGCTCGGCGGGATGCTGGTGCTGACCGCCATCGGCCAGCCGATCTCGATGCCGGTCTACATCGGCATCCTGATGCTGCTGGGTATCGTCGCCAAGAACTCGATCCTGCTGATCGACTTCGCGATCGAGGAGATGGCCAAGGGCGTCGACAAGCTGACCGCGATCATGGACGCCGGGCACAAGCGCGCGCAGCCGATCGTCATGACCACCGTCGCGATGACCGCGGGCATGATCCCGACCGCGCTCTCGTTCTCGGGCGACGGCGCATTCCGCCAGCCGATGGGCTGGACGGTGATCGGCGGCCTCGTGCTTTCCACCCTGCTCACGCTCGTGATCGTCCCGGCAGCCTTCAGCCTCGCCGATGGTTTCGAGAAGAGGGTCGGGCCGAAGCTGCGCAAGTCGCTGCTGACGTACGATCCCGCGCACCACCATGCCGGGACCGCACAGGCGCACCCGGCCGAGTAAGGAAGGAGTAAGCTTGCCGCCAGCCGGGCGCAGGACTGCGGGATTGTCGCTGATCGGCCCGGCTCAGGACCGGGCCCGCCGCATGCGCATGTTCGCCACCGGCCTGCTGCTGGCGATGGCCGTGGGCTTCGTGGTCTTGCGCAAGCTGGCGGGGGCGCATCCGGCGTGGGGATACGCCATCGCCTTCACCGAGGCGGCGATGGTGGGCGGGCTCGCCGACTGGTTCGCCGTAACCGCGCTGTTCCGCCACCCGCTCGGCTTGCCGATCCCGCACACCGCGATCATTCCCGAGAACAAGGACCGCATCGCCGATTCGATGGCGACGTTCCTGCGCGACAACTTCCTCACCCCGCAGGTCGTCGCCCGCCGGGTGAATGCCTTCAATTTCGCCGCCGCGCTGGGCGGCTTCCTCTCCGATCCGGGACGCGGCGGGCAGTCGCGCATCCGCGCCGGTGCGGCAAACCTGTTGGCCGACGTTCTCGAATCGCTCGACCCAGAACGCCTCGGCAATCAGGTCCGCGCCGGACTGGCCCGCCAGCTGGAGCGGGTCGAGGTCGCCCCCCTGCTCGGCCAGATGCTTTCCGCGATGATCGCCGACCGCCGCCACCTCCCCCTCGTCGAGGGCTCCATCCGCTGGGCCGGGGAAGCGCTGGAGGCGAACGAGGAGATCGTTCGCGCCATGATCCGCGAGCGCGCGCACAGCCTGCTGCGTCTGACCGGGCTCGACAGTCGCATCGCCAACTCTGTGCTGGACGGTCTCTACAAGCTGCTGGCCGAGATGATCGTGCAGCCCGACCACCCGCTCAAGCTCAAGGTCGAGCAGATGCTGGAGGGCCTTGCCGATCGCCTCGTCAACGATCCCGAAACCCGCGAGCGGGTGGAGAACGCCAAGCGCGAACTGATCGCCAATCCCGCCGTCGGGCAATGGTGGCAGTCGGTCTGGGAGCGCCTGCGTCGCAAGCTGATCGACGCCGCGCGCAATCCGGACGCGGCGCTGGCGGGGCAACTGACGACGATGCTGGGCGAACTGGGCGAGGCGCTGCGCGGCGACCCGCGCCTGCAGAGCCAGATCAACCGCTTCGCCCGGCGCACGCTGGTCGGCGTCACCGCCCGCTACGGCGAGGAGATCGTCGGCCTCGTCTCGGGCACCGTGAAGCGCTGGGATGCACGCACGATCAGCAACCGGCTGGAAGGCGCGGTCGGCCGCGACCTCCAGTTCATTCGCATCAACGGCACGCTGGTGGGCGGCTTGTTCGGCCTGTGCATCCATGCCATCGACCGGATGCTATGACCGATGCACCGCTGCTCCTGACCGACCGCTTCGAACTGTGGCGCCCCGCCGCAACCGACCTGCCCGGCCTCTGCCGGCTGCTGGAAGACGTCGAGACGCGCCGTTACCTCGGCCCCTCGCGCGCGGGAGCGCTGGCGCAGTTCGAGCGGCTGCTGCGCAACGCCGGTTCGTGGATGCTCTACGGCTACGGCACCTTCGTGGTCCGCGCGAAGGGTGAGGACGAGATCGTCGCCACCTGCGGCGTGTTCCACAGCCTGCGCGGCTTCGGCCCGGAAAAAGGCATGGACGATGTGCCCGAAGCCGGCTGGATCGTCCGCCACGACTGGTGGGGCAAGGGCGTCGCCGGCGAAGTCATGGCCGCCGCGTTCACTTGGTTCGACCGCGAGCATGGTCCCAAGCGCGTCGCCTGCATGATCGAGGAAGGTAATTCCGCCTCGGAGCGCGTCGCCGCGCGGTTCGGATTCGCGCAGTACGGCACACAGCTTACGGACGAGGCGGAACCGGTGGAGCTCAGGCTTTATGAGCGGGTGAAGGCTTCCTAGTTCATCGAATAGATGACGGTTTCGGCGTAGTAGGACGCGGTCGGCTTGCCATCCTTGTCCAGCGCGGGCTCGAAGGCGGTTTTCTGAATCACCTTGCATGCGAGCGCGTCAAACGCAGCATCGTTGTAGGACTGCACCGTCTCGCATCCCGTAACCACGCCCTGCGCATCGACCAGCGCCCGGAAATTCACGCGCCCCTGCTTGCCCATCACTGCCATCGACATGGGATAGACCGCCTGAATTGACCGTACCATGCTTGCCAGCTTCGCCGGTCTGGCTCGACGGCTCAGCGAGTTCTGCGTCGCAGGGTCAAGCCCCCAGCGTTTGACCATTTCATCCGTGCATGAACGCATGGCGGCGAACGGCTTGTCCAATGATCCCGTGTCGAGCACGAGGCGATTGCTACCCCAGACCAGAGCGATCTGCCTGATGCTGTCTTCCATGGCTGGCGTCACCATATCAGGGCTCACGGAACCGGGTTCTCGGTCCATTACCGGCCTGAAGCTGGATGAGAGGAAAATCGCGGGAACCGAGGCTCCCTTTTCCGGCTTCGAAGAACCAGCCTGGAATTGCGAGTCTTTATCCTTGGCAAGGGAGCCGTATTCAATTGTCACGGCCTCCCGCTGCATGAGACCGGAGACCTCCTTCCCCCGGAACAGCAACTGGAATCTGTCTCCGGGGCGATAGCGACGAAACTCGAGCAGGAACGGCTTCTCCGCCGTACCGAAGATTCGCCTGAGGGCGCAGGCGTTCTCCTGCATATCGAGGTTCCACGGAGTTATCGAAGGCAACGTCAAGGCAGGCCGCGCGAACGCCTCGTCTGCAAGACAGCCGCATGCTGCAAACGTAATGACGAAAAGCTTCGCCGCATTTGTCCTGAACATCTGGCCCCCCGCCCGAACAGCTCAACCCGACGCGATCTTGCATGCGCTTGGCCGCAGCCCCTTGTGACCCGCCTTGGCCCTACCGGCGCCGCTGACGGATCATGCGCGGCTTACGGTCGATGACCCAGCGCACCCGGCGCACCGCATAGGACGCCACCGGCTGGCCGGCGGCATCGAGGGCGGGTTCGAACTTCGCGCGTTCGCGGATGCGGTCGCAGGTGACTTTGGCGAAGCGCGGCTCGCTGTAGCCGTTGACCACCTGACAATCCGAGATCGCGCCCGCCGGGTCGATCAGCAGCCGCACGTCGACCAGCGCCTGCCGTCCCTCGTCCGCGAGGTCCGAAGGGTAGCTGCCCGGCGGCAACCACGATGAGGGCTCGCTCAGCGGTTTGGGCCAGCGTGCCAGCGTCTTCTGCTGCACCGGATCGAGGCCCCAGGATTTCACCAGTCCCTCGGTGCAGGAGCCCATCGCCGCGAAGGCCTTGGCGAGCGGGCCGGTGCCGATCTGCACTTCCTTGCCGCCCCAGCTGACGAACAGCGAATTGACCTGTGCCTCACGCTCGGGCGTGACTTTCTCCGGCTGCTTGCCGTCCTCGGCGTGGCCGTTGAGCGTGGTGCCCATGAAGAACAGCGTGGTCAGCTTCTGGCCGCCCGCATTCATGTCACCCAGCGTGAAGCGCGTGCTGATCGGCTTGCGATCCGGGCCAGTGCTCAGCGTCGCGTGAGTCAGTTCCGATACGCCCGAGAACGCGCTGCCCGCTACTGTGAAGTTGAAGTTGTCACCCGGCGCCAGCTGCTCGAACTGGACCAGCATGGGCTCCGCAGCGGTGCCGAAGCCGCGCTGGAGGTGACAGGCGTTGCCGGTGTAATCGACCTTCCACGGCGAGGTGGCAGTGACCACCTTGGTCTCGGCGAAGGCCTGACCGGGCAGGAGGGACGCGGCGATGGCGGCAAGGATGACGGGACGCAGGCTCATAGGCATGTCCTTACGAGGAAATCTGCCCGGCAATTAAGCGGTTACCTGCAAGCCTGACAAGCAGAAGCCCCGGTTGTCACCAACCGGGGCTTCGTTTTTCGCATCGGTACTTGTCCGAAGGCTCAGAGCTTGCCGGTCAGCTCCGGCACCGCGGTGAACAGGTCCGCCACCAGGCCGACGTCGGCGACCTGGAAGATCGGGGCGTCCTCGTCCTTGTTGATGGCGATGATGGTCTTGGAGTCCTTCATGCCCGCAAGGTGCTGGATCGCGCCCGAGATGCCGACCGCGATGTAGATTTCCGGCGCCACGATCTTCCCGGTCTGGCCGACCTGGTAGTCGTTGGGCACGTAGCCCGCGTCGACGGCTGCTCGCGAGGCGCCGACGGCGGCGCCCAGCTTGTCGGCGAGCGGCAGGATGGTGGCCTCGAAGGTTTCCGAGTCCTTCAGCGCGCGACCGCCCGAGACGATGATCTTGGCGCTGGTCAGCTCCGGGCGCTCCGACTTGGCGATTTCCGCGCCGACGAAGCTGGAGAGGCCCGCGTCACCCGCTCCGGCGAGGTCCTCGACCACGCCCGCCCCGCCGGTGGCCTCGGCCTTGGCGAAGGCGGTGCCGCGCACGGTGATGACGAGCTTGGCGTCGCTCGATTCGACCGTGGCGATGGCGTTGCCCGCATAGATCGGACGGGTGAAAGTCTTCTCGCCCTCGACCGAGAGAATGTCCGAGATCTGCGCGACGTCGAGCAGCGCGGCGACGCGCGGCGCGATGTTCTTGCCGGTGGTGGTGGCGGGCGAGACGAACACATCGTGGTGGCCCATCAGGTCCACGATCAGCGGCGCGACGTTCTCGGCCAGCGCGTGCTCGTAGGCGGGGTTGTCGGCGAGGTGTACCTTGCCCACGCCCGCGATCTGCGCGGCGGCATCGGCCACGGCTCGGCAGTTCGAACCGGCGACGAGCAGGTGGACTTCACCGAGCTTGGCGGCAGCGGTGACGGCGGAAAGCGTCGCGTCCTTGACGGCGGCGTTGTCGTGTTCGACCCAGACGAGAGTCTTGGACATCAGGCTACTCCCAGTTCCTTGAGCTTGGCGACGAGCGCGTCGACGTCGGCGACCTTGACGCCTGCGACACGGACGGGCGGCTCGGCGACCTTGAGGGTCTTGAGACGCGGAGCGATGTCGACGCCGTAGTCGGCGGGCGACTTCACATCGAGCTGCTTCTTCTTCGCCTTCATGATGTTGGGCAGCGAAGCGTAGCGCGGCTCGTTCAGGCGCAGGTCCGTGGTGACGATGGCGGGCAGCGCCAGCTTCACCGTCTCCAGACCGCCGTCGACCTCGCGGGTGACGGCAACCGAATCACCGTCGATCTCGACCTTGCTGGCGAACGTGCCCTGCGGACGGCCGGTGAGCGCGGCGAGCATCTGCCCGGTCTGGTTCGAATCGTCGTCGATCGCCTGCTTGCCGAGGATCACGAGGCCGGGGTTCTCTTCACCCACGATCGCCTTGAGAATCTTGGCGACGGCGAGCGGCTCCACTTCAGCGTCGGTCTCGACGAGGATCGCGCGGTCGGCACCCATGGCGAGCGCGGTACGCAGGGTTTCCTGCGCCTTCGTCGGTCCGACCGAGATCGCGATGATCTCCTCGGCCTTGCCCGCTTCCTTGAGGCGGATGGCTTCCTCGACGGCGATTTCGTCGAAGGGGTTCATGCTCATCTTGACGTTGGCAAGGTCGACGCCGGTGCCGTCGGCTTTCACCCGCGGCTTCACGTTATAGTCGATGACCCGCTTCACGGGCACGAGGATCTTCATTGCGATCTGTCCTCTCACTAGCTGGGACGGTACAATTTAACCGCGCGATTAAAACTTCCGGGGCGAGCTATCGCGCGCCCTTACCGTTGCGTCAAGCCCCGCTGAAACGGGAAGCGCTTGGGGGTGGGATAGCTCAGCTACGCGGTCGCATCACGGGTGCGGAACGTCTGGCGACCATGCAGAAACGGCGGGGGTCGCGAAACCCCCGCCGTCTGCGTTCTGGTCGAATGTTCGCCTAGTGATCGCCCGAGGGATCGAGACACCCCGGAAAATCACCTATGCGAAGCCCGGCGATCAGGCGACCGCCTGAACCTCGGCGACGATCTTCTTCGCGGCGTCGCCCAGGTCGTTGGCGGGGACGATCGCGAGGCCCGAGTTGGCCAGGATGTCCTTGCCCTGCTGGACGTTGGTGCCTTCGAGGCGGACGACGAGCGGAACCGAGAGGTTCACTTCCTTCGCCGCGGCAACGATGCCCTCGGCGATGATGTCGCACTTCATGATGCCGCCGAAGATGTTCACGAGGATGCCCTTAACGGCGGGGTCCGCGAGAATGATCTTGAACGCCGCGGTCACCTTCTCCTTGTTGGCGCCGCCGCCGACGTCGAGGAAGTTGGCCGGGAACATGCCGTTCAGCTTGATGATGTCCATCGTCGCCATGGCGAGGCCGGCGCCGTTGACCATGCAGCCGATGTCGCCATCGAGCTTGATGTAGGCGAGGTCGTACTTCGAGGCTTCGATCTCGGCCGGGTCTTCCTCGGTCTCGTCGCGCAGGGCGAAGATGTCGGGGTGACGGGCGAGCGCGTTCGAATCGAAGCTCATCTTGGTGTCGAGGACGAGCAGTTCGCCGCCCTTCGATTCGACCAGCGGGTTGATCTCGACCATGTCGCAATCCATCGCGATGAACGCGGTGTAGAGCTGCTTGGCGAGCTTCTGGGCCTGCTTGTTGAGGTCGCCGGTCAGCTTGAGCGCGAAGGCGACGGCGCGGCCGTGGTGGGCCTGGAAGCCTTCAGCCGGATCGATGGTGATCGTGGCGATCTTCTCGGGCGTGTTGTGGGCGACTTCCTCGATGTCCATGCCGCCCTCGGTCGAGACGATCATGGCGACGCGGCCGGTCTTGCGGTCCACGAGCATCGACAGGTAGTATTCCTTGTCGATGTCGACGCCGTCGGTCACGTAGAGACGGTTGACCTGCTTGCCCGCTTCACCGGTCTGGATGGTGACGAGGGTGTTGCCGAGCATTTCCTTGGCGAAAGCCTCGACTTCCTCGATCGACTTGGCAAGGCGCACGCCGCCCTTGGCGTCGGCCGGCAGTTCCTTGAACTTGCCCTTGCCGCGGCCGCCCGCGTGGATCTGCGCCTTGACGACGTAGAGCGGTCCGGGAAGCTGCTTCGCGGCGGCGACCGCTTCTTCGACCGTGAGGGCGGCGATGCCGGCAGGGATGCCCACGCCGTACTTTGCGAGCAGTTCCTTGCCCTGATATTCGTGGATGTTCATCGCTCAAATCGCTTTCTGCTGGAGGTTCCCGGGGAAGGCGCCGTAGCCATAAGTTCGCATGCCGCCTAAGCACATCCGGGCGGGCTTGAAAAGGCCCGTCGCCTGCGCAAATGCATAGCCGGGCGCAAATTGATCGCCTTTAATTGATATCAGTTCGCAATAGCAATAAATGCCGAGAGAAGTCGGATGATTGACCGAGAGAGACTGGAAGCCATCGTTCGCGAGGCCGGATGCATCGCTCTGGCTGGATGGCCGGGCGACGGACACACGCTCGAATCGTGGGAGAAGACCCCCGGCAGTCCCGTCTGCACTTCCGATCTGGAGGTCGATGCATTTCTCAAGCAGGAACTCGGCGCGCTGCTGCCTGCGGCGGGCTGGCTCTCCGAAGAGACGGCCGACACGCACGAGCGGCAGAAACACGAACTGGTCTGGCTGGTCGATCCGATCGACGGCACGCGCGACTATATAAGGGGCCGTACCGGATGGGCGGTCTCGGTCGCGCTGGTGAACACGCGGCGACCGCTGCTCGGCTACCTCTACGCGCCGGTGCGCCGCCGCGCGGACGGGGGCGAGATGTGGCGCGCCGAGGCAGGCAAAGGGGCATGGCTCAATGACGCGCGGCTGACGGCGAGTCGTCGCGAGGTTCTGGCGGGGTCGCGAGTCCCGGCTCAGAAGCTCGCCGCAGAGGACGCAGACCTCACGCTGGTCGATCAGCCCAACTCGATCGCGCTGCGCATGGCGATGGTCGCGGCGGACGAGGCCGACCTGCTGGCGACGCTGCGCTGGGGCTACGAATGGGATATCGCCGCCGCTGGCCTCATCGCGCGAGAGGCGGGCGCGACGGTGACCGACGCCTTCGGCAAGCCGCTCAACTACAACAAGCACGACCCGCGCGCGTTCGGCGTATTGGTTTCCGCCAACGGCATTCACGCGGCGGCGGTGAAACGATTGGCAGAGCGGGCGGTGCGGTACTCGGCTTAGGACAGACTGCCCGTGGCCATGACGCCACGCTTGCGATGGTGATATCCAATTACCGCCATACATGCCGCGCGAACCGCAAGGACCAGTGGCCTGTCCTACGCAGGCCCGACCCGGACTTTGTCCTCAGCAGCCTCATCCTCCGCCGGAGGATCCATGTCTTCGCCCCGCCAGGCCGGATCCTTGTCCATCCGTTCGATCATGCGGTGGGCATAGTCGGCAAAGCCGCCACGATGCGGGTTGTTGGCGATCGGCGTAAGCGCCCAGCGCGCCTCTTCCGTGCGGCCGAGACGGACAAGCGCGCTGCCCAGCGTCATGCGCACGCCGAGGTCGAACGGTGCGAGTTGCACCGCACGGATCAGCCCGTTGATCGCCAGGGGCGGCGGAGCGTCGCCCTGCTCGACGAAGCTGCGGTAGAAGTAGATCAGCGGCAGCGGATGGTCGTTCTCGATGCGGTTCAGCGCGATGAACGGAGCGCGCGCCGCCTTGTAGGCCGCAGCCCTGGCCTCATAGTCACCCCCCGCCTCCTCAGCCTTACGGAACAGCGCATAGCCCTTCTGGACGTAAGCATTGGTCTGCGCGGGATCGCGCTTGATTGCCGCGTCGGCCGCCGCGATGGCCTCCTTGTCGTTGCCCGCATCGTATTCGCTCTCCGCCAGCGCGGCCAGAACGGCAGGGTCTTCCGGGAACTTTGCGGCCACCGAGCGCGCCTCGACCAGCAGTTCCTTCGCCTCCTCGTCAGTCACGCCCCGCTTGGAACGGATGCGCACCGGCATCATCGCCGCCTCTCCGGCGGTCAGCGGACGCAGCGCGACGGGGCCGATCTTGAGACCCTCCGGCTTCAAGGTGAGCGCCGTCATCCGGCGCTGCGCCAGATAGCGATCGAGTTCCTTCTCCAGCACATTGAAGTCGCCGAAAGCCTCGGTCGCCGCCTCGCGCTGCCCCTTCCCTTCGCCGAGCAGGGTGATGTAGCGCGTGAACTGGCCTTTGCGTCCGTCATTGAAGGTCAGGTAGTGGTAAAGCAGCCAGCTCTTGCCGTAGAAGGCATCGTAGCTTTCGTGCTTGCGCTTGTCGTAGTCGGTCGGGTCGAGAAGGTCTGCGACCTTCACATCCCTTGCGTAATAGAGTTCACCCGCGCGATGATTGGCGGGCCGCCCCAGCCAGAGGCTGCCGTCGGATTCGAACTTGCTCGATGCGAAGAATTCCGCCGAGCCTTCCGTGAACCAGCGCGGCATCGGCATCGCGTTGGCGGAGATCTGGAAGTGGTGCGCGTATTCGTGCAGCAGCACCACCATCGACCAGGTCACCGGACCGTTGGCTGCCTGCACCGCCGGCACGATCGCCAGCGAGCCTTCCGCCCGCGGCAGATAGAAACCGCCCACGAACTTGTTGTCGCCGCCATGCAGGTCGCGCACCTCCCGCTCGTTCTTGACGACGTAGACGGTGACGCGGTTGGACGGGCTCGGCTTCACTGCGGTCTGGCCGAGGACCAGCGCCATGCCCGCATGATAGCGTTCGAGCTGCTGCGCGAAACGCGTGACGTCCTTTTCGGTATCGTTGGCATAGATCACGAAGTGATCGCTCGACGCCTCCAGCCATGCCGCATGCGCCGGCACCGCCGACAGCCAGGCGACGAATGCCGCCGCCAAGATTCCGAAACGCATCAGTCCCCCCGAACCAGCCAAGTCGGCAAGATTACCCGCAGCGCGACGCGATTCAAGTTACGACATTGAAAGCCCTCGCTTCATCGCCGCCAGACGAGAAGAAGGGGCCGGTGCGTCCTGCGCGCCGGCCCCTTCCCCGATCCCGCTTCCTGCGGAAGATGTTGGCCCGTACCGGCCCGTCGTTACTTCGCCGCGCTGGCGTCGTCGGTGGTGACGGGGGTGATCTTGATCTCGACGCGGCGGTTGAGCGCGCGGCCTTCGGGCGTGTTGTTGTCCGCGACCGGGTAGTTCATGCCCATGCCCTGCGTCTGGATGCGCGAGGACGAGACGCCGCGGCTGATGATGTAGCGCGCCACCGAATCGGCGCGGCGCTTCGACAGATCCTGGTTGTACGCCGCCGATCCGGTCGAATCTGTGTGTCCGTAGACGTCGACGAGGCTGTTGGGATACTGGATCATCGACTGCGCCACCTTGTCCAGCGAGGTCTGGAACGAAGGGCTGATGACCGTGGAGTTCACCGCGAAGGTCACGTCCGGCAGGTTCACGAGGATGCCGTCGCCCTGCTGGGTGACGTCGATGCCCGAACCGGCGGTCTGTTCCTTCAGCTCCTTGATCTGCTTGTCCATCTGGTAGCCGACGACGCCGCCCGCGACGCCGCCGATGCCCGCGCCGACGATGCGCGCGGTCTTGCCGCCGATGACGCTGCCCAGCAGATAGCCGAGCCCGGCGCCGCCCGCGCCGCCGATGGCCGTGCGTGAAACCTTGCGCTCACCGGTGTTCGGATCGGTGACGCATGCGGAAACCGTGACCATCGCGAGGACCGCGGCGGCCGAGGTGATCAGGCGCGACTTCTTCATCTTGAGTGTCCCTTCCTCTGGATGTGCCCTTATAGCGGGCATCTGTGCGGTAGTGAACATGAACGGCGAATGGCTCACGCGGCCTCAACCCGCGATAGATCAATGGGTTCCCGCTCCAGTCCGGATCACCGTCCGGCATTGCAAATCATTGCGATGCAGCAATCGCGCAACGCAGGTTCTTCGCGAGCGCCGCAATATCTGCTAGCGATGGAAGCACTGTGACACCCTTTCCCTGGACCGACGTCCTCATCATCATCGGGCTGATTCTGCTGAACGGCCTGTTCTCGATGTCCGAACTGGCCATCGTCTCCGCGCGCACGCCGCGCCTCAAGGTCTCTGCCGACAAGGGCAGCCGGGCCGCGCAGACGGCGATGGACCTTGCCGCCGACCCCGGCCGCTTCCTCTCCACCGTGCAGATCGGCATCACCCTCATCGGCATCATCGCGGGCGCCTATTCGGGCGCGAGCCTGGGTCAGCCGGTGGGCGACCGCCTGACGCTGCTGGGCGTGCCGGTGCGTTTCGCCTCCGAACTCGGCTTCGCGCTCGTGATCATCGCCACGACATACCTGAGCGTCGTGGTCGGTGAGCTGGTGCCCAAGCAGCTGGCGCTGCGCATGGCCGAGCCGGTGGCGCTGGTGATGGCCCAGCCGATGAGCTGGCTGTCGAAGATCATGGGCCCGTTCGTCTGGCTGCTCGACCGTTCGTCGGGCCTGATCCTGCGCCTGTTCTCGATCCGCAGCGGCGACGCCGAGCGCCTCACCGCCGAGGAGCTCCAGATGATCTTCGCCGAGGCCACCCGCACCGGCGTGATCGAGGAGGAGGAGCGCGCGATGATGACCGGCGTCATGCGGCTTGCCGAACGCCCCGTCCGCGAACTCATGACCCCCCGCAACCAGATCGACTGGATCGACGCCGACGCCGACGAGACCCTGCTGCGCGCCAAGATCGCCGCCTCGCCGCACTCGCTGCTGCCCGTGGTCGCGGGCGAAGGCGCGCCGGACAATGTGGTCGGCATCCTCAAGGTCAAGGAAGCGCTCGCCGCGCTGGTGGATGGACGCTCGGTCGACGTGCGCGCGATGATGCGCAAGGCCGAGGTCATCCCCGACCAGCTCGACGCCATGGACGCGCTGCGCAAGCTGCAGACCGCCGAAGTCTCGATGGCGGTGGTCCATGATGAATATGGCCACCTCGAAGGCGTGGTCACGCCGTCAGACGTGCTTTCGGCGCTGGCAGGCACTTTCGTCTCGCACCAGGACGAAGGCGACGAGCCTATGGTGGTCGAGCGCGAAGACGGCTCTCTGCTGATCTCGGGCGCGATGCCCGCGGATTCGCTGGCGGACCGCCTCGCCATCTCGCTGCCCGAGGACCGCGACTTCGCGACCGTCGCAGGCCACGTCCTCCACGTCCTGCGCAAGGTGCCGCGCGAGGGCGAGCACTTCACCGAACAGGGCTGGCGCTTCGAGGTCATCGACATGGACGGCCTCAAGATCGACAAGGTGCTGGTGAGCCGCGCGGCCGAACCCGGCGAGGACGACGGCGTCAGCGGCGACGGCTAAATTCCAAATTCCTCCCCGAGCTTGTCTCGGGGAGGGTGACCGCCGCCGCAGGCGGTGGTGGAGGGGGAGAACCTCGTGCCATTCCCCCTCCGTCAGCGCTTCGCGCTGCCACCTCCCCGAGCAAGCTCGGGGAGGAATTTGCGCCCCTCACCTCGTCATTGCGAGCGCAGCGAAGCAATCCAGCGGCACAGGCTGCCCCACCGAAACCACGTCGCCCCTGCGTAGGCAGGAGCCCATCAGGTCTCGCCCCGCAACACCTTGCTCATCGCGAGGCGGCAAGGGCGGGATAGGCCCCTGCCTTCGCAGGGGCGACGGGTATCGGGGAAGGTTCGGTCCAAGCCCATTCCACCTAAGACCGCCCCCTTTTTCTCGTCATTGCGAGCGTAGCGAAGCAATCCAGCGGCATTGCGCGGCTCTGGGTTGCTTCGCTACGCTCGCAATGACGGACTGTCAGGTTCCCGCTCAGGCTGAGCCTGTCGAAGCCCCCTCCGCAAGCACCGCCCCATAACGAAAAAGGCCGGACTCTCGCCCGGCCTCTTCACATCATTCCGAACCGAAGCGGTCAGGCGCCGCCGACCGCGGTCTGCGCGTCGCGGCCGTCGCCTTCGGGAGCAGCGAGGATCGCGCGCGTCACTTGGCCCTTGGACACGGTGTAGGTCTTGGGATCGCCCACGGTCGAGCGGATCGCCGGGTCGGCGGTCCCCGCGAGGTTCAGCGCCGACTTCTCCACGTCGCTGCGGGCCTGCGGGCCGCCGAACAGCGCGTCGAGCGTCTGCTGCTGGAGCGAATCGTCGGTCGGGCGCGGCTGGCCTTCCTTCGGCGGGCTCAGCGAGAAGTCGGGCGGCACCACCAGCGGAGTCTGGCGCTGCACCGCGAATTCGTCGGGGCGGGTGCGGTTGAACAGGCCCGTGCTGCCGCAAGCGGACAGCATGACGGCGCCCGTAGCGACGAGGACGAGGGCACCGGTTTTCTTCATGCGCATCAAATTCAACTCGCGTTTAATCGGCAATCGGGGCGGTTTCGGCCGCTGCATCGGGCTTTTCGCGCGAAAACAGGGATCGGGCAAGGATAATCAGGACGCCGATGGTGATGGCCGCATCGGCGAGATTGAAGATCAGGAAAGGGCGGAAGCCGCCGAAATGAAGGTCGGCATAGTCGATCACGTAACCGACGCCGAAGCGGTCGCGGATGTTGCCGAGCGCGCCGCCCAGCACCATGCCGAGCGCGGCGATCTCGGGCAGCTTGCGCTCGCGCAGCAGCCAGACGAACACGAAGGCCGCGATCGCGCCGGTCATCGCCACCAGCGCCCAGCGGCCCTCGGGCGATCCGGCGGTGAACAGGCCGAGCGAGACGCCGAAGTTCTGCGTCCAGGTCAGGTTGAAGAACGGCAGCACGTAGACCTGGCCGATCCGGTCGAGCTGCACGTCGTTGACCACCCAGCCCTTGATGCCCTGGTCGATCGCGTAGACCACCAGTGCGACCACGAGGCCGAGAACGCGCTTCACCCAGGGGTTCACGCCTCGGTCTCCAATTCGCCGACGACGTCGTCGCAGCGGTCGCACAGGGCGCCGTCCTCGGTCACTTCGGGGAGGTGACGCCAGCAGCGGCCGCACTTGTGGTCGGAGGAGGGGGTGACGCTCACGCCATCGCCCTGCCCGCGCGTGACTGTCCCGGTGATGAACAGCTCCGCCAGATCCGCCTCCGGCGCGTCTGCCGGCACGGTGACCACGGCGGCGAGGCTGGAGCCGATGATCTTCTCGCGGCGCAGCGGCTCGATCGCCTCGGTCACCTTCTCGCGCAGCACGCGCAGTTCCGCCCACTTCGCCTCGTCGGCCTCGACGGCGGGAACTTCCGGCCATTCGAGCAGGTGGACGCTGCCCGCATCGGGGTAGCGGCTCGCCCAGGTTTCCTCGGCGGTGAAGACGATCACCGGCGCGGCGTAGCGGACGAGCGCGTGGAACAGGATGTCGAGCACGGTGCGGTAGGCACGGCGCTTCGGGTCGGTCACCGCGTCGCAGTAGAGGCAGTCCTTGCGGATGTCGAAGAAGAAGGCCGAGAGGTCTTCGTTGCAGAAATCGAGCAGCGCGCGGACATACGTGTTGAAATCGTAGGCCGCCACGGCCTCGCGCAGCGTCGCGTCCAGCCTGCCCAGCATAGAGAGCACGTAGAGCTCCAGCTGTGGCATCTCGGTGCCGTTCAGTACACGCTCGGTTTCATCGAACCCGTCCAGCGCGCCGAGCAGATAACGCAATGTATTCCGCAGCTTGCGGTACTGGTCGGCGACACCCTTGAGGATTTCGTCACCGATGCGGTGATCCTCGGTATAGTCGACCGAAAGCGCCCAGAGACGGATGATGTCGGCCCCGTTGGTCTCCATCACCTTGAGCGGGCTGATCGTGTTGCCGAGCGACTTCGACATCTTCAAGCCCTTGGAATCCATGGTGAAACCATGGGTCAGGACCGCCTTGTAAGGCGCATGTCCACGCGTCGCGCAGCTCTCCAGCAACGAGGACTGGAACCACCCGCGATGCTGGTCCGAACCTTCCAGATACAGGTCCGCCTTCGGCCCAGTGAAGCCCTCAGGCCGCAGCAGATCGGGCCAACGCCCTGATTCCATTACGAAAGCATGGGTCGAACCCGAATCGAACCAGACGTCGAGAATATCGGCGACCCGCTCGTAATCCTCGGCGTCGTAGTCGGAACCCAGCAGTTCCTGCGCCGCCGCATCCGACCAGCCATCGACGCCCTTCGCCAGGATCGCCGCACGAATCCGGTCATTTACGGCCTCATCGACGAGGTATTCGCCGGTCTTGCGATCCACGAACAGCGTGATCGGCACGCCCCACGCACGCTGGCGCGAGAGCACCCAATCCGGGCGCCCTTCCACCATCGCGCCGATGCGATTGCGGCCCTTGTCGGGCACGAAGCGGGTGTCGGCGATGGCCTGCAGCGCCGCCTGACGCAGCGTCGGCGCGTCGCACAGACCCTCTTCCGCCGGGTTCACCGCGCCGCCCTCGCCTTCCCAGCGGTTCTCGCCGGGGGTCTTGGGCGAGATGTGCGTCATCACCTTGTCCATCGGCACGAACCACTGCGGAGTGCAGCGGAAGATCACCTTGGCCTTGGAGCGCCACGAGTGCGGGTAGGAGTGCTTGTAGTCCGCCGAAGCCGCGAGCAGTCCGCCTGCTTCGCGCAGGTCCGTGCAGACCGGGCCGTCGGGCGCATTGAACTTCGGGTTGATGACCGAGCCCTGCCCCGCCAGCCATAGCCAGTCGGCGCGGTACTTGCCGTCGGCTTCGACCACGAACTTGGGGTTGATGCCGTGGGCCTTGCACAGCTCGAAGTCGTCCTCGCCATGGTCGGGCGCCATGTGGACGAGGCCGGTACCGCTTTCGGTGGTGACGAAATCGCCTGCGAGCAGCGGACGCGGCTCGGCGAAGAAGCCGCCGAGGGCATGCATCGGGTGACGGGCGACGGTGCCCGCGAGGTCGGAGCCTTTGAAGGTATACGCCGCTTTTTCGTGAACAACCCAGAGCCGGGCATCCAACCGAGCACAGAATTGCTCGGCTAGAGCAGCAGCGACTACAAAGCGATAATCGCTGCCTTCATCTAGCAGTGGTGTCCGAGAACCATCGGCAACAACCCCTGCGAGAGGTGGCTTGCTGGCTTCGACCAGCACATACTCAACTTCCGGCCCGTAAGCCAAAGCCTGGTTCACCGGGATCGTCCACGGCGTCGTCGTCCAGATCACCGCATGGGCGCCGACCAGTTCCGGGATAGCCGATTCAACGATCTCGAACGCCACGTCGATCTGGGTCGAGACGATGTCCTCGTACTCGACTTCGGCCTCGGCCAGTGCGGTCTTTTCGACGGGGCTCCACATCACCGGTTTGGCGCCGCGATAGAGCATGCCGTTCTCCGCGAACTTGAGCAGTTCGCCGACGATGGTGGCCTCGGCCTGGAAATCCATCGTCAGGTACGGGTTGTCCCAGTCACCGTTGACGCCGAGGCGCTTCAGCTGCTCGCGCTGCACGTTCACCCAGTTCTGGGCGTAGGCGCGGCATTCGGCGCGGAATTCCTCCGCGGGAACCTCGTCCTTGTTCTTCTTCTTCTTGCGGTATTCTTCCTCGACCTTCCACTCGATGGGCAGGCCGTGGCAGTCCCAGCCGGGCACGTACGGCGCATCCTTGCCCAGCAGGGTCTGGGTGCGGACGACCATGTCCTTGAGGATGTGGTTCAGCGCATGGCCGATGTGCATGTCGCCGTTGGCGTAGGGCGGGCCGTCATGCAGCACGAACTTCTCGCGGCCACGGCGGGCGTCGCGGGTCTTCTCGTAAATCTTCTCGGCCTGCCAGCGCGCAAGAATGCCTGGCTCCTTCTGCGGGAGCCCGGCCTTCATGGGGAAATCGGTCTTCGGCAGGAAGACGGTGCTACGATAGTCGCGCTGTTCGGTCATGATCGCGCGGCACTAGAGCAATTGCGGGATTGTTGGAAGTGCGAGGATGCACCCCACCGCATGGCCCTACAGCGCCGCCAGCAACTCCCGCGCTCGCACGCAATCGCGGTCCATCTGCTCGATCAATGCGTCGAGCGAATCGAACTTCGCCTCTGGCCGCAGGAAGTGGTGGAACGCCACCTCGATCTCCTGCCCGTAGAGATCGCCCGCGAAGTCGAAGAAGTGCGGCTCCAGCAGTTCCTTGGGCGGGTCGAACGTCGGACGGATGCCGATGTTGGCGGCGCCGTTCACCAAACGCCCGTCAGGCATGCGGCCGGTGACGGCGTAGATGCCGTAAAGCGGGCGCAGATAGTTCGCCATGTCGAGGTTGGCGGTGGGGAAGCCGATGGTGCGGCCCAACTTGTCGCCGTGCTGCACCCGTCCCCGGATCGAGAACGGCCGCGTCAGCAGGCGCGCGGCGGTGGCGCAGTCGCCACTTTTCAGCGCCTCGCGGATACGGCTGGACGAGACGATGCCGCCTTCGTCGCGGACAGGGCCGACGGTGCGCCCCTGCAGCCCGTGGGCCGCGCCGACTTCGCGCAGCATCTGCGGGTTGCCGCCCTTGGAGCGGCCGAAGGTGAAATCCTCGCCGGTGACGACGCCGACCGCGCCCATGTGGCGCACCAGCATCTCCTCGACCCATTGCGGTGCGGGCATCGCGGCCATGGCCGAATCGAAGTGCAGCACCAGCATGGCGTCGGCGCCCGCCGCTCCGAACAGTTCCTGCCGCTGTTCCAGCGTGGTCAGGCGGAACGGCTCGGCATCAGGCTTGAAGTGGCGGACCGGGTGCGGATCGAAAGTCGCCACGATGGCCGGGCGGCCTTCCGCCTTCGCCCAGCGGATCGCCTCTCCCACCACTGCCTGGTGGCCCTGGTGGAACCCGTCGAAATTGCCCAGCGCCAGCACGGCGCTGCGCAGCGATTCGGAGACGGGTTGGCGGTTGTCGAGGCGAATCATTGGTCTGCCGGCTATAGGGTGCGCTTGAGCGTCACGAAAGCGTGTGCCGGAAAGGCACCGTCCGCCGGATGATCCTCACGCGCCGTCTCCTGCCATTCGGGGCCGGGCGGCGGCATCACCGTGTCGCCTTCGTAGTCACCTGCGATCTCGGTCAGTTCGATGCGCGTGGCGAGCGGCAGGAACAGCGCGTTGATCTCCGCCCCGCCGATCACGGCAACCTCTCCGTCACCCGCCAGCGCCAGCGCCTGCTCGACCGAATGGACGACTTCCGCACCTCCGGCGCTCCAGCCGGTATCGCGAGTCAGCACGATATGGCGACGGCCCGGGAGCGGCGAGGGGAAGCTCTCGAACGTCTTGCGGCCCATCACCATCGGCTTGCCCATGGTGAGCGCCTTGAACCGCCGGAGGTCGGCCGGAAGCCGCCAGGGCAGCGTACCGTCCCTGCCGATCACGCCGTTCGCGGCTCGGGCGTATATGAGGAAGACGTCCCGCGCCATCAGTCCAGCATGAGCCGCGTGACGTGGCCCATCTTGCGGCCCGGGCGCGCGGCGGCCTTGCCGTAGAGGTGCAGGTGGTTGGCCGGATCGGCGAGGATCGTCGGCCAGTCGTGCGCCTCGTCGCCGATCAGGTTGCGCATCTCGACGCCGTTGGCGGCAAGCTCGGTGCTGCCCAGCGGAAGGCCACAGATGGCGCGGACGTGGTTCTCGAACTGGCTAGTGACGGCGCCCTCGATGGTCCAATGGCCCGAATTGTGGACGCGCGGCGCCATCTCGTTGAAGACCGGGCCGTCCTTGGTCGCGAAGAATTCGAGCGTGAGGACGCCCACGTAATCCAGCGCACCGGCCACCCTGGCAGCAAGATCGCGCGCGACCGGAACCTGCTCCAGCAGTTCGGCAGGCGCAGGCACGGTGCTGATGGCGAGGATGCCGCCTTCGTGGACGTTGTGCGCGCTGTCGAAGAACCGGATGTCGCCGTCCGCGCTGCGACACAGGATCACCGAGAACTCGGCGAAGAAGGTCACGAAGCCCTCGTAGATCAGCGGCGTCGCCGGGAGATCGAGGTTTGCGGCATCCTCGGGCGTCATGATGCGCCACTGGCCCTTGCCGTCGTAACCGTCACGGCGGGTCTTGAGGATGCCGGGCGCGCCGATGGTGGCGATGGCCTGCGCGAGATCCTCGGCACTGTCGACCGGCGCGAAAGGCGCGGGCGTGCCGCCGAGATCGGTGACGAAGCGCTTCTCGTTGAGGCGGTCCTGCGCCGTCTCCAGCGCACGCGCGTGGGCGAGCAGCGGCGTGTCGCCCAAAGAGGCGAGCGGGCCTACGGGGACGTTCTCGAACTCGTAGGTGACGACGGCGCAGTCGGCGGCGAACCTAGCCATGGCCTCGGTGTCGTCCCAGGCGGCGCAGGTGAACTGCGCGCAGACGTCGGCGGCGATGGAATCCGCCTCCGGCGCATAGACGTGGCAGCGGTAGCCGAGCTGCGCCGCCGCCATGGCGATCATCCGCCCGAGCTGGCCGCCGCCGAGAATGCCGATGGTTTCGCCGGGAGGGATCATTACGCCTTTACGCCTGCCTTGCGCCCGTGCCCTTCGACAAGCTCAGGGCGAGCGGACCTTGTACCTGTTCCGAATCCCGCTCGATCGAGCGGGGAAATCACACCGGCTTTGCCGCCACGCTTTCGGTCTGCGCCGCCCGGAATGCCTTGAGCCGTTCAGCCAGCGCCTCGTCCGAAGTGGCGAGGATCGCCGCTGCGAGGAGGCCCGCGTTGGCCGCGCCCGCCTCGCCGATCGCCAGCGTGCCCACCGGGATACCGGCGGGCATTTGCACGATCGAGAGCAGGCTGTCCTGCCCCGACAGCGCCTTGCTCTGCACCGGCACGCCGAGCACGGGAAGATGCGTCATCGAGGCGACCATGCCGGGCAGGTGGGCCGCGCCCCCTGCCCCGGCCACGATCACCTTGAAGCCCTCGCCTTCCGCGCCCTTGGCGAAGTCCACCAGCCGATCGGGCGTACGGTGGGCCGAGACGATCCGCGCGTCATAGGCGATGCCCAGCTTGTCGAGCATTTCTGCGGCCTTGCCCATGGTCGGCCAGTCGGACTGGCTCCCCATGACGATGGCGACCGGCGGCTTGGAAACGTCAGGCACGCCTCAGCGCTCCGACAGGTAGTAGCGGTCGAGCACCTTGAGATCGTTGTCGAGCTCATAAACGATCGGCTGCCCGGTCGGGATTTCGAGGCCGGTGATCTCCTCGTCGGAAATGCCCGAGAGGTGCTTCTCCAGCGCGCGCAGCGAGTTGCCGTGCGCAGCGACGAGGACGGTCGAACCGGCATGGAGGTGCGGTACGATCGAGCCTTCGTAATAAGGCAGTACGCGCGCGATGGTGTCCTTGAGGCTCTCGGTCATCGGCACGTCGATCCCGGCGTAGCGCACGTCGCCCGACAGGTCGAACTCGCTGCCCTTGTCGAGCACCGGCGGCGGAATGTCGAAGCTGCGGCGCCAGATCTTGACCTGCTCGTCGCCGTGCTTGGCAGCGGTCTCCGCCTTGTCGAGCCCGGTGAGGCCGCCGTAGTGACGCTCGTTCAGGCGCCAATCCTTGGTCTCGGGAATCCACAGGATGCCCGCCGCTTCCAGCGCGAAGTGCAGCGTCTTGATCGCGCGCGTCTGGACCGAGGTGAAGGCGACGTCGGGCAACACGCCCTTGTCCTTGAGCAGCGCACCGGCGGCGCGAGCCTCGGCCTCGCCCTTCTCGGTGACGTCCACGTCCCACCAGCCGGTGAAGCGATTTTCCAGGTTCCACTGGCTCTGGCCGTGGCGAAGCAGGATCAGGCGAGGCAAGGCTTAGCTCCCTATACTGTCTTGAGGACCGATGCGGTCTGCGCGCAGCCCCTAGCTTTCTGGGGGCGATTTGGCCAGTGGCGGTTTGCTCGTGAGTGATTCGCTATCGGTATCGGCGTCGGGCCCGGTCGCGACGGCACGCGCCTGCGCCTTTCGGCGGCGCAGGTTCTCGCGTAGCTTGGCGGCCAGCCTCTCCTCGCGCGTCAGCTTTTCCGTGCCGTCGCGCGGCGTTTTCCCGTCACTCATGACTCCGAGCCTTGCCGCCGTGAAAAAGAAAGCGCAAGCGGCGCTTGACAATCGAACGCCGCGAGGACAATAGCGCGCCCCTGCCCCGGGCATCCGGCGGCTCTGGAACGGCGCTGCTGTAGCTCAGTGGTAGAGCGCACCCTTGGTAAGGGTGAGGTCGGGAGTTCAATCCTCCCTAGCAGCACCATTCCCCTCCCCTTTTACATCGTTGGAATTGCCTGGCTCGCTGCAAAGCGTGCTTTTTTGCGCGTGCGCACGCCGTGTAATCTATTGTCGCAGCGCAGCAATTGTCACTGAACTGTCACCAGTTCATCACGCGAGCGTCATTTAGCGCGCCTACGGGCCGCCCCTGAGGACACACAAACTGTCGCTTCAGGGATTTTTCCAGCTATGAATCGTTCGCTTCAGCTCGTCGCCGGGCTGCTCGCCTCGGCATCGTTCGCCACCATCGCCCATGCGGGCGAAGTCGCGGGTCACGTCAACGACGCCACTGGCACCCGCGCACTCCAGTCCGCGACCGTTCGTATCGTCGAACTCAACCGCCAGGCCGAGACCGACCGCGCAGGCAGCTACGTGTTCGGAAACGTCCCCGCCGGCACCTACACGCTGGAAGCGCGCTACGTCGGCGCTGAAGTGACCACCCAGACCGTCACCGTTCCCGCCAGCGGCACCATCGCCGGCAACTTCGACCTTCCCGCGATCGGCGGCGGCGACATCCTCGTCACCGGCCAGACCGCTAACCTGACCAGCGCCCTGTCGCGCCAGAAGGCCGCCGACGGCGTCGAGTCGGTCCTGACCCGTGACGCCGTCGGCCAGTTCCCGGACCAGAACGTAGCGGAATCGCTGCGCCGCCTGCCGGGCCTCAACATCCTCAACGACCAGGGCGAAGGCCGCTACGTCTCGGTCCGCGGCCTCGACCCGGACCTCAACGGCACTTCGGTCAACGGCGTGCGCCTGCCCGCACCGGAATCGGAAAGCCGCTCGGTCGCGCTCGACGTGATCTCGTCCGACACCATCGAATCGATCGAGGTGAAGAAGAGCTTCACCCCCGACATGGACGGCGACTTCATCGGCGCCTCGGTCGAGATCCACACCACCAGCGCGTTCGATTCGAAGAAGAACCGCTACTCCGTCAGCGCCGAGGGCAGCTGGAACGACTACTCGGGCAAGGTGACCCCGAAGGGCGCGTTCGACTTCACCCAGAAGATCGGCGACGACTTCGGCGTGGCAGGATCGGTCAGCTACTACAAGCGCAAGTTCGAGACCGACAACGTCGAGATGGCCGACTGGACCGAGGACGACAACGGCGCGGTCTACGGCGAAACCCTCGAATACCGCGACTACGACGTGGAGCGCACCCGCATCAACGCGGCGCTCTCGTTCGACTGGCGCGTATCGGACACGACCAAGGCCTATGTGCGCGGCAACTGGTCGCAGTTCGACGACCATGAGTATCGCCGCCGCACCACGTTCGACTTCAGCGATTTCGGCGAGGCCAGCGATTCCGACGGCTCGCGCGTCACCTTCGACACCGGTGCCCTCGACGATGGCGACAAGCTGACCGTCGAGCGCGACCACAAGGACCGCTTCGAGCGTCAGCGCATCCGCTCGGTCTCGATCGGCAGCGACACCGACACCGGCACCTGGAAGTTCAACTGGCAGGCAAGCTACGCCAAGTCGACGGAGAAGGAGACCTTCTCGCTCGACCCGATGCGCTTCACCGGCGAGTTCGAGAACGATTCGGGCGTTGTGGTCGATGTCGACAACAGCGGTCGCTACTTCCCGACTTACGCCGCGACCAGCGGCGGCAGCGTCCTGAACGACCCGACCAACTACGGCTTCGACCGTCTGGAATTGACCACCCTGTCGGACAGCCAGGATCGCGAATGGGCCGCCAAGGCCGACCTCGCCCGCACCTTCGCCGGGGACAACGGCGACTTCACCGTGCAGGGCGGCGTCAAGGCGCGCTGGCGCAAGAAGTCGTACAACTTCAACATGAGCCGCTTCGACGACTACGACGGCGACTTCACGCTGAATGACGTGCTGGGCAAGCAGACCTACCGCCTGCTCGACATGGGCCCGGTCGCCAACAAGGGCGGTTCGGCCGACTTCTACCTCGCCGATCCCACGGGCTTCAAATACAACACCGACGACAGCCTGATCGACAGTTCGAGCAGCGATTACGCGGTGACCGAAGACATCACCGCCGCCTACCTGCTCGGCCGCTGGGACAGCGCCACCTTGCGCGTCATCGGCGGCGTGCGCATGGAGCACACACGCAACAAGCTGACCGGCAATCTCGTCGCGATCACTGAAATGGAGGACCCGGCTGACGAGGACGAGACGATCACCGCGATCGACGTCTCGCCGCTCTCCTTCAAGCGCCACTACACCAACTGGTTGCCCAGCCTTACGGTGCGCTACAGCCCGCAACAGAACCTCGTCGCGCGCTTCGCCGGTTACAAGACGATCGTACGTCCCAAGCTGTCGCAGCTCCCGCCGCTTTACTCGATCAACGAAGACGGCGAGGCCCAATTCGGCAACCCGGAACTGAAGCCCTATCAGGCGTGGAACTTCGACGCCGGGTTCGAATATTACTTCGCCAACAACGGCGCGTTCACCGTCGGCGGCTTCTACAAGTCGATCAAGGACTACACCTACACCAGCTTCTCGACCGACGAAGGCGAGATCAACGGCGTTCCCTACACCGAACTGCGCCAGCCGGTAAACGGTGACAAGGCCGAGATCGCCGGCGTCGAGGTAAGCTACAGCCAGGTCTTCTCGATGCTGCCCTCGCCCTTCGATGGCCTGCTGACCCAGTTGAACTACACGTACACCTACGCCCGCGGCACGACGCTGGACGATGACGGCGTGGCCCGCCGCATCAACCTGCCCAACGCGTCGAAGAACACCTTCAACGTCGTGCTCGGCTACGAGAAGGGCCCGGTAAGCCTGCGCGCCGCCGGTACCTTCCGCGACAAGTACCTCGACGAAGTGGGCGACGCGCCGGACACCGACCGCATCGTCAACCAGCACTTCCAGCTGGACCTCTCGGCCAAGTACAAGTTGACCGAGAACATCCGCCTCTTCGCGGACTGGGTGAACGTCAACAATGCCAAGTACTACGCCTACCAGAACTTCGCGGGCGCCCAGCGCCTGCTGCAGTACGAGGAATACGGTTCGACCGTGAAGTTCGGCGCGCGGGTATCCTTCTGATGAAGGTTTCCGCTATTCTCAAAGCCGCTCGCGGGCTGCGCCACGACCGGCGCGACCACCGCCGAACCGCCGCGACCGCACTATCCGGCGATCGACGTTCCGGCTGAGGGTGAAACCACGCCCGTCGGCACCGGCAATGCCGATGCAGCGGACGATCCGGCGATCTGGCGCAATCCCGCCAATCCCGCTGCCAGCCTGATCCTCGGCACCGACAAGAAGGCGGGGCTCTACGTCTACGGCCTTGACGGCAAGGTGCGCGATTTCTCTCCGGCAGGCGCACTGAACAACACCGACCTGCGCCAGATCGCCATGAGAGACGGCACCAGCCGCATCCTCGTGGGCGCCAGCGACCGTACCGACCGGGCCGAGCCGCGCATCGCGCTGTTCACGCTCGACGGCGCGACCGGCAAGCTGACCGTTCTGGGCGCGGAGACCTTCCTCCCCGCCGGACATGCCCCCGCCGAGGCCTATGGCTTCTGCATGGGCGCGCCGCTCGCCGCCGGTGAACTGGCGCGCGCCTACGTCGTCCTCAAGGACGGCACCGTCGCCGAAAGCCGCCTTGTCGAGAAGGCGGGCAAGATCGCCGCCGAGCACCTGCGCAATGTCAAGTTCGCCACCCAGTCCGAGGGCTGCGTTGTCGATGACGTGACGAAGACGCTCTACGTCGCCGAGGAGGACGTGGCGATCTGGAAGGTGCCGCTGTCTCCCGCGACGCTGACCGCCAGTTCCTACGCCCGCGTGGGCGAGGCGGACGGCCTCGTCGACGACATCGAGGGCCTCGCCATCGCCCGCAATGCGGAGGGCCGCGCATGGCTCGTCGCATCGAGCCAGGGCGACAACGCCTATGTGCTGTTTGACCTCGCGACCGACAAACCTGTAGGCCGCTTCCGCGTGAACGGCGGCGCCATCGGCGGCACCAGCGACACCGACGGCATCGAGGTGATCCTCGGCGATTTCGGGCCGCAGTACCCCGAGGGCCTGTTCATCGCGCAGGACGGCGACAACGCCCCCAAGGCGCAGAACTTCAAGCTGCTGTCCTGGCGCGCGATCCGCACCGCGCTCGGCATCAGGTAAGGTAGATGCGCCCTGCCGCATCCGCGTGTGACTCAATCTCGCGGATGCGGTAGGAGGGCGACCATGGTGGCGGGAACCGAATCGATGACGCGGATCAGGGCTTTTGGCGTGCTCATCGCCGCCGCCTGCGCATCCGTCCCCGGAGTCGCTTCGGCCGACGTCATGCAGATCGGCTCGGGCGGCGCCGAATGGGTTGCCGGAGGCCCGGCCGCATTGCCCGGCTCACCGGACCTCGCCCAGATCGATGCCGAATCGGGCGTCGGTTTCATCGGCAGCACCATCGCGACCGCACCGGTGCAGGTCGAATCGACGCCGCTCGACGTCGACACCAATCTCCATCCCCAGTCGATCACCGAAGCGCTCGACGCTGCGGGCCCGACCCGCTGGCGCGAACGCGTCGCGCAGCTTGCGGCAAAGTACGATATCAGCCCGACCCTGCTCGAAGCCGTGGTCTGGCAGGAGAGCCGCTGGAACGAACTGGCGCTCTCGCCCGTCGGCGCGCGCGGGCTTGCCCAGCTCATGCCAGGAACGGCAGCGCAGATGGGCGTGAACTCGGCCGATCCGATGGCGAACCTCGAAGGCGGCGCGCGTTACCTGCGCATGCAACTCGACGCTTTTGGCGGCAATATCGAGAAGGCGCTGGCCGCCTACAACGCCGGACCGGGGCGCGTGCTCAAGGCTGGCGGTATCCCGAACATTCGTGAGACTCAGGCCTATGTCGCCGCGATCATGGCGCGACTGACGGACCCTGTGCGGCAATGAAGCAAATTCCTCCCCGAGCTTGTCTCGGGGAGGTGGCAGCCCGTCAGGGCTGACGGAGGGGGATTTTCTGGCCCCTTCCCCCTCCACCACCGCTCGCGGCGGTCCCCCTCCCCGAGCAAGCTCGGGGAGGAATTATAAATCAGCCCAGCAGCTTCTGCGCGATGGCCCGAACCTCGTCCCGCATGTCGGGGCGGTCGAGCGCAATGGCGAGGGTCGCTTCGACGAAGCCTACCTTCGAGCCGCAGTCGAAGCGGCGGCCGTTGAAGGTCACCGCATGGAACGGCTGCTGGCCGATCAGCTTGGCCATCGAGTCGGTAAGCTGGATCTCGCCGCCCGCACCCTTGCCCTGCGTTTCGAGCAGGCCCATGACTTCAGGCTGAAGGATGTAGCGGCCCGAGACGATCTTGTTCGAAGGCGCGTCCTCGACCTTCGGCTTCTCGACCAAGCCCTTGACCTCGGTCAGCGCCCCGCGGCTCTCGCCCGGAGCGATCACGCCGTAGCTCGACACTTCCTCATGCGGTACTTCGAGCACCGAGACGAGGTTGCCGCCCACTTCGTTGTAGGCCTCGATCATCTGCTTCATGCAACCCGGCGAGCCGTACATCAGCTCGTCCGGCAGGAAGATCGCGAAAGGTTCGTTACCGACGACCGCGCGCGCGCACCAGACCGCATGGCCGAGACCCATCGGCACCTGCTGGCGCACAGTAACTAGGTTGCCCGGCTGGATGCGCGTCGGCTCCAGCGGATCGAGCGACTTGCCGCGACCGGTCATGGTCGCTTCCAGTTCGTAAGCGGTATCGAAATGCTCGACTATCGCGGTCTTGCCGCGGCCGGTCACGAAGACAAACTCCTCGATTCCCGCTTCGCGCGCCTCGTCGACGGCGTACTGGATCAGCGGACGGTCGACGACCGGCAGAAGTTCCTTGGGGATCGCCTTCGTCGCGGGAAGAAAGCGGGTGCCGAGACCGGCGACGGGAAAGACGGCCTTGCGAACCGGCTTGCGGAAATTCATGTCACTCATGGGTCTGGTTTTGCCTCGCTCATGTTGCAGTGCGGTTAAAGCCGGGAAATCCTTAGAGCGCAACAAGCTCATGTTAACCCTAAGGAACCTTTAATCCGCCGCGAATTTGCGCGCCCTCCCGTTGAAGCGTGCGCGTTTGGCGCTAAAGGACGGTGATGGACAAGATCATCATCGAAGGCGGCAAGCGCCTTTCCGGCACCATCCCCGTCTCGGGCGCCAAGAACGCCGCGCTCACGCTGCTGCCCTGCGCGCTGCTGACCGAGGAACCGCTGACGCTGCGCAACCTGCCGCGCCTCGCGGATATCGACGGGTTCCAGCACCTGATGAATCAGTTCGGCGTCTCGACCGCCATCGCGGGCAGTCGTCCGGAAGACTTCGGCCGGGTGATGACGCTGCAGGGCACCCGCATCACCAGCTCGGTCGCGCCTTACGACCTCGTGCGCAAGATGCGCGCCTCCATCCTCGTCCTCGGCCCGATGCTGGCACGCATGGGCGAGGCGACCGTATCGCTGCCCGGCGGTTGCGCCATCGGCAACCGCCCGATCGACCTGCACCTCAAGGCCATCGAAGCGCTCGGCGCGAAGATCGAGATGGCAGCGGGCTACGTGAAGGCCGTGGCGCCCGACGGCGGCCTGCCGGGCGGGCGCTATTCCTTCCCTGTCGTCTCCGTTGGCGCGACCGAGAACGCGCTGATGACGGCGGTGCTGTGCAAGGGCAAGTCCACCCTCCACAATGCCGCGCGTGAGCCCGAGATCGTCGACCTGTGCAACCTGCTCGTCGCGATGGGCGCGCAGATCGAGGGCATCGGCACCAGCGACCTCACCATCCACGGCGTCGATCGCCTGCACGGCGCGACCTACATGGTCATGCCCGACCGTATCGAGGCGGGCTCCTACGCCTGCGCCGCCGCCATCACCGGCGGCGAAGTCACGCTCAAGGGCGCGAAAATCGAGGACATGGAAGCGACCGTGCAGGCTCTGCGCGACGCGGGCGTCCACGTCGAACCGCGCGCCGAAGGCCTCCACGTCGCCTCCGACGGCAAGCTGCGTCCGGTGACGCTCTCCACCGCCCCCTACCCCGGCTTCGCCACCGACATGCAGGCGCAGCTCATGGCGCTGCTGTGCCTCGCCGAAGGCTCCAGCGTGCTGACCGAGACGATCTTCGAGAACCGCTACATGCATGTTCCCGAACTCAACCGCATGGGCGCGCGGATCGAGACCAAGGGCCGCACCGCCATCGTCCACGGCGTCTCCGGCCTCACCGGCGCTGACGTCATGGCCACCGACCTGCGCGCCTCGATGAGCCTCGTCATCGCCGGTCTCGCGGCGCAGGGGCAGACGCAGGTCCACCGCCTCTACCACCTCGACCGCGGCTACGAGCGCCTCGAAGAGAAGCTGGCGCTGGTCGGCGCGCAGATCGAACGCGTCGGCGGCGACTGAGCTTACATTCCGGAAACAACTGGGGCCCATGGCGCGTTGTCCTCTCAAGAATTGCCGAGAGGAGACACGACATGGGCCTGATCAAGTTGGCGGCCGCCGGTGCGGTCGGCTACGCGCTCTACAAATACGCGAACCAGAACAAGCAGGAGGCCGAATTCGCGGGCATCCGCGGTTCCGGTCCCGACCACATGCAGAACCCGCCCAAGGGCTGGGACAAGACCGACGAGGCCGTGGACGAGAGCTTCCCGGCAAGCGATCCCCCTTCGACCTACTGATTGATCGCGGTCGCACCAAGGGCGGGAGAAGCAAAAGCTTCCCCGCCCTTTTTCAAGGCCTTGCGCGGCTCGTCGCAAATCCGCTCTGACCGCCCGAATCCCTGTCATCACATTGGAACGAATCACTTATACAAGCCGTTGAAACTCTTGCCGGAGCGCCGGGAGGGCTGCTCCGCCACGGGAAGATGACGATGGCGATCCACTTTGTTGCGGACCTGCATTTCAACGGCGACAGCGCCCGCAACGCCCTTCCCTATGGATTTTCCGATAGCGTCGAACTGGCCCGCCGCATCTGCGACGTCTGGCGCGCGCGGGTGGCACCGGACGATACCGTCTGGATTCTCGGCAATGTCGGCAACCCCGTCCATCTCGCCGGGCTGCCCGGCAGGAAACATCTGGTGCGATCGGCAGCGGATCCGCGATCATGGAACTGCCTCGCCACCGGCCGCTATGAGAGCGTCTGCGAGCGGCAGTATCTGGGCACCCCGCACGGCGCGTTGATGCTCGTGAGCGACCCGGCTCAGGCGGGAGAGAGCGACGCGCTGGTGCTGCATGGACGGGCACGCGGCGACTGGCGTCGCGCCGGCTTCGTCTGCGTCTCGGCCGCCATGACCGGCTGGGGGCCGGCGAGCCTCGACGAAATCGCTCGTCGCGCCTTCGGCGCCGCCCTACCCGGCCTCAGCCGCGCCGCCTGAATCTAGCAGGCCCAAGTCCAGCAGGGACGTCGCCAGCCATACCCTGACCGCGCCCGCCAGTCCGGGCGGCGTCTCCGCCTCCAACCGCTCTGCATCGATCCGCGCCACCAGCGCGTTGATCGGCACCCCCTCCTGCGCGGCGACTCGCTTGAGCAGTTCCCAGAATACCGGCTCCAGGCTGATCGAGGTCTTGTGCCCTGCGATCTCGACCGAGCGCTTAACGGGAGGGTGATAGGGGACGGCCATGCGCCGCACCTTAAGACGCTCCAAACCTGCGGAAAACCCCGGAAATGCAGGGATGTGCATTGATCGATACCCAGTCATAGCAAGGTATCTTGCCTTAGACTGTATCTATCTCAGCAAGGTATCTTGCGTAACACAGTAGCTGGTTATATACACTCCTCATCCGCAGGAGATGATTCGATGTCCGAAATCGAAATCCAGTTGAAGAAAGGGGTGCTCGGGCTCTGCGTCCTCGCGCTGCTTTCGCGGGGAGACAGCTACGCTTACGAGATCGCGAGCCGCATGGCTGACGCGGTCGACATGGGCGAAGGCACGATCTACCCGCTGATGCGCCGCATGCAGTCCGAGGGTCTGGTGAAGACCTATCTCGAGGAATCGCCCTCGGGCCCGCCCCGCAAGTACTACAGCCTCACCGATACCGGACGCTCGCGCCTTGCCGAGCAGGTCGGCGAATGGCGGGGCTTCACCAAGGCCGTCGACCAGTTGATCGACGGCGCCACCACCACCGAGCCTGAAACGCCCGTCGAGCAGGGGGGAGTCCAGCCATGACGCGTAACGAGTTCATCAAGCGCCTGAAGGCGGGCCTCAAGGGCATGCCGCAGGACACTGTCGACGAGATCGTCGCCGACTACGAAGAGCACTTCGAAGCCGGCCTCGCCGAGGGCCGCAGCGAAGAGGAGGTCGCCGCGGCCCTCGGAAACCCGAGCCGCCTTGCCCGCGAACTGCGCTTCGAAACCGGCTTTCGGAACTGGAAGACCGAGCGCTCCCCGTCTTCCGCATGGAGCGCGATCCTCGCCTTCATGGGCCTCGCGACCATCGACATCCTGATCCTGCTGCCGATCGTGCTGCCGGTTCTGGGCGTGATGTTCGGCCTGTTCGTGGCGGTGATCGCCTGCTTCATCGGCGGCGGCTTCGTTCTGATCGCAGGACCGTTCAGCGGCTTCCCCGGCGGCCCGCTGGTCGCCATCCTCGGCGGCCTTGGCATCATGAGCGCTTCGGTCGCCGCAGGAGCCCTGCTGACCATCGTCAGCATCTGGATCGTCAACGCCATCATGTGGTTCGGCCGCCTGCACTACCGCGTGCTCGAACCCGCCATCCATTCCGAAGACTAAGCGACGAAAGAAGGAGGACCAAGAGATGCTCAGGAAACTGCTCATCGTTTTCGCCAGCGGCGTGATCCTGTCGATCGTCGCCATCGGCGCGGCTTGGGTGATCGGTGGCGAGAAGCTCCGCCAGGACTTCGTCAACGAAGGCTGGACGATCAACCTCAGCGATCAGGACGATCACCCCAAGGGACCGCGCAAGACCCGCACCTTCGCCATCCAGTCGGGCAGCCAGCTCGCCATGGAAGTGCCGGTGAACCTTGAGTTCAACCGGGGCGACAAGGCCGAGATGATCGTCGAAGGCCCGGCCGACGTGGTCGACCGCCTCGTCTGGGAGAACGGCCACCTCTCGATCAAGGGATCGGCACGCATTCATCGTGGTCTCAAGGTGCGGATCACCGCACCCGAGATCGCCGGGCTCGACCTCGACGCGCCGGGTGACGTGAACCTCCACGGGCTGCAGCAGGAAGCCCTGAACATCAACGCGCGTGGCGCGATCGACCTCGATGCTTCGGGCGAGGTGGATCGCATGTTCGTCAGCAGCGCGGGCGCGGGCGACATCAACCTTGGCAAAGTCCAGGGCCGCGACGCCACCATCCGCATCGACGGGGTGGGCGACGTGACCATCGGCGCCACCGGCACGGTCGACGTGGAGATCAACGGCGCGGGCAACGTGACCCTGATCCGCAAGCCGCAGACCCTGCGCAGCCGCATCAACGGCATTGGCGATATCGACCACGACTACTGACGTTTCACGTGGAACACTGAGAGAGGCCCGCCCGTCCCCCGACGCGGCGGGCCTTTTCATGTCAGGCGCGGACGCGTGAACACCCCTCGTCATTGCGAGCGTAGCGAAGCAATCCAGCGGCGGCATTGGATTGCTTCGCTACGCTCGCAATGACGAATGAATGGGCTCAGGCCGCCGCGCGGCGCAGGCGATCGTTGATGGCAGCGCCGATGTCGCCCTCGGGGATCGGCGCGACGGCAATGCGGGGTTGCCCGGCGGCAGCCCCGGCATGAAGCGCGGCATAGAGGCGCGCAGCAGCCTCCACCAGATCACCGGTGGCCGAGAGGGTCATGTCGCCACTAACTGATCCGAAGCCGATATGAAATTCGTCGGCAGCCGCGTCGGTAGCATTCAGCCGCACCGGCTTGCCCGGCGCGTAATGGCTCGCGAGTTGCCCCGGCGCTTCGATCTCCTGCGATGTCACCGGCACGCTGTCCTGCCCGAGCACGGCGGCGATGCGCGCTTCCGCAATCGGACCAGGCCGAAGCACCTGCCAGCGCCCGTCTTCGCGCAGCGCGATGATGGTAGATTCAAGCCCGGCCTCGCACTGCCCACCATCGATAACCGCATCCACGTTCGCGCCCAGAGAGGCCACGACATGCGCCACCTCGGTCGGGCTAACACCGCCGCTGCGATTGGCGGAAGGAGCCGCCAAAGGCACGCCGGCCTCGGCGATCACCGCACGCATCACCGGATGCGCCGGGCAGCGCAAAGCGATGGTGGGTAGCCCCGCCGTGACGGCTCGGGCAATCGGGGCCCCTTCCCGCAACGGCAGCACCATCGTCAGCGCACCGGGCCAGAAGGCATCGGCGAGCATCTGCGCCCGCTCATCGAAGTGCGCCAGTTGCTCTCCCGCCGACAGATCTTCCACGTGGACGATCAGCGGATTGAAACTCGGCCGCCCCTTGGCGCGGTAGATCGCCGCGACGGACTCGTCCCGGTCGGCGCGTGCGGCAAGGCCGTAGACCGTCTCGGTCGGCACCGCGACCAGTCCGCCTTCACGCAGCAGGCGCGCAGCCTTGGCCACCCCGTCGGGGCCTGCATCGAGAATTTCGGGTCGGGTGGCGCGGTCCATGTCCCGTCGCTATAGCCCCGACGCGACGAAAGCCAAGGACATGCACGCAATGACCCTTCCCGCCGACCAGTCTGCCCTGCTCACCCGGATCGCCGAGGCACTGGAGCGCCTGTCTCCCGTAGCGAGCACCGGGACCGACTGGCTGGCCCACCCCGCCTACGTCTGGACCGGCAGCACCGCCCGGTGGGTGGAGCGTCTCGACGCCCCTGCCCTCTCCCTGCTGCGTGGCATCGACAGCCAGAAGGAGCGCGTCGTGACGAACGTGGAACGTCTCGCTGCCGGATATGCCGCACACGACATGCTGCTGTGGGGCTCGCGCGGCATGGGCAAGTCCGCACTCCTGCGCGCCGCCGTATGCGCCGCCGACGCCGCGTATCCCGGTGGCATCGCGCTGGTGCAGGTGGCGCAGGATGCGCTCTCCGGCGTTACCGATCTCTTCGCCGCGCTTGGCAAGGTGAAGCGCAGCTTCCTCGTCTTCATCGACGATCTCGGCTTCGAGGAAGGCGACGGCTCCGGCCCGCGCGTGCTGCGTTCGTGGCTGGAGGGCGGCGTCGAGGCTCGGCCCGCCAACGTGAGGCTCGCCGTCACATCCAACCGCCGCGCCATCGTCGGCCGCTCGATGGCGGAGCAGGACGATCCGATCAACCCGCGCGACATCGTCGACGAGCGCCTTGCCCTCGCCGACCGTTTCGGCCTCTCGGTCGGTTTCCACAACTGCGATCAGGACGCCTACCTCGCCATCATCGGCGGCTACGCGACCGAATTCGGGCTGGAGTGGGAGCCCTCGGATGCGCTCGAATGGTCACGCCGACGCGGTGCCCGCTCGGGCCGCGTGGCGTGGCAATACGTCAACGAACTGGCTGGGCGGGCGGGCAAGGCGATCTGAGAGCCCCTCGCCCAAACCTCGTCATTGCGAGCGTAGCGAAGCGATCCAGCGGCACAGGCCGGCAGTGGATTGCTTCGCTACGCCTGCAATGACGATTTCAGTCTCACGGCAGCAGCTTGTCGTCTTCCTTGCGGAATCCGCCCATCAGCTGCTGCATCGCCTCAGGCGAGGTCGGATCCTTGATATCCTCCCGCGGCTTGAGATGCTCGGTGACGACCGGCTTGATCGCCCCCGAGGGCTGCGCGCCCGGTGACATCACCCGCCAGACGATCCCGGCGGTATCGTCGCTGACGAGCAGCGCGCCACCCTTGTCCCACGTGACCCACGTCGGCCGACCACGGGTATCGCCATTGTCCTTTAGGAAGCCGGTGAGCACCGGCTGCGGCTTCACGTCCTTCGGATTGCCGTTGGCGTCGAACGGCACGAAGACCACGTCGTAACCCGCCGCCGGACGGCGATTCCACGAACCGTGACGGGCGATGAAGACGCCGTTCTCGTATCCCTTGCCCATGCGGTTGCCGCCGTTCGCAAACGTCAGCCCCAGCGCCGAAACGTGCGCGCCCATCGCGTACTCGGGCTTGCGCGTGTATTCGATCATGTAGGTCTGCATCGGCCACTGTACGCGATCGTCGAAGGTGGTCTTCCAGTAGACCCATGGCCAGCCGTACTGCGCGCCAACCGGCACGTTGGTGAGGTAATCCGGCACGAGGTCAGGCCCGAGCATGTCGCGCTCCTGTACGGTCGCCCACATCTCTCCGGTGGAGGGGTTCCAGCCCATGCCGTTCGGGTTGCGCATGCCGACCGCGAACTGGCGGCGGCGTGCGGTCGCGACATCGATCTCCCAGATCATCGCGCGACCCGTTTCCGCTTCCATGCCGTTCTCGGCGATGTTGCTGGCCGAGCCGACCGCGACGTAGAGGTGTTTGCCGTCCTCGCTCAGCAGCAGGTTGCGCATCCAGTGATTGCCCGCCGCAGGCAGGTCCATCATCGTGCGCAGCGGCTTGCCTTCGAGCACGGTCTGGCCCGGTGTGAACGCGAATTCCAGCACCTTGTCGTGGTTCGCGATGTACAGCTTGCCGTCGCGATAGGCCATGCCCGAGGGCGAGTGCATGTCGGCGGCGCGCAGCGTGAACTTGCCTTCCGCCTTGCCGTCACCATCGGCATCGCGCAGCAGGACGATGCGGTCGGGCGAAGGGCTGCCCGCGCCGACACGGTTGAACATCAGCCCCATGACGAAGCCGGTGACGCCTGAGGGCTTGTTGCCCGCCGGAGCATTCGTCTCCGCCACGAGCACGTCGCCATTCGGCAGCGTCAGCATCGTGCGCGGATGATCCAGCCCCTCGGCAAAGCGCGCGACGGTGAGGCCCGGCGCGGCCTTGGGCGCCTCGCCCGCCGCCCAGCCCACCGGCTTGGCCAGCTTGATGCTGGGAATCCACTGCGGTTTCGGCTCGACGAGTTGCGGGTTCTTGCCCGTCGTCGCATCGCTCGGCAGGTCCGAGGTGTTGGTGGTCAAACTCCAGTAGACGAACCCGGCCGCAGCCAGGACGATCACGGAGGAGGCGATGGCGGTCTTCTTGACGATCGGGTTCATCGTATCGAGATAGGCCGACGCCGGCTGGCCGACAACAGCCAGTTGCGATAAGGGCCTCACGATGTACGACTTTGCAGCAGATACCGACCTTCCCAAGCCCGAACTCTACAGCAGCCTCGCTCGCGCGGCCGATGCGCTGGTCCAGGGCGAGCCCGACCCGGTCGCCAACATGGCGAACCTGGCTGCGGCGATCTGGCAGTTCGTGCCCGATCTCAACTGGGCCGGTTTCTACCGCACCATCGAGGACGAACTGGTCCTCGGCCCGTTCATCGGCAAGCCCGCCTGCATCCGCATTCCCTTTGGCGTCGGCGTCTGCGGCACCGCTGCGGCTCTGGGCGCCACGCAGGTCGTGCCTGACGTACACGCCTTCCCCGGCCACATCGCCTGCGACGCGGCCAGTCGTTCGGAGTTGGTCGTGCCGGTCCTGCGCGACGGCAAGGTCATCGCCGTGATCGACCTCGACAGCCCAACCCCCGGCCGCTTCGACGAAGAAGACGCGGTGGGTATGCAGTTGATCGCGCAAGTCGCCGCGCTTTCCATCTGAGTCGCACCAGAACGGGACACCGCCCGTGTAATCCGCGCCAGACCCTTGGTTTCGCGCGGATTACGATGCTAAATTTCGCGTTAACTGACGGGGTTGATTTTTCACGCCCCCGAGCTTTTCGCGAAAGGGTGCCCCGATGCGTCTTCCCCTGCGTGCCGCCGGTCTTGCGGTACTGACACTGGCCGCCTCCCCGGCCCTCGCGCATGAGGGCCATAGCGGTCCCGCCCCCTACTACGGCGGCTATGAAGGTCGCAGCGAATACGATCCGCGTGGCGCGCAGGAGGCATGGCTCGCCGATTGCCGGCAGCGCCTCTCCTCGCGCGATTCGGGCGTTGGCGGTGCGGTGATCGGTGGTGTGGTCGGCGGTCTTGCAGGCAACCGGATCGCCGGTCGCGGCAACCGTACCGCGGGTACCGTAGTGGGTGCAGCCGTCGGCGCCGTTGCAGGAGCCGCCATCGACAAGGCTGAGGATCGCGGCCGCAACCGCGACGAGTGCGAAGCCTATCTCGACGACTACTACGCCCGCTACAACGGCGGAGGCTATGGCCCGGGCTACGCGCCGCAGGGCTACTATCCCGCCTATGGCTACGGCTATCCGGCGCAAGGCTGCTGCATGGCGCAGCCGATGATGATGGTTCCGGTGGCGCGCCCGGCAGAGCCGAACTGCACCGAAACCGTCGAATATGTCTACGAGGACGTGCCCGTCCGCCCTGCCCGCCGCGTCCTTCCCCGCCGCAGCAAGGCGGTGCCGGACAAGCGGGTGAAGATCGTTCCCGACAAGCGAGTGCTGGTGAAGTAATCGAGCCTCGTCATTGCGAGCGTAGCGAAGCCATCCACGACCGGCCCACGCCGCTGGATTGCTTCGCTACGCTCGCAATGACGAGAGTTAAAGCTTAGATCGCCCCGCCAGTCAGGCGCTGGCAGATCAGGTCGAGCTGATCGAGCGTCGCATAGCGGATCGTCACGGTACCGGTCGAGGGATCGGCATCGGCGCTGATCTTCACCGGCAGCCCAAGGAACTCCTCAAGGTGGTTCTGCACCGCCGCGATGTCAGCGTCCTCAGCTGCGTTGCGCGCGGCACGGGCTGAACGGCGCGGAGTCACGTCGCCGCGCTGCTTCTTGCGGACAAGCTTTTCCACGTCGCGCACCGACATCTGCTTCGAGACGGCAGCGTCCGCGATATCCTCTGCATCGTCGCAGCCGATCAGCGCGCGGGCATGGCCCATCGACAGCTGGCCCTTCTCGACCAGACCGATCACGCCATCCGGCAGTGCCAGCAGGCGCTGGAAGTTGGCGACGTGGCTGCGGCTCTTGTCGACCATGCGGGCAATCTCGGCCTGGGTCATGCCCTCCAGTTCGGCAAGGCGGTTGTAGGCACGCGCCTCTTCGATGGGATTGAGATCCTCGCGCTGGAGGTTTTCAATCAGCGCCAAGGCCATGACCTCGCGGTCGGACAGCTCGCGCACCAGCGCGGGAATCTCGTGCAGTTGCGCCTTCTGCGCCGCACGCCAGCGACGTTCACCGGCAACTAGCTGGTAGCGCCCGTTGTCGAGCGGGCGCACGATGATGGGCTGGATCACCCCGCGCTGCGCGATCGACGCGGCGAGTTCTTCCAGCGCCGATTCCTCGAAATAGCGGCGCGGCTGATGCGGATCGGGCTTGATGTCGGAGATCGACAGCACCGCAAGGCCACCGCGCGACGGCGCGATCGTGCCGCCCCCGCCGGAAGGTGCCACGGGCTCCTCGCGCCGGGTCTCGCCAAGCAGCGCACCGAGGCCGCGGCCAAGGCCCTTGGGCTTCTGCGCGCCGCCCGCGGCCTTGGGCTGCGGGATGCTGAAGCGGATGATGGGATCGTCGTTCATGCCGCTTTCCTCTTTTCGGGCAGTCGGGTGATCAGCTCACGGGCAAGCGCCATGTAGGCGCGGCTACCGGCGCAGGCGTGATCGTAGATGAGCGCCGGAACCCCATGGCTCGGCGCTTCGGACAGGCGCACATTGCGCGGGATGACGGTTTCGAACACCAGCTTGCCGAGCACCGAACGCACGTCCTCGGAGACCTGCTCGGTCAGGCGGTTACGGCGGTCGAACATGGTCAGAGCGATACCAATGATGCCCAGATCGGGGTTGAAGCGCTGCTGCACGCGCTCGACCGTCTGGAGCAACTGGCTGAGGCCCTCCAGCGCGAAGAACTCGCACTGCAGCGGCACCAGCAGCGTGTCTGCGGCATTGAGCGCGTTCAGCGTCAGCAGCCCCAGCGAAGGCGGGCAGTCGATCAGGCAAACGTCGTAGCCGAGTTCCGGCGTGAGAGTGCGCTGAAGGCGATGGGCGCGGTCGTCGGCGCTGACGAGTTCGACCTCGGCACCGGACAGGTCCACGGTCGCGGGCAGCAAGTCTAGATTGGGGATGCGCGTGGGCATCACGCACTGGCCGACCGGCACCTTGTCCACCAGCACGTCATAGGAAGACGCCTCACGCTCCGACGCGCCGACACCGATCCCGGTCGAGGCGTTGCCCTGCGGATCGAGGTCGATCAGCAGCGTCCGCCATCCCGTCGCGGCAAGCGCCGTCGCGACGTTGATCGCGGTGGTCGTCTTTCCGACGCCGCCTTTCTGGTTGGCGATGGCAATCCGGATCACCTGGTCATATCCTTCCCGCCGGCGAGCGTGCCGACAATGATGCCTGCCTGCGGGTCCGTCAGGGACTGTTCCACGTGGAACACATGCCGCCACTTGCGAAGGTCGTCCAATTCTTGACCGGCAGACCGCCCTTTGGGCAACAGGAACACGGTGTCACTTGTGGAAAATCGGGCTGATAACGTCAGCAATTTATCAAGCGGTGCAAAAGCGCGCGCCGAGATGACAGCGGCCTGACGAGTTTCGACCAGTTCGAGACGCTGTCCTTCGACACGCGCCTTGTCCAGACCCATCGCGATTCGCGCACGGTCCAACCATTCGATCCGGCGTGCGCGCGATTCGACCATGACGACTTCGCACTCGGGACGCAACGCGGCGATCACCAGTCCGGGAAACCCTGCCCCCGTCCCGAGGTCCATCCACGGCGAAGATGTTTCACGTGGAACATGCGGCAGGAGCTGGGCACTGTCGACGATATGCCGCAACCAAACCTGGTCCAGACTTGCCGCGGAAACGAGATTCTGGCGCTGGTTTTCCTCCGCCAGCATCTCCACCAGCAGTTCCAGTCGCTGCATTGCAGCATCATCGCATTCGGGTAGAGCGTGCAGCCATTCGCGCGCTTCGTCTTCGGTAGTTATCACGCAGCCTCCCTGCGGGCGTGAACGAGCAGCGCTGCCAGCGCTGCCGGAGTGATGCCGGGAATACGCCCCGCCGCCGCCAGCGTCGCCGGGCGCGCCTTGGTCAGCCGCTCGACCATCTCACGCGAGAGGCCGGCGATGTCGGCATAAGGAAAGTGGTCGCCAAGGCGCAGCGCCTCGCTGGCTCGCAGGTCGCGCAGTTCACGCTCCTGCCGTTCGAGGTAAGGCGCATAGGCCGCATCTTCGGCCATCTCTTCGAGCAAGTCTTCGTCAGCGCGCAACGCGGGATCGACCCACGGCGACAGCCCCGCCATATCCACGCCGCCAAAGCGCAGCCACTCGCGCAGCGGCAGACGCCCGGCATCGGCACGAACGGGAAGTCCCGCCGCCGCCAGTTCGGTCGAAGCGGCCGGCTGATCGAATGCTTCGGCCAGAGCCGCCCTCGCCTCCTCGCGTCGCGCGAACCATTCGCGCCGCCCCGCTCCCACTGCACCCACTTCGAGGGCGAGCGGGGTCAGGCGCGTCGTCGCATTGTTGGCCCGCAGGCGCAGGCGATACTCGGCGCGGGCGGTGAGCATGCGGTAGGGCTCGCTGACGCCATGCAGCGTCAGATCGTCGATCATCACCGCCATGTAACTGTTCGCCCGGTCGAGCGCCGGAGCATTGCGACCGAGCACCGCAGCCGCAGCATGAAGCCCCGCGACCAGTCCCTGCGCCGCTGCTTCCTCGTAGCCGGTGGTGCCGTTGATCTGGCCAGCGCAATAGAGTCCGGGAATCTCGCGCAGTTCCAGACTGGTGCGCAGCGCGCGCGGGTCGATGTGATCGTACTCCACGGCATAGCCGGGCACGACCATCTCGACAGTCTCCAGCCCCTCCATGGTGCGCAGCATTTCCAGCTGGACGTCGGCGGGCAGCGAGGTGCTGATACCATTGGGATAGACCAGATGCGTGCTCAGCCCCTCGGGCTCGAGGAAGATCTGGTGCCCGTCGCGGTCGGCGAAGCGGTGGATCTTGTCCTCGATCGAGGGGCAGTAGCGCGGCCCCTGCGCTCCGATGGCGCCGGAGAACAGCGGCGAGCGATGGAGGTTGGCGCGGATGACATCGTGGCTGCGCGCGTTGGTCCGGGTGATCGCGCAGAAGACTTGCGGGACGGTGCGGCGGCTTTCGATCGCGGACATCGTCCAGGCCTCACCGTCGGACGGCTGCTCGCCCAGCCGGGCCCAATCGATGGTGCGCCCATCAAGGCGCGGCGGCGTGCCCGTTTTGAGCCGCGCCATCGGCAGCGCCGCATCGCGCATCTGGGCCGCAAGCCGCTGTGCAGATGCCTCGCCGATGCGACCGCCGACAAGGCGCTCCTCGCCCCGGAACAGGGTGCCGCCAAGGAAGGTGCCGGTACACAGGACGGTGGCGGGAGCCATGAGTCGGGTGCCATCGGCGAGGTCGATGCCGACTGTGCGCCCGCCCTCGATCACCAGCGCCGAAGCCTCGCCCGCGACAAGGGTCAGGTCGCCCTGCTCCTTCAGCAGCCGATGGATCGCTGCCTTGAACAGCGCGCGGTCAGCCTGGACGCGCGGCCCCTGCACGGCACTCCCCTTAGAGCGGTTGAGCATGCGATAGTGGATCGCGGCGGCGTCGGCGGCACGGGCGATGAGGCCGTCGAAGGCATCGACCTCACGGACGAGGTGGCCTTTCCCGAGCCCGCCGATGGCCGGGTTGCAGCTCATCGCGCCGACCGCATCGAGGTCGAAGCTGACGAGCGCGACGCGCGCGCCCATGCGCGCGGCGACGGCAGCCGCCTCGCAGCCGGCATGGCCGCCGCCGATCACGATCACGTCAAAGGAATGCATGGCCGCGCGTTTAGCGCCTTGCGCAATTCCCGTCAAAGCGCCTTGTCGTGTTCCACGTGGAACATCGCTTATTTTCCGATGCAGAAGCGGCCGAACAAGGCGTCCAGCATATCTTCCGTAGTGGCCCGCCCGACCAATCCGTCGAAGGCGACGCGCGCGCGACGCAGAAACTCAGCTACCAGCAGCGGATCGGATTCCAGTCCTGCGTCCCGCAGCGCCGCTTCCGCCTCGCCCAGAATCTGGTGCTGGCGCACGTTGAGTGCAGCGTCTCCGGGTCGCGGCATGGCATGGTGTGCGGTATCGACGAGATCGCGGCGCAGGTCATCGAGCCCCTGCCCCGTTACCGCCGAAACCTGATGCCGTGCTTGCTCCTTGCGCTCATGAGACGGCAGGTCGATCTGCGCGGCGATCTCCCACGCACCGTCAGGCCCCTGTCCTTCGGCGCCAAGCCATAGCACGAGGTCCGCCCGATCGAGCGCCACACGGGCACGGTCGATGCCGATGGCCTCGATCACATCGTCAGTCTCATCGCGCAGGCCCGCCGTGTCGGCGAAGACGAACGGCACTCCCTCGATCGCGACCGCCCGGGTCAGGACGTCACGCGTGGTGCCGGCGAGCGGCGCGGTGATTGCTGCCTCGTCTTCGACCAGCGCATTGAACAGGGTGCTCTTGCCCGCATTGGGAGGCCCGGCCAGCACCACGCGGAAACCGTCCTTCAAGGTCTCGGCGCGAGGGCGCGCAAGCCAGTCGGCAAGCTCTGCGGTAAGAACATCGAGCCTCGCGATGAAGTCGGGCGGGAGATCGGAGACATCGTCCTCGTCTCCGAAATCGAGCACCGCCTCGACCGCAGCAGAGGCACCGAGGACACGCAGGCGCCAGTCCTCGACCTGTCGGGATAACGCTCCGCCTGCCATGGCGATGGCACTGCGGCGCTGGAGTTCGGTTTCCGCGGAGAGCAGATCAGCGAGCCCCTCTGCTTCGGCGAGATCGATCCGACCGTTGGCGAAGGCGCGGCGCGTGAATTCACCCGGCATCGCTCGACGCAGCCCCGGCAGCTCTGCCAGCGCCGCTTCCACTGCGCCGACCACGGCCTTGCCGCCATGCAGATGCAGTTCCGCGAGATCTTCGCCGGTTGCGGTATTCGGCCCGGGGAACCAGAGGATCAGCGCATGGTCGAGCACTGTTTCACGTGAAACACTCAGAGTGCGATAGCTAGCGCGGCGCGGTTCGGGAAAACGTCCTGCCAGTGTTGTCAGCGCTGTGCCAGCGCTTGGCCCGCTTATCCGAATGACCCCGATGGCAGCAGGCGGCGAGCCACTGGAAAGCGCGAAGATCGTATCGTCCATCGCGCGCTCCCTAGCAGGGCCGCCGGAAGCTTTCTACCGGAGGCCTTACTTGGGCTTGGTCGTCGCGCCGCTCATGGCCATGGCGACGCCGTTCTCGAGGAACTGCTGGAACAGCTTGAGGCCCATCTGCCCCATCGGCGCGACCTGCTTGGTCAGCTCGTTCAGCTGGTCGAAATTGGTGGTGCCCTGCATCGCATTGGTCAGCGCATCGACGTAAGCCTCGTTGGCCTTGGTCACATCGGGCAGACCCAGGAAACGGCGCGCTTCCTCCGGCGAGCATTCGACCTCGACATTGACCTTCATCGCCCGGCTCCTGCTCGTTTATCGCAGCATGACTGACACATGCGCTTGGCAAAGTCCATTGCAAGTGCCTTACTCGCAACCGCATCGGACAGCAGGAGAACAGCAATGGCCACCAACACCGAGATTCCCACGCTCGACCATGACGGCATGATCCCCGCCTACGTCGCGGAGCCCGAAGGCACCCCGCGCGGCGCGATCATCGTGCAGCAGGAAATCTTCGGCGTCGATCCCGGAATCCGCAAGAAGGCGAATGAGTGGGCGGCCAAGGGCTACCTTGCCGTCGCGCCCGACACGTTCTGGCGCCAGAAGCCTGGCATCGAACTGAGCCCCTACGATGAGGGGGAGTTCCAGCAGGCCATCAATCACATGATGAGCCATGACTTCGACCTCGGCATCCGCGACATCGAAGCCGTGATCCACTGGGTCCGCCGTGAGAAGGGCGTCGAGAAGGTCGGCCTGGTCGGTTTCTGCATGGGCGGCAAGATCGCCTACATGACCGCCGCACGCACCGACATCGACGCTTCGGTCGGCTACTACGGTGTGATGATCGATCAGATGCTGGGCGAGAAGCACGCGATCGCGAAGCCGCTGATGCTGCACATTCCCATGGCCGATCACTTCGTCGATGCGGCAACGCAGAAGGTCATCCACGAAGGGCTCGACGATCACCCGAAGGTCACCCTCTACGATTACGAGGGCCTCGACCATGGCTTCGCCGCAGAGATCGGCGCGCGCCGTGACGAGGCGGGCGCCGAACTGGCGGACGGACGCACCGCCGCCTTCTTCGCCGAGCACCTGGGCTGAGAGACACCGAGACATGACTGATGCATACCGCATGATCGTCCGCGCCCACGGCGGCCCCGAAGTGATCGAACGCGAGGACTTCGCCGTGCCCTCCCCCGGTCCCGGCGAAGTCGTGATCGAGACCGAGGCGGTCGGCCTCAACTTCATTGACACCTACTACCGCAAGGGCCTCTACCCCGATGCCCTGCCGATCAGCCTCGGGTCGGAGAGCGTCGGCCGGATCGTCGCGCTGGGTGATGGCGTGACGGGTCTTTCCGTAGGCGATCGGGTTGGCACGACGCAGAACGGCGGCGCTTATGCCACCCACCGCGCCATCCCGGCTGCCAAGGCGATCCGCATCCCGGAAGGCATCGCGCCGGAGATCGCCGCCGCTGTCATGCTCAAGGGCCTGACCGCCTGCTATCTGGCCGAGGACACCTTCCCCGCCAAGGCAGGCGACGTGGCGCTGGTCCATTCGGCGGCGGGCGGCGTGGGATCGTTGCTGGTGCCCTGGCTGCTCGACAAGGGCGTGACGGTGATCGCGCATTCCGGATCGCCGGAGAAGGCCGCTCAGGTACCGGGCGAGCATTCACTCTCCTGCCCGGTCGGCGAACTGCCGGACACCGTTCGCGCGATCACCGGCGGCGCGATGTGCCATGTCGTCTACGACGGCGTCGGCGCTGCAACTTGGGATGCCTCGCTCGCCTGCCTGCGCAAGCGGGGCCTGATGGTGAGCTATGGCAATGCCTCGGGCGCAGTGCCGCCGATCGGCGTGCTGGACCTGATGCGCGGCGGCTCGCTCTACGTCACACGGCCCACTCTGGCAGACTATGTGGCAACGCCGGACCTGCTCGCTGCCAGTGCGAAGAAGCTGTTCGACCGCATCGCATCGGGCGTGCTCACGCCGCAGATCGGCGAGCGCTTCGCGCTTGCGGATGCAGCGGAAGCCCATCGTGCGCTGGAGAGCCGGGCGACCACCGGCTCCACCGTCCTCATCCCCTGAATCTCATAAAAAAGCCCCGCAGCGCAAGACGGCTGCGGGGCGTAACGAAGATAATGACAGGGTGCGTTTCCTCTTTTCCTCAGAACAGCGAAACGATCCCCAGCGCCGGATCCGTCCAGCCTTCATAGATCATCTTCACCGCGACGTAGAGGATCACGGCGAGGCCGACCCAGCCGATCCACTTGTAGCGCTCGATGTACCGCGCGATGAAGTTGGCTGCGAGGCCCATCATGGCGACTGCCACGATCAGTCCGACGATCAGGATGCCGGGATGCTCGCGCGCCGCACCGGCGACGCCGAGCACATTGTCGATCGACATCGACACGTCCGCCACCGCCACGGACAGCGCCGCCGAACCGAAGCTCTTGGCGGGGGCGAGGCCCGAACGCTCGTCCCCGACGATCTCGGGCGAGCCCACGGAATGCTCGCCGACCGGGCTGTGATGCAGTTCGCGGTACATCTTCCACGCGACCCACAGCAGCAGCAGCCCGCCCGCGAAGACGAGCCCGACGATCCCCAGCAGCCACGTCACGACGAGCGCGAAGCCGATGCGCAGGACGAGCGCCGCGATCACGCCGATGGCGATGACCTTCTTGCGCTGATCCGCAGACAACCCCGCCGCAAGCGCACCGACGACGATGGCATTGTCGCCCGCCAGCACGACGTCGATCATCAGCACCTGCAGGAACGCGGAAAGCGCCGCCGGGGTGCCGATGTTCGCGAAGTCGGTGACGATGTGGTGCCAGATCTCCGCCGGACTCTGAATGCCCGGAGCAGCCGCTAGAATCGTCAGGATATCCAAGACTGCCCCCCTTCAGGCCGCTTACTGGTTCATCGTCGAGAAGAAGTCCTCGTTGGTCTTCGAGTCCTTCATCTTGTCGAGCAGGAACTCCATCGCATCGACGGTGCCCATCTGCATGAGGATGCGGCGCAGCACCCACATCTTGGTGAGCTGGTCCTTCGGGACGAGCAGCTCTTCCTTGCGGGTACCGGACTTGCCCACGTCGAGAGCCGGGAAGATGCGCTTGTCGGCCACCTTGCGGTCAAGGACGATTTCCGAGTTACCGGTGCCCTTGAACTCTTCGAAGATGACTTCGTCCATGCGGCTGCCGGTGTCGATCAGCGCGGTCGCGATGATGGAGAGCGAGCCGCCCTCCTCGATGTTGCGCGCGGCGCCGAAGAAGCGCTTGGGGCGCTGCAGGGCGTTCGCGTCGACACCGCCGGTCAGCACCTTGCCCGAGCTGGGGACCACGGTGTTGTAGGCGCGGCCGAGGCGGGTGATCGAGTCCAGCAGGATGACCACGTCGCGCTTGTGCTCGACGAGGCGTTTGGCCTTCTCGATCACCATTTCGGCGACCTGGACGTGGCGCTGCGCGGGTTCGTCGAAGGTGGAGGAGATGACCTCGCCCTTCACCGAGCGCTGCATGTCGGTGACTTCCTCCGGACGCTCGTCGACGAGCAGGACGAGGAGGAAGACTTCCGGATGGTTGTCGGTGATGGCCTTGGCCATGTTCTGCAGCAGCACGGTCTTACCGGTGCGCGGCGGCGCGACGATCAGGGCGCGCTGGCCCTTGCCCTGCGGCGAGATCAGGTCGATCACGCGGGCCGACTTGTCCTTGACCGTGGGGTCGAGGCCGTCGAGCTTGAGGCGACTGTCGGGATAGAGCGGCGTCAGGTTGTCGAAGTTGACGCGATGGCGCACCGCGTCGGGATCGTCGAAGTTGACGCTCATGAGCTTGGTGATGGCGAAGTAGCGCTCGCCCTCCTTGGGGGCGCGGATTTCGCCTTCGACGGTGTCGCCGGTGCGCAGGCCCCACTTGCGGACCTGATTCGGCGAGACGTAGATATCGTCGGGACCGGCGAGGTAGTTCGCCTCTGCATTGCGCAGGAAGCCGAAACCGTCGGTCAGCACTTCGATGGTGCCCTGGCCGATGATTTCCTCACCGTCTTCAGCCACTTCCTTGAGGATGGCGAAGATCAGATCCTGACGGCGCAGCGTGGAGGCGCTTTCGACGCCCAGTTCCTCTGCCATCTCGACCAGCTCGGCCGATGACTTCTTCTTGAGTTCTTTGAGATGCATTTTCTTGGATTCCAGATGGATTTGTAGTGTCGGCCGGCGGGATCATCGGGCTTGGGGAAAGCGGATCCAGGCAGGAGACAAAGGCTCGCGCCCTGTTGCCGGAACGTGGCTCAGATAAGCGTTCCCCGCCTCGCGGTCAACGAGTCAATCCGCCAGACGCCACCGGAACGGGGCGAATGGAATGGGGTGCCGCCGAAGCGCTACTGCCCGTTCTCGTAACGGCCGCGCCATGCCTCGAAGCGGTCAGCCAGCGGATCGAGCTGCGCGTGGCAGCGGGCCTTGTCGGCCTGATAGCTTTGCGCGCCATAGCCCGGCGCGCGCAGAATCCTGTCCAGTTCGACGGCAATGTCGTACTGCGGCCGACGCGCCTCCAGCCTGCCGAAGTAGTAGAGCACTCCCGCCTCCACCTTGTGGCGAAGCTCGCCCTCGACCTTCCCGGCGGCGACCGAGAGGTAGGCGAGGCAATGGAGGTCATCCTGATCGGCCTGGGGCGGCGCGGAGATCATCGCCACGGCGAGGACAGGCATCAGGATCATGTCAGGGCTCCCGAACGGGTCAGAACGGCTTCACGACCACCAGAATGACGATCACCACGGCGGCAAGGCCGGGCACTTCGTTGAGCATCCGCAGTTTCCTGCCGGTCAGCGAACGCTCACCCCGCGCCAGTTTCTTGGCATAGGCGACGAGCCAGCCATGATACCCCGAAAGCGCGATCACGAACAGCAGCTTCGCATGAAGCCAGCCCTCGCTGAACGCACCCAGCGCCAGCGCCGTCAGCACGCCGAATACCCATGTCAGGATCATCGAGGGGGTCAGGATGATCTTGCGCAGCTTCGCTTCGCGATCGACCCAGCGCGCCTCTTCCGCCGAGCCGGATTCCGCTTCCTGATGGTAGACGAAATAGCGCGGCAGCATGAACAGCCCCGCCATCCAGAAGATCACGAAGATGACGTGCCCGGCCTTCAGCCAGGGGTAGAGACTCTGGAGGATGGTCATGGATGTCCTCTAGCGGGTCTGGGGCGCCGTCTCAACGCTCCCAGGCGCGGACGGTGGCAAGGAGCTGCTCGACGTTCGCGATGGGCGTGTGCTGCCCGATTCCGTGGCCGAGATTGAAGACGTGGGGACGGTCGGCGAAAGCGTCAAGCACGGCGCAGGCCTGCCGGTCGAGATCCTCGCCGCCCGCCAGCAGGAGCAGTGGATCGAGATTGCCCTGCACCGGCATGCCCGAAGGCAGTTCGCGCGCGGCCCAGATCGGGTCGATCGTCTCATCGATTCCGACCGCGTCCACACCCGTCTCGCGGGCATAGGCGGGAAGCTTCTCGCCCGAGCCCTTCGGGAAGCCGATGATCGGGGTCTCGGGATGGCGCGCCTTCACGGCTGCGACGATGGCGGCGTTGGGCGCGATGACCCAGCGTTCGAACTGCGTCGGCGACAGGCTTCCGGCCCATGAATCGAAAAGCTGCACGGCCTCTGCGCCTGCCTCGATCTGGCCGCACAAGTATTTCACGGTCACCTGAATCACCGCTTCGATGATCGCCCCGAACGCGCCCGGATCGCGATAGGCCATCGCGCGCGTGTCGTGCTGGTCCCGGCTGCCCTCGCCCGCGACCATGTAGGTGGCGACCGTCCAGGGCGATCCCGCGAAGCCGAGCATGGTCTTGTCCACATCCAGCGCGGCACGGACTTTGCGGACGGTCTCGTAGATCGGCGAGAGGCGCTCGGGCACCTGAGTCAGCCCCGACAGCGCATTGTCCACAAGCCGCGGAGTCAGCTTCGGGCCTTCCCCGGCGAGGAACTGGAGATCCTGCCCCATCGCGTAAGGGACGATGAGGATGTCGGAAAACAGGATCGCGCCGTCGAAACCGAAGCGGCGGATTGGCTGCAGGGTGATCTCGGCCGCGGCGTCGGTGTCGTAGACGAGCGCCAGGAATCCGCCCTTTTCAGCGCGCAACTCGCGGTATTCGGGCAGGTAGCGCCCCGCCTGGCGCATGAGCCAGAGCGGGCGGCGGCGCGCGTTCGTTCCGCGCAGGGTGTCGAGGAGAATTCCGGGCATCGCGTCACGTCCCAACAAAAAATAGAATTTTTATAGAAGGATGATGGAGTCTGTTGGCCCTGTGGATATCGGGGATTGGCGCGCCTTGCCCGATTTGTACCCGGATGAACAGGATGAAGAGTCACATGCGACTCTTGGACGAGGTTGAGTCAACGAAAGGTTGTCCACCTTGTCCACAGGGTGTGGGAAGAGTCGGTCGCCCTGTCCAGAACCTGACTCGTTGAATCCCCATAGCGGGCAGGAAAACCGCCTGCCGAGTTGTCACCGGGACTCTCCCGTGGTTTATGCCGCCACATATCCACAATGGAGCCAGCAGCCGTCCATGGCGCGTTTTCACCTGCACCTCCTGTCAGATTCCACCGGCGAGACGCTGGAGATGATCGCCAAGGCGGCGCTCGCGCAGTTCGACGACGATGGCGATGTGCTGCGCCATTTCTGGCCGATGGTCCGCTCGCAGCAGCACCTCGACCGCATCATGGGCGAGATCGCCTCGAACCCAGGCCTGGTGTTCTTCACCCTCGTCAACGAGGAGACGCGCGGGCGGCTTGAAGAAAAGTGCCAGCAGCTCGGCCTGCCCGCGATCGCGGTGCTCGATGGTGTGACCGACGCGCTCGAAGCGCTGCTCGGGCAGGAGGCCAAGGGCCGTCCCGGGCGCCAGCACCGGCTCGACGATGCCTATTTCGCGCGCGTCGATGCGATCCAGTTCACGATCGCGCATGACGACGGCGTCCTGTGGGAAGAGTGGGAGGAGGCGGACATCGTTCTGGCCGGGGTGTCGCGCACCAGCAAGACACCGACCTCGATCTATCTCGCCAATCGCGGGTACAAGGTTGCGAATATCCCGATCGTCGTGGAAAGCCCACCGCCGCCGTTGCTCTATGGGCTCAAGCGGCCGCTAGTCGTCGGCCTGACGACCGCGCCCGACCGGCTGATCCAGATCCGCCGGAACCGCCTGCTTTCGCTCAGCCAGTCGCCCGACACCGATTACGTCGCCAGCGACAAGGTGGAGAGCGAGCTGAAATATGCGCGGCGCATGTTCGCGGACAATTCCTGGCCGGTGATCGACGTCACGCGCCGCTCGATCGAAGAGACCGCCGCGGCGGTCATCAACCTCTACAACGAACGCAAGGCTGCCGGTCAGACCGGACCGGTCGGCCCGAAGCCCATCTGATAATCGAAGGCAGAGATGATCGTCCTCGCATCCCAGAGCGGTTCGCGCCGCGCCATGCTCGAAGCTGCGAGCATTTCCTTCCGGGCCCAGCCCGCGCATGTCGATGAACGTGTGCTCGAAGCGGCGCTTGGCGATGCCGTTCCGGCGGAGATCGCATTGGCGCTGGCCGTGGCTAAGGCGGGAAATGTTTCACGTGAAACACCGGGCGAGATCGTCCTCGGCAGCGACTCTCTTGTGTCCTGCGGCGGTCGCCGCTTCGACAAGCCGACGAGCCGTGAGAACGCCGCCGAGCACCTGCGCTTCTTCTCAGGCAAGGTGATGGAACTGCACAGCGCCGCCGCGCTTGTCCGTGATGGCGAGGTGCTCTGGGCCGAGCCCGCCGTCGCCGAACTGCGCGTCGCCGAATTGTCCGAGGCCTTCATCGCCGAATACCTCGACGCGGAATGGCCCGCGGTGGCCGGCTGCGTCGGCGTGTTCCGCATCGAGGCGCGCGGGGTGCAGCTGTTCGAATCCATCGATGGCGACTACTTCACCATCCTCGGCATGCCGTTGCTCAAGGTGCAGGCGGCGCTTCGCAATCTGGGAGTTCTTGCGCGATGAGCACCCCGTATGCCGAAGTGATCGGCGATCCCATCGCGCAGTCCAAGTCACCCGCGATCCACAATTTCTGGCTTCGTGAACTCGGGCTGGAGGGGCGCTACGACCACTGCCTCGTCAGGCTGGAGGAACTGGTCGACTACCTCGCGAAACGGCGGGCCGATTCCGACTGGCGCGGCTGCAATGTCACGATGCCGCACAAGCTGGCGATCCTGCCACTGCTGGACCGGCTCGATCCTCTGGCGGAGCGGATCGGTGCCGTGAACACGGTCGTGAGAGGCACCGACGGCACACTGACCGGGTACAACACGGACGCACCGGGGTTCCTCGAGCCGGTGCGCGACGAACTGGCGAAGACCCACCTGTTCCGGATGGCCCGCGTGCTCGGCACCGGCGGTGCGGCGCGAGCGATCGTGGCCGCGCTGGCGCAGGAGCACTTCGTCATCGTGCTGGCGGGGCGCGATCCGGGCAAGGCGCGCGCCATGCTCGACGAACTGGCGCCGGACGGCGAGCACCATGCCATCGGGCTCGATCACTTCGCCGATGCGACCGATTTCGCCTTCGACGATCGCGAGCACTGCTTCGACCTCATCGTCAACGCCAGCCCGCTCGGGATGACGGGGCAGCCCCCCCTCGCCTTCGACTTCAGCCATGCCCCGCCGCGCAGCGTGGTCTACGACATCGTCACCAGCCCGCTCGACACGCAGTTCCTGCAGGACGCGCGCGGGGTCGGATTCGAGACCATCGACGGCCTCTCCATGCTGATCGGCCAGGCCGACCTCGCCTTCGCGCATTTCTTCGGCACCCACCCGCCGCGCAACAGGGATGCGGCATTGCGCGAGCTGATTCTGAAATGACAAAGATACCCTGATGAAAATCCTGGGCCTCACCGGATCGATCGGTATGGGCAAGTCGACCGTCGCGGCGATGCTGCGCGATCTCGGCGTGCCGGTGTTCGATGCCGATGCGGCGGTGCATGAACTGCAGGGCCCGAATGGCGCGCTCCTGCCGCAGATCGAGGCGGCCTTTCCGGGCACCACCGGGCCAAACGGCGTCGACCGCCCGAGACTCGGCGCAGCGGTCTTCGGAGACCGGGACAAGCTCGCGACTCTGGAACGACTCGTCCACCCCGCCGTCGCGGCGATGCGGGCCGAATTTCTTAAGTATAATAGGCAAGCGCCGCTGGTCGTTTTCGACATCCCGCTGCTCTATGAAAAGGGCGGCCACGAGGGGCTGGACGCGGTCGCCGTGGTCTCCGCTCCGGCCGATGAACAGCGCCGCCGCGTGCTCGCCCGGCCCGGCATGACGGTCGAGAAATTCGAGCAGATTCTGTCACTTCAGGTTCCCGACGCCGAGAAACGCGCGCGGGCCGACCATGTCATCGATACCGGCACGTCGCTCGATGCGACCCGCGAACAGGTGGCCGGTATCGTGCGGGCGCTGAGGCGAGCCGAATAATCCTCTCCTGCCCCTTGCACATGGGTGCACACAGGCAGATATGGAGAGGGATGAGAGAGATCATCTTCGACACCGAAACGACCGGCTTCGACCCGAAAAACGGGGATCGCATGGTGGAAATCGGATGCATCGAGATGGTCAACCGGGTGATGACCGGTCGCACCTATCACGCCTATTTCAACCCGCAGCGCTCGATGCCCGCCGAGGCCGAGGCGGTGCACGGCCTGTCCGACGCGTTCCTCGCCGACAAGCCGCTGTTCTCCGCCTGTGCGCAGGACTTCCTCGACTTCATCGAGGACAGCCCGATGGTGGCGCACAACGCGAACTTCGACTTCAACTTCATCAATGCCGAACTGGCGCTGTGCAGCCTGCCGCCGGTCAGCATGAGCCGCATGGTCGATACCGTGGCGCTCGCCAAGGTGCGCCATCCGGGCGCCAAGCTGTCGCTCGACGCGCTCTGCTCACGCTACGGGATCGACCGCAGCCACCGCACCAAGCACGGCGCGCTGCTCGACTCCGAGCTGCTCGCGCAAGTCTATGTCGAGCTGCGCGGGGGCCGTCAGATCGGCCTCGAACTTTCTGCCGAAATCACTGAGATCGTGACGGAAATCAAGGTTCTCGCCAAGAAGGACCGTATCTTCCGTCAGCCGCGTCCCCACGCGGCTACCGAAGAGGAACTTGTTGCGCATGCAGAGTTTCTCAAGTCGGTCGATACCCCGCTCTGGGGTGCCTGAACTCTAAGTACTAAGGAGAAACGCCCATGGATATCCGCGTCTCTGGTCACCAGGTCGAAACCGGCGAGGCCCTTCAGGTCCACGCGAACGACAAGCTCACGGCGATCATCGAGAAGTATTTCAACCGGGCGCTGTCGTCTCACGTCACTTTCGGTCGAGCGCCGGCGGGGGCGTTCAAGTGCGACATCATCATGCACGTGATGCAGAACCTCGTGCTCAAGGGCAGCGGCATGGCACAGGACGCGCACATCGCCTGCGACCAGGCTGCCGAAAAGATCGACAAGCAGCTGCGCCGCTACAAGCGTCGCCTCAAGGATCGTTCCGAACAGACCGCCTTCGCCAATGCGGCTGAAGACGCAGCGTATACGATCTTCGAAGAGCCCGTCGCCGACAACGACGAGGACGATTACGAGACCGACGCTCCCGTCGTCATCGCCGAAACGCGCGTCGATGTGCCGGAAGCGACCGTTTCCGACGCCGTCATGATGCTCGACTTGCGCAATACTACGGCGCTGCTTTTCAAAAATGCTGGCACCGGGCGTCATAATATGGTCTACCGCCGCGGTGACGGGTCGATCGGCTGGGTCGAACCGCACTGACGCATTTCGCGCACCACTTCTGATCGCTACGAGAGGAAGAGAGAACCCCCGGTTTTTCCGCCGGGGGTTTGGGGGCATGCAACCAACGGAAACCGGTCTAGTATCAGAAACACAATGAGTGGGCTCTTTTCGCTGCTGCCCGAGGCCGTCATCACGGTCGATGCGGACAGCAAGGACATCATCCTCGACCGGCTCGCGGGCCGGTTTGCTGCGGTCTATGGTCTCGACCATCAGGCCGTGCTGGCGCGCATCACCGAGCGCGAGCGGCTCGGCAGCACCGGGTTCGGGCGACGGATCGCGATTCCCCACGCGCGCATGGCGGGGCTGACCCGACCGGTCGCGGTGTTCATGCGCCTCGCCTCCCCCGTCGAGTTCGAATCCGCAGATGGCATGCCGGTGGATCTCGTGTTCGGCCTGCTCTCGCCCGAGGGCGCGGGTGCGACGCACCTCCACGCTCTCGCCGCGATCTCGCGCATGATGCGTGACGAGCGCATGCACGAGGCTTTGCTCGCCGCTCCCGGCACCGAGGCGCTTTACAGCCTGCTGAGCAACGTCATCGACCGCGATGCCGCCTGAAGACGAGACCGGCCCGGCGGGAGCCGGGCTGCACTGGCGCGCATTGGAAGGGCTCTACGCCTCGGCGCCGATCAACCACATGTTCCGCTCGAACCTGGAGATCCTGGGAGACGGGCGTTCGCGCATCACGTTTCTCGTCGAGCCGGACTGCTTCCATGCGGCGGGTGCGGCGCATGGAACGATCTATTTCAAGATGCTGGACGACGCCGCGTTCTACGCCGCCAACACCCACGTCACCGACCGCTTCCTGCTGACGACCTCGTTCAACATGCACCTCAGCAAGCCGATCAAGGGTGGCCGCATCATCGCCGAAGGGCGCTGGGTCAGCGGCCGTCGCCGCGTGCTGGTGGCCGAATCCTGGCTGACCGACGAGGACGGTGACGAGTGCGGGCGCGGCACCGGCACCTTCATGCGCTCGCGCATCGCGCTCTCCAGCCTCCCGGGCTACGCGATCCCGCAAGGCTGAGGGCATGGAAGCTCGCCTTCCCGCCCATCTGGAAGTTTCCGCGTTGATTCGGCGCGTGAATGCCGAAGGCGGCTTCGCAACGGTGCTGGCCAAGGGCGAGCACGACGCCGGGACGATCCTTGCGGTTCTCTCTCACAACGGTTCGGGGCTGCGGCTCTACGAGCGGATGCCCGAACTCGACGGCACCCGGCGCTGGCGCTGCGCCAGGACTCAGGATCCTGAAGATCCGTTCGAATTTCAGGACTATGTCGACCGGCGCAGGCATCAGGATCCCGACGTGTGGATCGTCGAGCTTGACGCCGCAGACGCCGAACGCTTCATCGGGGTGGAACCGGGCGCGGGTTGACTTGCCCGGCGCACGGCCTAAAGGCCTCTTCCACAGACGCGAAAGCGGCGTGGGCGGCACTTCGGCAGCCCTGCTAGCACGCAGACGGGGAATCGTCGGCAGGCTCAACGGACATTGAACGCCACAAAGTGGCTTTCCGTTCCAGCCTGTGTCGGACCGGTTCACCGCCTTTGACCAAGATTGAATGCGAACGAAAGTTGAGTGGGCGAGCGCGTTTGCGCTGGCCGCGACGGTTCTCACCGCTCTTCTAGGCGCCCCGGGTTCGGGCGCGGCGGCATCGGATCTCATTCCGATCCTCGCCGAAACGAAGCCCATACCGCAGTTCGTTTCCCAGCCCGTCGTGCAGGCGCTTCCCGCCGCCGATACCGAGGCAGAGGAAGTCGAAGCCCCCGACGCGGATACTCTTCAGGAACTGGTGTCCCAGCAGGAGACGCCGGACGCGATGTCGCGCGACATGCGCTGCCTTGCCGGCGCGATCTACTTCGAAGCACGCGGTGAATCGCTGGAAGGTCAGCTCGCCGTGGGCCGGGTGATCGTCAACCGTACCAAGTCCGGCCGCTTCCCGACCAGCTACTGCGGCGTGGTCTACCAGCCCTCGCAGTTCTCGTTCATCCGTGGCCGCTCGATGCCTGCGGTGCGCGAGAATTCGGCCGGGTGGCAGGAAGCCGTCGCCATCGCCCAGATCGCCGAAGACGGCGTCTGGAAAAGCAAGGCCAAGGGTGCGCTGTTCTTCCACGCCAAGCGGGTCTCGCCCAAGTGGCGCAAGCTGACCAAGCTGGCGCAGGTGGACAACCACATCTTCTACCGCTGAACCTGGCGCTGATTTAGGTCAGCCGGAAACGAAACGACCCGGGACAGACTGACTGTCCCGGGTCGTTTCGTTATGCCCGCTCTAAGTAGGCCTTAAGCCGCCCTCAGTTCCACCCAGACGGGCGCATGGTCGCTGGCCTTCTCACGCCCACGATGGGCCTTGTCGACCCCGCAGGCGACCAGACGGTCGGCCAGCTCGGGCGAGAGCAGCGAGTGGTCGATGCGGAACCCGTGGTCCCGCTGCCAGGCGCCCGCCTGATAATCCCAGTACGTCCACACCCCGCCGCGCGGATTGTGCGTGGCGAGCGCGTCGGTCCAGCCGTCGCCGAGCAGACGGAAGTAGGCGTCGCGCGATTCCGGTTGCATGAGCGCATCGGCGGCCATTGCGGGCGGCGCCCAGACATCGCGGTCGGTGGGGATGACGTTGTAGTCGCCAGTGATGATTGCGGGCACTTCCTCGGCCTTGATCGCGTCCATGCGGCGGCGCAGGCGTTCCATCCAGCGCAGCTTGTAGTCGAACTTGGGGCCGGGCACCGGGTTGCCGTTGGGCAGGTAGATGCACACGACGCGCACACCGAAGACCTGTGCCTCCAGATAGCGCGAATGCTCGTCCTCGGGCTCTCCATCCAGCCCGCGCTGGACTTCGACCGGCATTTCGCCGTCCGCAAGGATGGCGACGCCGTTGAAACCCTTCTGGCCGTGCCAGATGCCCTTGTAGCCCAGCTTCTCGAACTCGGCGATCGGGAAGCCTTCGTCCTGCGTCTTGATCTCCTGCAGGCAGGCGACGGCGGGGCGGGTTTCCTCAAGCCATTCGAGCAGACGGGGCAGGCGCGCCTTCACGCCGTTGATGTTGAAGGTCGAGATTCTCATACCGAGAAGCTGGACCCGCAGCCGCAGCCTGCCGCCGCGTTCGGGTTCTCCACCCGGAACGCCGCGCCGCCGAGGGACTCGACGAAATCGACGACGCAGCCCTGAACGAGATCGAGGCTCATCGAGTCGACGACGAGCTTCACCCCATCGGTCTCGGCGATGCTGTCATCTGCCTCGGGTGCGTCGGCAAGGCCGAACCTGTACTGGAAGCCCGAGCAGCCGCCGCCTTCGACGGCGAGCCGGAGAATGGCGGGCTTGCCCTGCTTGGTCGCGATCGCGGCGACGCGCGCCGCGGCCGAGGGGCTGAGTGTGACGGTCTTCTGGTCCATGCGCCCGATGTAGGCGCGACGAAGGGCTGCGGCAAGTTCCGCGCCCTTCGAAGCCGGCCTCACGCCGTCTGGATATAGTCCCGCATCGCGGCGGCCTCGTTCTCGATCTTGTCGATCCGGTACTTCACCAGATCGCCGATCGACACGAACCCGACCATGCGCCCGTCCTTGACCACCGGCAGGTGCCGGATGCGGCGGCGGGTCATCAGCGACAGTGCGGCCATGACCGAGGTTTCCGGCTCGATCGTCACCGGCAGCGCGGTCATGATGTGGCCGAGCGGCATGTCGAGCACGGCGGCGCCGATCTCGCGCAGCTTGTAGATCACGTCACGTTCGGAAAAGATCCCGGCGATCTCGCCGTTCTCCATCACGGGCACGGCGCCGATGCGCTTTTCGGCGAGGATTCCCGTGGCGTCACGCACGGACATGGCGACGTCGCAGGTAATGACGTCGGCGCGGCCTTCGATAATGCGACCAATGGTCATCGTCAGCTCTCCCTGTTGTAGACGGAGCCTCTGTTCCCGCAGCTTGCCCCCGACGCGAAATGTATCACAGGGATTGCCGCTCCGTCACGCATCTAGTCACGCAATGCTTGCGGCGCGATGCCATCGGGCCCAGATAGGCGCGATGATACCGCCCTCCCCCCTCGACGATCCGCAGAAGGCGGCGCACGCATGGGCGCGATACCTGCGGATCATGCGCTGGATGATGACGGTGACGGTGGGGCTGGTGATCGGTTCGATCATCCTGCTCTACCGTTCGAACGGGATGGTCTCGATCCACTTCTACATCGCGACGGCGCTGGGAATCGGGTTCACCATGCTGCTGGCCTCGGCGCTGATGGGGCTCGCCTTCCTGTCGAGCGGGACCGGTCACGACGAGTCGATCGTCGATCCGCTCGAAGAGGACAATCCTTACAAATAGGCGTCAGTCGCGCGGTGCGTGGAGGCGATAATCCTCCACCGGCTGACCGCCGATCAGGTGTTCCTGGATCACGCGCTCCAGCACGTCCTCGGTGCAGGAGTGATACCAGACGCCATCGGGCCAGACGACCGCGATCGGTCCGCCATGGCAGATGCGCAGGCAGTCTGCCTTGGTTCGGGCGACGCCGCCGCCCTCGGCGGTCTTCGGCCCATCCAGCCCGAGCTGCTTCAGGCGCTTCTTGAGGTACTTCCATGCCGCCTGCCCCTTTTCGGGGGAGCAGCATTCGCCCTTCTGCGGTTCGGCGCAGATGAAGATATGGCGCTCGATGGCGTCGCTGCCGGTCTTGGCGAAGGCGGCCTGGGCCTTCCTGATGTCGTGTCCGTGGCTCATGAACGAAGGCTCCATTCCCTTGCCCGGTCGGCAAACACGGAGGGCAGCGGTGCGGGGCCGTCCTTGCCGACCGTCACCATGGTCGAGCGGGCGAAGGCGACGAGACGGTCATCCTGCGTCACCAGCTGGACGAGGCGGTGGCTGGTGCGCCCGATGTCCTCCATCGCGCAATGCACCGTCAACGCATCGGGATAGTGCCCTTCGCCGAGGTACTCGATCGCGACGCTGGCGATCATCGATGACAGGCCGACCAGCCCCTCACGGTAACCGCTCTGGCGGTGGAATCGCACGCGACCATCCTCTAGGAATCCGGCCATCGCGACATTGTTGATGTGCATGTTGACGTCGAGGTCGCCGAAACGGGGCTCGATGCGGCAGGAGAACGGATAGCGTGCGGCGTCGAGCAGCGCGGGATCGGGCTTTGGCATAAGTCCCGAAGGTAGGAAGCGGGCAGCCTCAGGTCCAGCCCGCTTGCGCGATAGTGCGTCAGCCCTTCTTGCCGACGATGCGCGCGATCTCGGCGGCGACGAGGCGCTCGACCATTGGCGGCAGGTTCTTGTCCAGCCATTCGGCGAGTGCCGGGCGCAGTAGTTCGCGGGTCAGCGCCTCAAGCGAGGTCTCGCCCGAGCGGACGATCTGCGGCTGCGCGCCGGGTTCGGAGAGCATCGCGAGCGCCGCCAGCGACTCGCGCATCGAATCGTGGGCCTGATTGTGCAGGAGCGGTTCGTCCTCGGCTTCGGGAGCCGCGGGAATCTGTGCCGTTTCCTGAAGTTCGAGGATATCGTCCTCATCCTCGTCGTCGTAGATCGGCTCAGGCTCGCGCATCAGGCGCTCGGTGCGGCTGGTGCGGGTTTCCAGGCGGCTGTCGCGCGCGATGACCTGCTTGATCGACTGGAGGATCTCCTCCACCGAAGGTTCACCGTTCTGACGCATCTCAACCGACCCCTGTTGTCGCAAGCCGTTCTCCCTAAACGGGATCAGGGCTGCTGCGAAGCGGGAATGTTGCCGTCCTGCACGGGCGTGTCAACGGTGCGCGTCGAGCGGGCGACGGGCGCATCGTCGTCGTCACCCCAGTCGAGGAACTTGTCGTTCACGCGCTCGTAGTTGACCTCGGGGTCGTAGAGCGTGCCGCCGTCGAGGTTGAGGTCGCGCGCTTCGGCCTTGCCCATCGCGGCCAGCAGCGTGAACCCGGCGACGTAGGCGTTGCGCCGTGCCGTCACCAGCGTGACTTGCGCGTTCAGCAGTTCGCGCTCGGCGTCGAGGATGTCGAGCACCGTGCGGCGACCGACCGAGTTCTCCGCCCGCACGCCTTCGAGGCTGAGCGCGGCTGCGTCCACCGCCACCTGCGACGAACGGATCAGGTCGTTCGAGGCGGTGTACGACGTGAAGGCCGAACGGACCTGCGCAATCACGTCGCGCTCGGTCGCGATCTCCTGCTCAAGCGAGGCCGAGGCGGTCGCCTGGGCTTGCCGGCGCTGCGCGGCGGGAAGACCGCCCTGAAAGATGGGGATCGAAAGCTGCGCCCCGGCCTGTGCGGCGGAATCGTGCTGCGACACGCCCGAACTGGGCACGCCGCGCGCCAGCGTGTTGAAGTAGTTGTTGTAGCTGCCCTGCCCGAACAGGCGCACCGTCGGCAGGCGGCTCGCACCGGCGACGTCGATGTCCTTCTCCGCCGCCTTCGTGCGTTCGCGCGCGGCGATGAGGTCGGGATTGGTGTCAAGCGCCATCTCGGTCGCGGCGTCGGCGTTGGCGGGCAGGTTCGGCAGCGGCGGCGGTGCTTCGAGGGCGCCCGGCGCACGGCCGATGAGGCGGATGTATGTCTCGCGCGCGGCGGCGAGGTTGGCCTCGGCGGTCAGCAGATCGCTCTGCGCCACGGCAAGGCGCGACTGCGACTGCGCGACGTCGGTGCGCGTGAGGTTGCCGATCTCGAAGCGGTCGCTGGTCGCGTCGAGGTTCGTCTTCAGCACGCCGACGTTCTTGCGGTTCAGCCCGACGATCGCTTCAGTGCGGATCACGTCCATGTAGGCGGCGACGGTCTGCGAGAACACCGAAGCCTCGGTGGCGCGCAGGTCGGCCTGGCCTGCCTCGACACGGATCTTCGCAGCCTTGATGCGGTTCTTGACGCCGCCGCCCGAATAGATCGGCACGCCGAGGTCGGCACCGCCGCTGAACACGCGAGAGGGCGCGTTGAACGAGTTCTCGCTCTGCTTGAGATACTCGGTGTAGGTGCCGCTGACGCTGGCGGTGGGCCGTCCCGCCGCCTTGGCGATCGGCACGCCCTCGTCGGTGGCGCGCTGCTGTGCGCGTGCCGCTTCGAGCGTGGGGTTGGACTGGTATGCCGCGACAAGTGCATCGCGCAGGGTATCGGCCTGCGCTGGCGCGCCGGCTGCCAAAATCAGACATCCCCCCGCGAGCAGCCCGGCACGCTTAGCGAACCGGGCCATGCTCAGAAGCTCCAGCGTTTGGGAGCGGCGAATTCGGGGAGAACCGGAATCCCGATCTCTGCCAGCGGCAGCAGCGAGACGGTGCCCGCGGTCTTCGTGCCGGCGGCGAGACGGGTCACGCCACGCTCGACGAGACCGGTGACGATGCGGCCGCCTTCGGCAAGACGCGCGCCGAGCGGTTCGGGCAGGACTTCGATCGCGCCGTCGACGACGATGAGGGTGTAACCGCCCTCACCTGCATTGGCGGCTTCGGCCGGAGCCACGGCGTCGAGCGAGCCGGACAGCGGGCGCAGCAGCGCGGCGAGATAGCCTTCGCCGTCGCCGACGAGCAGCACCTTGTCGGTCGCGGTCGGCACGGCTTCGGACAGCATCTTGCCCTGGACCAGCGGCGCGGCAAGGAAGCGGCCCTCGCCCAGCGCAACCGCGCGGTCGATATAGGCGGCGTCGCGCAGGTCGGCGGGGACGAAGTTTTCACGTGGAACACTCGCCATCGCCTCGAGCACCCAAGGCTCGTTGACGCCGCTGGTGCGCAGCTGGCTGGAGATCATGGCGCGACGGGCGTCAGCGAAGTTGGCGGACGCGGACCGGTCTTCGGTCAAGGTCATTCGTGTAATTCCCTCACTCGCTCGCGAAAGATGCGGCAATCCGCTGCAATCGCGAAGACGGCACTGATGCGGCGCTTCTATGCGAACGCGCCGTTCAGGCCAAGCCCTATGCGACGACGCCCGTCGATCCGATCAAGCACTTTGACGATCACCCCCATGCGGCTTATGGGACGGCGCAAATCCGACATAATCCGCCACAACGGGCCAAAAGACCGGAGCCGATTCCATGACAGAAATGGTGACCATCCGCGAAGAGGACTTGATCGAGTCCGTCGCCGACGCATTGCAGTACATCAGCTACTACCACCCGATGGACTACATCCGCGCACTGGGCGATGCCTATGACGCCGAGCAGGGCCCGGCGGCGAAGGACGCGATCGCGCAGATCCTGACCAACAGCCGCATGTGCGCCGAGGGTCACCGTCCGATCTGCCAGGACACCGGCATCGTCAACGTCTTCATCGAGTGGGGCCAGAACTGCCGCCTCGAGTCCGACCGGTCCCTGCAGGAAGTGGTCGATGACGGCGTGCGCCGCGCCTACAACCACCCCGAGAACAAGCTGCGCGCCTCGGTGCTGGCCGATCCCGCCTTCACCCGCCGCAACACCAAGGACAACACCCCCTGCGTGCTGTCGGTGGAGATGGTCCCGGGCTCGAAGATCTCGGTCGACGTCGCAGCCAAGGGCGGCGGCTCGGAGAACAAGTCCAAGTTCAAGATGATGAATCCCAGCGATTCCATCGTCGATTGGGTGGTCGAGATGCTGCCGCAGATGGGCGCCGGCTGGTGCCCGCCGGGCATGCTCGGCATCGGCATCGGCGGCACCGCCGAGCACTGCGTCAAGCTCGCCAAGCAGAGCCTGATGGAGCCGATCGACATGGCCCAGCTCAAGCAGCGCGGCCCGCAGAACGACATCGAGGCGCTGCGCATCGAGATCTTCGACAAGGTCAATGCGCTCGGCATCGGCGCGCAGGGCCTCGGCGGCCTCGCCACCATCCTCGACGTCAAGATCCTTGACTGGCCGTGCCACGCCGCGGGCAAGCCCGTCGCGATGATCCCGAACTGCGCCGCCACCCGCCACGCGCACTTCACGCTGGACGGCTCCGGGCCGAGCTTCCTCGAGGCGCCCAAGCTCGACGAATGGCCGCAGGTCGAGTGGAAGCCCAGCAAGGAAGCCAAGAAGGTCGATCTCGACACGCTGACTGCCGAAGACGTGCAGAGCTGGAAGCAGGGCGACCGCCTGCTGCTCAACGGCAAGATGCTCACCGGCCGCGACGCCGCGCACAAGCGCATCGCCGACATGCTGGCGAAGGGCGAGGAGCTGCCCGTCGATTTCAAGGGCCGCGTGATCTACTACGTCGGCCCGGTCGATCCGGTGCGTGAGGAAGTCGTCGGCCCGGCCGGCCCGACCACCGCGACGCGCATGGACAAGTTCTCCGACACCATGCTCGACCTCGGCCTCCTCGCCAGCATCGGCAAGTCCGAGCGGGGCCCGGCGGCGACCGCATCCATCGCCAAGCACAAGTCGGCCTACCTCATGGCGGTCGGCGGCGCGGCCTACCTCGTCGCCCGCGCGATCAAGGAAGCCAAGGTCGTCGGCTTCGAGGATCTCGGCATGGAGGCGATCTACGAGTTCACCGTGCAGGACATGCCGGTGACCGTGGCCGTCGACAGTGAAGGCAACAACGTCCACACGCTGGCCCCGCCGGTGTGGAAGACGAAGATCGCCGAGGAACACCTGCTGGCGTGATCTGCTTTTGGCGGTCCCGGTGCCAGACCGGGACCGCTAGGCACCCGTTTATCGTCATTGCTAGCGCAGCGAAGCAATCCAGCGGGCAAGGGCCAATGTGGATTGCTTCGCTGCGCTAGCAATGACGATGCGGTGATTTGAAGTTCCAACTTTCCGCACTTCGACCAACGGCACTCCCCGTCCGACCGATGCGCTGGTGCGACGAACCGTTTTCGCGCTAGACCGGGCAGTAATGTCCGACGCCGATCTTCATCCCCGCGTTCCCGCGCGGCTCGTCCTCCTGTCGCTCGCGGCCCTCTGGGCCTGCTATTTCATCGTCGCGAGCCTGCGCGGCGTGGTCATGGGCTTCGAGCTGGCCTGGCCGATCCTATCGCGCCGTCTGACGATCTGCATCGTCTCCATGCTGCTGATGGCGGCGGTCTGGCCGCTGCTGCAACTGCTGGAGCGCAAGTCGGGCGGGATGCGGCTCGGCATCGTTCTGATCGGCGCGCTTCCGCTGTCGCTGGCGCTGAGCATCGTCAACGACGTGATCTTCGCCGACATCGAGATCGCCCCCTACGGCTCCGAGGACGAGGCGGCGCAAGCGAAGGCGGGCAACGTGCGCATATCCCGCGACGAGGCGGGCAACATCCTTGTCGATCTGCCGAAGCTGCCGCCGATCCCCGCGCCGCCCGTGCCGGGTTCGACCGAGGCGCCGGAGATTCCGACGGTTCCGAGCGAAGAATCGACCGAGGATAGCAGTTCGTCGGCGATCACGATCAATACCGGGACCGCGCTCGGCAAGAGCCTCGGCCACTGGGCCGGGATCGCGGATACCGCGTTCGGGCGCTACTTCCTCGTCCTCGCGTGGGCGGCGCTCTACTTCGCGCTCGCCAAGGCCGAGGAGGCGCGGGCCGCCGAACGGCGCGAGGGCGAATACCGGCGCGCGGCGGAGGCGGCGGAGCTGCGCTCGCTGCGCTATCAGGTCAATCCGCACTTCCTGTTCAATACCTTGAACTCGCTTTCGGCGCTGGTGATGGTCGGGCGGCAGGACGATGCGGAGGAGATGATCCAGACGCTGTCCACCTTCTACCGCCGCACGTTGTCGGGTGATCCGACCAACGACCTGTCGCTGGTTGACGAGATCGAATTGCAGCGGCTCTACTTCGCGATCGAGGCGGTTCGCTTCCCCAATCGATTGCTGACGCATATCGATATTGACGACGCCGTAATGGATGCGAAAGTTCCAGGCATGATCCTGCAACCGCTCGTCGAGAATTCCGTGAAGTACGCCGTGGCCGCCACGCAGCGGCCGGTGACGATCGCCATTGAGGCGCGGCGCGAAGGCGGCCAGCTCGTCATCGCCGTCCACGACGACGGCCCCGGCGTCCTTGGCGAAGGACAGAAGAAGGCGGACGGTATCGGCATCGGCCTGAACAACGTCTGCGACCGCCTGCGCGCCCGCTACGGCGATGCGGCGACCATCACTTACGGCAAGCGATCCGACGGCGGCTTCGCGACGATCCTGCGCATGCCGCTGGAGGCCGGGAATGCATGATGCCGAAGGTGGTGCGCCGCTGCGCACCCTGATCGTCGACGACGAGCCGCTGGCCGTCGAGCGCATGCAGGTGATCTGTTCGCGGATCGAGGGGATCTCGGTGATCGGCACCGCCAGTGATGGGCAGGCGGCGCTGCGCCTGATCGACGCGCTGTCGCCCGATCTGGTGCTGCTCGACCTGACGATGCCGGAGACGGACGGGCTTACTGTCGCGCGCAATCTCGGCGGGCAGGCGAATGCGCCTGCGGTGATCTTCGTGACCGCGCATGACGAATTCGCGGTCGAGGCGTTCGACCTCGATGCGGTGGACTACGTGCTGAAGCCCGTGGCACCCGACCGCCTGCAACGTGCGGTCACGCGCGTCGTCTCGCGTCGCGGGGAACGGTCGCAGCCGCCCGCCAGCCAGTGGCTCGATGAGTTCTGGGTGCCGCACCGCTCCGAACTTGTGCGGGTGCCGGCCAGCGACGTGCAGCGGATCGATGCGGAGCGGGACTATGTGCGCCTGCATGTCGGCTCGCAGAGCTACCTGCTGCTCCAGACCATCACCAGCCTGGAGGAGCGGCTCGACCCCGAGAGCTTCATCCGCATCCACCGCAGCTGCATCCTGCGGCGCAGCCATGTCGCGGGCCTGCGGCATGAAGGGCTGGGCGTCTGGTCGGCGGAGACCGCCGATGGCGAGGCGTTGCGGATCGGCCGGACGTATCTTCCGGCGGTAAAAAAAATGGCGGGCCGTTAGGCCCACCAGTCTTTTTCCGGGTCTTTTCTCTTTTGGGACCTGGATGGATGGGGATTGGCTCAGCCGCCGAGCCGGTTGTCGTCAGCCTTGGCCACCGCAGCGGCGACATGCTGGCGCACGTCCTTCAGGGCCTGGCGATAGCACTGCTGGTCGACGGCGCCGGTCAGGTGCGTGCCGGTGGCGGGGCGCTCGGCGCGGCATACCTTCTTGGCGGCGCGGTCGATGCGGCTGTCGAGGGCGGCCTGACCTTCGGTCGTCGCCAGATCGAGATCCTTGTACTGGACTTCGACGGTGCTGGCGAAAGCGGTGGGGGCCGAGAACAGGGCGGCGGTGCAGAGAGCGGCGGCGACGATGGCGTTGGTCTTGAACATGATCTTTCCTCCTCAGGGTCTGAGCCTTGGGGAAGAAGTGTTCCGTCCGGCTCGATGAGTGTGATGTGCCCGAGAGGCTGATCCGGATCACGCGGAGGTCGATTTTCCGCCGAAGCCGTCCGACCAACGTGGAGTCCGGCGGACCAACGACATCTGTAGTCGACGAACGACATGCAGGATGATGCGCTTGCACGGCAAACGGTGTTCGAATCGTGCGTCCGGCAGTGGCGCGAGTCGGATTCGCAAGGTAGACTGATCGCGAATGCTGCCGCTGATCCTCGTCTTCTGCTTTGGAATCCTCAATTTCGCCGCGCATCGGGCGATGCTGGACAGCAACCACCCCATGCTCCTGCAGGTGCCATGGTTCTTTCAGGCGCTGGGCGGCAGGCTGAGCCTGATCGTCGAGTTCGTGATGCTGCTGGGCGCGATGATCATGGTCGTGGCGGGATCGGAGGGCTGGGCCCTGCTCTATGCGCTTTATACCGGGCTCAACGGCGTCTCGGCCTGGCTGATCTTCAGCGGGCGCGTCTGACGGGAACCTCGCGGCGGTTCGGGGGCTTCTGGGCGCATGGCACCTGAAACCGGTACATCATCGAAAGTCTGGCTCGTCTGCAACGCGGCCAGCGGCAGCAACAACGACGCGGCAGTCGAGGAACTGATCGCGGCCTTCGAGACTGCAGGGCTGGACCTCGACCGCGTCCTGCGCTTCCCGGACGATCCGGCCCCCTCCCCTGCCGATCTCGATGTGGCAGGCGTCGATGTCCTGACCGTATTCGGCGGCGACGGGACGACGCATTCGGTGGTGATGAAGGCAAGCGGCTGGGACGGCGCGGTGCTGGTGCTGCCCGGCGGGACGATGAACCTGCTGGCGAAGCGGATGCATGGCGATGTCCCTGCCCCGGAGATCGTTGCGCGGCTCGGCACGGCGCCGGTGCGCACGGTGCGGCCCAATGTGATCCGCTCGCGCCACGGCATCGGCCTTACCGGGGCGCTCGCCGGGCCGGGCACCGTCTGGAACGAAGTGCGCGAGGCGATGCGGGCGATGAACGTGATCGACTTCATCGCCTCGACCAAGGAAGCCATCGCGCAGTCGGCCAGTGGTCCGAAGGTCAAGGTCGACGGCATCGAGGTCGACGGCGCGCGCGAGGAAGGCTATGCGGCGATCACGATCGTTCCCAAGGACGACGGCCTGCGGGCGAACGGCTATTATGCCGAATCGCTGGCGGACTATGCAGGGCAAGGCATCGCCCTGCTCAACCGCAACTTCCGCGACGGCCCGCACGATGAAATGGGCCGTCATCCGAAGCTGCGGCTGGTCTGCCCGACGGGCGAGCCGATGGGCCTGCTGATCGACGGCGAGCCGTTCGACGGCGCGGCCGAGGAAGAATTCGAACTGGGCCCCTGCGAGGTGGCGCTGGTGACGACGAAGGAGTTCGACGGATAATGCACGGCAGGACGGCCTCGATGTACAATGGTCCGCTGCGGCTGTTCCACCTGAGCGACATCCATTTCGGGCTGGAGGACACCCGCGCGCTGGAATGGGCGGTCGAGTGCATCCGCCGCGAGCAGCCCCACGCCGTCGCCATCACCGGCGACCTGACGATGCGCGCGCGCCACCCTGAATTCCAGGCAGCCTGCGAATGGATCATCGCGCTCGACGTGCCGGTGACGGTCGAGGTGGGCAACCACGACATCCCCTACTTCAACCTCTACCAGCGCTTCTTCGACCCTTATAAAAGGTTCAAGGCGATCGAGCGGATGGTGGAGACGCGGCTCGACCTGCCCAACCTCGCCATCGTGCCGCTGCGCACCACGACGCGCGCGCAGTACCAGCGTTTCCCCTGGTCCAACGGCTGGGTGACGGATCATGCGCTGAAGCAGACGCTGGCGGCGATCGACGAACTGCCCGAGGGCACGCGCGTTCTCGTCGCCTGCCACCACCCGCTGACCGAGCGCCGCGCGGACGGTAAGCTGTTGACGATCAACGGCACGCGCACGATGGAGGTGCTGGCTGGACGCAAGGTCATGGGCGTGCTGTCAGGCCATGTGCACGACCCCTTCGATCTGACCGCCGACACGCCGGCGGGCCCGTTGCGGATGATCGGCGCGGGTACGCTGTCGAAGCGCATCCGCTCGACCCCGCCGAGCTTCAACGAGATCGTGATCGACGGCGACCGGATCGTCGTGACTGCGCGCAATCTGGAGAAGGTGCCCACTCCGGCGATGCAGATCGACGAGGTGCCCGAGAACGCCCTGCCCCCGCGCGAGCCCGGCGAGCCGGTTGCGCCGGTCGGCAATGTGCCCCCGGTCGATCCGCCGGTGCATTGAGGTTGCGGGCTACCGAGGGGGCTTCGACAGGCTCTGCCTGAGCGGGTTTAGCTCCATCCTTCGTCATTGCGAGCGCAGCGAAGCAATCCAGAGCCGAGTGGGCCATCGCTGGATTGCTTCGCTGCGCTCGCAATGACGAAGGATTGGCTCAGTAGCCCCGGCCGCGCAGTTCCTGGATCTGGCCGTAGTCGGCCCGCGCGCGGTCGCAGGCTTCGTCCGAGCCCTTTTCGCACTCGCGCATGTTCTTCTGATACCGGCGGTCGAGCTTGCCGAGTTGCTCGTCGCGCTTGCGGGCTTCGCGGCCGCGCTTCTCGTCGGCTTCGGACTGGCTGGTCGTCGTCCAGTCGACCGCCTTGCCCGCCACGCGCACGGGCGCGGTGACGACGCTGGCCACCGTCCGGACACAGCCGGAAAGCATGGGAATGGCGATGAGGGCCAGAGCAAGGGCGGATGCGCGGTTCATGCCAGCACCCTCACACGCAGGCGATGACGGCGCAATGAACGTTGCACCCGTTTCGCCGCAAATACCTGCCAGCCTGCACCACAACGCAAAAGGCCGCTTCCTTGCGGAAGCGGCCTCATGGTTTCACGTGGAACGCGCGTGGGTTACGCGGTTTCAGCGGTATCGTAGTACTTCGGAGCATGCTCGTTGAGGATCGCGAGGATCTTCTTGAGCGCTGCCGGCTCGTCGGTCTTTTCCATGGCCGCGAGTTCGCGGGCCAGGCGCGAGGACGCCGCTTCGAAGATCTGGCGCTCCGAATAGCTCTGCTCGGGCTGGTCGTCAGCGCGGAAGAGGTCGCGCGTCACTTCCGCGATCGAGACGAGATCGCCCGAGTTGATCTTGGCTTCGTATTCCTGGGCACGGCGCGACCACATGGTACGCTTCACCTTGGGCTTGCCCTTCAGGGTATCGAGGGCTTCACGCAGCGTCTTGTCCGAAGACAGCTTGCGCATGCCGATCGATTCGACCTTGTTCACCGGAACGCGCAGGGTCATGCGCTCTTTTTCAAACCGCAGCACATAAAGTTCGAGCTGCATCCCGGCGATTTCCTGCTTTTGCAGTTCAATCACCCGACCAACACCGTGCTTCGGGTAAACGACGTAATCTCCAACATCGAAGGCATCGATCCTGGTTGCCATGTATCGTCCTTTCACCTGCAGGGTTCCCGTTGTGCACGAATCGGGAGTGGCCGGGGGTGCGACATGGAGACGAATCGCCTCCGCGCCCGGTCAGATCACTCTCCCAACCGTTTGCTTTCGAACCCTGCCTCGCATTGAAAATGCCTGCCGAACGGGCAGAAGGCCCGGGCAGTTGAACGATTATATAGCAGCAATACGCAAAAAAATCCAGAGGCGCGAAAACGTTTCCGTTTCGCGCCTCATGGTTGGGTTGCGCAAAGCGCAAACCACGCAAATCTGCGGATCAGATGGCGAGCACTCTGCCCGCCGCGCTGATTCAGTCGCCTTCGCCGGGTTCCGGCGAGAAGTATTTCTCGAACTTGCCTTCCTCGCCCTTCATGGCATCGGCGTCGTCCGGCGCATCCTTGCGGGTGGTGAGGTTGGGCCATTCCGCCGAGTACTTGGCGTTGATCTCCATCCACTGCTCAAGGCCGCTCTCGGTGTCGGGCAGGATCGCCTCGGCCGGGCACTCGGGCTCGCACACGCCGCAGTCGATGCACTCGCTGGGGTTGATGACCAGCATGTTCTCGCCTTCGTAGAAGCAGTCCACGGGGCAGACTTCCACGCAGTCCGTGTACTTGCACCTGATGCAGGCGTCGGTGACGACATACGTCATGAGTGCGGTATCCTTCCTTCAGGCGTCATTCGATTCGGGCGCAGCTATGGGATGGACAGGCCTGCCGTCAAGCACCCTGTAACAGCTTGATGCCTCGCTATAGGGTCCGCGCCGCTCGGGCAAGGATAGGACTTCTATCACCCGCACACCGCCAGCTATCGGAACCGTAAGTACATCACCCACGGCGATCTTCTGGTGGGCGCGGTCGATGCGGCGGCCGTTGAGGCGCATGTGGCCTTCCTCGGCCATCTCCTGAGCGACGGGACGGGTCCGCGCGAGGCGCAGGAACCACAGCAGCTTATCGACCCTCATCGCGCCTCCCGTGTCAAACCATCACGCCGTTATCGAACCATGTCGGCCAGCGCGGCGAACGCTCCGTCGCGCCTGACCGGAGCCGCGCGCTCGGGCTCGGCCTGTCGCCGGGGCGGACGCCAGCGCCAGCGCACCGGTGCGGGCGGGCCGTGCTGTCCTTCCACGAGCGCGCGCGGCATCACGGGCTGGAACCCGCCGAGCCGCAGCAACCGCGCGTAACCGGAGGTCGTCAGCCCCATCGACACCGCCCGCGCCGGATCGAGCGCGAAGCTGCCGCGTTTGTCAGTCCCCCTCGCTTCATGCGCCTCGCGCAGCAGCTTTTCTGCCATGTCGAGGCGCAGCAACTGCTTGCCGAGACCGCGGTAGCCGGGTGGCGGACGGTGGTTTCCGGCTGGCAGGACCGGCGGCATCGCGGGATCGGGCACGCCGCCGTCCTTCTTGCCCGCGACTTTCGCAAGCTGGCGCCAAAGTGCGATGACCGGCGTGCGCAGCATGGCGGGCACGAACAGGTCGAGCGTCCCCACCCTCACCCCGAGCCGGGTCAACATCGCCCGCCGGGCCTTGTCGAGCCGGTCGAGCCCCATTCCTTCGCGCGCGGACATGCCGCCGCGTTCGACGAGGGTGATGAGCAGCGCGCGCAGGTCAGGCCCGGCGTCGGTCGCGCGGCTCGCCTCGTCCAGCTTGGCAAGCGGGGCGAGCGGCTTGAGCGCAGTGTCCAGCCACGCCTCCAGCGCGGCTACCAGCGCCTTGCGAGAACCGTCGGGAACCGCGTCGAGCGCACGGTCAGGCACCAGCACGGGCGCCAGCAGCGAGCGGCCTTGCGCCAGCGTGGCGATCTTCTGGCCGTCCCAGACGAGCGCGCCATCGGTCAGCGCGATCTGGGCACTGCCGTCGTGGATGCCTTCCACCAGCGCGTCGGCGCGCCGGGCAAGCAGGCCGGCGAGGTGCTTTTCCGCTGCCGCCAGCAGCAGCTTGCGGTCGGACAGGCGCGCGCCCGGATCGACCTGGAACGTGAAGCCGCGCAGCGAGCCGATGTGCTCGCCTTCGACCAGCACTTCCTCATCCTCAAGCCGTACTGAGAGCAGTCCGGCATCCGGTCCCAGTTTCTTCATCAGAACGGCAGTCCTGCGGTTGATGAATCGTTCCGTCAGCTTTCCGTGAAGCGCGTCCGAAAGTCGAGCCTCAACCGCACGGGCGCGGGCGGCCATTTCGTCGCGGGCGAGTACCCAATCGGGACGCTGGGCGATGTAGGCCCAGGAACGGATCGCGGCGATGCGGCCCTGCAGCGTGTCGATGTCACCGCCGGTGCGGTCGAGCTGGGCGATCTGCGCGGCGACGAAATCGGCGCCGAGTTCGCCATGCCGCAAGTCCTGCCACAGCCGCGCGACGAAGCGGGAATGCGTCTCCACCCCCTGCTGGCGGAAGTCGGGCAGGCGGCAGACATCCCAGAACCGGCGGACCTGTCCGAAGCCGCGCACGGTGTCGGCCACATCGCCGTCGTCCGCCAGGCGCTTGAGCACGGCAAGGTCGATGGCCTCGGGTGCGGGGGCGAGTTCGGGGCGCATCGGCGGCGTTTCCAGATCTGCGATCAGGATGCCGAGGCTGTCGAAGCGCGGTTCCGGTTCGCGCCAGAACAGCTTGGTCAACGGAGCGAAGCGGTGCTCCTCGATCGCGTAGATTTCATCCGCCTCGAACTCGGAATCGTGGCCGCCGGAGCCCGTGAGCGTGCCGAAGCTGCCGTCCTTCTGGTGGCGCCCCGCCCTGCCCGCGATCTGCGCCATCTCCGAAGGCGTCAGGCGGCGATGGCGGCGGCCGTCGTACTTCGAGAGCCCGGCGAAGGCGACATGCTCGACATCAAGGTTGAGGCCCATGCCGATGGCGTCGGTGGCGACGAGGTAGTCCACCTCGCCCGACTGGTAGAGCGCGACCTGCGCGTTGCGGGTCTGGGGCGAAAGCGCACCCATCACCACCGCCGCCCCGCCCCGGAAACGGCGCAGCATCTCGGCGATGGCGTAGACCTGCTCGGCCGAGAAGGCGACGATCGCGCTTCTGGGCGGCACCCGGCTGAGCTTCTTAGCGCCCGCATGCGTCAACGTGGAGAAGCGCGGGCGGGTGACGATCTCGGCTTGCGGTACCAGCGCGCGCACCAGCGGTTCGACGGTGGAGGAACCGAGGATCATCGTCTCCTCCCTTCCCCTCGCGTGCAGCAGGCGGTCGGTGAAGACGTGGCCGCGCTCCCGGTCCGCCGCAAGCTGCGCCTCGTCGATGGCGACGAAGGCCATCGAGCGCTCGCTGACCGGCATCGCCTCCGCCGTGCAGAGCAGGTAGCGCGCGTTCTTCGGCTCGATCCGCTCCTCGCCGGTGATGAGGGCGACGCTGCCCTCGCCCTTGATCTTGACCACGCGGTCGTAGACCTCGCGCGCCAGCAGCCGCAGCGGGAAGCCGATCATGCCGCTGGAATGGGCGCAGAGCCGCTCTATCGCGAGGTGGGTCTTGCCGGTGTTGGTGGGGCCCAATACCGCCTTCACCGCGCCGGGAGCGTCCTTGATTGCCGAGCCGTTCCGGTGATGAACCATTATGCCGGTGAATGTGGCACCGCCACCCGCCGCTCGCAAGACTCGGGTCGTCGGACGGACCCCCATGAATCCACAGTCTTAGGATGTTCGTAACCTTGTTCGGGCAGGGAAAGTGCGCGAGGTCCGCGCTGCGGGCCGCAATGGGTTGCTAAAAGGGAACCGCGCATCTTGTTCAGGGCGCAGCAGCGTGACCGAGAGGATCGGGCAGAAGTCGAGGACGCCCAGCGGGCGGTCCCGGCGGATTCCGCGTCCCCGCATCGCTCCCCTCGCCCGAACGACGAACCCGTCATTCTCGCCTTCCCGACCGTTCCTGCCGAGGATGAGACCGCCCTTCCCCGGCCCGGCCTGCGTGAGAGAATCGAAAGCTGGTGCGCGCGCGTCGACCTTGCGCCCGATCTTGCCAGCGACATCGGTAGCAGGACATGGCTGCGCGGGCTGGCGACGATGCTGGGCCTCAGCGGTGCGGCACTGGCGCTGCTTCCCGGATTCACGGCGGTAGAGGCCGCCACGACGATGCCGCTCGACGTCCATGCGCGCGACGAGTTCCGCAGCCAGTCCATCGCCCCGCTCGCGCTCGGCGCCGACACCGGCCGCCACATGGGCGCGACGCCACTGGTCAGCCCGCTGACCGGCGTGCCCGAGCGCCCGACCATCCAGCTCGTTTCCACTTTGGGACAGGGCGACGACCTTGCCCGCATGCTCACCCGCGCGGGGCTTGCCCCCGGCGACGTGGCGCAAGTGACGCAACTGGTCGGGCAGGTGGTTCCCGCCGGAGAGATCGGCCCCGGCACCCAGTTCGACATAACGCTTGGCCGCCGCGCCGCAGAAGGGGCGCCGCGCGGGCTCGATTCGCTGGCGTTCCGCGCTCGCTTCGACCTCGACCTTTCTATCGAACGCGGTGCAGGCGGGCTCATGGCCGTCCGCCACCCGATCCGCGTCGACGAGACTCCGCTGCGCATTCGCGGCACCGTGGGCTCCAGCCTCTATCGCTCGGCGCGCAATGCGGGGGCTCCGGTGGGGGCGATCCAGTCGTACCTGCGCGCGGTCGACAAGTATCTCAGCCTTGATGGCGACCTGCGCTCGGGCGACCAGTTCGACATGATCCTGAGCTACAAGCGCTCCGCCAAGGGTGAGCGTGAAGTCGGCGATCTGCTCTATGCGGGCGTCGAGCGCGGCGGCAAATCGAAGCTGCAACTGCTGCGCTGGGGCAAGGACGGCGACATGTTCGCCGCCACCGCCGTCGGCCAGCCGCGCAGCGTGCCGATCGGCCAGCCGGTGGCGGGGCACATTACCTCCAACTACGGCGCGCGCCGCCATCCGATCCTGGGCTATGTGCGCATGCACGCGGGCATCGACTACGGCGCGCGCTACGGCTCGCCGATCTATGCGGTGGCCGACGGCGTCGTGACGTTCGCCGGGCGGCACGGCGGGCACGGCAACTACGTGCGGCTCCAGCATGCGGGCGGGCTGGGCACTGGCTACGGCCACATGAGCCGCATCGCGGTCGGCAACGGCACGCGGGTGCGGGCCGGGCAGGTGATCGGCTATGTCGGCTCCACCGGGCTTTCCACCGGGCCGCATCTCCATTTCGAAGCCTATCGCGGCGGGCGCACCATCAACCCCGCAGGCATCGCCGTGGTGCAGAGCCCGCAGATCGACGGGCGCGAGCGCGATGCCTTCAAGGCGCGGCTCAATGCGCTGCTGGGCGTGACCCCCGGCGCGGCGCTGTCCTCCATCGAACCGGCGCCGAGCGATGTGGCCGAACCGCAGCGCGAGATCGACAAGCTGGCGCGATAACTGAGTTCCTCCCCGAGACAAGCTCGGGGAGGAATTACGCAACCGTCCCGTCATCCTTCGCAACCCTCGGCCAATTGCCCCCACCGCCGTTTTCCGGCAGGTAGCGCCGCATGACCGGCACTTACCCCCACACTCGCCTTCGCCGTACCCGCGCCACCGCCTGGAGCCGCGCGCTCCATCGCGAGACGGTGCTGACCCCGGCGGACCTCATCTGGCCGCTGTTCATCACCGAGGGTGAGGGCGTCGAGCAGCCCATCGCCGCGCTGCCGGGCGTATCGCGCTGGTCGGTGGATCTGATCGTGGAACGCGCGAAGGAAGCGGTGGAGCTGGGAATCCCGGTGCTCGCGCTGTTCCCGCACACCCAGCCCGAGCGGCGCAGGGAGGACGGGGCCGAGGCGCTCAATCCCGACAACCTGATGTGCCGCGCGATCCGGGCGATCCGGGCGGAGCTGGGCGACCGGATCGGCCTGCTGACCGACGTGGCGCTGGATCCCTATACCAGCCACGGTCAGGACGGCCTGATCGACGAGGCGGGCTACGTCCTCAACGACGCCACGGTGGAGGCGCTGGTGGGCCAGTCGCTCAACCAGGCGAACGCGGGCGCGGACATCATCGCGCCCTCGGACATGATGGATGGCCGCATCGCCGCGATCCGCGACGCGCTGGAGGAAGCCGGCCACATCAACGTCCAGATCATGAGCTATGCCGCCAAATACGCCTCGGCGTTCTACGGCCCGTTCCGCGACGCGGTGGGCTCGCGCGGGCTGCTCAAGGGCGACAAGAAGACCTACCAGATGGACCCGGGCAACACCGAGGAAGCGCTGCGCGAGGTCGAGATGGATCTGGCCGAGGGCGCGGACAGCGTGATGGTCAAGCCGGGCCTGCCCTACCTCGACATCGTGCGCCGGGTGAAGGACACCTTCGAGGTTCCCGTCTTCGCCTACCAGGTCTCGGGCGAATACGCGATGATCGAGCATGCCGTCGCGGCTGGCGCGGCGGATCGTGACACGATGGTGCTGGAGACGCTGCTGGCGTTCAAGCGGGCAGGGGCCTCGGGTGTGCTGACGTACCACGCCGCCCACGCCGCGCGGCTGCTGCGTGGCTGATCCTCGGCCTGAGTTCCGGCTCGAAACCGACCGGCTCATACTGCGCGACTGGCGCGGGGGTGACATCGTGCGCTTCGCCGAAGTCACCAACACCCCTGCCGTCATGCGCCATCTCGGCGGGGTGATGGACGCGGCGAAAGTGGCGCTGTTCGAGGAGCGCGTCATCGGCTTCCAGCAGCGCCTCGGCCACACGTTCTGGGTGGTGGAGCGCAAGACGGACGGCGAGATTCTCGGCTTCTGCGGCCTCAAGGTCATCGACGCACCGGGCGCGACCTTTCCCGGCGAAATGGAGATCGGCTGGCGCTTTCGCGAGGAATCGTGGGGGCAGGGCTATGCGAAGGAAGCCGCCGCCGCTTCGCTGGAGGCCGGGTTCGAGAAGTTCGGTGCGGGCGCGATCTTCGCCATCACCAACATCGAGAACACCGCCAGCTGGGGCCTGATGCGCCGCCTCGGCATGGTCCGGCGCGAGGAACTGGATTTCGTCGACCCGCGCTTCGAGCCGCCGGTGGGCAATACAATTGTGCATTCGATCACGGCGGAGGCTTGGCGGGCAGGGCGCTGAGAGATCCTATGCTCAAACTCCAACCTTCGTCATTGCGAGCGCAGCGAAGCAATCCATGGTCGGCCCGCTCCGCTGGATTGCTTCGCTGCGCTCGCAATGACGAATGAGGGATACGGCCTCTCAGGACTATCCTTCCCGTTCCGCGCCAAGTACCTGTTCCCCACATTCAGGGGACCACTGCCCGCATGACGCAACAGACCGACGAAACCGCCACTCCCGCCAGCGCAAGGCGCGGGCTGTTCGTGGCGACGATCCTCGTCGGGAGCTTCCTGCTGTTCCTCGTCCAGCCGATGGTCGCGCGCATGGCGCTGCCGCGGCTGGGAGGCGCGCCGAACGTGTGGAACAGCGCGATGCTGGTCTATCAGGCGCTGCTGCTGGCCGGGTACGCCTACGCGCATTGGCTGGGCCGGTTCACGCTGAAGCGGCAGGCCATGGTCCATGTCGCACTGCTGCTGATAGCCGCGCTGACCCTGCCGGTCGGGCTGGCCGACCTGCCGCGCGTTTCCGGTCTGCCCGAGGCGCTGTGGGTGCCGCTGCTGCTGGCGGCGAGCATCGGGCCGGTGTTCTTTGTCGTCTCCGCGCAGGCGCCGCTCATGCAGCGCTGGTTCGCCGCATCCCCCAGCGCCGGGGCTCCGTGGGCGCTCTATGCCGCCTCCAACCTCGGCAGCTTCGCGGGGCTGATCGCCTATCCGCTGCTGGCCGAGCCGCTGCTCAGCGTGCGGATGCAGAGCCTGGCGTGGTCCTGCGGCTTCGCGGTGCTGGTCGTGCTGGTGGCGCTGGCCGGTGCGAGCCGCCGCGATGCGCCCGCGCCGGTCGTGCAGGCCGGCAGTGCCGAGCGCATTCCCGGACGCACCATCGCCCTGTGGCTGCTGCTTTCCGCCGTGCCCTCGGGCCTGATGCTGTCGACGACGACGCACCTCACCACCGACATCTTCGCGATGCCGCTGCTCTGGGTGATCCCGCTCGGGCTCTACCTGCTGAGCTTCGTGGTCGCCTTCGCCGACCGGCGTGGACCAGCGCATCTGGTGAGCCGGATCGCGCCGGTGGTGGTGCTGTGCGCGGGCAGCTTCGCGATGCTGTCCAACGGATCGGGCACGCTCTGGATGGTCGGCGGCACCTGCCTGCTGCTGTTCTGCGTGGCGAGTTCGCTGCACGCCCGCCTTTACGACCTGCGGCCTGCCGAGGGCCAGCTGACCCGCTTCTACCTGACGATGTCGGCGGGCGGCGCGCTGGGCGGGATGTTCACCGCGCTGATCGCGCCGCTGGTGTTCGACTGGGCCTGGGAGCACCCGCTGCTGGTCCTCGCCGCCGCGTTGCTGATGCCGCTGGAGCCTTTGCTGAACTGGCAAGACCCCGACCGCACCGATCCCGCCATGCGCCGGATCGCGCTCGTTTTGCTGCTGCTCTTCGCGCTGTTTCTCGGCTGGCAGCTGGCCGACAGCGTGCTGGACGACGATGCCGCGCTCTTCGTGATGATGCTGACGGTGTTCCTCGTCGGCACCGGGATCATGGTGATGGGCTGGCGCTGGGCCTTCGCGCTGGTCCTGCTGATCGCGATGGTCGGGCAGGGCGGCCTGTGGACCATCCGCGCCACGCTGGAGGGGGAGCGCACGCGCAGCTACTTCGGCATCTACACCCTGCGCGACAATGCCGAGGGCACCCTGCGCACGCTCGCCCACGGGACGACGCTGCACGGCATGCAGTCGCTAGAACCGGGGCACGCCCACGATGCGCTGACGTATTACGGCCCGACCTCCGGCGTCGCCCTCGCGCTTGCCGCCACGCCCGCCATCGAAGGTCCGCGCGCCCGTGTTGGCGTGGTGGGCCTCGGCACCGGATCGCTCGCCTGCCGTTCGCAGCCGGGACAGGCGTGGACCTTCTTCGAGATCGACCCGGTGATCCTGCGCTATTCGACCGAGCGCAAGTTCACCTTCCTCGGCGACTGCACCCCCAAGGCCCGCGTCGTCATCGGCGATGCGCGGCTGGAGCTGGCGAAGATCGCGCCGCGCAGCTTCGACGTGCTGGTGATCGACGCGTTCTCGTCCGACGCGATCCCCATGCATCTGCTGACGGCGGAAGCGATGCAGGTCTACCGCCGCGCGCTGACCCCTCGCGGGCTGCTGATGCTGCACATCTCCAATCGCTACATCGACCTGGCGCCGGTGGTCGGCGCCAATGCGCGGGCGACCGGGCTGGCGGCGCTGTCCCGGCTCGACTTCCCGGAAGACGAGGTGCGCTACACGCCCTCGCGCTGGATCGCGCTTTCGGCGGACGCTGTCGTATTGGACAGGCTTGCGCGTTCGCAACCCGATAGCCCATGGAAGACGCTCGAAGAACGGGCGCCGGAACCGTGGACGGACGATCATGCCTCCATCCTTCCGCATGTCCGCTGGAGCAGGCTGACGGGGAATCCATGACAGAGCGCCACGACATCACCATCGCGTCGATCCACGGCAAGACGCCGCGCATCCATTCCAGCGCCTTCATCGCGCCTGGCTGCCGCATCATCGGCGACGTCGAGATCGGGCCGGATGCCAGCATCTGGTACAACTGCGTGATTCGCGCCGACGTCAACCGCGTGGTCATCGGCGCGCGCAGCAACATCCAGGACGGCACCGTCGTCCACTGCGACAGCCCCAAGCCCTCCCGCCCGGACGGCTACGCGACCATCATCGGCGAGGACGTTCTGATCGGCCACATGGCAATGATCCACGGCTGCACGCTGGAGGACCGCGCCTTCGTCGGCCTTGGCGCCATCGTCATGGACGGCTCCTATATCGAGATTGACGGCATGCTGGCTGCGGGCGCGCAGCTTACGGGCAAGCGCATCGGTGCGCGCCAGCTCTGGATGGGCCGCCCGGCGAAGTACCTGCGCGACCTGACCGACGAGGCCATCGCGGCGAACCTCGCAGGCGTCCGGGGTTACGTCGTCAATGCCGCCATGCATGCCGAGGCGCTCGGGTTGAAAGGCTGATGGCGCGGGTAAAGGCGGACTTTCCCGATGCGGACATGCTGCGCGCGTTGATCGACGGTGAGGGCAGGCTGGCGCTGCGCGTCACCCCCGGCGCAAAGGTTGAAGCTTTGGAGATCGTCGGGGGCCGCCTCTGCGCGAAAGTCCGTGCCAAGCCGGAGGACGGCAAGGCCAACGAAGCCGTGCGGGAACTGCTGGCGCGGGCGCTGGGGGTGGCGGCATCGAGCGTGGAACTGCTGCGCGGCGCAACCTCCAGAGAGAAGCAGTTCCGGGTGGGGTAGCACGGCGGTGGTTGCCCCTGCCGCGGCCTTCGCCTTTTCCGGGATGCCTTACTTCACCTTGTAGGCCGCATAGACCGGCGGCTGCGCGCCCGTCCCCTCGCGCGAGGAGGGCGGGAATTTCCCGGCGATATCGGTGATCCCGTATTCGCGGCCAAGCTCCGCGCCGATTACCGTGCGGCCATTGTGCCGCATCATCTGCGGGTCGCTCCACAGCGCCCAGGCGAGGTGGCCGGTATAGCCTGCCGATTCCAGCGTGCCTTCCAGATGGGCGAAGCGTTCGGGCATCTGCTCCATCATCTGCATCAGCCGCTCGGTGGTGAGCGAGCCCATCCACACCGACACCGCCGCCACGTTCGCACCCGCATCGGCGAAGTCGGTGCCCATGTCGAAGGCCATCTTGTCCAGCCCCGCCTTGTGCGCGCCATACGCCGGGCCGAAGCAGTAGTGCATCGATCCGGGCGAGGAGGTGAACAGCACCAGTCCTTTGTCCTGCTTCGCCATGTGGCGCGCCGCGTGCCAGCTCGTCACGAAGCCGCTCCGCACGCCGACCGAGATCATGTTGCCGATCTCCACCGGCTTTTCCCAGAACTGCCCCGGCGCGCTGAGGCTGTCGAGCACGGCGCAAGCGTTGTTGACGAGGATGTCGATGCGGCCCTGCTCGGCGATGACCTGCGCGATGAGCGCCGCCACCTGCGCGTCGTCGCCGCTGTCGCAGGCGACCGCGATGCCGTGCCCTCCGGCTTCGGTCACTTCGCGCGCGGTGGCGTGGATGGTGCCCGGCATGGAGGCGTCGCCTTCCTTCTGCGAGCGGCCGGTGACGTAGACCGTGCAACCGTGCGAGCCGAGCGCGACGGCAATGCCGCGCCCCGCGCCGCGGCTGGCGCCGGTCACGATGGCGACGGGTGGCTGATCGGCCATGCAAGTTCTCCCCATTTGGCCAATCATTTCGTCATTGCGAGCGAAGCGAAGCAATCCGGAGCCTTGTGGAGCTGTCCAGGATTGCTTCGCTTCGCTCGCAATGACGAAGATTGATGCCTTGTTCTTACCCTATGGGTAGGGCGACCCAGGTCAACGCGCCCGCCCCCATCACCGCCGCAGCGATCAGCTTGAGGCGTCCTTCACCGTCTCCATCGCCACGAACGTGGAGGTGCTGGCGACATGCGGGAGGCTGGAGATCTTCTCGCCCAGCACCACGCGGTAACGGCGGATGTCGGCGGTGCGGACCTTGAGAAGATAATCGAAGCTGCTGGCGATCATGTGGCATTCCTCCACCTCGGGAATGCGGCGCACGGCGCGGTTGAACTCGGTCAGCGCGCTCTCGCGGGTGTCGGACAGCTTGACCTCGGCGAAGGCGACGTGATCGAGGCCGAGGCTGGCGGGATCGACCACGGCGCGAAAGCCCCGGATCACGCCGGTCTCGGTCAGCCGCCGCAGCCGCACCTGACACGGCGTCTTCGACATGCCGACCGCCTTGGCGAGATCGGTCACGGTGATCCGCCCGTCGGCCCGCAGCACGGCGATGATCTTGCGGTCGAGGTCGTCCAGATCGACCGGCTGATTGGCCTTGGCCATGCAATTCACCTTGAAGAATGCCGATAATAAGTCGGATCGGATCATTCTGTGGCTCTGAAAAGGCAGATCGACAAGCGGGAATCGGATAGCATCGCGGCCATGAGCACGCCCTTCGCCCAGTTCGCCCCCGCCGTCCGTCCCATGTCGCCGCTGCGTCAGGCCATCGCCGATGCCCGCCGCCGCGACGAGGCCGAGTGCCTTGCGCCGCTGCTCGACGCGGCGACGCTGGATGCGCAGACGGGAAGGGCCGTGCGCGAGACGGCGACCGCGCTCGTCACCACGCTGCGTGCCAACCACAAGGGCACCGGCGTCGAGGGGCTGGTGCAGGAATATGCGCTGTCCAGCCAGGAAGGCGTGGCGCTGATGTGCCTTGCCGAGGCGCTGCTGCGCATCCCCGACAACGACACCCGCGACGCGCTGATCCGCGACAAGATCGCCGATGGCGACTGGGGCGCGCATCTGGGCGGCGGCAAGTCGCTGTTCGTCAACGCGGCGACCTGGGGCCTCGTCGTAACCGGCAAGCTGGTCGGCTCGGTGGACGACAAGGGTCTTGGCGCGGCGCTCACCCGCCTTGTCGCGCGCGCCGGTGAGCCAGTGATCCGGCGCGGCGTCGACCTTGCGATGCGCATGATGGGCGAGCAGTTCGTCACCGGCGAGACCATCGACGAGGCAGTGAAGCGCGCCCGCGAACTGGAGGCGAAGGGCTTCCGCTACAGCTACGACATGCTGGGCGAGGCGGCGACGACCGCCGCCGACGCCAAGCGCTACTACGCCGATTACGAGAACGCGATCCACGCCATCGGCAAGGCGTCTGCTGGTAAAGGTATCTACGAGGGGCCGGGCATCTCGATCAAGCTGTCCGCCCTGCACCCGCGCTATGCCCGTGCGCAGGCGGAGCGCGTCATGGGCGAACTGCTGCCCGACGTGAAGGCCTTGGCGCTGATGGCCAAGGGCTACGACATCGGCTTCAACATCGACGCGGAGGAGGCCGATCGCCTCGAACTCTCGCTCGACCTGCTGGAAAGCCTGGCGCTCGACCCGGATCTGGCGGGCTGGAACGGCCTCGGCTTCGTGATCCAGGCTTACGGCAAGCGCTGCCCCTTCGTGATCGACTGGATCGTCGATCTTGCCCGCCGCGCCGGACGTCGGATCATGGTGCGGCTGGTCAAGGGCGCTTACTGGGATGCGGAGATCAAGCGTGCACAGGTGGACGGCCTCGCCGACTTCCCGGTCTACACGCGCAAGGTCCATACCGACGTCGCCTATGTCGCCTGCGCGAAGAAGCTGCTGGCGGCGCCGGATGCGGTGTTCCCGCAGTTCGCGACGCACAATGCGCAGTCGCTGGCGACGATCTACCAGCTTGCCGGACCGGACTTTGCTGTCGGCCAGTACGAGTTCCAGTGCCTCCACGGCATGGGCGAGCCCCTCTATTCGCTGGTGGTGGGCAAGGACAAGCTGGACCGCCCCTGCCGCATCTATGCGCCGGTCGGCACGCACGAGACGCTGCTCGCCTATCTGGTGCGCCGCCTGCTGGAGAACGGGGCGAATTCCTCGTTCGTCAACCGCATCGCCGATCCTGCGGTGCCGGTGGAATCTATGGTCGCCGATCCGGTCGAGGTGGTGCGCGCCATGCCCAGCCCCGGCGCGCGGCATGACCTGATCGCGGCGCCCGCCGGTCTCTATCCCGACCGCCGCAACTCGGACGGCATCGACCTCACCGACGAGCCCGCGCTGGCCGCGCTCGCGCAGGCGCTGGTCGAGTCCGCGAAGGTCGCATGGCGCGCCGCGCCCGAGGGCGTGGAAGGGGAGGGCCAGCCGGTCCGCAACCCCGCCGATCATGACGACGTGGTCGGCACCGTGGTCGAACTCGCGCCCGAACATGCCGCCGCCGCCGTCGCTCGTGCCGCCGCCTCGAACTGGAGCACGGTCCCGGTCGCGGAACGCGCCGCCATGCTGGAACGCGCCGCCGATCTGATGCAGGCGCGCATGGGTCCGCTGATGGGTCTTGCCATGCGCGAGGCGGGCAAGTCCGCCGCCAACGCCATCGCCGAGGTTCGGGAGGCGATCGACTTCCTGCGGTATTACGCACAGCAGGCTCGGGATACCTTCGGTGTCGCTCAGGCACCGCTAGGTGCAGTTGTGTGCATCTCTCCGTGGAACTTCCCTCTGGCCATTTTCGCGGGGCAGGTGGCTGCGGCGCTGGTGGCGGGGAACCCGGTTCTGGCCAAGCCCGCCGAGGAAACCCCGCTGATCGCCGCCGAAGCGGTGCGTATCCTGCACGAAGCGGGCGTCCCCGCCGATGCGCTTCAACTGATGCCGGGAGCAGGCGAACTCGGCGCTGCGCTGGTCGCCGCGCCGCAGGTTTGCGCGGTGATGTTCACCGGCTCCACCGAAGTCGCGCGCCTCATCCAACGCCAGCTTTCGACGCGACTTTCGGCGGAAAACCGCCCGATTCCGCTGATTGCGGAGACCGGCGGCCAGAACGCCATGATCGTCGACAGCTCCGCGCTGGCCGAGCAGGTCGTGGCCGACGTCATTGCCTCCGCCTTCGACAGCGCCGGCCAGCGCTGCTCGGCGCTGCGCGTGCTGTGCCTGCAGGAAGACGTCGCCGACCGCACGCTGACGATGCTCAAGGGCGCACTCGCGGAACTGAAAGTCGGGAATCCGGAGCGCCTCGCCATCGACATCGGCCCCGTCATCACCGCCGGGGCGCAGGCGAACATCGTGCGCCACATCGAAACGATGCGCGCCAAGGGCTGCCGCGTCGAGCAGGTCGCGCTGGGCGAGGAGACTGCGCGCGGCACTTTCGTCGCCCCCACGATCATCGAGATTGCTTCGATAGACCAGCTGGAACGCGAGGTTTTCGGCCCGGTCCTGCATGTCGTGCGCTTCCGCCGCGATGGCCTCGACGCGCTGATCGAAAGCATCAACGCCACCGGCTACGGCCTGACCTTTGGCCTGCACACCCGCCTCGACGAGACGGTGGCGCGGGTGACGGGCGCGATCCGGGCGGGCAATCTCTACGTCAACCGCAACACCATCGGCGCCATCGTCGGCGTCCAGCCATTCGGCGGACGCGGGCTTTCGGGCACCGGCCCGAAGGCGGGCGGGCCGCTCTATCTCGGGCGTCTGGTGCAGCAGGCTCCGGCCGTTTTGGCGGCCTCGGGCGAAGCCCCGGCACTGCTGACGAAGTTCGCCGAATGGCTGGACGGTCAGGGCGAAAGCCCGCTGGGCGCCTCTGCCCGGGAACTGGGTCGGAATTCGGCGCTCGGTATGGAAATCCTGCTCCCGGGGCCGGTGGGTGAGCGCAATGTCTATGCGCTGCATCCGCGCGGTCGAGTGCTACTGCGGCCGACGACGCATGCAGGGCTCATCGGCCAGATGGCCGCCGTTCTCGCCACCGGCAACGTCGCAACGGTGGAGGGTATGGCGCTGCCTCGCGGGCTTCCAGCGGCGATCGCGGCGCGCTTTGCGGCTGATCCGGCCGAAGTCTTCGCCGCCTGCCTGGTCGAGGGCGACGCACAGGCCGTCCGTTCCGCTTGCGACTCGGCGGCGCAGTTGTCTGGCCCGATCGTGCCGGTTTATCGCTGGGACGAGCAGGGCGCAGGGCCGAATTGCGCGCGTTTGCTGGAGGAAGTGTCGACTTCGGTCAACACGACGGCGGCGGGCGGCAATGCCAGCCTCATGATGATCGGCTGACAAACTACCGTAATATAACGTATTCTCGTTCGCCTCGTCGTGCGCCAGCGCTCCCGCTGTCGCAAATGGGCAACAATGGGGTTGAATCTCGGAAACCTATACGAAAGTCCAAGCTTTGCGCCGTTGCGACCACACCGTGTTCCGTTAGAATGCAGGCGGGAGTAAGGATATGGGCAGACTGATCGTCGATGCGGCCTCGAGCCTCGATGGGTTCTGGGCTGACGCTCGCGGCAGGAGTGTTGTCTCCGCCGCTGATCTCCATGGTTCCGGCCTGTCAGGTCGGCTGGACGAGGTGTGCGGCGCGGTGGTCATGAGCCGCCGTTCGTTCGAACTCTCCGCCGACACCGGCTGGATCGAGGATGCCTATCCGGCGAAGACCCCGGTCTTCGTGGTGACGGATGCGCCTTCCGCTATTCCCGCGCGAGGGGTGTTCCATTTCATGACCGGCTACACCGCCGCCTTCGCCGCGGCTCAGGAAGCGGCCGGTGACAAGGCGGTGCTGGTCGTGGGAGAGGGCGGCGCCATGCGGGCGGCGCTGCGGTCCAGCGATGCGGACGAGATCTGGCTGCGCGTGGTATCCCGCACCCTCGGCAACGGAGCGCCGCTGTTCGAGGACGACATCCCGGTCGAGAACTACTTCGTGTCCGAACTCGATACGACCGCAGACGCCGTCCACATGCATCTGGAGCGCAGGCTGGACGCCTGAACGGTCAGGCGGGGCAGGCGCTCATCGCCGCGTCCCGCTTGTGCAGCGATATCGTGACGAGGAAGATCGCCAGGCCCGCCAGCGCGAGGCATGCGCCGATCCAGCCGGTCGAGGTCAGGCCGTAGCCTGCCGCGATGGCCATGCCGCCAAGCCATGGGCCGAGCGCATTGGCCATGTTGAAGGCGCTGTGATGCGCCGCTGCCGCTAGTGCCTGCGCATCGCCCGCAACGTCCATCAGGCGCGTCTGCAGCACCGTGCCGAGGCCACCGCCGAAGCCGATCAGCAGCACGACGATGCACAGCGTCACGATATTGCCCGCCATCAGCGAGAACAGCGCCAGCGAGGCCGCACTGAACAGCAGCGCGCCGATGGCTGCCTTGGTCTGTGCGCGGTCGGCGATCCAGGCCCAGAACAGGTTGCCCGCGGTCATACCGATGCCGAAGATGGCGAGCACGGCAGGGACGAACTGCTCGGAGACGTGCGTAACCTCGATCATGGTCGAGGCGACGTAAGTGTAGACGCAGAACAGGCCGCCGAAGCCGATCGCGCCGGTGAGGAGCGTCAGCAGCACCTGCGGGCGGCGCAGCGCACCAAGTTCGCGCAGGGGGCTGGCGGCGGCGTCAGCAGGCTGGCGCGGGGCGTAGAGCGCGACCAGCGCCATCGTCGTGATGGCGAGCACCGACACGACCGCAAAGCCGCTGCGCCAGCCAAGCGCCTGACCCAGCCAGTTGGCGGCGGGAACGCCGATGATGGTCGCGACGGTGAGGCCCGACATCACCATCGCCACCGACTGCGTGCGCTTGTTGGCGGGCACCATCGAGGCGGCGACGAGCGCGGCGATGCCAAAGTAGGCGCCATGCGGGAGGCCGCTGACGAAGCGGCACAGCAGCAGCAGCGGATAGTTGGCGGCGAGCGCCGACAGCCCGTTGCCGATGGCGAAGACGCCCATGAGGCCGATCAGCAGCTTGCGCCGTTCCAGCTTGGCTGCCAGCACCGCGATCACCGGTGCGCCCACGACGACGCCCAGTGCATAGGCGCTGATGGCGTGGCCTGCCTGTGGCTCGGTCAGGCCGAGGTCGCGGGCGAAGAAGGGGACGAGGCTCATCGCCGCGAATTCGGTGGTACCGATGGCGAAGGCACCCATTGCAAGGGCAAGGATGACGAGCGCGGGGTGGGTCGCGCGGCTGGGGGCTGAACTGTGCTGAGTCATGTTGCGTTGCAACATAGAAACGTTTGCGTATCACGGCTACCCGGTGAGCCGTGCAAATTACGCAACGCTGCTGTGAATAACCTGCATCGCCGGCGGTTGTCGCCGGGTTGGCGCGTGGCGGGCTATGGTGTCGCGAAGGCAGGCGCTGTAGAGGCCGGGGCGATTTCAGGCAATTCAGGCAGACCCATGGCCCGTAAGTATTCCAAGCATGGTCCCCGCGAAGACCTGCATGTCGAGGAAGAGGAAACCCCGGCAGAGCCCGTGCCCTGCTGGCTGTGCGGGCGACCCACCGGCCAGACGATCGTGTGGCATCATCCCGTGCCCAAGAGTCGGGGCGGGCGCGACGTGGTGCCGATGCACCCGATCTGCCAGCAGACGCTGATCGCCAACTTCACCAATTCCGAACTGCAGCGCCACGGCATGGACGTGGAGGGCCTGCTGCTCCACCCCAACGTGCGCAAGTTCGTCGACTGGGTGGCCAAGAAGGATCCCGACTTCAACGCGGCGATCACCAAGAAGCAGCGCTGACGGACGAACCTGACCGCCTACTTCGCCACTTTTTCGTTGGCGTGGCGGGCGAAGAACCACCAGCGACCGTCCTTCCATAGCCACACGTTGGTGAAGCGCCGTTCGACCGGCTGCCCGCCGTCGGCGCGGCGTTTGCCCGCGATGCTGTCGGTGGAGGGCTGGACGATCTCCCGCCCCGCCACTACGCCGACATTGCCGTCGAGCGACACGTTCTCGACGAAACGGTCGAAGCGGTCGTGGCCGATGCCCCGGTTGCGCCAGAGCGCCAGCGTTCGCTCGCGCGACCAGATCTCGCCTTCGGGGGAGTTCACGGCGAATGCCTGGTGCATCATGGCGTCGAGCGCGTCAGCGTCGCGAGTGCGGGCGGCCTGATGCTGGGCGGCATCGGCCTGACGCAGACTACCCTCATCCTGCGCAAGGGCGGGGAAGGCGATCAGCGAAGCGGCAAGAATCCCGAACAGGCGCATGGCAAGTTCTCCGGAGTCGGGTGTGTGCCCGACCCGGCAAGTCTACCATGCCTGTGCCGGTTCAGAAGACCGGATCGAAGCCCGGGGGCAGTTCGCTGGCGGGGCCGCTCTTGTCGTCGCTGCCGGGGACGTGGATGCCGCACTCGGTCTTGTCCCAGCCCTTCCAGCGGCCCGAACGCGGGTCTTCGCCCGGCGCGACCTTGCTGGTGCAGGGCATGCAGCCGATCGAGGGATACCCTTCCGCCACCAGCGGGTGCGGGGGCAGGTCATGCTCGGCGATGTATTCGGCCAGACGCTCCGCCGACCAGTCGATCAGCGGGTTGATCTTGAGGCGACCCTGCGCGTCGGTGGTGTCGATCTCGAAGCGCGGCAGGTGCGAGCGGGTCGCGGCCTGGAACGACTTGCGCCCGGTGAACGAGGCGTCGTAGTGCGCCAGTGCCTTGGCCAGCGGCTTGACCTTGCGGATCTCGCAGCAGCCGTCGGGATCGAATGACCAGCGCAGGCCGTTCTCGTCCTTCTTGGCGATCTCCGCCGCGTCGGGCGTCAGGTTGATGAGGTTCGTCAGGCCGAGGCGCGCGATCAGCGTGTCGCGATAGGCCAGCGTCTCCGGGAAGTGCTTGCCGGTTTCGAGGAACAGCACCGGCACGTTCGGGTCCACGCTCGCGACGAGGTGGAGCAGGACGGCGCTTTCCGCACCGAAGCTGGACACGATCGCCACATCGCCCGCCATTCGTTCGTTCAGCAGCGTTTCGAGCATCTCGCTCGTGTCGGTGCCGCGGAACAGGCGGTTGAGCCGCACCGCGTCCGCCTCGGTGAACCGGGCGGACGTGTCGATGCGGTCTCTGATACGGTCTTCGTTTTCAGCTTCGGTACGGAACATAGGGATATCCCTTCTGGCCCTTGGACTTACGCTCCCGTTCAGGCGGGGTGGCGCTTGGCCCAGATGGCCTGGCGGCCGTCCACGACGGTTGCCTGGTACACGTTGTCCCACCGTTCGAAGGCGTTCTTCGCGTCAGCGGGGTTGAGCGCCTTTTCGGGCGCGAAGGCATCGAAACCGCAGCGGCGCAGGTGGCGCAGCATGTCGATCACGACATCGCCGACCGCGCGGATCTCGCCTTCGTATCCCGCTTCGCGCAGGATGCGGGCCGATGAATAGCCGCGACCGTCCGTCCACGCGGGGAAATTGACTTCCACCAGCGAGATACGGTCGAGATGCGGCAGCAGATCGCGGGCGTCGTCGCCCGGCTCGATGCGCACGGCGGTGGCGTTGGACTGTTCGGAGAACGCATCCACGGTGACGGCGGGATCGTTGACGGCCTCGTCGTCACGGAAGCGGAACTGGACGTCAACCATAGATGGCCTCCTTGAACGGGTCCATGCCGATACGGCGATAGGTGTCGAGGAAGCGCTCCTCGCCCTGCTTGTTGGCGAGATAGACTTCGGTGGCCTTTTCGATCGCGTCGACCACGCCATCCTCGGTGAAACCGGGGCCGATGATCTTTGCGAGCGAGGTGTCCGCACCCTCGCTGCCGCCGAACAGGAGCTGGTAGTTTTCCAGGCCCTTCTTGTCGACGCCGAGGATGCCGATGTGGCCCGCGTGGTGGTGGCCGCAGGCGTTGATGCAGCCCGAGATCTTGAGCTTCAGCTCACCAATCTCCGCCTGCTTCTGCGCCGAGCCGAACCGCTCGGAGATCTTCTGCGCGACCGGGATCGAGCGGGCGTTCGCCAGCGAGCAGTAGTCGAGGCCGGGGCAGGCGATGATGTCGCCCACGGTGTCGAGGTTGGCGGTGGCGAGGCCCGCTTCGTCCAGCGCCTGCCAGACGGTGTAGAGGTCCGCCTTCTTCACATGCGGCAGGACGATGTTCTGGGCATGGGTCACGCGCAGTTCGTCGAAGGAGTATTCACGGCCCAGCTTTGCCATCAGGCGGATCTGGTCGGCCGAGGCGTCGCCGGGAATGCCGCCCACGGGCTTGAGGCTCACCGTCGCGATGACGTAGCCCGGCTGCTTGTGCGCGGTGGTGTTGCGCTCCACCCAGAGGCGGAAGTCGGGATCGGTCAGGTCCAGATCGTCCGAAAGGCCGGTCTCGAAGGCGGGCTCGACGAAGTGCGCCTTGATGCGCTCCAGCTCGGCAAGCGGCGGCTCGATCGGCTGGGTCAGCAGGTGGGCGAACTCCTCCTCGACCTGGCGGACGTATTCGTCACGGCCCAGTTCATGGACGAGGATCTTGATGCGCGCCTTGTACTTGTTGTCGCGGCGGCCATAGCGGTTGTAGACGCGAAGGCACGCCTCGGAGAACGTGATGAGCTGGTCCAGCGGCACGAATTCGCGGATCAGCGGCGCGATCATCGGGGTGCGGCCCATGCCGCCACCGGCGTAGAACTGCGCGCCGATCTCGCCCGCATCGTTGCGGACCATCTTGATGCCGATATCGTGCAGACGCATCGCCGCGCGGTCCTTTTCGGATGCGATGACGGCGATCTTGAACTTGCGCGGCAGCACCAGGAATTCCGGGTGGAAGCTGGACCACTGGCGCAGCAGCTCCGCATAAGGGCGCGGGTCGATGATCTCGTCGGCTGCGGCACCGGCGAACTGATCCGAGCTGATGTTGCGGATGCAGTTCCCGCTGGTCTGGATCGCGTGCATCTCCACCTTCGCCAACTCGGCGAGGATGTCGGGCGTCTCTTCCAGCTTGATCCAGTTGTACTGGATGTTCTGGCGGGTGGTGAAGTGGCCATAGCCACGGTCGTACTTGTCCGCGATGTCGCCCAGCAGGTGCATCTGCGTGGAGTTCAGCGTGCCGTAGGGCACCGCCACGCGCAGCATGTAGGCGTGCAGCTGGAGGTACAGGCCGTTCTGCAGGCGCAGCGGCTTGAACTGGTCTTCGGTCAGATCGCCGGAAATGCGGCGACGGACCTGATCGCGGAATTCCTCGACCCGCACATCGACCATCTGCTGGTCGTATTCGTCATACTTGTACATCAGATCACCCAGTTCAGAGCGTCGGGATCGGAAGGCTTGAGCGTCAGATCGAGGCGCACGGTCGGACCGAAGGCGCGGATGCGCTCCTTGATATGCGCGGGACGCACGCCCTCTTCGGTCTTCTCGCCATCGACGACGTAGGCCGCGAAGACGTTCTGCACGCCTTCCTCGCGCGCGATGATCGCGGCGCCATGATCGCCCACGTCGGCGCTGTCGTTCACGTCGAGCGACCAGCTGACGCCGGTCCACCAGACGACGGCTCCGCTTTTCAGGTCGTTGCCCGTCAGGATCTTCACTGTACTGCCTCCAGCGCCACGGCGCGAATGGTGTTGTCCGCTTCCGCGGTCACGGAGCCGATAACGATAAGCGCGGGGCTTTGCACCCTTTCGATCTCCACCAGATGAGCAAGTCCGGCGAGCGGGCTGCGCAGCACGCGCATGTCGGCGCGCGTCGCCTTCTCGATCACAGCCACCGGCACGTCGGGCGCAAGGCCGTCGGCGATGAGCTTGTCAGAAATCTGCGCGGCGGTGGCGATGCCCATGAAGATCACCAGCGTGCGGCCCTTGCCCGCAAGCCCGGACCAGTCCTGGTCGGATAGGCCCTTGCACTGGCCCGCCACGAAGCTGACGATCGAGGCATGGTCGCGGTGGGTCAGCGGGATCTGCGCGGCGGCCGATGCGCCGAGTGCCGAGGAGATGCCGGGCACGACTTCCACGCGCACGCCCGCCGCCTTGCAGGCTTCCGCTTCCTCGCCGCCACGGCCGAACACGAAGGGATCGCCGCCCTTCAGCCGCACGACATCGTTGCCGGCCAGCGCCTCGCGCACGAGGAGGGCGTTGATCTCCTCCTGCTTCATGGTGTGGCGCGAGCGGGCCTTGGCGACGGAGATCAGCCGCGCGGTCGGGCGTGCCATGGAAAGGATCGCGGGATCGACGAGGCCGTCATGCACGACGATCGAGGCGCTCATCAGCAGGCGCGCGGCGCGCAGCGTCAGCAGGTCCGGATCGCCGGGGCCTGCGCCGACGAGATAGACTGTGCCCACTCGGGGGGCTTTGGGATCGCGACTCTGTGCCATGGTCAGGCGCAGATGGGCCTGAGCGCGTTCCCATGCCAGCCAGAATGGCTTTGTGGGGGGTAAGGGGAGCTTTATGGTCGGTGAGATCACACGGGTTGGATGAAAATAAAAAGCTTTTGCGGTGCATCATTAACCCGCGTCCTAACCAAATTTTAACCGAACCAATGGACGTTTGCTTCACCAAATGGAGGTGGTGCATGGCCATTGCGGCTCATTTCGAAGCAGACGAAGTCGTCGGGCGTCCTCGTGCGGAGCGTCGTCGACTGCTTCTTGAGACGCAAGGCGCGCTGGAATCCGGCCAGCATACCCCGGTGGTCCTGCATAATTTCTCCGAAACCGGCGTGCTGCTGGAAAGCCAGGTCGAGTTGGAGATCGGCGAGACGATTGAACTCGATCTGCCCGACGCGCCGCATTCGCGTGCGAAGGTGATATGGGCCAGCGGCAAGCTTTACGGCTGTGCCTTCATCACACCGATCCCGAGCGCCACCCTGCGCGCGGCCCAGCTTCGCAGCGCCGTGCAGACCGAGCTTGGCCTTGGTGCGGCCCCGGCTCCGGCAGGTCCGGGCGCCATCGGAGGTGAGAGCCTTGGCGAGCGCCTCCATCGCCTGCGCAAACTGCGCGGACTGACGCAGGGCGAACTGGCCAACCGCCTCGGCGTCAGCAAGCCGACGGTCTGGGCATGGGAGCAGGGGCGGGCGCGTCCGATCGAAGAGCGCATCGACGCCATCGCGGAAGCGCTTGGGGTCGAAGTGGCGGAACTGCGGCCGAGCCGCACCGTGCCAGGCCTGTCCGAGCTGATATCCCGCTGTCGCGATCAGATTGCCGCCGCCGTCGAGACGACGCCGGAGAAGGTTCGGATCATGATCGAACTCTGATTCGATCCGCACGGCAGTTTCTGTGCTGTTGTGGCGCTCTAATAAATTGCAGACCGCGTTTGCGCTTTCAGTAAATGAATTGAATGGTAAATTCTTCACAAATAACAATGATGATTAAGTTGGTTATATAACAAAACTAATATCAAAAAATTGAGGCGCAAAGAAATTTGGTTAATGATATTAATTTTATCTCCGGAGTGTTTTACTAAAAGCTTCTAGGGCGGATTCGAGGCGGTCATGTGGGCCGCTGAAGGGCGGTCGAGGCAGCATCCGGGAAGTAGTCGGCATGGGCATGAACTTTACATTCCAGGAAAGCTCGGTCCTCTACGGCATGCTCGCGGAGAGCACGACGGACGTCATCCTGAAGACCGACCCCAAGGGTTTCATCGTCCACGCGACCTCGGGCATCGCCGAACTCGGTGCCGAAGAAGCCGCGCGCGATGGCGCGGCGCTGGTCGGTCCGCACATCCTCGATCTCGTGGCGCCGGAGGCGAAGCAGCAGATCGCTCGCGCTCATGCACGGGCGATGGCGGGCGAGGATGTCGACTGGATCGAATTTCCCGCGCTGACCCGCGACGAACGCAAGCGCTGGTTCGAACTGCGACTGCGGGCACTCCTGCGCCATGACGGCGCCCCGTATGGCGTGCTGGGCGTAATGCGCAACGTGGACGAGATGCGCTCGCTCAGCGAACGGCTCTTCACTGCGACTTACACCGATCCGCTGACCGGGCTCACCAACCGCACGGCCTTCATCTCGATGCTGGAGCACATGCTGGAAGCGCGGATGGACGGGTGTCTTGGCCTGTTCAGCATCGATTTCTTCCGCACCATCAACATGCAGTACGGCCAGAGCGTCGGCGACGAGGTGCTCACGGTGTTCGCTGACCTGTTGCGCGAACTCCTGCGGACGGAGGACATCATCTCGCGCATCGGGTCGGAGCGGTTCGCGGTGATCCTCCCGCGCGTTACCCCTGCCGAGGCGGAGGCCATATGTCGCCGGGTGGTAACCACGCTCGCCGAGCTCAAGCAGACGGTCGGTGCCAGCCACTTCGCCATGACCGTCAGCGCCAGCGTGGCGAACATCGGCGGCACGCTCGATTCTACTATTGAGCGGGCCGAGATGGCGCTGTTTGTGGCCAAGGCGAAGGGGCGCAACCGGCTGGAAATGGAAAAGTCCGTCCGCCTTGCCGTAGGTTGACCGTTAGCGCCGCACTCAGGCCTTTCGGGCCAGCGCAAAGACGCTTGTGCCGCCCAGCCGGTTCAGCCGCATAAGCGACACTTCCAGCGCACTGAGGCCGAATAGCGCGTCATTGATCGGCCTGCTCACGGGCTTCATGTCGCTGGTGGCAGGCTTTCCTTTTTCGGTCAGTCGTTTCCAGCCGCGGACGGCCGCGACCATGGGGAGTACGGCTCCGAAGAAATAGTGCCCGTGCACCATCTCCAGCCCGGCCTTGCCCAGAACTCCGGCCAATCCGGGGAGGGTGTACCGGCGATAATGCTCTAGGAATACGTCATGACCGCTCCACAGCCACATGAAGGCGGGGACCGTGACGAGGAAATGCGTGCCCGATGCCGCCTGCGCCGCATATTCGCGTACCAGAGCCACGTCGTCCGGCACATGCTCGATGACGTCCATCATGAGCACGAGATCTGCCGGCGTGGCTTCCACGCTGCGGCGGAAGCGCAGGGCCTTGCCCGCGACCGTCTCTTCGGTTTCAGCAGGATAATTGGGATCGACGCAAGTCGCCTCGCGAGCCTGCGTGGCGGCAAGGATGCGACGCGAGAAGAAGCCCGATCCTGCCCCGACATCCAGCACGCTTTCGAACGGGATGCTGTCCAGATCGTGCAGGACCGCCTTCAGCTTGGCACGATAGTACCAGTGATCCTCGATCCGCTCGCCGAGGATGTCTTCTTCCTTGAGGTCCATGAAGCGCCCGATGTTGTCCGCGTTGGGAGAGGCATGGCACCGTGCGTGCGGATTGTCCGCATTTATTCTTCACGACCAGTGATTTCGTAGGGTTCGAAAAAATCACTCCCATCGGTATCGGGGACGCTACCTTTCCATGAGTGCCAACGAACCTGACGCAGGAGGATGCGGATTGTCCCGCTGTTGAACTGTTCGCGATCGATTTTCTGATGCGTCTCGCAGCAACTCTGGTGATGGACTGCATCACGGTGATTGTCGGAAAAAACCAGATTGCCGGGTGATCAAATCAGCGATGGCACAGCGTGCTGAAATATTTTCCTCGCTATGCTTTGGGTCGCATTGGTGAGGCGTCATGCCACGAAGGCGGCCAAGATGATCTCTGCAGTTTGCCTGCACATTTATTGGCCTGCCACTGAAGGGTGGCAAAGATTTTCAACCGCGCATTTTTCCGCTGGTTCCCCGGGGATTTGTATCTGTAGAGCGCAACAATCCATCTCGACGCGTAACAAAAATTCGCAATCCCGGTACGGGTATGTCCGAGGCGTGGTGTCTTCCTTCCGTCATACGATCCCAGGGGAGGAAAACACGAAAAATGAAACTCCATCGAACCGGCCTGCAACTCGGCTCCGTCAGTGTCGGCGCCATGGCGATTATGCTGTGTGCTACCCCTGTAGTTGCTGCTACCCAGGATGCCTGCGGTCTCGTCGATGGCGAAGTGACCTGCACAGTGGACGGCGGTCCCTATGATGATGGAATCCGCTACGACGAAGCGGGCAACCTCGTCGTCCATCTCGAACCGGGCCTGTCGCTGGATACTGTCGCCGGAAAGACGGCGCTCATGGCGATCTCGACGATCGGCTCGGGCGGATCTCTGTGGATCGACGGCTCTGGTGCCTCGATCAACAGCAAGGATGGTTTCGGGGTCTTCGCAGAAGCGCAGGGTGATCTGGTTATCGACCTCGCCAGCGTAACCACGCAGGTGGAAGCACCCGGCATGTACACGGGGGCATCCTGGCGGCTTCAGCTTGGGGTAACGAAATGATCAACGTCGGTTCTGTGACCGTCAGCGGCGATGGTGTATCGGGCATCATCGCGCAGAACGCGATCGGGGCGATCAATATCAATGCTGGTAGCATCAGCCTTGAAGGCTTGGGCGGGAACGGAATCGAAATGGTCATCGGCGGAAACGTCCGGGTCGATGTCGGATCAATCCACGGCACGGGCGACAATGTATGCGACTTCGGTGCGGGCATCGACGTCGTACGCAACAGCGGCCTTGTTCGTCTGACGGGCGGCAAGGCGACCATCAACGGGCTGGAGCGCTTCGAGAACAGCGGCGTGATCGACCTCGGCGATGGCAAAGTTGGTGATTTGCTGACCCTGAGCGGCGACTATGTCGGTCGGGGCGATGCTGCGCTTCGTCTCGACGTAAATGCGGCGGTAACCGCATCGGACCAACTGGTGATCCTCGGCAACGCATCGGGCTCGACCCGGATCCGCAATGAACATTCGGATAATTTCCTGTACAGTCTTGGCTGTGCTATATGCTGTAGCCGGTGTTCTGCATTTGATTGTTCCGGCGCCATTCGTCGCTATCGTCCCGGATTGGGTTCCTGCGCCTACCTCAGTCGTCATTCTAACCGGTATTGCGGAGATCTTTGGCGCCGTTGGCATCGGGCAACCTTGGTCGTGCCGACTGCGCTCAACTGCAGCCTGGGGGCTTGCAGCTCATGCCTTGTGCGTATGGCCGGCGAACGTTCAGCACATGCTGCTCGATCTTGCGAGGCCTGAGCATGGTCTCGGGCTTGCGTACCACATACCACGCCTTGCGTTGCAGCCGGTGCTCATCTGGTGGCCGTTATGGGCGGCGCGCGTCACGGCCTGGCCATTCCGACCGCGCACCTGACCATCCCGGTCGCGCGCGTCAGGCGGGCCGGAATGCCAGCGCAGCACCATTCATGCAGTACCGTAGCCCGGTAGGCGGCGGCCCGTCATCGAAGACATGGCCAAGATGACCGTCGCAACGGGTGCAGCGGACTTCCTTGCGGACCATGCCCATGGAGCGATCGGTGACGATCTTCACCGCGCGGGGGAAATGGTTCCAGAAGCTGGGCCAGCCCGTCCCGCTATCGAACTTGGTGGAGGAGGAGAACAGCGGCAGGTCGCAGCCCGCGCATAGGAAGCGGCCCTTGCGGTGCTCCTTCAGAAGAGGGCTTGAATAGGGACGCTCGGTACTCCCCTGTCGCAGCACCGCATAGGCCTGAGGGGACAGCCGTCGGCGCCATTCCGCGTCCGGCAGGCTGAGACCTGTCGCCGGAGCGGCGATCGCGGCGCCACCGGCCAGTACGACGGCACCCGTAACAAACAGCGTCGACGTAAACGCACGGCGGTTCAGTGAGAAAACGTTCGAAGTCATCGCCTCGCAAATCCTGTCGGCTGAGAGTGTGCAGGCGATACATGGGGTTGCGGGCCAACAACCCACAAGCCCCATGTGTCGTTGCTCCTGTGGTCAGGGCATCAGCACGGTATCGACCACGTGGATGACACCGTTCGACTGCATGACGTTGGCGATGGTGATCTTCGCCTTGCCGCCCTTGGCGTCAGTAAGCCACCAGCCTCCGGCCTTGTCCTTCCAGGCCGTCAACTTCTCGCCCTCGACGGTCGTCAGCATTGCCTTGCCGCCGTGGGCCTTGGCGTTGGCCGCGATCTCGGCTGCGGTCATGCGGCCCGCGACGACGTGGTAGGTCAGCACTTTCGTGAGCATCGCCTTGTTTTCAGGCTCAAGCAGCGAATCCACGGTGCCCTTGGGCAGCTTGGCGAATGCGGCGTTGGTGGGCGCAAAGACGGTGAACGGACCGGGTCCCTTGAGCGTATCGACAAGCCCGGCGGCCTTCACCGCCGCGACGAGTGTAGTGTGGTCCCTGGAGTTGACGGCGTTGTCGATGATGTCCTTGGTCGAATACATCGCGGCGCCGCCCACCATCGGGTTCTTGGCCGCAATGGCCACGCTTCCAGTGAGCAACAGGGAGGCGGCGAGGCCGGAGGCGAACTTGCGGGATAATGCTTGCATGTCAGGCATCCTCTTTCGCGCACTCTCGTGTTTGGAGTGCCCCGAAGATACGGAGCACCCGCCGATCCGGATGCGGCAAGAAATCAGATGATCGAGATTTTTCCTGTCATCACCGGCAGGCCGCTCGGCGCGGCATGGGGAGCCGTGGTGGGATCTTCCATGGTAATGGCCAGCGTCGCGTCTGCAGCAAGGAGCGGGCGCATTGCGGGATCGACGGGCATCGCGCCTCCTTCGTGTGTCATCATGCCCAGCGAGCGCGGGACGCCATCCTGCGGAATGACCCATAGCTCGGGGCCTTTGCCATCCCCGGGCGTCTTCTGCGCGCCGACCCGAAGTACACCTTTCTGCGGATCGTAGCTTATGGCGAGAACCTGCGCCTCGCCGGTCCCGGTGAGTTGCGAGACGGCCATCGGAATGCGTGCCGGTGGCTCGATAGGACGCGATACTATGAAAAGGGCAAGCCCAGCCGCGATGGCTCCCGAGGTCAGGGCGCCAGCGCGCCAGGCACGCAGCCTGTTCAGGCTGGGTCTCTCCGGCTTGTCACCGATGCGCGCCGCGACTGCATTCCAGACCCGGGACGAAGGCAGGCCGGGCGGCAGCGTATCGAGCAGGGGCGCGAGCCTTGTGCTCCATCCTTCCACCTCCCGGGCGAAGGCAGGGTTGGAGATGCACAGGCGCAAGCCCTGCGCACGCTCTTCTCCTTCCAGCAGCCCAAGTGCGAGTTCGGCGGCAAGAGCACCGCGATTCGGTTCTTCGGCCGTGTCAACCATGGCCAAGGCAGTCCTTCAGCCTGAGCATGCCACGCCGGATCCAGCTCTTGACCGTGCCAAGCGGTGTATCGCTGCGCTCCGCCAGTTGCTGGTAGGTCAGGCCCTGAAGGAATGCGCTGCGGATCGCCCCGGACTGCTCGCTAGGAAGATCTTCGAGGCACACGAGCAGCCTGCGTCTTTCCTGATCGCCTTCCATCAGCGCGTCGGCGAGCGGCGCATCATCCGCTATTCCGGCCATCGCCTCATCGGGGATGGCGTCATAGCGATGTTCGGCCCGGCGCCAGTCGACGGCGGCGTTGCGCGCGATCATGGCGAGCCAGCTTATGGGACTGGCCCGAGTGTCGTCGAACGACGCAGCCCGTCTCCAGACTTTCACGTAGACATCCTGAAGCACATCCTCCGCGGCTTCCCGGTCCGCGCAGATGCGAAGACAAATGCCGAACAGCTTGGCGGAGGTGAGATCGTAGACGCGGCGCAATCCGGCAGCATCGCCGCTGGCGGCAAGATGGATCGCCGAGACCAGAAGTGCCCGGTTTTCCGACCGTGCCGCAGAACTCGCTTCATGCATTCGCCGGTCTCATCCCTGCTTCGCCGAAGCATCAACGATCCTGCGCAGAACTTGTGCCGGGCCCGGATACGAGAACGGGATTGATGCGATAGAGTGCAGGGAAGGTTGCTTTCAGCGCGGCGACCTTCGGCAGGTCGTTGCGGCGGATATAGGCCGAATCCGGGTGCAGGGTCAGGTAGTCCTGATGGTAGGCTTCGGCTGCATAGAAGCCTTTGAACGGTTCCACTCGTGTCACGATCGGGCGCTTCCATGCCCCGGCTTTGCCTAGTTGGGCTATGTACCGCTCGGCTGTCTCGCGCTGGCCCGGCGACTGAGGGAACAGCGCGCTGCGATACTGCGTCCCGCGATCCGGCCCTTGCGCATTGAACATCGTAGGGTCCGCGACCACCGAGAAGAACACATGCAGGAGTTGTCCATAGCTGACCTGCCGGGGATCGTAAGTGACCTTGACCGCCTCGGCATGGCCGGTGCCGCCGCGCGAGACCACTGCATACTGCGCGCTTTTCCTGTCGCCGCCCGCGTAGCCCGATATCGCGCTACTTACGCCTTTGACATGCTGGAATACGCCTTGAACGCCCCAGAAGCACCCGCCCGCGAAGACCGCGGTTTCGCGCTTGCCTGCCACGGGCGCTTGGAATGTCGGGGCGGGTATGCGGAATACGGCCTGCGTCGAAGCGGCTTCGACGCTGTTCTCGCGCAGGAGCGTGGCGATGCCAACCATGCTCCCGGCGAGGGCGGCAACGAACACGGCGGTGCTGGCTATGCGGTTCATGGCGGGATGCTCCGACTTGGTGGTCTTCTACATGAAGATACGACAGAAGTTGTCGAAAGGATGCATGGCGGCGTCGTTCATCCATCATTATGGTGTCGGGGCGTTTATGGGCCGGCAACATCCGATCGGCCGACGCAGGGAGCGCGGCAAGTTCCGGCATCTGCGGCAAGGTGGCGATACGCATGATCCTTTTTCTGCTGGCTTACCTGGGCGGTGTGCTGACGATCATCAGCCCCTGCATCCTGCCTGTGCTGCCTTTCGTTTTCGCGCGCGCCGACAAACCGTTCCTGCGTAGCGGCCTGCCGTTGCTGCTGGGCATGGCGATGACCTTTGCCGCCGTCGCGACGCTGGCGGCGGTAGGGGGAGGATGGGCCGTCCAGGCGAATGCCTATGGCCGGATCGCGGCGCTGGCCGTGCTTGCGGCGTTCGGGTTGCTGCTGCTGTTTCCCTCCCTTGCCGATCGGGCGACGCGTCCGCTGGTGGCATTGGGAGGAAGATTGTCACAGTCCGCGGATCGGGCGGATCACGGTGCGTCGAGTTTCCTCGCCTCGCTCCTGCTGGGCGTCGCCACCGGCTTGCTGTGGGCGCCCTGCGCGGGGCCGGTGCTCGGCCTCGTGCTCACCGGGGCGGCTCTGCAGGGCGCAAGCGCGCATACGAGCCTGCTGCTGCTGGCTTACGCGGCAGGGGCGGCGACCTCGCTGGCGCTGGCCTTGCTGGTCGGCGGCAAGGTCTTCGCGGCGATGAAGCGCTCGATCGGCGTCGGAGAGCGTATCCGCAAGGTTCTGGGCGTCGCCGTCCTGGTTGGCGTCGCCGCGATCGCGCTGGGGCTGGACACCGGACTGCTGACCCGGCTTTCGCTGTCAGGCACGGCGCGTTTCGAACAGGGCCTGCTCGACCGGTTTCATCCTGACGACGCGGTGCCTTCGGCTGCCATGCGCAAAGGCGGGCAACTGGCCGACGAAGGTGCGTTCCCGTCGCTGGCGGGAGCGAACGAATGGATCAATTCGCAGCCGCTGACTCCGGCATCACTGCGCGGAAAGGTCGTGCTGGTCGATTTCTGGACTTACAGCTGCATCAACTGCTTGCGCTCGCTGCCCTATGTGCGGGCCTGGGCGGAGAAGTACCGCGATCAGGGTCTGGTGGTGATCGGCGTCCATACGCCCGAGTTCGCGTTCGAGAAGGATCCTGCGAACGTCCGCAAGGCGGTGCGCGACCTCGGCATCGCCTATCCGGTGGCGATCGACAACGACCATGGCATCTGGCGGGCATTTCGCAATCGCTATTGGCCCGCCCACTACTTCATCGATGGCAAGGGCCGCGTCCGCTACCACCACTTCGGCGAGGGCGACTATGCGCAGTCGGAGAGGGTGATCCAGCGCCTGCTGGCGGAAAACGGCAGCGCGGTGGGCGACGTCGGCACGGTCAACGTGTCGGCGGACGGTGCGGGAGCGGCTGCGGGGCAGAGGAAAGCGCGATCGCCCGAAACCTACCTCGGCTATGGCAAGGCGCTGCGGTTCGCCTCGCCGGGCGGTCTCGTTCGCGACGCCCGTCACGACTATGCCGCTCCTGCTTCCCAGCAGCGTGACGCGTGGGGCCTTGCCGGTACATGGACGGCCGGTCGCGAAAAGGCATCGCTCGATGCTGCGGGAGGACGCATCGTCTATCGCTTTCACGCGCGCGACGTGCATCTCGTGCTCGGCCCGGCACGCTCGGGGCAGCGGGTACGGTTCCGGGTGACCGTCGACGGCAAGGCGCCCGGCGCGGACCACGGGACCGATGTCGATCCGGGTGGCAACGGCGTGGTCGATGGCCAGCGGCTCTACCAGTTGATCAGGATGCAGGGCGGCACGGCTGAGCGCACTTTCGCGATCGAGTTCCTCGACCCCGGAGTTCAGGCCTACGCATTCACGTTCGGCTGAGGCGTGCCATCGGTCTGTGCGCACAATGGCACATGGGCAACAAAACGTCATGGTAAGGTGACGCAACTAACGGTGCCACCTCGCTGTTTGTCCTTCCGAAAGCAGCCGATCTGGCTGACTGATAAGGAGGATTTCCATGAGGGCACTGTACTTTGCGCCTATGGGCGCAATGGCGCTCGCTCTTGCCGCGCCGGCATTCGCTCAGGATAGCGATGCGGTCGATTGGAGCGGCCCGTATGTCGGCGGCTCGATTGGCTACACGTTCCAGAAGAGCGACAACAACGAGCATCTTCGCTTCGACACCAATGCCGACGGCACCTTCAACGACACGGTCACGACGACCACCGGCGCGAACGCGTTCTCCCCGGGGACATGCGGCGGCGGGGCGCGTGGTTCGACACCGGCCAGCGGCTGCCGGGGCGACAAGGACGCGCTGAGCTGGATGGGCCATGTCGGCTACGACCGCCAGTTCGGCAGCATTGTGGCAGGCGTGGTCGCCGAAGCAGGTAAGACGTACATCGACGACGCGGTGAGCGAATACTCGACGACACCCGCATACTACACCATGCGCCGCCAGATCGACTGGAACGGCAACCTGCGCGCCCGACTGGGCGTGACCACGCGCAGCGGCATCATGCCCTACGTGACTGGCGGCCTGTCCTACGCCAAGGTGCAGAACAGCTTTGATACCAGCAACGGTGCGAACAGCTTCACCGAAGTGAACCGCAAGGAAGATGCCTGGGGCTGGAACGTCGGTGGCGGCGTGGAAGCCAAGGTCGCGCAGAACTTCTCTATCGGCGCGCGCTACCTCTATACCCGCTACAATGCCGACGATTATCGCGTCGATGTCGGTGCCGGCACCGCACCTGCGACCAATCCCTTCCGCATTACCCCCTCGGGCGGAGCCAGCATCAATCGTGGCGACAAGTTCGATACCCAGAGCGTGATGGTGACCAGCAGCTTCCGCTTCTGATCTGCTCGCTTCGAAGAAATGTCGTCGCGCCGGATTTCCGGCGCGGCGGCTACAGAGATCTAATCATGGCGCAAAGTCAACCGCATCAGGACAGCAGCAACGTTTGCTGTAAATTGACATTTACCCATCAGGTGGAGCAACCGATGCTCATAAAAGCGGCAATTCTGCCAGCTTCGCGGTCGTCCGTCGGTGTCCTGCGGTGATGTCGGGATTATTTGCAGGAAGCGTAGAAGCGATGGGATGAAGCCGGCGAGACTGCGGATCACGTCAGGCTCGCCTGTTCCATCGGTCAGCGGACGGTGAAACCGTAGCTGCCTTCGATGCGGTGCTGGTCCGCCGCGACGGCATGCCAGGTGAGGACGTAGGTACCGGTGGGCAGGGGGCGGGGGAGCGTAGCGCTCAACGTCTTGCCCTTGGCCTTGGCAGCGATGCCCTTGATCGGCATCGGCTTGTGGTCTGCCATGCCCGGCATGCCTGTCATGACGAGGTCGATGCCGGAAAGCGGCGCGACGAGGTCTTCGGAGAAGTTGAGGGTGATCGAGGTTGGCTTGGCGACCGCGGACTCGGCTGCGGGAGTCGCGCTCAGCAGCTTGGGGTGGGCGAACGCGGCGGAAGGCAGGGCGGCGAGCGTCATGCAGACGGTCGCGGCGAGGGCAGCAAAACGCATTGCGGGAACTCCTCTTCGATCCGGACGACCATTTGGTCCGGACTTGCATGAGGTCATACGCAGCACTTTTCGCGATCCCTCTTGTACCGTGAAAAAATTCCTGATGGATGAGGGAAGCAGGGTTCAGCCGCGTATCGAGGGCAGGCCGGATGTCTGCGTGAAAGGAGCGAAGGCTTGGAGGATCTCGACCGCATGTTCGCGCGATTGCGCGACGAACCGATGCCCGAGGCTTTCGGCGGGCTTGATGGTGGGGTGATCGCCGGGCTTGCGGCCGGGCGGGAGCGACTGGCTGGGCGCAGGACGCTGATGCTCGCCTGTGTCGTCGCTGCGGGTGTCGGCCTGTGGGGTGGCCTTGTGGGGCCGATGCCTGCGCGGGCGCATGATCGGTCGTTGCTTGCCCTGCCCGCAACTGCGCCGTCGCACCTGCTGGGCTCATGAGAGTTTCCGGAATGCATCGCTACGTCATCGTCGCGCTGGCAGCGTTCCTTGTGGCGCTGGGCGCGCTGTGGATCGGGCAGCGGGTACGAAGCGGTGAGCCCGAGGAAACGCGTATCCATGCCATCATGCATCGCGAACTGGAGCTCGACGCCGATCAGGAGGCGAGGGTCGACGCGCTGGAGCGGGGTTTCGGGCAGCGTCGCGCGCAATTGGAAGGCGAACTGCGCGCCGCCAATGCCCGCCTCGCAACGGCCATTGTGCGCGAACATGCTTACGGTCCGGACGTGGAAAAGGCAGTCGACCAGTCGCACGTCGCCATGGGCGAACTCCAGAAGGCGACGTTGCAGCATGTCTTCGCGATGCGCGGCGTCCTGCGGGCGGATCAGACCGACCGCTTCGACAAGGCGGTGGCCGAAGCGCTGACTTCTCCCACGGTGGATTGAACCGGCGTGGCCGGAACCGGACTGGAGATGGTGCCGAGCGAAGATGCGCGCGCCGTGTCGGCGGCGCTTGCCGGGCGGCAAGCCGGTTACGAGGCGCTGATGCGCGCCCATCGCGATGCCGTGTTCCGACTGGCGCGTGGCCACACCGGCAGCGAGGCGGATGCACTCGACGTCACTCAGGAGAGCTTCGTCGCCGCGTTTCTCGCGCTCCATCGCTATGATCCGGCGCGGCCGTTCCGGGCGTGGATCCTGCGCGTCGCGCTCAACAAGTGTCACGACTGGGCGCGCCGACGTGCGGTGCGGCGGTTGTTCGCGTTCGCCCTGCCGCTGGAAGAGGCGGGCGAGGTTGCTGACGATGGGCTCGGCCCCGAAGCCGTCCTTGCGTCCCGGCAGGAGGTCGCGCGCATCAATGCCGCCATCGCCGCGCTGCCTGCTGCATTGAAGGAACCGTTGCTGCTCTGCGCGATCGAGGGGCTGTCCCAGGACGAGGCGGGGGCGATCCTCGGCATCAGCCGCAAGGCGGTGGAGACGCGCATCTACCGCGCGCGCCAGAAATTGTCGCATCTGGTCGAGGGCTAGGCGCTTGGCCCGCGTATAGAGAGGCATGTCGAAGTTCGATCCCGCCGCCGCCCCGATCCCCCGCCGCCGTCTGCTCGCCATGGGCGGGGCGCTTGCCGGAAGCCTCGGCGTGGCGGGCCTGTTCCCTGCCTGGGCACGGAGCGGTACGGCGGGCATCGCCCATGCCTCCCCTCATGCAACCGCAGGCTCGGGAGTGCTGTCCGGCGCTGCCATCGCCCTTCGCATCGGCGAAAGCCACTTCGCGACCGGCGGGCGATCCTCGCATGCGGTGACGGTCAACGGCACGCTGCCCGCGCCGCTGCTGCGCCTGCGCGAAGGGCAGACGGTGCGCATCGCCGTCACCAACACGCTTGCCGAACAGACCTCGATCCACTGGCACGGACTGCTGGTTCCGTTCCACATGGATGGCGTGCCCGGCGTGAGCTTCCCCGGCATCGACCCCGGCGAGACTTTTACCTACGAGTTCCCGCTGACCCATTCGGGCACGTTCTGGTATCACTCGCACTCGGGCATGCAGGAGGCGGTCGGGCTCTACGGCCCCATCGTCATCGACCCCGCCGGACCTGATCCGCTGGCCTGCGAGCGCGAGCACGTCCTCGTGCTCAGCGACTGGAGCCCGATCCACCCGCACGAGCAGATGCGCCGCCTCAAGATGATGAGCGGCTACTTCAACCGCCAGAAGCAGGATCTGGCCGGGCTGCTGGCGGGCAAGGACCAGTCGCTGGCGGACCGCCTCGCCTGGGGGCAAATGCGCATGGATGCGACCGACATCTCCGACGTGACGGGCACGACCTACAGCTTCCTCGTCAACGGCCACGGCACCGCGGAGAACTGGACCGGCCTGTTCGCGCCGGGCGAGCGGGTGCGGCTGCGCGTCATCAACGCCTCGTCGATGACCAACTTCAACTTCCGCATTCCCGGCCTGCCGCTGAAGGTGGTCGCGGCGGACGGCAATCCGGTGCAGCCGGTCGAGACCGACGAAGTGCAGATCGCCATCGCCGAGACCTACGACTTCATCGTCGAGCCGGGCGAGGTGGAAAGCTACGCCATCGTCGCCGAGGCGCTCGACCGTTCCGGGCAGGTCCGCGCCACGCTGGCACGGCGCATGGGGCTGGCGGCGGCGGTGCCTGAGATCCGCAGGCGCCCCGTCCTCACCATGCGCGACATGGGGATGGACATGTCCGGCATGGACATGGGGCAGGACGGCGAGATCGACCTCAGCAAGCCCGCCAACGAGAGCATGGCCGGGCATTCGATGAAGATGCGCGACCCTGCGGTCGCGCCCACCGTGAAGATGGGGCCGGGCGTGGCGACGCTGTCGCCGATGCCGGTGGACAGGCTCGCCGACCGGCCGACCGGGCTGGAGGATGTCGATCACCGGGTGCTGACCTATGCCGAACTGCGCGCGCGCGATCCCAACCCCGATCCCCGCGTGCCGAGCCGGCAGATCGATGTCCACCTGACCGCGAACATGGAACGCTACATGTGGTCGATGGACGGCACCGCGATGTCGGAGAACCCCGATCCGATCCCGTTCCGGCTGGGCGAGCGGGTGCGCGTAAACCTCGTCAACGACACGATGATGCCGCATCCGATCCACCTGCACGGCCACTTCTTCGAACTGGTGAGCGGCGAACCGGGGAATCGCCCGCGCAAGCACACCGTCAACGTGCTCCCCGGCGGCAAGGTATCGTTCGACCTGACGGCGGACGGGGAGGGCGACTGGGCCTTCCATTGCCACATGCTGCTGCACATGCACGCCGGGATGATGCGCGTGGTCACGGTGCGGCGCGATGGCGAGCCCGAGGAACGCCATAGCGGCCACGAAGGCCATCAGGGCCATATGGGCGCGGGAGAAGGCTGATGGCGCCGACGCTTTCCCGTCTCATTCTCGCGCCGCTGCTGGTCTCGACGATGCCTTTCGCTGCCTGCGCGCAGGAAGCCTCGGCTGCCGCGACGCACGACCATTCGAGCATGGACCACTCGATGCACGGCATGGAGATGCCTGCGCAGGAAATGCCTCAACCAACGGCTACCCCCGTGATGGACCATTCCGCACACGCGGGTCACGCGACGTCCGAAGCCACCGTGTCCGACCAGCCGGGCGATGCACCGCCCCCTCCGGTCCCGACCGACCACCCCGCCGACCGCATCTTTGCGCCCGACCGCATGGCCGCGTCGCGCAAGGCGATGATCGGCGAGATGCGCTTCAGCACTTTCGCGCTGCAGGTCGATCAACTGGAATACCGCGCGGCCAAGGGGCGCGACGGCTCCGGTTGGGACGCACAGGCGTGGTACGGCGGCGACATCGATCGCGTGGTGCTCGCCAGCGAGGGCGAGGGCAGCTTCGGCGAACGAGCCGAGCGCATCGAACTGGCGGGCTACTGGCGCCACGCACTCGATCCGTGGTTCAACCTGCAACTGGGCGTGCGGCACGACTTCCGCCCCGACCCGCAGCGCACCTACGCCCTTATCGGCATCGAGGGGCTTGCGCCCTACTGGTTCGAGGTGAGCGGCCAAGTGCTCGTCTCGGACAAGGGCGACACCCACGCGCGGGGCAAGGCCGCCTACCAGCAGCGCATCACCCGCACGCTGGTGGTCGAGCCCGAGGCGGAAGTGGACTTCGCCTTTCAGGACGTGCCCGATCTCAGCGTCGGCTCCGGCTTCGAGCGCCTCGAACTCGGCGCCCGCCTGCGCTACGACCGCAACCGTTCGCTGGCGCCCTATGTGGGCGTCCACTGGGAGCGCAAGCTCGGCCAGACCGCCCGCCTGGCGCGGGCGGCAGGCGACGATGCCTCGGGCGTATCCGCCGTCGTCGGCGTGCGCGCCATGTTCTGACGGGTCAGATCGAGCGGCGAGGGTCGCTGCCGTCCCAACGGTCCGCCTCGCCCTTTATCATGCCGAACAGTTCTACCATCGGCGGCAGCGGCGCGATCACCTCCACCAGCGGGCTGAGCCCGTCGCGTGCGGTGTCGAGGTAGGCGAAGCGCGACAGGGGAAGGCGGCCTTCCAGCAGCACCGGCACGCCGTCTGCGCGGGCTTGCGCCAGCGTGGCCTTGTAATCGTCGATCCAGGTGCCGTAGTGGTGGACGCCGCTCTTACCGCTTTCGAGGAAATCGCGGTAGGTAGACGCCGCGATGCCGGGCTGGATCAGTTCGATCATGGTGTCGCCGCTGTAGCTGATGGAGACGCCGCCGAAGATCGGCTCGTCCAGCGGCGCGGCCTTGTCGGCGACGGAGAGTTCCTCGAAGGGCAGGGGGATCGGGAAGTCGTAGAACGGGCCGACGCCCATGTTCCGCGTCCAGTGCTCGACAGCCTCGTCGAGATCGGGGACGACGTAGGCGATCTGGAAAATCCGGCCATAGATGCGGCTCATTTCGGTCACTCTCCCGCTATGGCGCGCCCCCGCGTCATGTCGGCGCGGGTGTTCGCGATCCTGCTTGAAAAACATTCATGACTGTTTTCTACTGAATGTCCACCCCGAGGGTGAGTCGGCCATAGAGACGACCATCCGGTGGACCCCAGAGGAGAGGCCTGGAGAGGTAAGAGCACCATGATGAAGCTCGAATTCGACGATTGGAACATCCACGTCGGCACGCCGCACCCGTTCAACGCGCGCGTCTCGCCCGCGATCGACAACGGCACCGACCGCCCCGACCCGCGCCGCTATCACGACCGCGCCTTCATGCGCGAGGAGTGGGAAAAGGTCTTCGCGAAGAGCTGGCTGCTGGCCGGTCCCGCCTCCGACATTCCCGAGCCGGGCGACTTCTTCACTTTCGAGGTCGGGACGGAAAGCTTCGTCGTCGTGCGCGGCGACGACGGGCAGATCCATGCGCACTACAACGTCTGCCCCCATCGCGGCAGCCGTCTGGTGACATCGGACTTCGGTTCGCTCGACCGCTTCACCTGCCCGTTCCATTCGTGGAAGTTCGACCTCGAAGGCCGCAACGTCGCGGTGACGGACCCGGAGACGTTCCGTCCCGAAGTGCTCTGCCATGACCGGAACCTGACCTCGGTGCGCTGCGAAGTGGCGGTGGGGCTGGTGTTCATCTGCATGGACCCGGCAGTGGAGCCGCTGAAGCAGTGGCTGGCGCCGATCCTGCCGCACCTCGAACTCTACGACATCGACCGGATGTACGTCGTGCAGCACCGTCGGTCGGACTGGGGCGCGAACTGGAAGGGCGGGGTGGACGCCTTCGCCGAGATCTATCATCTCCACGCCGTCCACCCGCAGACGCAATGCCTGATGGACGACCGCACGCAGATCGACTTATGGTCGGGCGGCCTCTCTCGCCAGTTCGTGCCCTTCGCGCAGCCTGCCTCGCGCTATGCCGATCAGGAGACGGTGAACCCCGGCATCCAGTCGATGCTGCGTGACGCCGGGATCGACCCGGAGACCTACGACGGCACCGCCGCCGAGACGCGCCGCGCCGTGCAGCAGGCCAAGCGCCGCCGCTCGGCCGAACTGGGCCTCGGATACGAGAAGTTCAGCGACAGCCAACTGAGCGATTCCGTGGTCTATGGGCTGTTCCCCAATGCGCAGATCGGCTGTCATCCGGAGGCGATCTTCCTCCACCGCTTCATCCCGCACGCCAGCGACCCGAACCAGTTCACGTATGACACCTGCATCCTCTACCGGCACGTCGATGCGCCGGGATACTGCGCGCCCGCGTGGATGGGGCTGGGCGATGAGACCGACCTGACCGGCGCCACCCGGCCAGAGATCGTCCATACCGGGCTGGGAGAACCGCCGGGGCTGGGCGAAGTGCTCGATCAAGATTCCGATCTCCTGCCGATCGTGCAGGCGGGCGCAAGGTCGCGGGGTTTTCGTGGTCCCCTCTGGAGCGAGCAGGAGGGGCGGTTGCGGCACTTTCATGCCGAACTCGACCGCCGGATGGGAGCGCGCGCATGAACTACGATCCCCGCAGCTGGACCGTCCACAAGGGCTCCGATCACCCGTTCGACCAGCCCGCACCGCCCATCGACAACGGCACCGCAAGGCCCGACCCGGTCCGCTATACCTCGCCCGAATTCTTCGCGCGGGAGTGGGAGGACGTCTTTGCCCGCACATGGCAGCTTGCCGCGCCGTCCAGCGACATTCCCGAGCCCGGAGACTGGGTGAAGTTCGACACCGGGCCGGAGAGCTTCATCGTCGTGCGACAGGCGGACGGCTCGGTAGCGGCACACTACAACGTGTGTCCGCATCGCGGCAGTCGTCTGGTGACGGGGGAGATGGGCAGCCAGGACAGCTTCACCTGCCCGTTCCATTCATGGCGCTTCGGCATCGACGGGCATAACCAGAAAGTCACCGATCCGGAGACCTTCCGCCCCGAAGTCCTGTGCCACGACCTCAACCTGACCTCGGTGCGCGCCGAGGAAGCGGCGGGCCTCGTCTTCATCAACATGTCGGACGAAGGGCCATCGCTGGCCGAGTTCCTCGCGCCGATCCTGCCTATGCTTGAGACTTACGGCATGGACCGGATGCACGTTGTCCAGCATCGCCGGTCGGACTGGGCGGCGAACTGGAAGGGCGGGATCGACGCTTTCTACGAAAGCTACCACCTCCATGCGATCCATCCGCAGACGATGGGGGTGATCGACGACAGGACGCACATCGACCTGTTCCCGCATGGCCTGTCGCGCCAGTTCGTGCCGATGGCGCAGCCGAACTCGCACTTCCCGGATCAGGAGATCATCAACCCGGGCATCGCCGCGCTGCTGGCCGATGCGGGTGTCGATCCCGACAGCTTCACCGGCACCGCGATGGAAAGCCGCGCCGCCGTGGCCCATGCCAAGCGGGAAAGGGCAGCGCGGATCGGGCTCGACTATTCGCATTTCTCGGATGCGCAACTGACCGATGCCACGATCTTCGGCATCTTTCCCAACACGCAGATCGGCTGCCATCCGGAGGCGGTGTTCCTCCACCGCTTCAAGCCGCATGCCAGCGATCCGGAGCAGTTCACTTACGAGACGACCATCCTCTATCGCCATGTCGACGCCCCCGGTTACGGCGCGCCGGGGTGGATGGGGCTGGGCGCGGAGGTGGACGTCACCGGCGCGACGCGACCCGAAGTGGTCCACACCGGGCTTGGCGAGCCGCCGAATATGGGCGAAGTTCTCGATCAGGACTCCGACCTTCTGCCAATCGTACAGGCGGGTGCCCGGTCGCGAGGGTTCCGGGGGCCGTTGTGGGGCGAGCAGGAAGCGCGCCTGCGGCACTTCCATGTCGAACTGGATCGCTGGCTGGCCGGATAAATGTTCCGGTTATGATCCGCTGAAGGATTGACACCCGGCCTTGCGGGGGCAAGGAGGCGCGGATGGAGCTGCCTCTCTACAGTTGCACGATGCCGTCGCCGGTGGGCGAACTCACGCTGGTGGGCGGGGACGCCGGGCTGGTCGCGGTAATGTGGGAGAACGACCGGCCCGCCCGCGTTCCTCTCGGCCCGCTGATCGACGAGGAGCATCCCGTACTAACGGCGACGAAGGTGCAACTGCGTGAATATTTCGCGGACGGGCGGCGCGTGTTCGACGTGCCGCTCGACTTTCGCGGCACGGAATTCCAGCGCAAGGTCTGGGCCGCGCTGCTGGAAATTCCCTTCGGTGAGACGCGCAGCTACGGAGAGATCGCCCGCTTACTGGGGAGCCCCAACGCCAGCCGTGCGGTCGGAGCCGCCAACGGGCGCAACCCCATCTCGATCATCGCACCATGCCATCGCGTCATTGGCAAGAGCGGCAGCCTGACCGGCTTCGCGGGCGGGATCGAAGCGAAAGCATGGCTGCTGGCGATGGAAGAAGGCCAGCCGCTGCTGCTGTGAAGCGGCATAACAGGCGGCCTCAGAATGGGCGGCCTCAGAATGGGCGGATCGTCACCCCGTTGTCGATCACCAGTTCCGCGCCGGTAATGAAGCGCGATTCATCCGATGCGAGGAACAGCACCAGCGCTGCCACGTCCTTGGGATGGCCCGGCGTGCCCGGCGGCAGGACGCCGTCCGGTATCTCCTTCGGCTTGTCGAGCCGCCCTTCCGCCGTCTGCACCATCGGCGTCTCGATGGCACCCGGGTGGACCGAGTTGCAGCGGATCTTGTAGCCCTTTTCCTGGCACATCACCGCGACCGACTTGGTCATTGCCCGCACCGCGCCCTTGGCGGCGGAATAGGCGAAGAAGATCGGATAGCCGAGCAGTGCGCCGGTCGAACTCATGTTGACGATGGAGCCGCCGCCACCCTTGTTCATCAACGGGATCGCGTGCTTGCAGCCGAGGAACACGCCGTCGGTCATGATCGCGCTGACCCAACGGAACTGCTCGAGCGTGGTGTCCTCCACGTCGGCGCTGAGCACCACGCCCGCATTATTCACAAGTACGTCGAGCCGTCCGAAGCGGGCCTTGATCTCCTGCATTACCGCGATCCACTGCGCTTCGTCCGCGACGTCGAGCGCCATAGCCAGCGCGCCGTTGCCGATACGGTCGGCGACGGCGAGGGCAGGCTCCAGCTTCACGTCGGTGACGATCACGGTCGCGCCCTCGCGGGCCAGCGCCTCGCAGTCCGCCGCGCCCAGTCCCGAGCCGCCGCCGGTGACAAGCGCGACTTTGCCTTCAACCCTGCCCATGTCTCTCTCCCGTTGTGATAGCGCTTCGTCAGTGCGAGCGTAGCGAAGCGATCCGGAGCAGCGTTACGCCGCCCCATCTTCCTTGAAATAGTCAGGCATCCCGGCCGGCCAGATCACGCCCCACTGGGCCTGCCCGCCGTCGAGGATCATGAGGTCGCCGTTGACGAACCGGGCCGCCGGGGAGGCGAGGTAGGCAATGGCCTCGGCCACGTCCCAGGCATTGCCGCGCATCTTCATCGGGTTGGCCTTGTGGAAGCGGGCGAGGGCTTCTTCCGGGTACATGCGGAAGCCCTCCGTCTCGATCACGCCGGGGCCGATGCAGTTTACGCGGATGTTCCACTGCGACCATTCGGTGGCGAGCGTCTTCGACAGGTAGATCACCCCGGCGCGCGCCGCGCAGGTGTGCGCGGCCTGCGGCATCCCGCGTTCCACATTGGCGACGATGTTGACGATGTTGCCGGGCTTGCCATCGGCGCGCCAGCGCTTCGCGGCTTCCTGCATCATCCACCAGGTTCCGTTGAGATTGGTGTCGATCACCGCCATCCAGCCCTTGCGGCTGAAGTCGATGGCGTCCTGCGGAAACTGTCCGCCCGCGTTGTTGACCAGCGTATCGAGCCCGCCGAAATGGTCATGTACCGTGCCGATCAACGCCTCGACCGCCTCGGGGTCGCGAATGTTGGTGGGCACGGCCAGCACCTCGCTGCCGACCGCATCGCGCACGAAATCGACGGTCGTCTGCAACTTCTCCGGATCGCGGCCACAGATGGCGACGTTGGCGCCGAGCTTCGCCGCGAGAAATGCCGCCGCCTTGCCCATGCCGCTGCCTGCGCCGGTGATAAGCATCGTCTTCCCGGCCAGCAGATCCTCGCGATAGACGGTCGTCTGCTCACGCAGCGCATCCTCGTCCAGTCCGCGCGCGGGGCGGTTAGGGCCGTCGTCCTCGGGACGGAAGGTCTTGGCGGTGAAGGTCTTGGGCGCGTTCAAATCTCTGTCCTTGCGAATCGAGACAGAGGCCGGCCTGCGCCGCGTTCATCCTCTGCCCGCCGTCAGCCTAGACGCGGCGGATCAAAAAGACAAACAAGATTGTTTTTGTGCAGGCGATCAGACCGCCGTGGCGTTGCGGTGCCATGGCATCAGAGCGCGGATCTGGTTTTCCAGATGCGTCAGCATCGCGGGCACCTTGGCCTTGTCCATCGCGCCGGTCTGCACCGCGATGGCCATGCCTTCGAGGATCGTCTGCGACAGGTTCATCGCCATGTCGAATTCCAGCGGAGCATCGCGCCATTCGGGGAAGAGCGCATCGGCCTGCGCGTTGAACTTTTCGCGGAATTCCTCCTGCAAGGGGAACAGGATCGCACCGAGTTCCTTGTCGGTCCGCGCCGCCACCGCGAGTTCGTGGAAGGCGATGAACGCGGGCTTCTGCACTTGCGCCCAGTAGACTTCGACCAGCGTGTCGACGTCATGCTCCTCCGGCTTCTCGGCGGCACGGCGGAAGGCGCGCAGGCGCTTTTCATGCAGTTCGATGATCGTCGCCTTGATGAGCGCGGCGCCGTTCTCGAAGTGGTGCATCATCGCCCCGCGAGACAGACCCGCCTCTTCCGCTACGCGCGGTGTCGTGGTGTTGGCGTAGCCGTGCTTGACGATGCAGCGCACCGTCGCATCGATCAGCCGTCCGCGCGTCTGCGCCGCCTTGGTGGCCTGCAGGGTGCTGCCGGTCGCCGCCTTGGCAGGAGTAGGCTTTGCGATGCGGGTCGTGCGAGTGCGCGAGAGGGCCATGTGATTCGCCTGGAAATTGCTGTCGCCGGTGATTGTGTATTCATGCCGCTTACGCCCATCGCCACGGACTAGGCAAGCGCCACGCATCGCCGGAGTCCGGCCTTTCCTGCGGATATCGCCGGACCGCAGAGCGCTCTCAGGGGCGGTAAACAAAACAGACATGACTGATTGTGTTTTTTCGTCCGCTTGGTAAGCTGGCGTCAAACACAGTTCGCATGGTCGCGCATTCCGGCGCGCGATCTGATAGAGCACAGGACATGGGAGAGCGGGCATGGGCGACAAGCCGATCCTGACTATGGGCGAGATGATAAGATCATCGGCCGGCAAGTTCGCCGACCGCGACGCGATCGTGCTGCCGGATCGGCGGCTGACCTACACCGAACTGAACGAGGCGGCGCGCGCATGGGCGCGGGCGCTCGTCGCGATGGGCGTGAAGCCGGGCGACAACGTCGGCCTTCTGCTGCCGACCTGCGTGGACTTCATCACCGCCTTCTACGGCATCACCATGACCGGCGCGGTCGCGGTGCCGGTCAATGCCCGCTACCAGGCGAACGAACTCGGTTTCGTGACTGCCGACGCGGACCTCGTGACGATCATCACCATCGGCAAGGTCGCCGACGGGCTCGACTTCAGTGCACGCCTCGAGGCGGCGCTGCCCTCGCTGACGCAGGCGGAGGATCCCTGGGCGCTCTCTTTGCCCGAGGCTCCCCGCCTGCGCAGCATCGTGTGCCTGGACGATCGGTGCGCGCCCTATCTCGTTCCCGCGCGCGCGGCGCTGGGCGCGGGCATGGAGACGCCGGAGGCGCGGATCGACGCGCGGATCGACGAGGTGTCGCCGCAGGATACCGCGATGATCCTCTACACCTCGGGCACCACCGCCAATCCCAAGGGCGCGATGATCAGCCACCGTGCGCAGGTGGCGAACAGCCGCAACCTCGGCGTGCGCTACGAATGCACGGGCGAGGATAAGGTCTGGTCGCCGCTGCCGATCTTCCACATCGCAGGCATCCTGCCGATGACGATGATCCTCGACCTTGGCGGCACCTACATGACTATCCCGAAGTTCGACGCCGGGGTTGGGCTGGAGATGTTGGGCCGCGAAGGCGCGACGATCGCCTATCCCAGCTTCGTGACGATCATGCAGGATCTCATCACGCACCCGACCTTCAAGGACACCGACCTGTCGAAGCTGCGGGTCATGAACTCCAACTTCGCGGTCCAGCCCGAGTGGATCAAGCTGGCGGTGGCAGAGGCCATGCCGCACACGATCCAGGTCGGTACCTATGGCCTCACCGAAGGCGCGGGCACCGTCTCCACCAGCCGCCTTTCCGACAGCTACGAGGTGCGCACCGGTCGTTGCGGCGTGCCGCTCGATGAATGGAAGGTGCGGATCGTCGATCCCGAAACCGGCCTCGATTGCGGCCCCGGCGAGCAGGGCGAGATCGTGCTGGGCGGCCCCAACATCCTCAAAGGCTACTACAACGCGCCTGAAAAGACCGCCGAGGCCATCCGCGACGGCTGGTTCTTCTCCGGCGACATCGGCTCGATCGACGCCAACGGCAACGTCATGTTCCACGGTCGCACCAAGGACATGCTCAAGGTCGGCGGGGAGAACGTCGCCGCGGCCGAGATCGAGGCCATGCTCCAGACCCATCCGGCGGTGAAGCTGGCGCAGGTGGTGGGCCTGCCGGACGACCGTTACTCCGAAGTCCCTGCCGCCTTCGTGGAACTTGCCGAAGGCGGAGCCGCCAGCGAGCAGGAGCTGATCGACCACTGCAAGGGCCGCATCGCCAGCTTCAAGATTCCGCGCCATGTGCGCTTCGTCGCGGACTGGCCGATGTCCACTTCGAAGATCCAGAAGTTCCGCCTGCGCGAAGGGCTGATCGCGGAGCTGCAGGCCGTCTGAACCCAAGCGAAGGCGCTAAAAAAGGCAGTCGTGATTGTCTTTTTTATTGCATCCGGGGATGGAGCGGGCTTACAGTCTTCTCAAGAACTCAAGGGCCGCTTCGGCGATTTCGGCGGCCCGGCGACACAAGGAAGAAGCGAATGGATCTGGGACTGGCGGGCAAGAAGGCGATTCTCGTCGGCGCGGCGCGCGGCATCGGCTACTCGGTGGCCGAAGTGCTGGCGCGTGAGGGCTGCGACATCGCACTCACCGCCCGCAGCGAGGACAGCGTGAAGGACGCCGTCGCCGAACTCTCCAAGTACGGCACCCGCATCGTCGGCAAGCCGATCAACGCCAAGTCGGCGGACGACTACAAGGCGTGGATCCAGTGGGCGATCGACGAGCTGGATGGCGTGGACATCCTCGTCCCCTTCACCTCCGCGGGCAGCGGCATGGGCTCCGAGAAGTACTGGTACAATGCCTTCGAGACCGACGTCATGGGCGCCGTGCGCGCGGTCGACGGCGTGGTGGAGAAGATGGCCGAGCAGCAGCGCGGCTCCATCGTCCTGATCGCCACCACTTCGGTGCTGGAAGCCATGGGCGGGCCGCAGCCCTACAATGCGATGAAGGCCAGCCTCGTCACCTGGGGCAAGCAGCTGGCGCTCTGGCACGGCAAGAACGGTATCCGCGTCAACGTCGTCTCCCCCGGCCCGATCGAGTTCGAGGGCGGCAACTGGGACATGATCAAGGGCACCATGGAGAAGTTCTACGCTTCCCAGCTTCGCCAGCAGCCGATGGGCCGCCTCGGCCGCCCTGAGGAAGTGGCCAAGGCCATCGCTTTCCTCGCCAGCGACGCGGCGAGCTGGTGCAACGGTTCGCACCTTGTCGTCGACGGGGGCTTCACCAACAGGACGCACTTCTGATGAAACCGCATGTCATGGGCTGGGACCGCGCGGCGATGGACGTCAGGCGGGTCGTCGACGTCTTCCGCGTCGATCCCGAGTCCGTGGGCAACGGCACCCCGGTGGAGCGCGCGCCTGATCCGGAACTCGGCACCGACATCATTCCGGCGGCACGTTACTACTCGCCCGAATTCATGAAGCTGGAGTGGGAGCGGGTCTGGACCAAGGTCTGGCTGCTGGGCGGTCGCAGTGACGACCTGAAGGAACCGGGCGACTACATCTGCACCGATATCGGCAAGGAATCCGTGCTGATCGTGCGGCAGGCCGATGGGTCGATCCGCGCCTTCCCGAACCTGTGCCTCCATCGCGGCAACCGCCTGCGCCCCGAAGGACGCGGTAATGCCGAGAAGTTCCAGTGCATGTACCATCACTGGACTTACGGCCTCGACGGCAAGCTGAACCACATCCCGGATATGTGTACCTTCCATCAGGGCGGTCCTCCGGGGATGAAGCTGACCTCGCTGCCCTGCGTCGAGTGGAACAGCTTCGTGTGGTTCTCGCTCGACCCGAACGTCGAATCGTTCGAGGATTTCATCGACCCGCTCAAGCAGCACCTCGAACCCTACCACCCCGAGCGGATGGCCTGGACTAGGGACATCACCGTCGAATGGGACTGCAACTGGAAGACCTCGGTCGACGCCTTCAGCGAGACGTATCACGTCCAGGGCATCCATCCGCAGCTCAAATGGTATCTCGATGACGTCAACGTCCAGATCGATTGCTACGGCAAGCACAACCGCTACCTGATCCCCTTCGCAGCCATCTCTCCGCGCGTGGCGATGCCGAGCCAGATTCCGCCCGCGATCCACGAGATCATGGTCCACGCCGGCATGGACCCCGCCGAGTATGAGGGCCGCGTCTCCGACATCCGCCGTGACGTGCAGCTCTTCAAGCGCGAGCACGGCCCGGCTCAGGGCAAGGACTATTCCGAGCTGAACGACGAGCAGCTGACCGACGACTATCACTACACGATCTTCCCGAACGTGTCGGTCAACGTCCACGCGGACGACGTCATGCTGTTCCGCCAGCGCCCCCACGCCACCGACCCGAACAGGATGTACTACGACATCTGGATGTTCGGCCTTGTTCCGGAGGGCGAGGAATGGCCCGAACGGGTTCGCCATCAACACTTCAGGCATGGTGATAAAACCATCGGTCAAGTACTTGACCAGGATGCATTCAACCTGCCGACGGTGCAGACAGGTATGCAGTCGGACTTCTTCCCCGGACTGCACATCGGCGATCAGGAACTGCGCATCCGCCACTTCCACAAGGTGCTCGACGACTACATCTACGGCGACGGCAAGCAGCCGACCGACCTGTAAAAAACAATTCACGGGAGAGCGGCTTTGCAACTGAACCGCGACGAACTGCTGGGCGCCTATCGCCGGATGAAGACCATCCGCGAGTTCGAGGAGCGCCTGCACGAAGAGATCAAGACCGGCGAGATCGGCGGTTTCACGCACCTCTATGCCGGGCAGGAGGCGGTTGCCGTCGGCCTGTGCGACCAGCTTACGATCGATGACAAGATCGTCTCCACCCATCGCGGCCACGGGCACTGCATCGCCAAGGGCTGCGACGTGAAGGGGATGATGAAGGAAATCTACGGCCGCGCCGGAGGGCTCTGCAAGGGCCGCGCGGGCTCGATGCACATCGCCGACCTCGATGTCGGGATGCTGGGCGCCAACGGCATCGTCGGCGGCGGCGCGCCTCAGGCGGTGGGCGCCGCGATCGCCGCGCGCATCGACGGCAAAGGCCGGGTGGGCGTCACCTTCTCGGGAGACGGTGCCTGCAACCAGGGCACCACGTTCGAGGCGATGAACCTTGCCGTCGTCACCAAGGTGCCCGCCATCTTCGTCTTCGAGAACAACCACTATTCCGAGCACACCGGCGACGCCTATGCCGTCGGCACCAATCGCGACATCGCCAGTCGCGCCGAAGGTTTCGGAATGAAGGCGTGGCGGGCAAATGGTTGTGATTTCTTCGAGACTTACGCAGCATTCACAGAAATTCTCGAATATGTTCGCGCCGGCAACGGACCCGCAGCCATCGAACTGGATACCGAGCGTTACTACGGCCACTTCGAGGGCGACCCGCAGCGCTATCGCGGCAAGGGCGAACTCGATCGCATCCGCGCCGAGCGGGACTGCCTCAAGGCTTTCCGCGCCAGGGTGACGGGAGCCGCGCTCCTGACGGACGCTGATCTCGATACGATCGACGCCGAAGTGCTCGCCCTGATCGACGAGGCCGTGGCCGAGGCCCGTGCCGACGAGCAGCCCGATCCCGCGACCGTCGCCGACGACGTCTACGTCGAATATTACTGAGGGACCGCAGATGGCCATCATGAACATCCGCGAGGCGATCGTCTCGACGCTGCACGCGGAAATGGAACGCGATTCCGACATCATCCTGCTCGGCGAGGACGTCGTGGGCGGCAACGGCACCGCAGGCGGTCCCGAGGCTATCGGCGGCATCTGGGGCACCAGCCCCGGCCTCTGGAAGAAGTTCGGGCCCGAGCGCGTTATCGACACCCCCATCAGTGAAAGCGCCATCATCGGCGCGGCGGCGGGCGCGGCGCTTTCGGGCAAGCGGCCGGTTGCGGAATTGATGTTCGCGGATTTCGTGGGCGTCAGCCTCGACCAGATCTGGAACCAGATGGCCAAGTTCCGCTACATGTTCGGGGGCAAGACCAAGTGCCCCGCCGTCGTGCGTCTGGTCTATGGCGCGGGGATGCAGACGGCGGCGCAGCACAGCCAGTCGGTCTATGCGATGCTGACGGCGATGCCGGGCCTCAAAGTTGTGCTTCCCACCACCCCGGCGGATGCCAAGGGCCTCCTCACCGAAGCGCTGCGCGGCGACGATCCGGTGATGTTCTTCGAACACAAGACGCTCTACGGCGTGAAGGGCGAGGTGCCCGACGGCGACCACCGCCAGCGCTTCGGCGAGGCGCGCGTGGTGCGCGAGGGTGGCGATGTCACCGTTGTCGCCTGCGGACGCATGGTGAACTTCTCCGAGAAGGCGGCGGATGCGGTAGCGAAGGACGGCATCGGCATCGACCTGCTCGACCTGCGCACCACCAGCCCACTCGACGAAGATGCGATCCTCGAATCCGTCGAGCAGACCGGGCGCCTCGTCGTCGTGGACGAAAGCCCGCCGCGTTGCAGCCTTGCCGCTGACATCGCCGCGATGGTGACAGAGCGCGCTTTCACCAGCCTCAAGGCACCGCCCGCGATGGTGACGGCGCCGCACAGCCCGATCCCCTTCGCCCGCAACCTTGAGCGCGCCTGGGTGCCTTCACCGCAGAAGATCGAGGATGCGGTGCGCCGCGTCCTCGCCTTCCGCTGAGGGGAGGGCACATGGCCAAACTCACTCCCTTCACGATGCCCAAGTGGGGCATCGAGATGGCCGAAGGCACGATCGCCGACTGGATGGTGGCGGAAAACGCCCCGTTCGAGCGCGGCGCAGTGCTCACGCTCGTCGAGACGGACAAGATCACCAACGAAATCGAGGCGGAAAAGGACGGCCGTTTCGTGCGCATCCTCGCCGAAGCGGGCCAGACCTATCCGGTCGGTGCGCTGCTGGCGGTTCTGAGCGATGGAGGCGAGGCCAGCGCGGCGGAGATCGACGCCGTGATCGCGGCGTTCCGCCCTTCCGAAACAGGCTTCGGCCCTGATGGCGATGCGCCCGCGCCGGTCGCCGAACCGGAAAAGTCCGCCGCTCCGGCAGCACTGCCGATCCCTGAAGGTCTCGCCATAAGCCCGGCGGCTCTGGCGGAAGCCCAGCGCCTCGGGGTCGATCTGGCGACTGTCAGCGGCAGCGGGCGTAACGGCCGCATCTTCGCGCAGGACGTCCACCAGGCCGCGCGGCCTGAGGCGAAGCCGCAACTCGTCGGCGTGTTCGCGGCGACGCCGGATAGTCCGGTTCTGTCCACCCCGGTAGCGCGGCGTCTCGCCAGTCTGCATGGGCTGGACCTTGCGACGGTGAAGGGTTCGGGCGCACGCGGAAAGGTTCGTCGCGACGACGTTCTCGCTGTCGTCCATCAGGCCGCATCGGCACCTGCTTCCACTCCGATGGCGGCTGCGCCCGCACCTGTCGCGGCGGTCTCGGCACCGCGTCCGGCTTCGGGCGATGTCGACGTCATGCCGATGTCCTCGATGCGCCGCACCATCGCGCGCAGGCTCACCGAGGCCAAACAGCAGATCCCGCACTTCTACGTTCGCCGCCGCGTTCGTGCGGACCGCCTCTTGGCGCTGCGGGCCTCGCTTGGCGCCGACAAGCCCAGCGTCAACGACTTCATCGTCAAGGCCGCGGCGCTTGCGCTGATGGAGGTGCCTGCCGTCAACGTGCAGGTCCACGGCAACGAGATCCACCGCTTCGGCTCCGCCGATATCTCGGTGGCGGTGGCGACCGAGAAGGGCCTTGTTACCCCTATCGTCTTCGGTGCGGACGACCTTTCCGTGGCCGAGATCGGCGGGGTCATGAAGGGCCTCGCCCAGCGCGCCCGCAGCGGCAAGCTGAAGCCGGAGGAGTTCACTGGCGGCAGCTTCTCGCTTTCCAACCTCGGCGGGTTCGGCGTCGAACAGTTCGACGCGATCATCAACCCGCCGCAGGGCGCGATCCTGGCGGTCGGCACTGCCCGGCCGGAGCCTATCGACGACGACGGCGCGATCCGCATCGTGCCGGTGTTCCACCTTTCGCTGTCCTGCGATCACCGCGCCATCGACGGCGCGGACGGGGGTCGCTTCATGGCGGCGCTCGCCAAGCTGATCGAACAACCTCATTTCCTCTGAAAGACTTACGCGATGAACTTCAAGCTGACCGAAGATCAAATGCAGCTGCAGGAAGCCGCCCGCGAATTCGCCCGCGCCGAGCTTCCTGCCATCGCTGCAGAGCTGGAGCGCGACAACAAGCCACCCAGCCGCGCGCTGGTGAAGCGCTACGCCGAACTCGGCTTCCTCGGCATCAACGTGTCCAGCGATCTGGGCGGCCTTGGCCTCGGCAACATCGAGGCGCTGATCGTGCTGGAGGAATTCGGCAAGATTTCCTCCGCCGTAGGCTTTCCGATCTTCGAAAGCTCGGTCGGGCCGGTGCGTGCCATCGAACACTTCGCGTCGGATGCGCTGAAGCGGCGGGTGGTTCCGGCGGTCTGCGCGGGCGAGATGGTGGTGGCCGTGTCGATGTCCGAGCCGGACGCGGGCAGCGCGCTGACCGACCTCAAGACCAAGGGCGTGGTGAAGGGCGACAAGCTCGTCATCAACGGCACCAAGCGCTGGTGCTCGGGCGGCGGCCATGCCGATGCCTACGTGGTCTACTGCCGCCTGTCCGACGAGCCGGGCGCCAAGGGCATCGGCGCGGTGCTGGTCGAGAAGGACGCGCCGGGCCTTTCGTTCGGGCCGAATGAGCAACTTATGGGCTTTCGCGGCATTCCCTCGTCCGACCTCAACTTCGACGACTGCGAGGTGCCGCTGGACAACGTGATCGTCCACGCGGGCGGCGGCTTCAAGAAGCTGATGGAGGCGTTCGACCTCGAACGCTGCGGCAATGCCACGATGTCGCTGGCGCAGGCCTCGGGCGCGCTGGAGGACGTCAGCGCCTATGTCCAGGAGCGCAAGCAGTTCGGCAAGGCCATCGCCGAGTTCCAGGCCGTGCAGATCAAGCTGGCCGAGATGCAGATGAAGGTCGAGGCCGCCCGCCTGCTGATCTGGCGCGCCGCCTCGCTGGCCGAGGACGGTCTGCCTTCGGTCCTCCACAGTTCCACCGGCAAGTGCTTTGCCAACACCATCGCGCGCGAGGTGACGGGTGATGCGATGCAGCTGATGGGTGCCTACGGCTATTCCAAGGAATTCCCGATGGAGCGCCGCCTGCGCGATTCATGGGGCTGGGGCATCGCGGGCGGCGCGATCGACATCCAGAAGGTCAACATCGCCGGGGCCATGCTCGGACGGCGGTTCGATCAGCGGCGGTAGGGCTGACCGGGCCATGAGGGGGTGGCCCGGCACCCGCGCTGTCAGCGCGCGGTGCCGGCCATCCGCTCCCTCGCCCCGCGCGTGTAGACGAGGTTGATGGAGGTGAACGTCACCGCTTCGGTTCCGTCCTCCAGCACGACCGCATAGCGTGTCATCGCCGTGCCGCGATCGGTGCGGGTCTTCGAGGGTTCGAGGCTGACGATCTCGCTGGTGACATGGATCGTGTCCCCGGCGCGGATGGCGCGCTTCAGGCGCAGTTCGTCCCAGCCGACGCCGCAGACCCAGTCGATGTCCCAGTTGATCTCATGGTCCATCTGCCGCCAAAGAGCGAGGACGTGGATGCCGCTCGCCACCACTTCGCCGAAGACCGACTGCGTGGCGCTTTCGGGATCGGTGTGGAACCACTGTGGGTCGTATCGCCGCGCGAACTCGAGGATTTCCTCCTGCGTCACCGTGCGCGGCGAGGACTTGCGGAACTCGCCGAGTTCGAGATCCTCGAACGTGCGATGGGGTTTTGCCGGGACGAAGGCTTCGGTCACAGCTTGCCCTCGCGCTTTTCTTCCAGCATCCGCGCCAGGCCCTGCTGGCTGACGGTGGCGACGAGGGTACCGTCGCGGCGAAACACATTGCCCCGGCCCAGCGCCAGCGCGTCGGTGGCTGCCGGGCTGTCGAGCGCGTAGAGCATCCATTCGTCGACGCGAAATTCGTCGTGGAACCAGATCGCGTGGTCGAGGCTGCTGCTCTGGAGGAAGTCGTTCGCCCAGCCGATCCCGAGCGGTCCAAGCGCCGTGTGGAAGATGTGGAGGTCCGAGGCGTAGGCGAGTAGTCGTTGATGTACGTCCAGAGGTCCACCGACCATTCCGTTGAAACGGAACCAGAAGTTTCGTGCAGCGGGGCGAATTTTACGCTCGTCGAAGGGGAAGAAACCGATGGGCCGCCAGTCCACCTGCTGCGCGCGTCGCCAGAACGGGCGGTGGCGTTCGGGCAGGCGGTCGCCATAGGCAGCGACCAGTTCGGCAAGGCTGGTGAGGCCCTCCGGCGGAGGCACGTCCGGCATCGCGAAGGCGTGGCGGCCGGATGGCTCGGGGGCCTTGAACGAGGCCATCAGGTTCACGATCGGCGCGCCTTCCTGCGTCATGCGCACGGTGCGGTTGGCGAAGGTTCGCCCGTCGCTCTCGCGGGTCACGGCGAACTCGACGGGCCTGTCGGTGAGCCCGGGCTGGAGGAAGTAGGCGTGGAGGCTGTGCGTCACCTTGTCCAGCGGCACCGTCAGGCGTGCGGCGGCGAGGCTCTGCGACAGGACCATGCCGCCGTAGAGCCGCAGCAAGCCGCTGGGGATCGGGCCGACACGGAAGCGGTCAGGGCCAATCTCCTCGAATTCATAGGCGAGGCGGCGTTCGAGTTCGGGATCGTCGGGGTAGGGGTTTTGTTCGGGCAAAGGGTCCATCCGCTCAGGTCGGCCGTTGCTAAAGACCGCCTCGGTCCCCGGATCAACCCCCGTATCACACCCCGCATCGCGCATTATGCGACCGCCAGCTTCTCGAATCCGAAACCGCATTCCGGATCGACGATCTGGAGCAGTTCGACGACATTGCCGTCGCAGTCCCTGCCGTAAGTCGCCCGCGTCGCCGCCGAGCCGCCGGGCGGGCAGTTGAAGTGCATGCCCAGCGCGGTCAGCCGCTCGTATTCGGCGAAGACGTCGTCGCAGTAGAGGCACAAGTGGGTGATGCCCCGGTCGCACATGCGCGGGTGGACGGTCTGCGGATCATTGCTGACGTACTCGAAGACCTCGATGTGGAGGTTGCCGAGGCGGATCATCTCGTAGCGGGCGCTGCTGTCCTTGAGGCCGACCATGGTGTCGATCCGCTCGTTCCCCGGCTGCCAGCCGCCTTCCTTGCCCGCGCGCTCGAAGCCGAACCAGCGCTGGTAGTGGTCGACGAACCGTTCGAGGTCCGGGGTCGAGATGGCGAGGTGGTGGACGCCGCGGATCATGCGGCCTGCCTCGCGGCCTTCACGGCGGTGACGATCTCGGCATTGGTGGGGTTGCGACGCAGGGTGAGGCCGCCGTTCACCTGCAGAACCTGCCCGCTCATGAAGCAGGCGTCGCTCGCCAGCCAGGACACGGCCTCGGCAATGTCCTCGCTGGTGCCCACGCGGCCGAGCGGATATTCCTTCTCAAAAGTCTGGATTATCGCCTTGTTCTGAGACGCTTTCTCCGTCATCGGCGTGACGGTGAAGCCGGGCGCGACCGAGTTGGCGCGGATGCCGCGATGGCCGAACTCGTTGGCGACGCAGCGGATCACATGGTCCGCGCCAGCCTTGGTGCCCATGTAGGCCGCGTGGTCCTCCAGCATGATCGAGGCGGTGGCCGAGGATATCTGCACCAGCGAGCCGCCGTCGCGCATCACCCGCAGCATCGCCTGATAGAACAGGATCGCCCCGGTGAACTGGAGCGCGGTCATCTTCTCGATCTCGGCCTTGGTGGTGTCCAGGAAGGGCTTGAGCAGGCCCCAGCCGGTTGCGTTCACGGCGATGTCGATGCCGCCGTAAGTGGCCTTCGCCGTGTCGCCGAGGCGGGCGAGGTCGGCTTCGTCGGTCAGGTCGCAGCCGGTCACGGCAAGGCCGCCGATCTCCCCGGCGAGGCGTTCCAGTTCCTCGGCCTTGCGCCCGGCGACGATCACCGTGGCGCCATCGGCGGCGAGGCGGCGGGCAATCACCTGCGCCATGTTGTCCCGGTTCGCCGCGCCCACGACGACGGCGACCTTCCCAGCCAGATCGGCCATTCCTGCACTCTCCCGTATTGTTCTTATCGTTCAGTCGCGCTGGACCCAGTCGTGCAGCACCTGCTCTACCCGCGCATGCTCGGGCACGCGGTTGAGGCCGATGCGGCGGTCGAGTTCCTCATGCCAGTGGTAGATGCGCCGCTCCTGATAGTTGAGCGGGATGCCCTTGAAGCCAGGGCTTTCGAGCGATTCCTGGATCTGCGGGGCGTACTGGAGATCCTCGTAGAGAATACGCTCCCAGTTGCCGAGGCGGGTCGGCCAGAGCGGATGCGGGTTCTCCGGATCGTGCCCCGGCGCCAGCCAGCTCGACACGACGCGCGTGCGGGTGGTTCCGATCGGCCAGAACTGCAGGATCGGGATGCCGGTCGGCGCGGGCGGCATGATGAAGTTCGGGTAGATCTGGTAGCTGACGTTGTTCTTCGCCGGGAATTCGGTGATCGAGGGGATCGAGGGCATGCCCACGGTGCCCGGGTCCACCCAGTCGGGACGACGGTTCGGCGTCGCCATGCGGCTGTGCCCGTTGGGCCAGAGCGTCACGATCATCGAACGGTGATCGAGGAAGCGGTCCACCGTGTTCTCGTGGATCGACTTGATGTGGTAGACTTCGAGGAAGGCGTCGAGCAGCACCTTGACGTTGCAGTCCACCTCGTAGCTGCGGCTGTCTACCAGACGCAGCGTGTCCAGCTCGAACTGTTCGAGCTGCGCGGCCATCGGGCCGATGTGCTCCATCAGCGGCTGCGCGTCGGGATCGCGGTTGATGAAGATCAGCGTGCCCAGCAGTTCGCAGCGCACCTGCACCAGCGAGCGGCAGGAGGGGTCGAAGTCCACGAAGTCGCGCTTGTCGCGCACCGCCGTCAGCTTGCCGTCGAGGGTGTAGCTCCAGCCGTGATAGCCGCAGACGAAGCCGCGCGCCTCGCCCGATTCCTCGGTGACGAGGGGGGCGCCACGATGCTGGCAGGTGTTGTAGAACGCCTTGACCTCACCCTTGAGCGTGCGGGTGATGATGATCGGCACGCCCGAATTGCGGTTGAGGAACCAGGAGCCCGGCTTGGGCACCTGATCGACATGGCCCGCATAGAGCCACGCCTTGTCCCACATCATCTCCCTTTCGAGCTTCAGGAACTCGGGGTCGGTGTAGCGGCTGCCGGGAATGTCGGGCAGCTTGGGAAAACCCTCGGGCGGACCCTTGCGGTCACGCTCGTAGTCCATGCGCGCGAAATCGTTCTCGGGCTTTTGATCTGTGACCAGATCGAGCATCGGCCTTCTCTCCCTTGCCTTGCGTCCCGAGTTCACCCGGGGGCGGCCGTGACCGAATCAAAAACAGACATGAATGTTTGATTCTGTCGATGTGATGCTTGCGATCTTATCCTTGGCGCGATAAAACAGTCAACAGTGATTGTAATTTTGGCATCTCGACAAGCTGGCGCCTCAGCCCTAATCGAACCGGCTTTCGCGCTTCTGCGCGAACGCGGCGATGCCCTCGCGGCTGTCTGCGCTGGCGAGCGTCGCCTTGCCCCAGGCATTGCCGACGGCAAGGGCCTGCGCGATATCCATGCCGATCGAGAGTTCGTAGAGTTCACGCCCGTTGGCGATGGCCTGCCAGCTGTTCGCCAGCATCGCCTGCGTCACTTCCAGCGCGCGGTCGAGCAGTCGCTCGCCGGGCACCACTTCGGTCACGATGCCGAGCTCGTAGAGGCGGCGAGCGGGCAGCGGTTCGCCGGTCATGATCATCGCCAGCGCCGTGGCGCGCGGCACTTGGCGGGCGAGGCGCTGGATGCCGCCCGCGAAGGCGAAGAGGCCGCGCTTCACTTCGCTGAGGCCCATCAGTGCGTGCTCGGCGGCGAAGACCATGTCGCAGGCCATCATGATCTCGAACCCGCCCGCGACGGCGGTGCCGTTGATCGCGGCGACGAGCGGCTTGGTGCGGCGACGTTCGGTGATTCCGCCGAAGCCGCGCCCCGGAATGAGGCCGTGGCCCGCGCCGATCCGCTCCGCTTCCTTGAGGTCCATGCCTGCGCAGAAGGCGCGCGTGCCCGTGCCGGTGACGATCACTGCACCCACTTCCGGGTCGGCCTCGGCCTCGGTGATGGCCGTGTCCATTGCCTGCGAGGTCGCCGCATCGAGCGCGTTGCGTGCGGCTTCGCGATTTATGGTCAGCAGGCACACGGCCCCACGGCGTTCGACGATCAGGCCGGTCATCCTGGTTTTCTCCCGAAGAGGCGACTTCGGCGAAGCAATTCGCGAGTCGCATGATAATTGAGAAGATTGATAATACGGAAAGAGGATGGATTGAAAGTCTTTGGAAATCTTCATCATCATGGATTGATCGTGGATGATATTTCGCGATCCATGGAAGTATTGGGTAATGAACTTGGCGTCGAATGGGCGCCGATCAGGCGTTTCGATCCATTACGTGTGTGGTTGCCGGATATGGGATGGTCGGAAGCGCATCTTACCGTGACCTATTCGCGGCAAGGACCAATTCATTACGAACTGATCGAGATGATTCCGGGCGGCGCTTACGAGGCGCTGCGCGCGGTTTCTCCGGCGCACGTCGGCGCGTGGGTGGCCGATGTCGGCGCGGAAGTGGAGGCGCTGCTGACCGACGGCTGGCGCGTGATCGCGGCGGGCGCCTCGCCGAAGCACCGCTACGGCCAGATGGCGTACATGGCGCGGGATGGCGGGCCGGTCCTCGAAGTGGTGGGAGAGCCGATCCGGCCGATGATCGAGGAGTGGATCGCCTCTTGATGAGGTATACTTATTTATATAGCGTGATGTTTGAAGGGATTCGCGAGGGCCTCGTTCATGAAGGCTCATATCCCTGCCCGATGAATCGGGTTTCCTAATTAAGATGGGCTGAGTTGTGGCGTATCCGCGTCACCTTAGAAGCGGGAGAGCGGCTTGCCGCGCAAACTGGAAGTCTTTGTGGCCACCAAGGGCCATGCCTTCTGCCGGGATGCCTTCGAGGGCATGTTGCGGGCGGTCGGGGTCGAGCCGACGATGGTCGACCAGCCCGCCGCCGCGATGCTGCTGGAGCCCGGCGCGATGGCGCGGTTCGACGCGGTGCTGCTCTACGACATGCCCGGCATGGATTTCGGCGCTCCGGTGTCGGAGAGGCCCGGCTTCGTGGAGCCGGAGCCTGCGTTTCGGGAGGGCTTCAGCGCGCTGTTGCAGGCGGGCAAGGGCATCGTCGCCATGCACCATTCGCTGGCGGGCTGGCCTGCCTGGCCGGACTATGGCGCGGCGCTGGGCGGGAGGTTCCTCTACAAGCCGTCGGGCGGCCGCGGCAGTTCGGGCTACGTCCCGGACATTGGCTACACCGTGCGACAGACTGCCGAGCATCCGGTGCTGGCGGGGCTGCCCGAACGGTTCGATCTGTTCGACGAACTCTACGCCTGCGAGCGACTGCCCGATCCCTCGATGGTGCCACTGCTCACGCGCGAAACGCCGGTCGAGCAGGAGCGCGTTCTGTCCGCCATGCACGCGGTGCGGCGCGAGGAGCAGGGGGACTGGACCCCGCCCGCCGACGACCGGGTGATCGCGTGGGCCAAGGCGGCGGGAGCGAGCCCGCTGGTCTACCTCCAGCCCGGCGACGGTCCCCAGACATACGAGAACGAGAACTACCGCCTGCTGCTCGGCAACGCGCTGCGCTGGGTCGCCTCCCCCGAGGCGCGGCGCTGGGCGGCAGAGCGCAGCGGCATGGAGAGGACGCGCGGATGAAGGATGCACGACTGATGGATGACCCCGAGACCTTGTCCGCTCCCGATCCGCAGACGGTGGGAGGCACGCTCGCCCGCGCTGCGAGGGAATACGCCGGACGGGAAGCGCTGATCTACGACGGGCGCCGGGCGACATATGCGCAGTTGTTCGAGGAAGTGATCGAGCGGGCGAGGGGGCTGATCGGCCTCGGTGTCAGGCCGGGCGACCATGTCGGCGTACTTATGCCGAACTGCTGGGATTATGTGGTGCTCTACTACGCCATAAGCCTTGTCAGTGCGCGCTCGGTGCTTCTCAATGCACGCTATAGACCCGACGATCTGGCCTACGTGATCCCCAAGGCGCGGCTTCGTTTCCTGTTCGTCGGCGGCCATGCCTGGCGGCACTGCGACTATCGCCCGATGCTGGCGAGCGTATTCCCGGAGCTTGCAGAGGGCGGGAAAGCCACGGGTGCGCCCGATCTGGAGCAGGTCATCGAACTCGGCGACGAGCGCCCCGGGGCATGGCTGAACGAGGCCGCGTTGGACGCGGTGGCGCGAAGTGTGACGCGCGCACAGGTGCTCGAACGGGCAGCGGCAGTGAAACCGCAAGACATTGGATTGATGATCTTTTCCTCGGGAACGACATCACGCCCCAAGGCATGCATGCTCACCCACCTGTCCCTATGCCAGACCGGTGCGGCGATGGCCGAGCGGTTCCGCTTCACCAGCGAAGACAAGGTGTGGGATCCGCTGCCGCTGTTCCACATGTCGACGATCCTGCCCCTCGCCGGATGCCGCGCGACGGGCGCCTGCTTCATGGGCATGGGCCATTTCGACGCCGACAGCGCGATGAGGCTGCTGATCGCCGAGCAGCCTACCGTCCACTACGCCGGTTTTCCGACGATCGTCGGCGCACTCGTCACCCACCCCGACTTCGCCCGCTACGAGCAGTCGCGCCTGCGGATCAACCACGTCGTCGGCCCGCCCGACTTGCTGCGGCGCTACGCGAAGGACTTCCCCGAGGCAGTGCCGGTCAACAGCTACGGCCTGACCGAAGCGACCGGCGTGCCGTGCTACAGCGATCTCGACGACCCGCAGGAACTCCTGTTCGAAACCAACGGCCGCGTGTTCGACGGCATGGAAGTGCGCGTCGTCGATGCCGCCGGAGAGCCCGTGCCCGATGGCGTGCCGGGCGAGATCTGCCTGCGCGGCTATGCGATCTTCGCGGGGTATTACGACGATGCTGAGGCGACCGCCGCCGCTGTCACGCCCGAGGGCTGGCTCCATACAGGCGACCGGGGCCGCATCGGTCCGGGCGGGCGGGTGATCTACGACGGTCGCGTCAAGGACATGCTCAAGATCGGAGGCGAGAACGTCGCCGCGGTGGAACTTGAGAGCTTCCTGATGACGCACCCGGCGGTGAAGATGGCGCAGGTCATCGGCGTGCCCGACGACCGGCTGATGGAAGTCGCCGCGGCCTATATCGAGGTCACGCCCGGAGGGGCGGTCTCCGAGGAGGAACTGGTGCGCCACTGCATCGGGCGCATCGCCAGCTACAAGATCCCGCGCTACGTCCGCTTCGTCACCGAATGGCCGATGAGCGCCACCAAGGTCCAGAAGTTCGAACTGCGCGAGAACTTCGCTCCTACCGGCAAGATCGACGTCGCAGCCATGGCGAAAGGCGCATGAGCGGCGCGGCAATGGCGATGGCCGAGCCCATGGACGAGACGGTTCCCTTGCCGATGGACGAACCCGCGCCGACGGCGGCGGCATGGTATCTGATCTTCGTGCTGACGCTGGCCTACACGGTCAGTTTCGTCGATCGGCAGGTGCTCAACCTGCTGATCGGACCGCTGAAGGCGGACTTCGGGATTTCCGATACGCAGCTCAGCCTGTTGCAGGGACTGGCGTTCACGCTGGCCTATATCCTGCTGAGCCCGGTGTTCGGGCGCATGGCCGACACCGGCAGTCGCAAGACGATCCTGCTCGGCGGCATCGGCCTGTGGAGCCTTGGCACCAGCCTCTGCGGCCTTGCGCGCAATTACTGGCAACTGTTCTTCGCCCGCGCGGCGGTGGGCGGGGCGGAGGCGAGCCTGACCCCGGCGGCGTGGTCGATCATCGCCGACAGCTTTCCCACGCGGATGATCCCGCGCGCCTTCAGCATCTTCCTGATGGGCCCGTACATTGGCGGCGGGCTGGCGTTGATCTTCGGCGGCCTTCTGCTGGAAGCGGCAGAGGGATGGGACTTGTCGGCCGTGCCCTACCTCGGCACGTTGCAGCCGTGGCAGGTGGTGTTCCTCGTCGCAGGCTTGCCTGGCTTCCTCATCATGCTGATGATGCTGCGCATCCGCGAACCCGTGCGCAAGCTGGCTGCGAAGGATACGGCGGAGCGGATGCCGTTCTCGCAGGTCTGGCGGACTTTCGTGGAGCACCGGGACTTCTACGGCAACTTCTATGCCGGCATGGCCTCGCTGGTGATCGTGCTCTACGCCTTCCCGGCGTGGATGCCCGCGATGCTGATGCGCCGCTTTGGGGCCAGTCCGGCCGAGGTCGGGGTGGAGTATGGCGTCGCGGTGCTCATCACCGGATCGGTCGGCGTGCTTGCCGGGCCGGTGATCGCCGGTCGACTGCAACGGGCCGGGCGCATCGATGCGCTGATGCGGGTGCCGTTCTTCGCCGCGCTGGCACTGATCCCGATCTCCCTCGCGCTCGCCTTTGCGCCGAGCTACGGCTTCGCGATGGTCGTGGCGACGCTGGCGAGCTTTGCCTATTCGCTGCCGCAGGCGCTGGCATCTTCCGGCCTCCAGATGGCGACGCCGAACCGGATGCGCGGGATTTCGTCCTCGGTCTATGTCTTCGTGGCGAGCGTCATGGGTCTTGGCGCGGCGCCGACGATCGTGGCGCTGCTGACCGATCATGTCTTCGCCGATGAGCGCAGCGTCGGACTGTCGCTTTCGGTGACTTGTGCGGGCGCGGCTGCGGTTTCGGCGTTCTTCGTCGGGCGTGCGCTCAAGGGATATCGGCGGATACTGGCGAAGGGCTACTGACCTTCGGCATTGCGAGCGTGGCGCTGGATTGCTTCGCTACGCTCGCAATGACGGGGTAGGGTTAGAGGGTAGCCACGCTGCCCAGAATGACCGTTGCCTGACTGGATAGCGTGCCGCCATTGCCGTGAGCCAGCGCGACGTCCACTGCGTCGATCTGGTTCGCCGCCTCGCCCCGGATCTGTCGGGCGGCCTCGACGATGGCGAAGAGGCCGTACATCCCCGGGTGGCAGTACGACAGCCCGCCGCCGTTGGTGTTGACCGGCAGCGTGCCACCGGGCGCGATGGCGCCGCTGCTCACGAAGCGGCCGCCTTCGCCCTTGGGACAGAAGCCGAGGTCTTCGAGGAACAGGATCGTGTTGATCGTGAACGCATCGTAGAGTTGCGCGGTGCGGATATCGGACGGCGAGACGCCCGCCATCGCCATGGCCCGTGCGCTGGATTCCCTGGCGGCGGTGACGGTGACGTCCTTAGCCTGCGCTATCGAGTTCCACCAGGTCGCCGCCGCCGCGCCCAGCACCGGGACCGGCGGCTTGGGCAGATCGCGTGCGCGGTCGGTCCGCGTCATCACGATGGCCGCCGCTCCATCCGTGACGAGGCAGCAGTCGCGTACCGAGATCGGTGTGCTGATCATCCGGGCGGAGAGGCAGTCCTCCAGCGTCAGCGGCCCTCTGGCGAAGGCATCGGGGTTCGTGTTCGCCCATGCCCGCGCTGCCAGCGCCACGGCGGCAAGGTCTTCGCGCGTGGTGCCGTATTCATGCATGTGCCGCGCGGTCGCCAGCGCGTAGGAGGTGAGGGGGAACAGCGGCGCATAGGGCGCGTCCCACTGGTTGCTGGTGATCTTCGTCGCCAGCTTGCCGCCATTGCTGCGCTGGTTGGAGCCGTAGGCGATCAGCGCGCAGTCGATATATCCAGCGTCCAGCAGCATCGCGGCGACCGCCATGTGGCTCATGAAGGCCGAGCCGCCGGTGCGGTTGTTGTCCGTATAGCGCGGTTGCAGGCCGAGATGCTCGGCGAAGGACATGCCGGCGAAGAAGTCGTCGGGCTGGCAGATGAACAGGGCGTCCACATCCGGCAGCGTCAGCCCGGCATCGGCGACAGCGAGCAGCGCCGCCTGCGCCGTCAGTTCCATCGAGGTCCAGCCCGGCATCTCGCCGATCCCGAAAGTGGCCAGTCCGGCGATGGCGGTACGCCCACGGGGGAAGGTGTCGGCCATCGTCAGTCCTCCACCGGACGGAACAGGAGCAGCGGAGCCTCGCCGCCCTGCTCCACGAAGGCTTCGACCTTCATGCCGATGCGCAGTGTCTCGGGCGTCACGTCCTCCACCCGGCTCATCAGGCGCGCGCCTTCGTCGAGGTCGATCAGCGCGACGTGGTAGGGTTCGGCGGGCGGCTTTCGGCTGATCCACGACAGCGTATAGACACTGCCGCGACCGGACGCCTCGAACCATTCCAGCGCCTCGCTGGAGCCCGGTGCGGCGAGGCGGGGCGGGAAAACCACCGAGCCGTCCGGCGCGCGCTGGAGCAGCAGCCGCCCTTCCGCCAGCGCCGCGCGCCAGTGCGCCTCGGGTCCGGTCATGCCGCCGTCCTCACCGCGCCGCGTTCCTGCAAATCGGCGATCTCATCAGCCGAGAAGCCCGCTTCGCGCAGCACATCGAGGCTCTCGCCCCCGAGAGCGGGGCCGGGATCGCCGATGGCGCCGGGGGTTTCGGAGAAGGTCGTCGGGATGCCGGGGAAGCGCAGCTTGCCTTCGGGCGTGTCGCGCTCCTGCCAGAAGCCGGTCTCGACCAGATGCGGGTCGTCGAGCAGGTCGGTCAGGCTCTTGATCGCGGTCGCCGGGATATGCGCCTGTCGGAACAGTTCCACCCATTCCTCGGTCGAGCGCGTCTCGATCACTTCCGCCACTTTGGCCAGCACCGTGCCGATGTTCTGCGTGCGCGACCGCATCGAGGCGAACATCTCGTGCCGCGACCACTCCGGGTTGCCCAGCGCATCGAAGAAGGCGCGCCAGTGCTTGTCGTTGTAGATCATTACGCCGATGTAGCCGTCCGCCGTGCGATAGGGCCGCCGCGCTTCGGAGGTCGCGCGTGGATATTCGGGCGGGCCTTCGGGCGGCACGAACAGCGATCCGCACAAATGCTCGACCATGGCGAAGGAGACCAGCGTCTCGAACATCGGCACCTCGATCTCCTGACCGATGCCGGTCTTCTCCCGCGCATAGAGCGCGGCGATCACCGAGTAGGCGCCGGTAAGCCCCGCAACCTTGTCCGCGATCACCGTCGCGGCATAAGTCGGCTGCCCTCCGGAAAGCCGCGCCTGAAGGTCGACGATGCCCGACGCGGCCTGCACGATGTCGTCGTAGGCGGGATAGTCACGATACGGGCCGTTGCGGGCAAAGCCGTACATGTTGGCGTAGATGATCCCCGGATTGGCCGCCTTCAGCGCCGTATAGTCCAGCCCGAGCCGCCCGATCGCGCTCGACCGCATCGAGTGGATGAACACGTCCGCGCCCTCCGCCATGCGCAGCAGCGCCGCGCGCGCCTCCGGCTGCTTGAGGTCGAGCACGATGGAGCGCTTGCCGCGGTTGACGTTGAGGAACATCGCCCCGCGCGAGGCGTCCGGCCCCGGCGGGATGAACCGCGTGGTGTCACCCTGCGGGCTCTCCACCTTGATCACGTCCGCGCCGAGGTCCGCGAAGATCTGGGTCGCGTAGGGGCCCATCAGCACGCTGGTGAGGTCGAGCACCTTCACGCCCGCCAGAGGGCCCTTGCCCATGCCGCTCATAGAAATTCTCCGGTCCCAAAGTTTCTGTTCATTGCCAAGCCCGATCCCGGTCCTACCCTCGTGCGCATGTACGTGAGCACACGTGAGGGGAGGCCGTTGAAATGAAAGTTCACCTGATCGCCGCGGGCAAGTTCCACGATATCGACTATGCCCGCCTCGAACTGCTCAAGCTGCTGGCCGAGCGGCCGCGCATCCGCACTTCGGTGGCGTCTGACTACGCCGATCTGGCGAGCCTCGAAGCGGCGGACCTGCTGATCAGCTACACCTGCGACATGGTGCCGACGAGCGACGCCGAAGTGGCCGCGCTGACCACTTTCCTCGAACGCGGCGGCCGTTGGCTGGCTCTTCACGGCACCAACGCGGTGCTGCGCTTCGGCGCGGATGGCGTGGTCGATACGCCGGACGAGGTTCCGGCCTTTACCGGCCTGCTCGGCACGCGCTTCGCAGGGCACCCGCCCATCGCGCCGTTCAAGGTCTTCGTCACCCGCGACGATCACGAAATGACGCAGGGCCTGCGCGATTTCCGGGTGGAGGACGAACTCTACCTGACGCACCGCACCGCGGACATCGACGTGCTGCTGCACACCAGCTTCACCGGCCGCTGCGACGAGTTCCGAGACGCCGACTGGGACGAGGCCGAAGTGCCCGTGCTCTACGAGCGCAAGGTGGGGCAGGGCGGGATCATGTACCTGACGCTCGGCCATTGCCGGGGCCATTACGACCTGCTGCCGGTAAGCCCGTTCTGGCCGCATCCGCAGCGCTGTGCCTGGAACTACCCGGTGTTCCATGAACTGCTGCGCCGGGGCATTACGTGGGGGCTTGCTCACGCCGGTTGATCCTCCGGCCTGAGGGCGTGGAGCTGGGTTTCCAGCGCTTCGAGCACCGGCTCCACCAGCCCAGCGTCCATCGCGCCGGTCAGCAGGTTGACCGCCATGCCCTCCATCGTCGCCTGCGAGATCGCCATGGCCAGTGCGAAGCTTTCGGGGCTCGCCTGCCATTCGGGATAGAGCTGGACGGCGAGCTGGTTGAACCGTTCCCGGAACTCTACCTGCAACGGCATCAGCACGGCGGCGAGGTCGGGGTTGGTGCGCGCGGCGACGGCGAGTTCATGGAAGGCGATGAAGGCGGGCTTCTGGATCTGCTTCCAGTAGGTGCGCACCATCGCACCGTGGTCCAGCGCGCTTCGCTCCGCCGCGCGGCGGAAGGCCCGCAGGCGGCGTTCGTGCAGGTGCATGATCGTCGCTTTGATGAGCGAGACGCCGTTGTCGAAATGATGGAGCATCGCTCCGCGCGAAAGCCCCGCCTCGATCGCCACCTGCGGCGTGGTGGTGCGCGAATAGCCGCTGCGGACGAGCACCCGGATCGTCGCGTCGATCAGGCGCGCGCGGGTCTGGGCGCTTTTCAGCGCCTGCATCGTCGGTTCGTCCGCGCCGGTCCGTCTCACGGGTGTTGCGCTCTCCCAAGCTGGCGGGCCGGTGCGTCCGGCCTCGCGAACTTCATTGGGTAGCGCAATCCGGAGCATAAAAAAAGACATCCATGAATGTCTTTTATAATTATGCTGGCGCGAATCGAACGGGAGAGACGCCGATGAGCGCGACAAGCCGATTTGCCCTGTCGCTGCACCAGCTTACCGCGCTGGATGCCAGCCCCGCGCGCCTCGTCGAACTGGCGGGAGCGGAGGGCTGTGATCACGTCTGCCTGTTCACTTTCGTGCCCGAGGCCGCGCGTGGGCGCTACCCTCTGGTCAGCGCCGCCGATGTGCCCGATCTTTCCGCGCGCATGGCCGATGCCGGAGTCTCGCTGTGCAACCTCGAAGTCTTCCCGCTCGACGGCAGCGAGGATTTCGACGCCTTCGCCCGCGCGCTGGAAACCGGCGCAAAGCTGGGGGCGACCAAGGCCACCGCGCATGTCCATGAGGTGTCCGGGATTGCCGAGGCGGTGGATCGCTTCGGTGCGTTCTGCGATCTTGCGGCAGGCTACGGCATCGTCCCGGGGCTGGAGTTCATGGGCTTCTCCGCCATCGCCGACATCGGCGCGGCGGCCGCCGTGGTGCGCGGTGCGGGCAAGGGGAACATTACCTGTGACGCGCTCCACCTGATCCGCAACGGCGGCTCGGTGGCGGACGTAGCGGCCCATGCCGATATCATCGGTTACGCCCAGCTATGCGATGGCCCGCTGTTCCGCCCGCGCGAGGAGTGGTGGGCCGAAGCGGTCCGAGCCCGCGAACTGCCGGGCTCCGGCGACTTCCCGCTGGTCGAGATCGTGCGCGCCTTGCGCGACGGCACCGTGATCGAGGTGGAAGTCCCTCGCGCTGATGACGCCAAGGCCGGGATGACTGCCGCCGAGCGGGTCAGCCGCGCCGTTGCTGCGACCCGCTCTGTGCTGGATCGGGCAGGATGAGGCTATTCACGGCCCGCGGTCCCGGATCAAGTCCGGGACGACGTATCCAGCACCGCCTCCATCCGCGCGACGAGCCCCGCCAGCCGGTCGATCTCGGACGGCCCCTTGGGCTCCCCCGGATCCGACAGCACGCCCGAGAGCAGCACGTCCACGTAGCGCTTGGCTTCCGCGTCGATGTCGAGCGGGCGGCCGATGAAGCTGGTGCGCATAGCGACGTGCTCCAGCCCACCGAACATCATGTCGCGGATCATCACGGGGTCCACATCGGCCCGCGCCTTGCCCGCGTCCTTGGCCTGCTGGACGGCATCCACCACGCTTTTCGCGAACAGGTGGTTCAGCTTGTGCAGCGCGGTGCCGCGATAGTCCTGCCAGCGCAGTTCCTGGTAGAACACGCGGTGCAGCTTGGGCGTCTCCTCCATGGACCGCATGAAGCGCACGGCGATCAGCGTCAGCTGCGAGCGCAGGTCGTCGATGTTGCGCAACTCGCCCGTGAGCCGCTCGACGAAGGGCGTCGCCCAATCGGCAAGAACCTGGTTCACAAGCTCCTGCTTGTTGTCGTAGTATTTGTAGACCGTGGCCTCGGACACGCCCGCCAGCTTGGCGATCTTCGCCATGGAGGTGGCCTTCGCGCCTTCCTCCTCGATAAGCTGGCGCGCGGCGGCGAGGATTTCCTGCGGGCGGTAGTCCTTGCGACGCCGCCAGGCGAGCGGCTCTGCCTCGGTGCTCTTCGCCATGGTAATTGAACTATCCTCATTTGCAGTTGACACCCGAGGGCAGGACTTGCAGCTTTACGGCAATTGCGGCGACTTGCAAGAAGTCAGGTCGAACTCATCAACCATGCGATACGGGAGAAGCATGGGCCATTTCACGATTGCCCCCGGGCGCTTCGACCTGTCTGCCGCGCTGGACGACGCGATCCGCGCATCCTGCGCCGCGCCCGCTCGCTCCGGTGCTGAAGCGCACCCGATCTTCGCCTTCGTCGCCGCGCTCGGCGGCATGGGCGCACGGGTGCGGGACGTATGCCGCGACCTCGGACTCGCGTTCGACAGCGGGGCGGTGCTGGGCCGCTGCCGGATCGACTACGACGCGCCGATGACTGTCGATACCGCCTACGACGTCGCGGCGGAGGTCGTCTTGCTGGAGCGCAAGGCCAGTCGCCGCTTCGGCGCGGCGGACCATCTGACGCTGGGCATGACGGTCAGCGCGGGCGGACGGCCCCATGCGCGGGTGCAACTGACCACCATCATGCCGGTGATCGCATGAGCGCGTGGAAACTCGACGCCGTGCCTGCCGAAGTCATGGCGCTGTGGTGCGAGGCGCTGGGCGACGACAACGCCATCCACGTCGATCCCGCCGCCGCCGAAGCGCTCGGCTTCGGACCGCGCACGGTCAATCCGGGGCCGACGAACCTCGCCTATCTCCTCAACATGGCGATGGAGACGCGGCCGGGTGCGGAGATCCGCTCGGTCGAGGCGGCGCTGCTCGGCAACGTGCTGGCGGGAGATGCTGTCGTAGCGCGCGGAACGTGGCATGATGACACCTGCGACGCCGAACTGGCGGTCGCACCGGACCAGACGGTCCTCAAGGCAAGAATAGAAATGTCTCACGGGAGAGAGCCTGATGATGGAGAAGGCCTTCGCAGCCAGCGTCTATGACCTGATCGCCATGCGCGTGCGGGCGGCTCCGCAGGCGCTGGCTATCGTACAGGGCGACATGCGCCTCTGCTATGCCGAGGTGATGGCCTGCGTCGATGCCGTCGCCGCCGACTTCGCCGCCCGCGGATTGGTGCGCGGGCAGCGCGTGGCGATCCTGTCGGAGAACCGTTTCGAGTATACGGCGGTGCAGATCGCCTGTGCCAAGCTGGGCCTGATCGCCGCCTGCCTCAACTGGCGCCTGTCCGATGCCGAGATGCGGCACTGCGTCGAACTGGTGGCCCCGTCGCTGATCGTCGCTTCGCCGCGCCATCTGGAGGCGGCAGGCAAGGTTGCCAATGGGCGCGCGCTGGCGGCCATCGACACGCTCGGCGCGCCGGGTGAGACGGCCAGCGTCGCAGAGCCCGAGGACGGCCTGCTCATCATCTACACAAGCGGCACTACGGGACTGCCCAAGGCCGCCGTCATCAGCCATCGTGCGGAGGTCGCGCGGATGTGCGCGATGCGGCTCGACATGGGCGTGGAGATGTCCGACGCCTACATCTCCTGGGCGCCGATGTTCCACATGGGCGGGACCGAGCACCTGCTAGCGACATTGATGTGCGGCGGCACCGGCGTCATCGTCGACGGCTTCGATCCCGATGCGCTGGTCGATGCGCTGGAGGAATTCCCGGTGGGCTGGCTCATGCTGGTCCCCGCCACGATCGAGCCGCTGCTGGAACGCCTCGCCGCGCGGCAGGCGCGTGTGCGCGGGGTGAAGGCGGTGGGCTGCATGGCGGATCTCGTCCCCTCTGCGACGATCGCCGCGATCACGACCGCATTGGGGGCTCCTTACCTCAACTCCTTTGGCGCGACGGAAACGGGGATGCCGCCGCTTTCAGCCGACCTCATCCCGGTCGGCGCGACGCCCTCCGCCTTTCCCAAGCGACTCAGCATGCTGTGCGACCTGCGCCTGCTCGATGCCGAGGGGCGCGAGGTCGCGGATGGCGAGACCGGCGAGGCCTGCGTGCGCGGGCCGACGCTTTTCAGCGGTTATTGGAACGCGGACGCCACAAACGCCGAATGCTTCGCAGGGGACCGCTTCCACATGGGCGACCTGTTCCGGCGGAAGCCGGAAGGCTTCGAGTTCGTCGGGCGCTCCAAGTATCTCATCAAGTCAGGCGGAGAGAACATCTATCCGGCGGAGATCGAGCGCGTCCTGTTCGCCGACGCTCGCGTCAACGACGCCATCGTCGTGCGCCGCCCGGACCCGCAGTGGGGCGAGGTGCCGGTGGCGGTGATCGCGCGGAATGACCCCTCGCTCGACGAGGCGATGGTGCTGGAGATGTGCCGTCAGGCGCTGGCTGGATACAAGCGCCCCAAGCATGTGCGCTTCATCGAGATGGAGGCATTCCCACGCAGCGCCAGCGGCAAGATCATCCGTGAGGAAGTGGAAGCGATGATCGGGTAGAGCGCCAATTCCTCCCCGAGCTTGTCTCGGGGAGGGGGGTGCCGCCGCAGGCGGTGGTGGAGGGGGAGAACTTCGCGCCATTCCCCCTCCGTCAGCCCTGACGGGCTGCCACCTCCCCGAGACAAGCTCGGGGAGGAATTTTCAGCCTCTGCCGCGCGATTTCTCGTAGGCGATCCAGGTCGGCAGGCGCTCCGGGAAGTCCGCGGGCATTGGCTCGGGATAGGCGTGGTTGCGCAAGGGCGTGGAGAGGATTCCGGGATATTCCTCGATCGGCACGTAGTAGAGGAAGCCGATGGTGCGCTCGGCAAACTTCCACCCCGCATCGGTGTTTCTGTACTTGTCGTCGTAGCGGATGGCGGTGACCATCATCTTGCCGTTGCGCCACAGTTCCGCATGGCCGATCACCCGGCCGGTCGCCTCCTGAGAACCATCACCCACGAAGTCGATCTGCACGTCGTGCATGAAGTGATGGCCGGGACCAAGCACATCGAAGCGCCCGTCGTACTGCGTCATGATCGCGTCGATGCCGGTGGCGTTCATCACGCCGTCCGCCGACTTGAGAACGGCATCGGGTGCGAAGAGGACGCGGATGGCATCGATGTCGCGGTCGTCGATGGTGAAGCAGTAGCGGGCGATAAGCTGGCGGATCTGCGATTCCGCTTCGAGTTTGGCGATACGCTCTTCCAGGGTCGGCATGGTTCTCTCCTTGATTGTCAGCGGGCATCCTCGAGCATCATGTCGGCGCATTTCTCGCCGATCATGATCGAGGGGGCATTGGTGTTGCCTGCGGGCAGGCTCGGCATGATCGAGGCATCGGCGACGCGCAGTCCCCTGATGCCGTGGACGCGCAGGCGGGGATCGACGACGGCATCCGCGCCTGCGCCCATGCGGCACGAGCCGACCGGGTGCAGATTGGCGATGGCGGCGGCGCGTACGAAAGCCTCGATCTCATCGTCGCTGCGCGCGTCGGCGCCGGGCGAGATCTCGCCCGCGTTGTAGGGGGCGAGCGCGGGCTGGGCGGCGACGCCTCGCACGATCCTGACCGCCGCGATCATCGCCTCGACGTCGACGCGGTCGGTCAGGAAGTTCTGGCGGATCACCGGGTCGGCAAGCGGATCAGGCCCGCGCAACGTGACCGATCCGGTGGCGCGCGGGTTGAGGTGGACCGGGCTCATGGTGAAGCCGGGGAAGGGGTGCGCCTTCATGCCCGCTGCGGTACGGCTCTGGACGGTCCAGATGTTCGTGTTGACCTGAAGATTGGGCCGGTCCTGCCGCTCGTCCGTGCGGGTGAAGATGCCCGCATAGATGCCGTTGCTGGCGAGCGGCCCCTTGTTGAACAGAACGTAATCGATGCCCGCCTTGAGCTGTTTCAGCGGACTGTTGGCCAGTTCGTTGATCGTGATCGGCTTGGTGCAGCGGAACATCAGCGAGATGTAGAAATGATCCATCAGGTTCGCGCCGACGCCCGGCAGGTCGAGCAGCGGAGCGATACCGTTGGCACGCAGGTGCTCCGCCGGGCCGATGCCCGACAGCAGCAGGAGTTGCGGCGATCCGAACGCGCCGCCGCAGACGACGACCTCGCGCCGGGCTTTCGCCGTGCGCAGGCCCGCCTTTGTGCGATACTCGATCCCGGTTGCCTGCCCGCCTTCGATCAGCACGCGGGTGGCGTGGGCGCCGGTCTCGACCTTGAGGTTCGCGCGGCCCCGCGCCGGGGTCAGGTATGCCTGCGATGTGTTCCAGCGCCGGTTGTTGCGCGTTGTGGTCTGGAAGAAGCCGGTGCCTTCCTGCTCAGCCCCGTTGAAGTCCGGGTTGTAGGGAATGCCCGCCTGCCGCGCCGCATCGACGATGGCGACGGCGATCTCCGAGCGGTCGGGCTGGTCCGACACGGTCAGCGGCCCGCCGACGCCATGGTAGGCATTAGGTCCGCGCTTCTGGTCCTCCGCCTTGCGGAAATACGGGAGCACGTCCTCGAAGCTCCACCCCTCGCAGCCGAGTTGCCGCCAGTGGTCGTAGTCGCGCCGGTTGCCGCGGATGTAGAGCATGCCGTTGATCGAACTCGTCCCGCCCAGCACCTTGCCGCGAGGCTGGTACATGCGGCGGCCATTGAGCTGCGCCTCCGGCTCGCTCTCGAACATCCAGTTCACCTTGGGGTCGGTGAACAGCATGGGATAGCCCATGGGCGGCTTGATCCAGAACGCGGTGTCCCTCGGCCCGGCCTCCAGCAGCAGCACCGAATAGCGCCCGTTCTCGCTGAGCCGCGCCGCGACCACGCAGCCGGCCGAGCCCGCACCGCTGACGATGAAGTCGAACTCGTCGCTCATGCAGCCTGCCCGGCGAGGTGCCTGCCCGCGATGTAGGCGAAGGTCATGGCCGGGCCGATCGTCGCGCCCGCGCCGGGATAGGCTCCGGCGAAGACGTTGGCCTGATCGTTGCCCACTGCATAAAGCCCGGTCACGGGCGCGCCCTCGCCGTCGAGGACGCGGGCATGGCGGTCGGTCTTGAGGCCTGCGAAAGTGCCGATGATCCCGGCCTCCATGCGGATGGCGTAGAACGGGCCCTTGGTCAGCGGGCCGAGACAGGTGTTCGGCTTGTGCTCGGGGTCGCCCTGATAGACGTCGTAGACGCGCCCGCCGCGCCCGAAATCGGGGTCGACGCCCGCCTCTGCGTTGGCGTTGAAGGCCGTCACGGTGCGCTCCAGCGCAGTGGCGTCGATGCCGCAGATCTGGGCAAGGGCCTGCAGCGTGTCGGCGCGCTTGAGGTAGCCGCTGCGCAAGTGCTGGCCGTGCGGGATGGGGAAGGGCCGGACCATGCCGATGCCCCACTTCTTCACCGCCGCCGCATCGCCGATCAGCCAGGCCCAGGCGCTGCTGTCGCCCTCGCTGGCGCGGGTCATCTGGGGGATGAGGTCGTGGTAGGAGCTGGACTCGTCGCCAAAGCGGCGGCCATCGGGACGAACGGCGATGAAGCCGGGCTTCTGCCGGTCGATCAGATGCGGCCAGACGCCGGTGAAGTCCCTGGAGCCGGGCAGGACCGAGACCGGCATCCACGGCGCGGGATGGGCGACGTTGCCGTTGAACACGCCGCCGACGCTCTCGGCGAGGCGTATGCCGTCGCCGGTGTTGCCGGGGTTCGTCGGGTTGCGCTGCTCGCGGTTGTTGGCCGGTGCGGGAAAAGTGGCGGCGCGGCGTTCCGGGTCGTTGGGATAGCCACCGCAGGCGAGCACCACGCCTCGCCGCGCGGTAACGCGGACGCGGCCCTGCGGCGTGTCGATCTCGGCGCCGGTTACGCGCCCGTCCTCGCGGGTGAGGGCGGCGACGGGGGAGGACAGCCAGATCGGCACGTCGAGATCGAACAGCGTGCGGGCAAGCCGGGCCACCAGCGCGCGCCCGCGCACGACCTGCTGTCCCTCGCCATAGCGCACCACGTCGGTGAAGTGCTTGGCCAGCTTCTTCGCGACGAAGCCGAGCGCCTTCACCGAACGGCCCGCCTTCATGAACTGGATCATCTCCACCCCCGAACCCACGGCAAAACCGAGGAAAAGCGTCTGCGGCAATTGCTGCTTGAGGTTCTTCAGGTGCGGGCCGAGTTCGCGCGCTTCGTAATCGACGGTGCCGATCGAGCGGACGATGGAACTGTGCCCGCTTTCCGAATGGTAGTCCGGATAGTCCATGCCGTAAAAGCGGACATGGCTGTTCTCCTCAAGGAAGCGGACCATGCGCGGTGCGGTATCGAGGTAGGCCTCGACACGGTCCGGCTCGATGTAGTTGCCGGTTTCCTCGATCAGATAGGCGCGGGCGTTGGCGACGTCGTCGCTCTGCCCGGTGGCGCGCTGCATGGCGGGGGAGTGGTGGTTGCCAGGCACCCAGAGCACCCCGCCCGAAGTCGCGGTGGTGCCGCCGAACACGGCCTCCTTCTCCACCACCAGCACGTCGAGCCCGGCGCGGCGCGCGGTGACGGCGGCGGTAAGGCCGGCGGCGCCGGTGCCTGCGATGAGAACGTCGACGGTCCTGTCTGAAGTCGTCATGCGCTTATCTTCTCCATGGCAGCGTTTCGCCCTGCGATGCGGCCGAAGACGACGGCGTTGCCGATCGAGGCACCGCCCGCCGCGTAGCATTGTCCGAACATGCCGCCGGTGGTCTCCCCGGCGGCGTAGAGGCCCGGCACCGGGCGGTCGTCGGCACCCAGCACGCGCGCCTCGGTGTCGATGCGGATGCCGGTACCGGTCCAGCAGATGATGCCGGGGCGGATGTGCGCGGCGTAGAACGGTCCCTGAGAAACGCTGCGCAACATGGCCGAGGGCTTGAAGTAGTCGGCATCCTCGCCCGCCTGGACCAGCGCGTTGTAGCGCTCGGCGGTGGCAGCAAGGCGCGTGGTAGGAAGTCCCAGCTTGTCGGCCAGTTCCTCTAGCGTCGGCGCACTGACGAGTGTTCCGGCCTCGACGTGTTCGAGCAGGCGATCCGCCGCCCAGCTTGGCGCAGGGCGGTATTGCGTGGTCTTCGAGGCAAGGCGCGATGTCTCGTCGAAGATCGCGTAGCAGTCCTTGCCCGGCTGTTCGTCGAGCACGGCGGCGAGCACCGAGTATTCTATGGTCTCGTCGATGAAGCGGCGTCCCTCGCGGTTCACCATCATCAGCCAGCCGGGGAGGTAGCTCTCGAGGTCTCTGGCGAAACCGGGCGTGATGAGCAGCAGGCCGCGGTTCGCCTGGCTCAACTGCCCCTCGACCTGCGCGGCAAGGGCAATTCCGTCGCCCCGGCAGGTCGGCGCGCCGATGTACCAGTGCAGGTCGCCATAGCGCGCGGCGTCGGGATAGTGCCGAGCCAGCATCTCGGGATTGGCGCCGAAGCCGCCGGTGGCGATCACCGTCGCGGCGCTGCGCACGGGCTGGCCATCGACGACGATGCCGCAGACGCGGCCCTGCTCGACCAGCAGGCTTTCGACGCGGGTTTCCAGCGCCGTCTCGACGCTGCGGCCGGACAGGAAGCCCTCAAGCCCTTCGACGATGCCCGCGCCGTCGCCGGTAGCGCGATGGCCGCGCCGCACTTTGTCGACGCCCGATGCGTAGAGGTTGTCGGTGGTGAAGCCGACGCCGATCTCGCGCAGCCACTCGAAGGCGACGGCGGACTGCTCGCACAGCCTGCGCACCAGCGCGGGCTCCAGCTTGTACTGGTTGAGCGTCATGTAATAGTGATACATCGCCTCGGCCGTATCGTCGGCAAGGCCCGCTTCGCGCTGGAGCGAGGTTCCGGCGGCGTAGAACACCCCGCCCGACAGCGCGCTGGAGCCGCCGGTGCGGTCGGCCGCTTCCACCATCAGCACGCTCGCGCCGTTCTCCGCCGCGAGGGCTGCCGCGCTCAGGCCCGCCGCGCCGGTGCCGATGACGATGACGTCGTAGTCGAGATCGTCGCCATCACTCATTGCCGGGTTCTCCCGGCGGGCGGCACAACGCAAATCCTTTCGGCCGTGACCGGCATAGGACGCCTCTCCATTCATGGTTGTCGTTGGGCCGACGCATCCCTGCGCGAAGCAGGGCGTGGCTGGCCGATGACCCGAAGCATGACGAGCGTCGACTAGTAAGTCTAGCTCAATTGTTGCTCTTTAGTCACCCGAAGCGGAGGTGTCCATCGCGAAACCCGCAGGTTTGGCCGGGTTGCGGGGCGTCTACCATCACAAAAAAGCAATCATGATCGACTTTTTTATTGTCATGCCGCCACTTCCTGCGCATAAAGCGGCGTAGAAAAGAGGTTGAGTCACCAAGGAGCGAATCGCCCGGTGGCTCGGGGAATGGGATGAAGACTGGCTCGGTCACGTACTCGGCAAAGGCCCGAGACGGCGACAACGCCTTCAATTTCTAAAATAAGTCATCCTTCGCAGCGAAGGGATAGACGGGGAGAAGAGAATGAAGGATCTACCGAATTTCCATCGCGCCTGCCTGACCGCCGGATTGCTGGCGTCGGCATCGGCGTTCGGGCTGGCAAGCCCGGCGCTGGCGCAGGAGGAAGCGCCCCAGGCCGCCACCGGCGGCCTTGAGGAGATCGTCGTGACCGCCCGCAAGCGCACGGAATCGCTGCAGGACATCCCTGTCGCGGTGACGGCCTATTCGCCCGCGCAGATCGCCCGGCAGGACATCTCCAACATCGAACGCATCGCCGCGACCACGCCGAACCTGACGGTCGGTCGCGCGACCACCGGTTCGGGCGCGCAGATCTCGCTGCGCGGCATCGGCACCCCGGCGAGCGCGCTGGGCATCGAGTCCTCCACCGCGATCATCGTCGACGGCATCTACTACGCCAGCGGCCGCATCCTGAACGAAGGCTTCTTCGACCTCTCGCGCATCGAAGTGCTGAAAGGCCCGCAGGCGCTGTTCTTCGGCAAGAACGCGACGGCTGGCGTGATCTCGATCACCACCGCCGACCCCGGCGCCAGCTTCGAGGGCTCGACCCGCGTCGGCTACGAGTTCCGCGCCAAGCGCCCCTATATCGAGCAGATGATCTCCACGCCGCTGACCGACACGCTGGGCGTGCGCGTGGCGCTGCGCGCGTCCAAGATGTTCGGCGGCTATTCGCGCAACTACGCGACCGCGCAGCCCTTCACGGTGACCGACCAGGCCGGCGGCCCGGTGCAGAACCTCGTCGCTCCGCCGGGCGATCGTCGCGGGCCGAAGGAGAAGGAGCTCGTCGGGCGCATCACGCTCAAGTGGGAGCCGACCGACAACATCACCAACACCTTCAAGGTCTCCGCCAACGAGACGACGACCAACGACGGTGCGTGGAACAACATCGTGTTCTCCTGCGCCACCGGGTTCAGCACCCTCCAGCCCGGCGTGCCCTGCAAGCGCGACTGGAAATACTACCACAACCAGATGCCGACCGAAATTTCCGCGAACTTCCCCTTCGCGCGTGATGACGGCGAGCTTTACACCAAGTACCGCTCGTACCAAGCGACCAACAACCTCGAATGGAACCTCGGCGACGTCACGCTGACTTCGGCGACGAACTACCAGAACCAGAACAACCGCTGGCTGACCGACAGCGACTACCAGCAGCGCGCCACGCAGATCTACGTCGGATCGCGCGAGAAGTGGTGGGCATTCTCCGAGGAACTGCGCGCGCAGACCAACTACGACGGCCCCGTCAACATGATGGTCGGCGTGCTCTACCAGAAGACGAAGCTGCAGTCCGACCAGCACGTCTATTCGGGCAACGTGCGCGTCAGCACGCAGCGGCCGGAGTGGGAATACGTCGCCTTCGGCAAGGATTCCTACACCAAGGGCGAGACGATCTCTCCCTTCGCGCAGGTGACGTGGAAGGTCATCCCGGAACTCGAACTGTCCTCGGGCATCCGTTACACGCATGAGACCAAGGACAGCTTCTTCGTCCACCCGGTCAACCGTCCCGGCCAGATCAACCGCCTGAACGACCCTATCTACACCGACCAGACCTTCACCAACTGGAGCCCGGAAGTCACCGCGTCGTACAAGCCGGTGCCTAACGTCAACATCTACGGCGGCTTCAAGACCGGCTACAAGTCGGGCGGCTTCTCGAACCAGAGCTCCTATACCAACGCCTCGATCCCGGCGGATCTGGACTTCGAGCCGGAGAAGGCGAAGGGCTTCGAGGGCGGCGTGAAGACCACGCTGTTCAACAACCAGCTCCGCTTCGACGTCGCGCTCTATACCTATGAGTACACCAACCTGCAGGTGGACTTCTTCGAGGCGCAGACCTTCCGCTACATCACCACCAACGCCGGTTCGGCGCGGACCAAGGGCGTCGAAGTCTCGACCGAGTGGGCGCCGATCGCGGTGCCGGGCCTCACCATGCGTGGCTCGCTGAACTACAACAAGGCGCGCTACGTGGACTTCATCGCTCCGTGCGTCACCGGCCAGACCCCGGCGCAGGGCTGCAACCCCACCGCATCGAGCCCCTACGGCGGTCTGCTCGTGCAGGATCTGAGCGGCAAGCCCACCGCCAACGCCCCGCGCTGGACGGCGGCGCTGGGCACCAGCTACGAGACGGACCTGACCCCGGACCTGTCGCTCGCGCTCTCGGCGGACGCCCGCTATTCGGCCAGCTACAACGCATCGCCGTTCCACAACCCGATCGCGACGCAGCCCAAGTACGTGAACCTCGATGCCTCGGTGACGCTCAGCTCCAAGGCGGGGTGGGATCTGGCGGTCATCGGCAAGAACCTGACCAACCAGTTCGTCATCTCCGGCGCGCTGGACTCGCCGGGCACGGGTTCGGGCACCGGCACGGCAGCGGGCCGCCTCGGCGACCAGCGCGGCTATGCCAACATCCCGCGCACGGTGCAGGTGCAGGTCACGTACCACTACTGATCCGCAAGCAACCGACCGGTCGTCCTCCCGGCGTGCAGGACAACCATCCTCTCCTGGCCGGTGCGCGAAGCCTCCATGTCGCGCACCGGCCTTCTGTTACGTGGGATTCCGGTGCAGACCTGTCTTTCCATTTCGCGCCAGCCATGCGATCTGCGGTCACATGAATGATCCTCGCCTCATAGTGATGGAAGCGATCGCGACACGCAGGTTCGTGGTCGCGCGTTACAACGGCAATGCCATCACCCTCGCGCCGCACATCCTGTTCGAGCGGCATGGCGACCTCGTCATCAGCGCGATGAATCCGAACAAGGCGCGCCGCAGCGACGAGGAGCCGACGCTGGGCCAGTTCAAGCTTGCGGGCCTGTCCGAGCTTGCGATCACGGACGAGCCGTTCGAGCCGCTGGGATCGTTCGACGGCGCGCCGCCGCGCAGCGACGATGGCGTCATTCTGGCGGTCTGAGGGCCGGTTCAGCCCCTGATCTGCGTGGGTGACCGGCCGAACCAGCGGCGGCAACTGCGCGAGAACACCGCTTGTTCGGCAAAGCCCAGCTTCTCCGAAATGTCGCGGAAATCGAGCCGCGTCTGCTGCAGGTAGTAGAGCGTCAGGTCGCGGCGCACGTCGTCCTTCACCGCCTGGAAGCCGGTGCCCTCCTGCTGCAATCGGCGGCGCAGGGTGCGGTGATGGATGCCGAGCGCGCGGGCAACCTCGCCGCTGGCGCAGTCGCCGCTGGCCAGCCTGCGCATGACGAGGCCGCGCACTTCGGCATCGAAGGGTAGTCGCTGCCGGGGGAAATGCGCCTCCACGTAGGCGACGAGATCGCGGTGGATTTCCGCGTTCTGGCTGAGGATCGGGCTGGAGAGGTCGCGGACCGAGAAGGTGATCCCGTCCGCCGGTTCGCCGAACCGCACCTCGCAACCGAAATGGCGGCGGTAGCCGTCCGGCGACGACAGCGCCTCATGCCGGAAATGGACGCAGCGGGCGCGGGCATAGCCGCCGGTTATGTCCATCGCCTGCAGATGGCCGAGCAGGAGGAGTTGCTCGATCGCCTGGATGCGGTCGCCGCTGCCTTCGACGAGGAGGTCGTGCCCGGCGAACACCCGCTCGTTTCCGGCATCGGGATCGAGCCAGACCCGCGCGGCGCGGCTGTGCGCGCCGATATGCTCGCTGGCAAAGCGCAGGGCGTCGCCGAAGGTCTTCGAATTGCGCATGACCTGCCCCAGCGGCCCGAAGATCGCGCCGCGACGCTGGCGCAGGGCGAGGCGCATTCCGAAGTCGGGGCAGTCCAGCCGCCGCGCGGCAAGGGCGAGGAGGCGGATCGCTTCGGGATAAGTCAGGTCGCCGGCGTCGTCGCGGAATCCCTCGGGGCTGATGCCCGCCGAGTGCAGCAGTTCGCCGGGATCGCCGCCCAGTTCCGTCGCCAGCACGGGGAAATGGCGCAGTAGCGGGATGTTGAGCTTCGCGAAGTCCATGTCGGTGGTCGATGACATCGGCAGGGCCTTCCGCAGAGCGAGTGAGGGCAGGCCCATGGCTGCCTGCTTTGTCCACATCGGTCAAGTTGACGCGCGCCGATGTGGTTTCACGGCATCGCCACTCCGCAGTGACGATGATGCGCGTCGCCACCCCATTCTGTCCACATTGGTCAAACTTCCCGGCGCCGGTTCCGATAGACAGGGCGCAGGCGTCCCGAGAACGGCGCATCAAGGAGAGGTTCGATGGAGCAGATATTGCGCGACATGCTCGACCGCGAGGCGATCCGCGCCTGCGTCGCAAGGCTCGCACGCGGGGAGGACCGGCGCAGCGCCGACCTCATCCGCGCCTGCTGGTGGCCCGAGGCGCGCTTCGATTACGGCGTCCACAGCGGGGACTTCGAGACGTACCTCGCATGGGTGGTGCCGGGCGCGGACGCGATCAAGGACACCCAGCACCTCCTCGGCCAGACGCATGTCGAGCTTGCGGGCGATGCCGCGAAGGCGGAAACCCACGTCTTCTCCTATCACCGCGTCGATATGGGCGCGGGCGATCGCGACACCTGCATCGGCGGGCGCTACCTCGACAGCTTCGAGCGGCGCGATGGCGAGTGGCGCATCGCCGACCGCGTGATGCTCTACGACTGGGAGCAGGACTGGGGCGCGGCGGCGGACTGGTCGAAGGGCGTCATGGGCTATCCCTTCACCGCCGAGCATTTCCCCGGCCGCGCGAAGGGTGACTTCAGCGAAGGCTGGTTCGCGGGGAACGCCGCGTGAGCGCGCCGCTTGCCGGCAAGGTGGCGCTCGTCACCGGGGCCAGCCGGGGCATCGGCAAGGGCATCGCGCTGGTGCTGGCCGAGCAAGGGGCCACCGTCTACGTCACCGGGCGCACCGTGAACGAGGGTGACTATTACCTCCCCGGCACCGTGGGCGGCACCGCCGCCGAGTGCGACGAGCGCGGGCGCGCCAGCGGCGGGCGCGGCGTCGCGGTCGCCTGCGACCATGGCGACGACGCGGCGGTTGAAGCCCTGTTCGCGCGCATCGGTGCCGAGCAGGGTCGGCTCGACATCCTCGTCAACAACGCCTTCACGCTGTCCGATGACCTGCTGGAGCCCAAGGGCTTCTGGGAGAAGCCGCTCGCCAATCTGGAGATGTGGGACGTCGGCGTGAAGTCCAACTACGTTGCGGCCTGGCACGCGGCGAAGATCATGGCCCCGCAGAAGAGCGGGCTGATCGTCGCGATCTCCGGCTTCGCGGCGGTGACTTATACTTACGGCGTGATCTTCGGCACGTCCAAGTCCGCGGTGGACCGCATGGCGCGCGACATGGCGATCGAACTGGAACCCCACGGCGTCGCGTCGCTGACGCTGTGGCAGGGGCTGACGCTGACCGAGAAAGCGAAAGACAACCTCGCGAAGATGGGCGACAAGATGACCACGTCGATCACGTCCATGCAGGGCAGCAGCGTGGAGCATCCGGGCCGTGTCATCGCCGCTCTGGCCGCCGATCCCGATGTCATGAAACGCTCGGGAGGGGAGTTCGTCACGGCGGAACTGGCGCAGGAATATGGCGTGACCGACGTGGACGGAAGCGTGATCGCATCGGCGCGGGCGAGCCGTGGATCGCCGATCTGGAAACCGATTTCGGAGGTCGACTACCGTGGCAAGTGACCGTGAAACCCGCATGGCGGCGATGCTCGACAAGCACGAGATCCGCGAATGCCTCGAACGCTTCTCCCGCGGGATGGACCGGTTCGACCGCGACATCTACCTTTCGGCCTTCTGGGACGACGCGGAGATGGCCGCCGGGCCGTTCGTCGGCAGCGCGGCGGACTGCTGGGACTGGGCGGTTCCGCTGCACCGCGCGGGGCAGATCCTGACGCATCACGCGCTGTTGCAGTCGAACATCGATCTCGACGGCGACACCGCCCATGCCGAGACTTACTATCAGTTCGTCGGCCGCAACCATGGCGAGACGCTGTGGATCGCCGGGGGGCGCTACGTGGACCGTCTGGAGCGGCGCGGCGACGAATGGCGCATCGCGCTGCGCACCAACGTGATCGAGTGGGGCTGCCTGCCGCCGCCGATGGCGGTGCCCTTCGGCGACGTCCCCGATATCGCGGTCAACGGCGTCACTGCCCGCGATCCTAGCGATCCTTCGTACCGCCGGCCGCTGGTCAACCTGCGCGCGCCCGCCAATCCGGGCAAGCCGTCTTGAGCGGACTGGTCAGCAAGGTCGCGCTCGTCACCGGGGCCACGCGCGGGATCGGCAAAGGCGTCGCCTGTGCGCTCGCCGAACAGGGAGCCACGGTCTACGTGACCGGGCGCACCGTGGCGGCGGGCGACCATGCGCTGCCGGGCTCGCTGGAGGAGACGGTGGCGGAGGTGAACGCGCGGGGCGGTTGCGGTGTCGCGGTCGCGCTCGACCTGCTCGACGACGCGCAGATCGCCGCCCTGTTCGAGCGCATCGCGCGGGACGAGGGGCGGCTCGACCTCCTCGTCAACAATGCGATGGCCATTCCCGATACGATGACGCAGCGCGCCGGGTTCTGGGAAAAGCCGCTCGCCGGGGAGTGGCAGATCTGGGAGACCGGGATGCGCGCCGCCTACATCGTGGCATGGCATGCGGCGCGCATCATGGTGCCGCAGGGCTCCGGCCTGATCGCGGCGCTCTCCGGCTACGTCGGCGTCACTTACACCTACGACGTGGTGTTCGGGACCACCAAGACCGCGACCGACCGGATGATGCGCGACATGGGCCACGAACTGCGCGACACCGGCGTCAGCGCCGTGTCGCTCTGGCAGGGCTTCACTTACACCGAGCGGGCGACGGAGAACCTCAAGTCGGTGCCCGGCATGGCGAACCAGCTCAACAGCGCGGTCGGCTCCTCGCCGGAGTTTCCGGGCCGGGTGATCGCGGCGCTGGCTATGGACCCGGACCTCAAGGCGAAGTCCGGCGGCACCTTCATCAACGCCGAACTGGCCGCTGAATACGGCCTGACCGACACGGACGGCCACGCGATCCCGTCTTTGCGCGCCACGCGCGGCGCTCCGCTGTGGGACGCGGGCGCGACGACGTGGACGGGCCCCTGAGCTTCAGCGCAGCGTGATCGGCTCGGCCATCAGGCGGCGGTAGGCCTTGAGGCTGAGCCACAGGCTGACGCAACTGAGCAGCGCGGCAATGGCGCAGACGATGCCGAGGGAATCGCCGACGCGCAGTTCGTCGCGGAACACCTTGTCGGTCAGGAACGCCACGCTGACCGGCGCGATGCCGAGGCCCATCAGCGTCACCAGCACGATATAGAGCGAGGAGGCGAGGCCGCGCATCCGGTTGGGCGTCACCACCTGAAGCGCGGTCGCGGCCATGGCGGTAGGGATCGAGTAGCAGAAGCTGATGATCCCGCCGACTGCCAGCACCATCTCGTACCCGCTCCTCAGCATGAGCGCGACGCAGCAGGCGAAGACGCCTAAAGCGCTTATGACGCCGAGGCGCATGTTGGCGTCGCGATAGCCCGCGCCATTGAGCCACTTCCCGAAGGTCGGCCCGGCCAGCACGCCGAGCGATCCGCCGACCAGCGTGACAAGGCCATAGGTCATGCCGACCTGCCCGATGCTCACGCCGTACTGCCGGATCGCGACGGTCGGCAGCCAGGCCGGGAAGGCGTAGATCGGGATGATCGCCAGCGCCATGCCGATGTAGAACCAGCCGTAGAAGCCGCGATTGGCCCAGAGGACGGCGAGCGTCGCTCCGAGCGTCAGCGGCGGCGGGGCCTCGGTGTGGTCGCGGTCCACCAGCCCGCGCGGCGGCTCGCGCATGACTGCGACGAGCGCGATGCAGACGAGGCCGAGCGTGCTGACGAGGACGAAGGTGATCTGCCACGGCGCCATGCCGCCCAGCACCGGCACTCCGGCGAAGTCGGTCGCCGCCGCCCAGTCCATCACCAGCCCGCCCAGCAGCAGCGCCATGCCGCTGCCGATATACGGCCCCATGTTGTAGATGCTGAGCGCGCGGGCAAGGCGCCGTTCGTCGAACAGGTCGCTCAGCAGCGACCATGACGATGGGGTCAGCCCCGCCTCCGCCGCGCCTACGCCCGAGCGCGCGGCGAACAGCGCGCCGAAGCTGCGGGCAAAGCCGCAGGCGGCGGTGAACAGGCTCCACACGCCGATGCAGCCGAGCAGGATGCGGCGTCGTCCCGAGGTATCCACCCAGCGCCCGAACACCGGGCTCATCAGCAGGTAGGCGATGGAGAACGCCGCGCCTTGCAGCACGCTGATCTCAAGGTCGCTGAGGCGGAAGTCGGCCTTGATCGGCTGCACCAGCAGGTTGAGCACCTGCCGGTCGATGAAGCCGACGCTGAACGTGGTGGTCAGTGCGATGAGCGCGAACCATGGCGAGCGGCGAAGGCTCACGCAGCGGCCTCGTCCAGCAGCGCGCGGTGCGCGGCGTCGAGGTCCAGCGTGGGGCCGGCGATCAGGTCACCCAGTTGGCCGGGACGCGATACGCTGGCGATCGGCGCGCTGATGCCGGGGCGGGTGAGCATCCAGGCGACGGCGATGCTCACCATCGAAGCGCCGGTGTCCTGCGCGACCCGGTCCATGGCGGCGATCAGGCGTGGGACTTCGGGGCGCTCGAACAGTGGGCGCAGGTAGGGTTCACGCGCGTGTCCGGCGATGTCCTCGACGCTGCGGTACTTGCCGGTGAGCAGGCCGTTGGCGAGGGCGTAGAACGGCACCACCGCCAGCCCCTCGCGCAGCGCGATATCCTGCAACGCGCCTTCGTACACATCGCGCTGGAGCAGGTTGTAGAGCGGCTCGATCACGGCGAAGCGCGCCCACCCGTTCGCGTCGCTGATCGCCAGTGCCGTCTCCAGGCGGTCCGGCGCGTAGTTCGATGCACCCAGCACCCGAACCTTGCCTTCGCGGACCAGCCGGTCGAACGCTTCGAGCGATTCCTCCAGCGGCGTGGACGGATCGTCGCGGTGGGCGAAGTAGATGTCGATTGTCTCGACGCCGAGGCGCTGCAGGGACTCCTCCACCGCACCCATGATGCGCGCCGGGTGCAGGCCGGTGCCGCCTCTGCCATCCATCAGCCCCACCTTGGTGCCGATCAGTACATCGTTTCGCCGCCCGCTGTGACGCAGCCATTCACCGATGATCGTCTCGGATTCGCCGCCGACATTGCCCGGAGCGAAGGCCGAATAGACGTCTGCCGTGTCGATCAGGGAGCCTCCGGAATCCACGAAAGCGTCGAGGATGGCGAAGCTTTCGGCGCGATCCGCGGTCCAGCCGAAGACGTTGCCGCCCAGCATGAGCGGGGCGGCGCTGAGGCCGGTGCGGCCAAGGGGGCGTGGGGTCACGGCATGGGCTCCGGGGTCAGAGGTGGCGGACGGGATCGCTGCCGTCCCAGTCGATCGAGGCGCTGCGCACACGCTCGAAAATCTCGCGCATCACCGGCACCATGTCGATCAGCTCGACGATGGGCCCGGGCGCATCGGGCGGCGGTTGCAGGTAGGCGAAGCGGGTGCGCTGCGATGCGCCTTCGGTGGCGATGGTCAGCCCCGCCGCGAGCGCGGCCTCCCGCTGCGCGTCGAAATCCTCGCTCGCCATGCCGACGTGATGCAGGCCGCGTCCACCGGCGGCGAGGAAGTCCCGGTAGGTCGAGGGCGCGGGGCCGGGGACGATAAGCTCGATCTGTATCGCCCCGCTGTGGGCGAGGGCGACCTGCGAGATGATGTCGGTCCGGTCCGCATCCTCGCCGCCGTTGCGCAGCCAGACGAACTGCGGCGGGGGCATGATGAAGAAGGGGCCGATGCCCAGCGTTCCAGTCCAGAACGCGATGGCAGGCTCCAGCGCCTCGACCAGATAACCCGCCTGCATGGCGCCGCCATAGAGCCTGCTCATGATCCTCTCACCGTCGTCGTTGCGATCAGTGCTGCGGTTGTCACGGTATAAAAACAAGCAGTCAAGACTGTATTTTATTTGACGTGCGCAGGGATGCTCGGGCAGGAGATGTGGCGACAACGGATCGGCGGATTCCAGCGGCTTCGACGGGCCGATGGCATCCGGAAAACGATCGAAGTAATACCACAGGAGAGATGCGATGCAGCGGCTCGAAGGCAGGGTCACGGTCATTACGGGTGCGGCGAGCGGGCTTGGCGAGGCCACCGCACGGCGCTTTGCGCGGGAGGGCGCGCCGCTCGTCCTCGGCGATATCCGGGAGGATGCGGGCGAGGCGCTGGCCGCCGAACTGGGCGCGACATTCCTGCGCTGCGATGTCACCCGCGAGGAGGATGTCGCCGCACTGGTCGACCTAGCGATGAGCACGCACGGAAGGCTCGACTGCATGGTCAACAACGCCGGGCAGCTTGGCGCCGTGGGCCGGGTCGAGGAGATCGAGGCGCAGGGCTGGCGCGATACGCTGGCGGTGCTGCTCGACAGCGTGTTCTACGGCATGAAGCACGCCGCCCGCGTGATGCGCCCGCAGGGGTCGGGCGTGATCCTGTCGACCTCCAGCGCCGCCGGGCTCGCGCCGCTGGGGCCGCATGCCTACACCGCGGCCAAGCATGCGGTGATCGGGCTGACCCGCTCGGTCGCGTCGGAACTCGCGGCGGACGGCATCCGCGTCAACGCCGTCGCGCCGGGCAACGTGCCCACGCGGATGACCGAGCTTGCCTATGGCGATGCCGAGGCGATGCGCCGGGCGGCGGAGGCGCGCAATCCACTGCGCCGGGTGGTGGAGGCGGACGAGATCGCCGGGGCCTTCGCCTATCTCGCCAGCGACGACGGCCTCAACGTTACCGGGCAGGTCATTGCGGTGGACGCGGGGCTCGTCGACTGCCGCCTTGGTGCGGAGTACTACGCCCGCGCGCCGACCTACTTCGATGCTAACGGCGACCGCCGGGCGGGTTAGGCCGCCTTGGGGCGCAGCGTGCGGATCTGGTCCTCGAGCATCTTGAGGAGCGCGGGCACCATCTCCTCGTCCAGCGCGCCGGTCATCAGGCCGGTCGCCATGCCTTCGATGAGGGTCTGCGAGAGCGCCATCGCCTGTTCGAACTGCGCGGGCGCGGACTGCCATTCGGGGAAGAGGGCGATGGCCTCGTCATGGAACCGCTCGCGGTACTCGACCTGGAGCGGGCGCATGATCTGCGCGAGATCGGCATCGGTGCGCGCCGCCATGGCGAGTTCCTGGAAGGCGACGAAGGCGGGCTTGTGAACCTGCTTCCAGTAGGCGGCGACCATCGTCGCCGGTTCGTGCTCGGTCGTCTCGGACGAGCGGCGGAAGGCGCGCAGGCGGCGTTCGTGGAGTTCGACGATGGTCGCGCGGATCAGCGTCGCGCTGTTCTCGAAATGGTGGAGCATCGCCCCGCGCGACAGGCCCGCCTCGGTCGCCACCAGCGGCGTCGTGGTGCCCGCATAGCCGACCTTGACGAGACACTGAATGGTCGCCTCGATCAGCCTCCCGCGGGTCTGCGCGCTCTTGAGCGACTGGCGCGTCGGGCCGCCTTCCGTCGCCGCCTTGCGGGTCGAGGGGCGGGCAGGGGCGCGCTCGGTGCGCTTGCGGGCGGGGCTGACGGCCAATCTGGGCTCCGGTGTGCGTTTGCGAAAAGTACGGAAATCCCTCCCTGCATCCTCAAGGGGCAGGGGAGCAACAGGAAATAGCGCAAACACGCCCGCGTGGCGCGAAAGCGGCATTCTTTCCGGTATACCAATCGAATACCGCTAAACGCGCTTAGGCCGACGTTAACCAATGTACCTTACCAGCCTCATGAAATCTTGAGGCTTTTTGCATGTTCGACGTCCTTCTCTGCATCCACGATCAGCACGACCACTGGCTCGTCCTGCTGGCTGCGGCGATCTGCGTCATCGCGACGATGAGTTCGGTGCTGCTGCTGCGCCATGCGCGCCACTTGTCCGGCGCTGCCGCCGCGCGGTGGGTGTCGGGAGCGGGGCTCGCCATCGGCTTCGGCATCTGGGCGACACACTTCGTCGCGATGCTGGGCTACGATCCGGGCGTGATCGCGGGCTATCAGGTGCCTGCGACGGTGATCTCGCTGGTCATGGCGGTGGCGATGACGACGGCTTCGTTCTTCGTCTCGCTCGCATGGCCGGATCGTCGCGGCATCGCGATCGCCAGCGTGCTCGGCGGCGGCGGCATCGCGGCGATGCACTACATCGGCATGTCCGCGCTGGAGCTTCCCGCCGAGATGCACTGGCGCAGCGGCTACGTGGCCGCCTCGCTGGCCTTCGCCGTGCTGCCCGCCTATCCGGCGCTGGCGCTGGCCGTGCGCGGCAGGACGCTGCGGAGCGGTATCGCGGCGGGGCTGCTGATGACGCTCGCCATCGTCCTGCTGCACTTCACCGGCATGGCGGCGCTGCGCCTCACGCCCGCGCCGCTCGACTTGCGCAACGGCGTGCTGCTCTCGCCCGGCAGCATGGCCGCCGCCATCGCCGGAGGCTCGCTCGGCCTGCTCACCATCTGCATTGCCCTGCTCGCCATGGCCCGCCAGTCGCGCCTCGCGCTCCATGCCAGTGAGCGCGACATGAGCATCTTCGTGCAGGGCATCACCGACTGCGCGATCTACATGCTCGGCCACGACGGCCGGGTGATGAACTGGAACGCGGGTGCGCAGCGCCTCAAGGGCTACGAGGCGGGCGAGGCCATCGGCCTGCCGCTCGCCGCGTTCTACACGCCCGAGGATCGTGAGCAGCACCTGCCCGAACACGCCGTCGCGCGCGCCGCGGCGACCGGCAAGTTCAGCGGCGAGGGCTGGCGGATGCGCCGCGACGGCTCGCGCTTCTGGGCGCACGTCACGATCGAGAAGGTCGCCAACGAGAACGGCGATCACATCGGCTTCGCCAAGATCACCCGCGACATGAGCCGCTTCAAGGAAGACGAGGACCGCCTGCGCGAAATGGCCGGGCACCTCGATGCCGCGCTGGGCAACATGCATCAGGGCCTGTGCCTGTTCGATGCCGACCAGAACCTGCTGATGGCCAACCCGCGCTTCGCCGAGATCTGGGGGCTGGGCGAGGGGGCCAACCCGAGCGGACGCACCCTTGGCGCAATCGCCTGCACCGTACTCGATGCGCAGGCCGCGGCAGGCCTTCCCGGCGAGCGTCGCGAGGGGCTTCGCCGCCAGCTTTCGCAGGCGTTCGAGCAGGCTTCGGGCTCCTCGGTCGAGATGGATTTCGGCGATCACCTCGTCGTCTCGATGCTATGCCGTTCGATGCCGGACGGCGGGCGCGTCATCACGTTCGAGGACATCACCGAGCGCCGCCGCTCCGAGGCGAAGATCGCGCACATGGCGATGCATGACAGCCTGACCGGGCTGCCCAACCGCCCGGCCTTCGCGCACTGGATCGACGCCGAGCTGGAGCAGGCGCGCCACTTCGGCCACCAGCTCGCCGCCGTCATGATCGACCTCGACCGGTTCAAGGAAATCAACGACACGCGCGGCCACGGCGCGGGCGACATGGCGCTCCAGCACCTCGCCAAGCGGCTGCTCGACGTGACCGAGGATGGCGAGGTCATCGCCCGTCTCGGCGGAGACGAGTTCGCCGCCGCCAAGCGCTTTCGCGAGCGCGCCGAGGTCGAGAACTTCCTCGAACGCCTCGAAGCCTGCTTTGCGACGCCGTTCGGTCCGGCGGACAACACCTTCCACCTCGGCGGCAGCCTTGGCGTCGCGATCTACCCGCACGACGGCGAGTGGCGCGAGCAGATCCTCAACAACGCCGACCTCGCGATGTACCGCGCCAAGGGCAATCTGGGTGAGCGGATCGCCTACTACGAGCCGGAGATGGACGAGACCGCGCGCGCGCGCCGCCAGATTGCCAACGACCTGCGGCACGCCATCGAGCGCGGGGAACTGAGCCTCGTCTATCAGGCGCAGCATTCGCTCGCGACCAACGGGCTCAACGGCTACGAGGCGCTGCTGCGCTGGCATCACCCGATGCGCGGGCTCGTTTCCCCGGTCGAGTTCATCCCCATCGCCGAGGAAACCGGCGAGATCTTCCAGATCGGCGAATGGGTGCTGCGCGAGGCCTGCCGCGAGGCGCGCAACTGGCCGTCCGCGCTCAAGGTGGCGGTGAACCTCTCGGCGGTGCAGCTGCTCCAGACCGATCTCGTCGACGTGGTGCGCGGCATCCTGATCGAGACGGGGCTCAATCCCTCGCGCCTCGAACTGGAGATCACCGAAACCGCGATCATCGCCGACAAGCTGCGCGCGCTGCATCTGCTGCGCCAGATCAAGGCGCTGGGCGTGAGCATCGCCATCGACGATTTCGGGACCGGCTATTCCTCGCTCGACACGCTGCACTCGTTCCCGTTCGACAAGATCAAGATCGACAAGTCGTTCGTGCTCAAGTCGCAGCAGAGCGCGGAGGCGAGGGCGATCATCAAGGCCGTGCTCGCGCTGGGCCAGAGCCTCAGCATGCCGGTGCTCGCCGAAGGCGTGGAGACGGTGGGGCAGGCCGATTTACTGAAGGAGCAGGGCTGCGACGAGGCGCAGGGCTACTACTTCGGCCGTCCGGGCCGCGCGCCGTCCGCCGATGCCCGGTTGCACAGCGTCGGCTGAGGGGCGTCAGTCGAGGTTGTCGTAAAGTCGGCCAAGCAGTTCGAGCATCCTCGAGAAGTCGCTCGCGGAGAACCCGCCGATGATCTTCTCGTAGAGCGGTGCGGCCACGCCGCGCGCCTCGGCGAGCTTGGCGCGGCCTTCGGGCGTCATCCTGATCTCGGTGACGCGCCCGTCGGTCTCGCTGGTGCCGGTCTCGACGAGGCCCGCCTTGGCCATGCGCTCGACGATGCGCATCATCGTGGAGAGGTTGATCGCGGCGGACCGGGCGACCTGGCCGATCGCCAGCGGCTCGCGATCGCCGAGCACCATCAGCGCGCGCCATGTCGGGATGTCGACGCCGATGCGGCGCAGCTGGGCTTCCAGCTTCATGTTGTACCGGCTGGCCGCGCGATTGAGCAGGTAGAACGGGTAAGCGTCGAGACGGAAGTCATCCGACCCGGGATTACCGACCGTGCGCAGATCCTCGCTCATCCTCGACTCCATCGGGCAGGATCGCGGGAATGGTACAACCCGAGGCGCAAGTCCATCGCCCCTGCGCCATCGGCGGTATGGGGCGCCCATAATGACTGCAATTGATCCTGCTGGGCGCGACAGCGCGGCACCGCCTCCGGCACATGCGCGGCGGGTTTATCGTAAGACGGAACGAATATGCACCGGACTTACAAACCGATAGCCCCGACCGACGATTGTCGCGATATAGCGAGGTTCAATAGGTTGATCGCCGAGCGTTTTGCGTAGCGCGGCAATATTGACCTTCAAATTGCACTCTTCAACGGTCAAATCACGCCAAACTAATTCCATCAATTCTCGCTTTCGCACGACTTCACCTGCACGAGATACGAGTACTGTCAGAATGTCGAGCGCACGGCCGCCAATTCGGACGGGCTTGGTCCCGTGGAGTAATAGCTGCCGCTCAGGTTGGAGAGAAAATGGCCCGAACATGTATGTCAGTACCGAATTTGAGCAATTATTTGAAATGTCATTTAAAAAATATTCTATTTTATATGTAAAATTGCAGTTATCCTTCAGATCGTTCGAATTCAATTTCATACCCCTTCTAAAAATATTAAAATATTAATGAGACGTGGGCGATCGTTGTGACAACATAATCAACGGCAAGGCGTCGTTCAGGATGTAAAAGATCTCAATTGAAACCGCTTTGAACATACCTCATAAATTAAATTAGCTATTTAAATCAATACGAAAGCGCGATTTTCCGGTAAAGTTGGAATTTGTGAGAAATTACTATGCGAGGCCAATTGGTTAATCGGCGTTAGTATAACTTGGTTTAATATGAGAAGAGGCCGCTTCTATTCGATGGGATTGGCTAAAGGCTCTTCGTTTGCGACGTTCAGCGCTTGAGGGTATTGCGAAGTCGCGTCGCTTTCGCTTTTTTGGACTTGTCGGGGTTACATCGCCCACCATGGGGTGCTTCGAGCCGCTGGCGGCAAGGGGCAGCGTCTTCGGAGCCGGTGGCGTCGTTGATCAGTCGATGATGTGCCGGAAAACACATGGGATCGTGAAACAGCAGTTGGTGGGCAGCAACAACCTGAATTGCTGCTACCCACCAACTGGATTGATAATAAGTATTATGTAAAATATAAAGCGCGGGCGTGTCAGCCCTGATTCTGCTCGATCCAGTTGCCGTGGAAGCCCGGCGGGACGCGGTGCGGCAGGTGGATGCTGGCGACTGGCGGGCCTTCGAAATGGCGGGCGTCGAGGATGACGAGATCGGTCGTGTCATCGCGTGTGTCGATGACGAAGCCCATCAGCCAGCCGTGGCCTTCGAGCGCGTCGGGCGTTTCGGGCACGAAGACGAACTCGCCCGGATGGCGGCCCGGTCCGAAGTCATGCTCCTGACGCGTGCCGGTCTGGAGGTCGTGCGCATAGAGGCTGGTCGAGCCGATGTAGCGCGCCACCGGTTCCTCCGGGATCGCGATGGTCCAGGCGAAGCGGTACGGCTGGCCGAAGAAGCGTTCGTCGGGGCGCGGGAATTCCTGCGCGGCGGCGTCGATCGTGCGGATGTCCACGGTGCGGCCGACCGGATCGACGGTCCAGCGCTCCAGCCCGCGCGAGCGGGCGTCGGGCCCCTGCGCGCCGTCGCCGAACATCGTGTCGTAGACGCACAGGTCCATCACCACGCTGCCGTCGGGCGTGTCGTAGGCATTGGCGACGTGGAACGCGTAGCCGGGCGCGACAGGGCACCAGACGATGTCCTCCTGCGTGCCGCCACGGGGCATCAGCCCCACCCTGCCCGCATGCGCCGGGTTCCAGCGATAGGGGAAGCCGTGCCCCTCGATCAGCGTGCGCATGGAGAAGGTGACCGGCAGGTCGAGGATCACCACGAAGCGCCCGGTGATCGCGCAGTCGTGGATCATCGGGCCGTGCTGCACCGCCACCGGCTCCTCGCGCACGACCTTGCCCGCCGTGTCGATGACGACGTGGCGGATCGTGCCGGGATCGCGGCTGTCGTAGCAGATCGCGTGGTTCTCGCCGGTCAGCGGATCGCGGTGCGGATGGGCGGTGAAGCTGCCTTTCAGCGTGCCGTCGAAGGGGTTGTAGACCTGCTCGTTCAGCCGCTCGCCCAGTTCGACCGGATAGCTGCCCGCCTCCACCAGCGCGAAAGTGCGCCCGCCGATGGCGACGACGTTGGTGTTCACCGTGTCGAACTGGTTGTTGAGGCGCGGTCCCGGTGCGGGCGCGACCTGCAGCGCCTTCGCCACGCCATTGGAGCGGACCCAGCGATTGCGATACCACAGCGCGCTGCCGTCCGCGATGGCGAGGCCGTGGACCATGCCGTCGCCGATGAACCAGTGGTGCGAGGCCGGATCGGCGTCGATGGGGTTCGGCCCGATGCGCATGTAGCGCCCGTCGAGCCCCGGCGGGATCGTGCCGGTCACCGGCAGTTCGGTGAGTGTCAGTTCCTCGGTCATCGGCGTATGGATGCCGGTGAGGAAGGGATTGCCGCCGACCGGCGGGGTCATGCGCTTGCGGTTGAAATCGGCCAGCGCCTCGACGCCCTTGGTCACGGCGCCGCGTATCAGAGTCTCGATTGGGCTTCCCATGCTCGTCTCCAATGTTTACGCTGTTACTATGAGTGACGATAGTAACAGTGTCAACATGGAGAAAAGGCCCTATCATCATGGGGATCTGCGCCAGAGCCTGATCGACGAAGGCTTGCGTGTGCTGGGCGAGCGCGATGCCGATTCGCTGTCCCTGCGCGAACTGGCGCGCGGCGTCGGGGTCAGCGCGACGTCGGTCTATCGCCACTTCCCGGACAAGGATGCGCTGATGACGGCGCTGGCGGTCGAGGGGCTGGCGCAGCTGGGCGCTGCGCAGCGCGCGGCTTCGGATGCGGTGGGTGGCGGCGAAGCGGGCTTCAAGGAGACGGGCCGCGCCTATGTCCGCTTCGCGCTGGCGAATCCGGCGTTGTTTCGCCTGATCTTCGCGACGCCCGCCGTGGCGCCCTGCCGCCTCGACAGTCCGGCGTCGTCCGAGGCGAATACGCTGTTGCAGGCGAATGCTGCCGCCGAAGCGGCGCGGCAGGGCGGCGAGGCGCAGGTCCATGCCGTGCAGGCCTGGGCTCTGGTCCACGGTCTCGCCATGCTCATGCTCGATGGGCAGATCCCGGTCGACGAGGGCCTGATCGACAAGGTGGTCGGGTAGTCATGCCTTGCGATGCACCCCGACCGCCGGACAAGCGGCGGCCGGGGGCTCGGGAGGAACCTTAGAACCGCACGCGCACGCCGGCTTCGATGCTGCGGTCGAACTGGTTCGCGATCTGCGGATAGTCCTTGTTCAGGTAGTACTGCTCGCGGAAGGTCCGCGTCAGGTTCACCGCGTCGAACTTGAGCGAGATGCGGTCGGTCAGCGCGTAGGTCATCGACAGGTCGAGCTGGCCGAGCGGCGCCACCAGCAGCGGACGGCCCGAGGAGTCCGCCGAGGTCGTCGCCACGTAGTCGCTGCGCCAGTTGTAGGCGAGGCGGACCGAGACCGGCCCCTTCTCGTAGATGCCGGTGATGTTGTAGTTGTGCTTGGAGAGGTTCTCCGCGCGCACCTTGTCCGGGCGGCCGACGATCTCGATCGAGCTGTCGATGTAGGTGTAGTTCGCCTGCATGCCGAGGCCGTCGAACGGGCCCGGCAGGAAGTCGAAGAACTGCTGGTAGCTGACCTCGAAGCCCTTGATCCGCCCGTCGCCGCCGTTGCGCGGGCGGCTGACGCGGTAGACGGTGCCGCCGATGGTCTCATCCACGGCGAAGCTCTGGACGAAGCCCTTCACGTTCTTGAGGAACAGCGAGGCGACGATCAGGTTCGACTGGCCGAAGTAGTATTCCAGCGAGGCGTCGTACTGGTCGGCCTTTACCGGTGTCAGGTTGGGATTGCCGCCCGAACCGGTGCCCGAGGACGGGCTGAGCGAGAGTGCGGGCGACAGGTCGCCGTAGGCCGGGCGCGAGATCGCCTTCGACGCGGCAAGGCGCAGGAAGAAGTCCGGCGTGAACTTGAAGCGCAGGTTCGCGCTCGGCAGATAGTTTTCGTAGGAGCTCTTGCCCACTGCGGTGGCGGTTTTCTGCTCGGACGTGGTCTTGAGCGCGCGCAGGCCGATATTGCCGTCGATGCCGATGGCGCCGAGATCGGTGCCGAACACCGCCTCGCCGTAGCCCGCGATCACCTTTTCGCGCACTTCGTAGTGCGAAGCGGGAGTGAAGGCCGGGTCGTCGCCGTTGAGGCCCAGCAGTTCGCGCACCTTGCGCGGATCGCGGATGTAGTCGAGCCCCACGGTGGACCACTGGTTGAGCGAGCTGGTGCGGCCCTGGAACAGCTTGTCGGGCGTCAGTTCCATCACGTCGGCGACGGGCTGCGTCAGGCCCGAGTTGCCGGTGTTGTAGTTCAGGCTGACCTGATCGGTGACGGTGGTGTGATGGACGTAGCGCACGCCCGCCATCAGCGACTTGAGGAAGCCTTCCTCGAAATCGTACTTGGCATCGAAGCGGACGACCGGCTCCTTGCCGAAGGCGTTGGTGATGAGGTCGCTGTAGGTCGTGTAGCTGAACGCCGCCGGGTTGGTCGGATCGACGCCGCTGACCGATACGTCGGGCGTGGCGCCGGAGATGTCGACGGTCGCGTTGGGCGCGATGCCGCGGAAGTTGAGCGAGCGCGAGTAGAACGGGCCTTCGCTCTGCGAGAACGAGAATTCGCCGCTCAGGGTCAGGCCGCCCGAGTTCCAGTTCGCGCCGAACGCGCCCTGGTAGATGCGGTAGGGGTTGGTCGTCGCGCCCGCGCCCGCCAGCATCACGGCGTTGCGGTAGCTCGCCGTCGCCGGGATCGTCGTGCCCGGCTTGAAGGTGAACGAGCCCGGCACGGCGGAGGAGCCGTTGCCCGCGCTGGTCTGCACGGCGAGCGACTGCGTGGCCGACTTGCCGTTGGAATAGGCATAGAGCCCGTCGACGTAGAAGCTGAGGTTGTCGGTCGGCTTCCACTGGGCCGATCCCGTCACCGTGAAGCGCGTGCGGTCACCATAGGTATAGCGCGCCTGTGCCTGCGTCGGCGCGGTGACGGTCGATCCGGGGATCAGGTCGGTGCGGTTGACGTAAGTGTTGACGTTGGTGTCGTAGGCGCCGGTCGTCACGCGCTCGTAGGTCACGCCCAGCAGCACGCCGACTTCGCCGATGCCGGTGTCCCAGCGATTGCTAACGAGCGCGGCAAGGCGCGGCTCGGCCTTCTCGCGGATGCGGCTGTAGTTGGCGTTGGCCGAGCCGACGAGGCGGAAGCCGTCATAGTCGAACGGCCGCGCGGTGCGGATGTTGATGAGGCCGCCGAGGCCGCCCTCGATCTGGTCGGCGGTCGCGGTCTTGTAGACGTCGATGCCCGAAAGGATGTCGGCCGAAAGGTCGAGCAGGTTGGCGTTGCGGTTGGACGTGGTGAAGACGACGCGACCGTTTAGCACCGTCTGCACCTGCGTGAGCCCGTGCACCGCGTAGTTGTTGCCCTCGCCGCGCGCGTTGCGCAGGATCTGGACGCCCGGCACGCGCTGCAGCGTTTCGGCGATGTTGGTGTCGGGCAGCTTGCCGATGTCCTCCGCCACGATCGAGTCCTGGATCTGCGGCGAATCCCGCTTTATCCGCGCGGCGTTCTGGAGGCTCTGGCGAAAGCCGGTGACGATGATCTCGGGCGCCTGATCGGCGACATCCTGCGGCACCGCATCGGCGGCCTGCTGCGCATGGGCAGGCGTTGCGGTGAACAGTGCTGCGGACAGGCACGGCAGCAAGGCGGCCGAAGCCAGCAATTTCGACTTATCAGACATAAATCCCCTCCGATTTGCCCTTCAAGGGGCTATCTGTTGCGCAAGAAATTCTCACATTCGCCGATTTCGTCAAGATGATTCGACATATGTATGATGATTTTGTCATCAAAGATGTCTGATAATTATTCGATGGTCAGCGAGTCCACCGCCAGCGGTGCGCCGTCTTCCCAGGACAGCCGCACCGTGTATTTCCCCGCGTTCACCGCGGTCGCCGTCGTCGCCTTCGCGATCTGCCAGCCTTCGCCCGGCTCCACCGGTACGCGGGTTTCCGACATCGCGATCCCGCTGGAATCCAGCAGCGTCACGACCACGGTCCTGCCCGCCGCCCCGGTCGGCAGCGAATAACGCAGGCTGAGCCCGTGCCTTGCGGCGATGCCCGTCTCGTAAGGCCACTCGATGCGGCCCCCAGTCAGTCCGGCGCTCAGTCTCACGAAACCGCTGCCGCCGTACCCCTTGATGTCTGATGAGATGGCGCCGCCGGTGAGCGCGCCCTTCTCCGCTTCGTTGACGCCCTTCTTCGCGCTCAGCGAGAAGACGCCGGGCGCATAGGGCGAAGGCAGCGCACGCCGGACCAGCAGGGGCCACCCGGCGGGCACTTCGACATCGGCCCCGGCGGGGAAACGGCGCGAGGCGAAGCGCACCCGCTCGATCGTCTCCGGGGCGATGATCGCGGCCTTAAGCCCGGTGTCGGTCCAGCCCTGCGGCAAGGGCGCGTCCTGAGGCAGCGTGCGGTACACCTCGCTCCCGTAGCGCACCTTCACGACACCCTCTGTACCATCTAGGTGCCGTTCAGTGCGCACCCAGTCGCTGTCGAGGAGAGCTGCCGGAAGTCTGCTCCAACGGCCGTTTTCCGCGCCGAAAGCAGGCTGCCCATTGTCGAGATAGGCCTGGAGCGTGCCCTGCCCTCCGGTCATCCCGGCAACCAGATCGGTCTCCGCCTGAACCGGCACGGGCGCCGATTTCCCCGCCGCCGACACCGCGATGGCGGACAGGATTCCCTGCCCGGCATCGACCCGGGGGAACGTAACGACCAGCCTGCCGTCTCGGCTCTCCGCCTCCACGATCCGGCGCAAGGGCCGCCCGAAACCGGCCTCCGCAAACACGTCGAGATCGCGCAGGACCGTGCTTCCGTTGACCGCGACATCGAAGCGCCGCCACCCCTTCGCATCGATCCCGGCCCGCCCGTACCACGGCTCGATGAAGTAGAGTTCGACGCGGTAGCGCCCTTCGGGCATGGCAAAGCTGTACTCCAGCTGCTCGCGCCCATAGCGCAGGCTGCTGAACAGCGCGTCGTCCGCCGTGCCGTCGATCGGATCGGAAAACGGCCGGCGACTGCCAAGCCCGGGGTCGAGATCGCCATAGGCATCGGCCCAGCTTCGCCATCCCCAGCCCATCCCGGCGTTGCGATGCCGGTCCGCCGCCCAGCGCTGCCCATGGCTGTCCACGACCTCCGGCCCGCCTACGTTGACGCGGTAGAGGTAGCTGCGGCCCGGCTCCGGCGTCGTCACGGAAACAGGTGCCGCGGCCTGCGCCTCCGCAGGCAGGTTGTTGAGAAGCACGGTGTCCTCCGCCGCCACGCGCCCGCCCTGAAGGCATTGCGCCGACAGCCGGTTGGTACGCACCGCGACGCCGTCCCAGCGGAAAGTGCCGCTTCCGTCCCGCTCGCGCCGTCCCAGCGAGACCGCGCCGTTGCGCAGTTCCACCGCATCGCAGTTTGAGTAAGCCTCTATTCCAGAACGGATTCCGGGGCCTTCCCAGCGATCCGGCCATGTGTGGGAAACGAGGTAGACCATCGGCTTCATGGCTGCGGGCACATGCAGCGCGCGGTACATGTAATAGGCATCGAGCGGCTCGCCCCAGAGCGTCATCAGGCCCTTGTTGTTGGCTGGGCCGACATGGTCGAGAGGGCGCACGCCGTCCCAGATCTGGGTGCCGTCGATGCGCATCGGGCGGCCCGGATTTTCGTGCGTCGTCAGCAGCCACTGGAAGTCGCCGACTGACCGATCCGCCACCGAATCCGCGAGCCTCGCCTTCTTCGCCATCAGCGCGGCGAAGCGATCCTCGGAAAAGGCGCTGTCAGAATACGGCTGTTCGCCGTGCATTTCGAGCGAGCGCCACGCGCCGTATTCGCCCACCAGCCCCTGCTTGACCAGCTCCTGCGCGTAGTTGTCGGGGTTGCCGCCATACGTGCCGGACCAGTTCTGCGGCACGTTCCAGTCGGAGCCTTCACCCCCGTTGCAGGTGACGATCAGGCGCTCGACCGAGGCGGTCGGGTCCAACTCGCGGATGATCGCCACGGCCTCGCGCGCGAACTCCGGCGGCAGGACGCTTTCGTTCTGGAGACCCCAGAGGAACAGCGCCGGATTGTTGCGCCGCTCGCGTACCCAGTCGGCCAGCAAAGCCTTGAAATTGGAGCGGAAGGCCGGATTGTCGAACCAGATGTGGGCGCTGAACTGCGGCCACCACAGCAGGCCCTTTTTGGCGACGAGATCGCCGTAAAGCAGGTTGTGCGGGTAATGCGCGTCGCGAAATGCGTTGAATCCTGCGGCCTGCACCTGCTCCACCCGCGCGGCGATCTGGTCAGGCGAGAACGCATGCGAATTGCCAAGGAGATGCTCGTATTCAGCCGTTCCGCGCAAGAAGAACGGCGCTCCGTTGACGGTCAGCCGCCGCGTTCCGGCGGTTTCGGTGAGCGCGTAGGAACGCAGGCCGAACGGCGTTGACGTCTCATCCACCGTCCGCGAACCCTCCATGATCCGGGCACGCAGGGTGTAGAGTGTCGGCGTTGCGGGCGACCACAGGCGCGGTCGGGAGATCGTCGGCAGCGGGGCGTCGAAGCTCGCCTCGGCCCCTGCCGCAAGCTGCTGCGTCTGGCGCGCCTTCGAGACTACCCGGCCCGAGGGGTCAAGCAGTTCGGTGACGATCTCGAACCGACGGCTGCGCCCGGACAGGTTCTGGAGCTCGGTCCGCGTCGTCAGGCTGGCGGATTGCGCCGTGATGCGGCCCTTGTCACCCCACGCGAACAGGCCGAACGGGCGGACACGCAGCCCCGAAGTGCGCATGACGTGAACCGGGCGGAAGATGCCGAAGGGCTGCGAGCCCTCCGCAAAGCCGTTCTGCGGCTGATCGTCGCCCGACACCCACGGCAGGTCGGTGATCCCGGCGGGATTGTCCACGCGAACCGCAAGGACATTGCGCCCGCCGCGGACCGCCTCGGTGACGTCGAGCGTGAAGCTGGTGAGGCCGCCGCCATGCCTGCCGACTTCGCGCCCGTTCAGCCAGACGGTGGCGTAGCTGTTGACGCCCTCGAACATCAGGAAGACGCGCTCGTCGCCCTTCGGCGCGGCGATCTCGACCGGCATGCGATACCATGCGGAACCATGGCGCGCGCCCTTCACGACCTGCCGGTTGTAGGCGTATCCCTGCCAGTTGTGCGGCACCGAGACGGTCTGCCAGGCGTGGTCGTCGAAGTCGGGGCGCTCGAACGGCTTGTCGGCTTCGGGAGCCCGGCCTTCCGCATCGGCGTCGAACACGGCCGAGCGCCAGCCGTCCGCCAGCACGACATCGGTGCGGGCGGCGGCAGGCAGCGGCGCGATGGCGGTCGCCAACGCCAGCGCTGGCAGGAGATGGCTCACCAGTTCCACATCGAGCCGTCCGCAAGGCGGGCGATCGGCAACTGGCGCGGTTCGTAGGGGTATTTCGCCGCCAACTTCTCGTCGATATCGACGCCGTGGCCGGGCGTGTCACCGACCTTCAGGTAGCCGTCCGCGAAGCTGTAATCGTGCGGGAAAACCTCGTCGGTTTCGGGGCTATGGCGCATGTATTCCTGGATGCCGAAGTTCGGCACCCAGGTATCGAAATGCAGCGCCGCACCCATGCAGACCGGCGACAGGTCGGTAGCGCCGTGGCTTCCTGTGCGCACCTGATAGAGCGAGGCGAGGTCGGCGATGCGGCGCAAGTGCGTGATGCCGCCAGCATGGACGACGGTGGTGCGGATATAGTCGATGAGCTGGTTCTGGATCAGCTCCCGGCAATCCCAGATCGTGTTGAAGATCTCGCCGACGGCCAGCGGTGTTACCGTGTGCTGGCGGATGAGGCGGAACGCTTCCTGGTTTTCCGCCGGGGTGGCGTCCTCCATCCAGAACAGGCGGTACGGCTCCAGCGACTTGCCAAGGCGTCCGGCCTCGATCGGCGTCAGTCGGTGGTGGACGTCGTGGAGCAGTTCGATGTCAGGGCCATGGACGTCGCGCAGCCGCTCGAACAGCTTGGGGGTGTGGTTGAGGTAGCTCGACGTGGACCAGAGCGTTTCGGTCGGCAGCGTGGCGTCGGCGGGCTCATAGTACATGTCGCCGCGCCCGACGCCATAGGCGTGCCTGACGCCGGGAATGCCGCTCTGCGCCCGGATCGCGCGGTAACCGGCATCCTTGTAGCGACCGACCTGATCTACGGTTTCCTCGATATCCCCGCCGTTGGCATGACCATAGACCAGCACGCCGTCGCGCGACCGACCGCCGAGCAACTGGTAGAGCGGCATTCCGGCGGCCTTGGCCTTGATGTCCCACAACGCCGTGTCGACCGCCGCGATCGCCGACATCGTGACCGGCCCGCGCCGCCAGTAAGCGCCGCGATAGAGGAACTGCCAGATGTCCTCGATCTGCTGCGCGTCGCGCCCGATGAGGTTGGGCACGACATGATCCTGGAGATAGGAAACGACCGCCAGTTCACGCCCGTTCAGCGTGGCATCGCCGATACCATAGAGCCCCTGATCGGTCTCGATCTTGAGCGTCACGAAATTGCGCCCGGGAGATGTTACGATCACATTGGCGCGCGTGATCCTGATGGCGCTGCCCGCCCCCGACTTATCCAATTGCCCTCTCCCGATGTCGACACATAATTCATCATACAACAAGGATGATATGTCTGATAACGAGGCGTCAATGCGGAAGCAAGCGCGATTTTAGGCTCCGGTCAGAGGGCCGGATGTTGCTCCAGTCGATTGCGGAGTTTGGCAGTTTCCTGCTTTACGCGGCGGATTGCGTCGAGTTCCGTGACGGCCAGCAGGTTCTCGATCACCCGTCCCAGATGGTCACGCATGGCACGCCGCGCCTCGGTGGGATTACGATTCGTGAGGGCTTCGACGATCCGACGGTGGTCGTCCACGATAGGCTTCACGCCCGCTGAGCGCGATCGTTGCAGCATTTCGGCGCAGAGCGGGGAGCGGTTGCGTACATCCCACAGGGTCTCGACCACCAGCAGCATCGCCTGATTTTGCGTGGCCTCGGCAATGCGCAGATGGAATTCCCGGTCGGCGATCTCGTCGTGGATCTCGTGCTGGTTCTCTGCCGTCATCTTGTCGAGGATGGCGTTGAGCGCCTCAAGATCGGCTTCGGTGACAGCGGCTGCTGCCAAGGCAGCGCATTCGCCCTCGATCAGACGACGGGCCTCGGTCAGTTCGAATGCGCCGATGTTGAGATCGGCCGCCGCGCGCACTTCCACCGCATTGCCTGTGACGAATACGCCCGCACCGCGCCGGGTTTCCACCAGCCCCAGTATCTCCATTCCGATCATTGCCTCGCGCACCGTCAGTCGACTGACGTCGAAGCGGTCCACAAGCAGGCGTTCGGGTGGGAGGCGGTCTCCGGCACGGTAGACGCCTTGTGCGATTTCCGCCTGAAGTACGGCGATGATGGTCTGGTAAAGCTTTTTCGACGGGGGCTTCCCGGTCATCTGGCACATCCTTCTGCGGTCGCCCGCGACACGAAGGCTGTGGCAGCGTCCTTGTCAGACATGTACCGTCAAACATCATCGCCATCAACCCGGTGCGGTCGATCGCTATCCGGTCACGAAGCGGGAATTGGCGTAGACAGGGTCGCCCATCCCCCATTCTCCGATCGGGCGCAGACTGGCGTGCATCCCTTCATTGCGGATTTCGTCGCTCGGACGGGAATCGTTCCAGTCGGTGACGACCTGCCGACGCAGGATGCGCCATTCGCCGTCGCGGCGCTCCAGCCGGTCAAGATAGCGCCCCGCCATCACGAACATCGCGTTTTCGGGATCGAGGCCGCGCCCGGCCATCTGTCCGAAGTAGCGGCTGCCGAGAATTGTTTCGATCATGTCGGCGCGCACGCGGCAGGCGGAATAGAGGTAGCTCTCGGCTGTCGCGATGTCTCCGGCGATATCGATATGCACGTTGAGCAGGCAATGCGTGCCCATCGTGAAATAGCGCGTGATCTCGCCGATGATGAACGGCACGAATTCGCTCGCGCGACCGACGTAGATGCCGTGGATGTCCTCGCCATCGGGCCAGTACACGGTCTCCATCAGCGCGAGGTCCGCCCGGTCGAGCGCGCGGCAGTAGCGCGTGAGCACGTCGCCGACATCGCGCAGGGCGACGAGTTCGGCGAGGCGTTCGCGCGCCGTACTTGCGCCGCTCACGGCAGGTTTGCCCATACCGGATCGCCCGGGCCGCGCTCTCCGAGCGGGCGCAGCGTGGCGAACATGCCCTGGTCGAGAATCTCGTTCGACGGATGACTATCGTTCCAGTCCATGACGACCTTGCGGTGAAGGATGCGCCACTCGCCATCGCGCCGCTCGAACCGGTCGAGATAGCGGCCGCCGAAATAGAACGTGTGATGCGCCGGATCGAGCCCCTTGCCCGCATACATCTGCATGTAGCGGGAGCCGAAGATTTCGTCCGCCTTGTCCGCCCTGACCTTGTGATAGGCGAACAGGTAGGTTTCGGTCGCGGCGCGGTCCCCGGCGATCTCCATATGCACATTCATGAGCCCATGCATGGTGACTTCGAACCATTCCTGGATCTCGCGCACGATGAAGTCGGCGAACTCCGCTGCGTTGCCGTCGAACACGCCGTGGCTGTCGGTGCCGTCGGGCCAGTAGACGCTGCGCATGAGGTCCACGTCGCAACGGTCCAGAGCGCGCGAGTAGCGGGTGAGCACGGCATAGATGTCGCGTCGCGCGACGAGATCCTCGATATCGGCGTCGGTTACCATTGATCTCTCCTCTCCGGCCGTTGCGCTCGATGGGCGCCTGTCGCCTTGATGGAAGACTAGATGCAATGACATTAAAGACAATCGTGAATGTATTTAATGTGCGCTTGTGAGTGACCCCGGCCTCGACGAGCGAGAACTACATAATCTTACATCCTTTTACCGGCCCGTCCCGCCGGGCTCATGTAGCGTCCCGGCAGCAACGACGGAGAGAGACTCATGAAGTACCGTGTACTTGCGATCGCTATGGCCTGCGCAATGGCTATGGCTCCGGCGGTGGGTCAGGCGGCCAGCCCCACGACGACTGCGATGCGACCTGTCCCCGTCATCCGCTACAACACCACGACGATCGAGGGCGTGAAGGTGTTCTATCGCGAGGCCGGGCCTGCGGATGCCCCGGTCGTGCTGCTGCTGCACGGCTTTCCCACATCCTCGCACATGTTCCGCAATCTCATTCCGCTGCTGGCTGATCGCTACCATGTGATCGCGCCGGACTACCCCGGCTTCGGCCAGAGCGATGCGCCCGATCACGGCGCCTTCGCCTATACCTTCGCCCATTACGCCGATATCGTGGAAGCTCTCACGGTGAAGCTCGGCGCCCAGCGCTATGCGATGTACGTGATGGATTACGGCGCCCCGGTCGGATATCGTCTCGCGCTTAAGCACCCGGAGCGGGTGAGCGCGCTGATCGTCCAGAACGGCAACGCCTATACGGAGGGACTGCGGGAGTTCTGGGATCCGATCAAGGCCTACTGGGCGGATGGATCGCAGGCGAAGCGCGATGCGCTCAACGGGTTGGTCACGCTGGAGACCACCAAGTTCCAGTACACCGACGGCATGTCGGACCTCAGCCACATCAGCCCGGACAACTGGGTCGTCGATCAGGCGCTGCTGGACCGTCCGGGCAACCGCGACATCCAGCTCGACCTGTTCCACGATTACGGCAGCAACGTGCCGCTCTACCCGCAATTCCAGGAATTCTTCCGCAAGTACAAGCCGCCGACGCTGATCGTCTGGGGTAAGAACGACAAGATCTTCCCCGAGGCAGGGGCTCATCCCTACTTGCGCGATCTGCCCAAGGCAGAGATGCACATCCTGAACAGCGGCCACTTCGCGCTGGAGGATCAACTGGATGTCATGGCGCCGCTGATCCACGATTTCCTCGACCGACAGGTCAAGCGATAGGGGGCGGGCCGGGCTTTACATCGATTTACGGGCAGCAAGGCTTACCGGGCCATATGTTTCGGACGCCGCTTCAAGGAGGTTTCTGGTGACCGAGCCAGCGCTTTTCACGCCCACCGCCATCGGCGCGATCGAGGTCGCCAATAGGGTGGCGATGGCGCCACTGACCCGGTCACGGGCGGACATGGAAGGCGTGCATACGCCGCTGGCGGTAGAATACTATCGCCAGCGGGCCTCCTCCGGGCTCATCATCACCGAAGCCACCAACATCTCCCGACAGGGGCGCGGCTATGCGCTGACGCCGGGCATTTATACCGACGCGCATGTAGCGGCGTGGAGGCCGGTGACCGAGGCGGTGCATGCCGCCGGGGGCAAGATCGTCGTGCAACTCTGGCACGTCGGGCGGATGTCGCATGTCAGCCTGCAGGAGAATGGCGCGGCCCGGTCGCCCCATCGGCGATACAGGGCGGGGAAACCGTCTTCACGCTCGATGGCCCGCAGCCGCCTTCAATGCCGCGCGCGCTGGAAACCGGCGAAATTCCCGGGATCATCGAGGACTATCGCAACGCTGCCCGGAAAGCGCTGGAGGCCGGATTCGACGGGATCGAGGTTCACGCCGCCAACTGCTACCTGCTCGAACAATTCCTGCGCGACAGCACCAACAAGCGGACCGACCAGTACGGTGGATCGGTGGAGAACCGTGCGCGTCTGGCGATCGAGGTGGTGAGCGCTGTGTCGGAAATCTGGAGCACGGATCGCGTCGGCCTGCGGCTCTCGCCGCTCACCCAGTCGGCAGGCGCGGCCCCGCTCGACAGCGATCCGCAAGGAACTTACGGCTATCTGGGCGAAAAGCTCGGCAAGCTTGGGCTCGCGTACCTGCACTGCGTCGAAGGGCAGACCCGCGGCGCCAACGCCGCCGACGCATTCGACTTCAAGGCACTGCACGAGGCGTTCGGCGGGAAGTACATCGCGAACAACAGTTATGACCGGGATCTTGCGATCAGCGCTGTGGAGTCCGGTCATGCCGACATGATCGCATTCGGTCGCCCGTTCATCGGCAACCCCGATCTGGTCGAGCGCCTGCGCCGGAATGCCCTGCTGGTCGATGCTCCGCACGAAACGTACTATGGCGGCGGCGCCGAGGGCTACACCGACTTCAAGACCCTCGATGCCACGGCGGCTTGAGGGAAAACAAGGCCGAGGAGATCCCGATGGCGAAAGTTCTAGTGCTCTATTATTCGTCCTATGGACATATCGAAACGATGGCGAATGCCGTCGCCGCAGGTGCTCGATCCGCAGGCGCGCAGGTCGATGTCAAGCGGGTGCCGGAAACGGTGCCGCTCGACGTTGCGCAGGGTGCCTATTTCAAGCTCGACCAGGACGCTCCTGTCGCAGCCATCGCCGATCTTGCCGACTATGATGCGATCATCGTCGGCACGGGCACCCGCTTCGGCCGCATGTCGAGCCAGATGGCGGCGTTTCTCGATCAGGGCGGCGGCCTCTGGGCGCGCGGTGCGCTGAACGGCAAGGTCGGCGGGGCTTTCACCTCGACCGGTAGCCAGCATGGGGGACAGGAAACGACGCTGTTCTCGATCATCACCAACCTGCTGCACTTCGGCATGGTCGTCGTCGGGCTGGACTACGGCTTCGCAGGCCAAATGGGCGTGGACATCGTTCGCGGCGGTGCGCCTTATGGTGCGACCACCATCGCCGGGGCGGACGGTAGCCGTCAACCGGGTGAGGAAGAACTCGCCGGGGCACACTATCAGGGCAAGCGCATCGCCGAGGTGGCGATGAAGCTTCACCCACCGGCCGGGGCATCCGACGCGCTCGACGATGCACTGAGCGACAGCTTCCCTGCCAGCGATCCGGCCTCGATCACCGAGCCCTGATCTCTTCCGAACTTGTCGAACTGCGCGTCCGGTCGCTGCCTCAGGGCTCCGACTGGGCGCGCAGCTCCGCGACATCCTTAGCCGTAAGCGCTGAACCCTTGGCTCCGAACCGCGCCGTCACGTAGTTGGCGACGGCGGCGACCTCTGCATCGGTGTAGGCGCGGCGGAATGAAGGCATGGACAAGCCCGGCGCAGGCCGCTCGATGCCGCTCAGGACGGCCAGCGCGACGTTGGCGGCCGAGATGTCGTTGACCGAGCGCGCGCCGATCAGTGTCGCCTCGGGCGTGAGCAGGCTGTTGCCCGACCAGCCATGGCAGCTTACGCAGGCGCCTTGGAACACCTGCTTGCCCCGCGCGTCCGAAGTGCCAGTCATCTTGCGGTGGGAGTCCGATGCGGCTTCCGCCTTGGGCGCAGGCAGGTCCGGCGTGCGGACGGACGGGATCGTGCGCAGGTACGTCACCATCGCCCTGATATCGGATTCCGCCATACGGCTGAGGCTGACCTCCACCACTTCGGCCATGGGACCACCCGCACCGCCCCGGCCGACCGTGTGCCCGGTCTTGAGGTATTCGACGATCTGATCGTCCGTCCACGCGCCTATGCCGGAATCCCGGTCCTGCGTGATGTTGTAGGCATTCCAGCCGTCGACTACGAAACCTGCGAACTTGTTACGGTTATCCAGCGCCTGCCCGAGATTGCGGGGCGTGTGGCAGTCCCCGCAGTGCGCGAGCGCCTCGGTCACGTAGGCTCCGCGGTTCCATTCCGGAGAACGGTCGGGATACGGCCGGAAGCGCTTGTCAGGGTTATAGAAGAACGACCAGAACGCCATCAGCGAGCGCTGGTTGAACGGGAACTTCATGGCGTTTGCCGGCGTCTCGGCGCGCACCGGCGGGAGGCTGAACAGGTAGGCCCGGATCGCCTTCACGTCGTCGTCAGTCAGCAGCGAATAGGACTCGTAGGGAAAGGCTGGATAGAGCCGCGTGCCGTCCTTCGCGATGCCCTGATGCACCGCACGCACGAAGTCCGCGTCGGTCCAGGTGCCGATGCCGGTTTCCTTGTCCGCAGTGATGTTCGGAGAATAGAGCGTGCCGAAAGGCGTGCGGAATGCGCGACCACCGGCATAGGGGGTGCCGCCGGTGGTAGTGTGGCACGCGGCGCAGTCGGCAGCCTCGGTGATGTACTTACCCCGTTCGACGAGGCTGGCATTGCGCAGCTGTGCTGGCACGCCAACGGGGCTCGGTCCTCCGTATTCTGCCAGGGAGACGTTCCTGCCCCCGACGAAGCTGAACGGCCCCGGCGGCAGCATATGCCACGTGAGCGGCGCGCCGATCACGACCGCAGCGGCGGCACCGACACCGAGGATGATCTTCCAGCGCCGGGTCATGGCCGCGCCTCCTTCGCGATCAGAGCGCGTTCTGCGGGCATCCTGCGCAGCGGCACGCCGGTGGCATCGTAGATCGCGTTGCGCAGCGCAGCAACGGAGGCGGTGGTGCCGGTCTCGCCAAGCCCTCCAGGAAGCTCGGCGCTGGGAATGATGTGAACCTCGATCGGCGGGGTCTGGTCGATCCGCAAGGCGCGGTAGTCGTGGAAGTTGGACTGTTCGACGCGGCCGTTCTTCAGCGTGATCTCACCATATAGACCCGCCGTCAGGCCGTAGATCAGGCCGCCCTGCATTTGCGCGATCACGGAGTTGGGATTGACCACCACACCGGTGTCCACGCAGGTGATGACCCGACGCAACTTGATCTCGCCATAGTCGTCCACTTCGCATTCGACCACGGTGGCGATGAAGCTCCCGAAGGAGTTCTGGACGGCCACCCCACGGCCACACCCGGGCGGCAGCATTGTTCCCCAGCCCGATTTCTCGCGCGCGAGGTCGAGCGCGGCCAGAGCGCGCGGCGCCTTGCCGAGATGTGCACGGCGGAACTCGATGGAATCGACCTTCTCCCGCCGCGCCAGTTCCTCGATGAAGCTTTCGATGGCGTAGACGTTGTTGTTGGGGCCAACGCCGCGCCACCATCCGGTATGGACGCCGGGAGGCTCCTCCTGCACGAATTCGACGCGCATGTTGGGAATGTCGTAAGGCATGTCGTGCGCGCTTTCTACGCCATCGACATCCACGCCGTCCTTGAAGACCACGGGCGCGAAGCGGGCGGTGATCGCAGACCCCGCGACCTTGTGCTTCCATGCCGTGATCTTTCCGTTCTGCACGCGCGCGGAAAGCGTGTCGTGATAGCATGGGCGGAAGTAGTCGTGCCGCACGTCCTCCTCGCGCGTCCAGACGACCTTGACCGGCCCTTCCACTTCCCTCCCGATCCGCGCGGCATATCCTGCCATGTCGGGTTCGAGCTTGCGCCCGAAACCGCCGCCGATGAGGTGCTGGTTGATGTGGACCTTCTCGCGCGGGATGCCGGCGACCTTGGCAACGGTATCCCGCACCCGGGTCATCACCTGCGTACCGATCCAGATCTCGGCCTCTCCGGGGCGCATATGCACCGTGCAGTTGATCGGCTCCATGCAGGTATGGGCGAGGAAAGGCATCTCGTACTCGGCGGTGAATACGTCACCGTCCTCGAAGGCCTTGGCAACATCGCCGTCGTTGCGGGCCACGCCGCCGTCACGCTTGCTGGCGTTGCGCAGCCGGTCCCAGATCATCGCGGTATCGACCCTGGCGTTCGAGCCCTCGTCCCATCGAATGTCGAGCGCGTCGAGCCCACGCTTGGCCGCCCACATGTGATCGCCGACGACCGCAACAACGTCGTCGAGCACCACGACCTGCCGCACGCCGGGAATGTCCTTGATGCCGCTGCGATCGACATTGACAACGCGACCGCCGAGCACGGGACTGATCCGCAGCGTCGCGAACTTTACGCCCGGCGGCATGGCGTCGATGCCGTATATGACTTTCCCGTCGGTCTTCGGCGGCGTGTCGAGGCGGTGCAGCGGCTTGCCGATCAGGCTGAAGGTGTCCCGTGTCTTGAGCACCGGGTCTTCGGGCACGGAAAGTCCTGCCGCGCGGTCGATCAGGCTGGCGTAAGGCAGGCGTCGCCCGGAGGCGTCGTGGATGACAACACCCTTCTCGGTGCGCAGGCTCGATGCCGTGACGCCAAGCTTACCCGCCGCCGCTGCGACGAGGCAGGCCCGCGCCCCCGCCCCGGCCTTGCGCAGAGGCATCCAGAACGCACGGACCGACGTGGAGCCGCCGGTGATCTGTTCCTGCAGGAGCGGATTGGCGTAAAGTGCCTTGTCCTCTGGCGCGTGCTCGACCTTCACGCTTGCCCAGTCCGCGTCGAGTTCTTCGGCAAGGACCATCGCCAGCGCCGTGTAGATGCCCTGTCCCATCTCGACCTGTGGGATGATGAGCGTCACGCTGCCGTCGCGAGCGATCCGGATGAAGCCGTTGCGCGCCAGCGTTGCACCTTCGGCCTCGCTGCGGCCCGAGAGCGGGAGTTGCAGCGCCACCACGAGCGCGCCACCGGTGGCGAGCGCCAGAACCCCGCGCCGGGTGACGCGTGCGGCTTGTCCGATCGTGTCAGGTTGCGCGGCCATGTCAGACGCCCGCCGCTGCATGCTTGATCGCCTCGCGGATGCGCACGTAAGTGCCGCAGCGGCAGATATTGCCGGCCAGAGCGGCGTCGATGTCGCTGTCGTCCGGGTGTGGAATGTCCCTGAGCAATGCCGCCGCCGCCATGATCTGTCCGGACTGGCAATAGCCGCACTGGATGACTTCCAGGTCCAGCCAGGCCTTCTGGACGCGGGCGCCGTCAGGCTCCTCCCCGATGGCTTCGATGGTGGTGATGGCGCGAGATCCCACCGTGCCGACCGGCAGGACGCAGGAGCGTACCGGACGACCATCCATGTGGACAGTGCAGGCGCCGCACTGGGCGATGCCGCAACCGTACTTCGTCCCAGTCAGGCCGAGCACGTCGCGCAGCACCCAGAGCAGTGGCATGTCGGGTGGAACGTCAGCCTGCCGCGCTTCCCCGTTTATGGTCAGTGCAATCATCGCGAGACCTCGAACCTGCACGGCTCGCCGGCCACCCGGACACCCTTGTCTGTAGCCCCGCTTGCCTGCACGCCGAGTTTAGTCCTTATGTGTCCAAGAGCGAGGTTAAACTTCGTGAATCGCCGTAAATCCGGCGACGTAGGGCCTATCTGCGCTCGCCCGTCACCTCGCCGAGAGAAGTTTCTGATAGTGGTGGAGCATCTTGCCACCCTCCTCCGAGTGCGAGGAACAACCTCACCTGAAGATCAGAGACCCGCGCGGTCGCCTCGGCCAGCGCCGCGTCCGCCTGGATCAGCGTGCGCTCGGCGTCGAGGGTGTCGATGAACTGGCCGACGCCGCCCCGGTAGAGCCGTTCCGTATTGCGGGCCGCGACAGCGGCCTCCTGCCGCGCGTCCCGAAGGCTGCGCTCGGTATCGAGTTGCCGGGCCAGCGCGGATAGCGAGGTCTCCGTTTCCCGCAACGCCGTGAGAACAGTGCCGTCGAACAGGGCAAGCCGCTCACGCGCAAGCGCGTTCGATTCCGCGATGCCGGCGCGCGCGGCGCGGGTGTTGGGGAACGTCCATTGCACCAGCGGCCCGAGGCCCCAACGAAAGGCGCGGTCGCGCACGATGTCGCTGCTCCGCGTCGCGACGATGCCCACCTGGCCGCCGAGCGTGATGGAGGGATAGAGCGCGCTCGTCGCGACCCCGATCCGCGCGACCGACGCGGCCAGGCGCCGCTCAGCCTGCCGGACATCGGGACGGCGGGCCAGCAGCGAGGCCCCGTCGCCGACGGGGATCGGATCGCGGATCGCGGGAGGCACCGCGCATTGCGCAACAGCCACGGGGAACGCTTCGGGCGGATCGCCGACAAGCGTTGCCAAGAAGTAGAGGCCGGCCCTCTGCCTCGCGACATAGACCGGAAGGCTCGCCTCGGTCTGCGCCAGCAGCGCCTTTGCGCGCACCACATCGTTGATGCCCGCTATCCCGCCCCTGAACCGGCGCTGCGTCACCGAGACGATGTTGCGGGCAAGGGTTATGGAGCGGTTGGTGACCGCGATCTGGTTGCCTGCCGCGCAGACCGCTGCATAGGCCCCCGTCACCGAGGCTGCGACGTTCACGCGGGTGAGATCGAGCGCTGCATGGGCCACCTCGACATCCGCCGTACCAGCCTCGATCCCGCGCTTGATGCGTCCGAACAGGTCGAAGTCGTAGGAGACCGACTGACCCCAAGCGAAGACAGGGCCGGGATCGAGCGCGCTCGACGCGCCGACCTGATCGGCCGAGGCCTGTCCGTAAGTCGTGCTGGCGGACAACCCGGTCTGGACAGTGCGTTCGACCTCGATGGCGCGGAGGCCCGCCTCGGCGGCTTCCAGGCTGGCCAGCGCGGCGCGCAGATCGGTATTGCGCCGCATCGCCTTGTCCACCAGCCCGTCGAGTTCCGGCGCTTCGTAGAGACGCCACCACTGCGCCGGTGGCTCTGCGGTCAGATACTCGGGCGCGGCGGCTTCCAGCAGTGACGGTGCAGTGGCAGGCGACGTCAGGGTCGCCGGAGGACGGTAATCCGGGCCGGAAGAGCACGATGCCGCCAGTCCCAGCACCGCAAGCGCGGTGTGGCGCGCCTTCATCGCCCGGACGCCGGTGCCGCAGGCGGAGCGAGCGAAGCCTTCTTGGCGGGCTTATCCGTCGGATGCGTGGTCGGCAGCACGATAACGCTGGCGGTGCGTCCGGCAACCAGCCTCATGCCTTTTGGCACCTTGTCGATCACTAGTCGCACCGGCACCCGCTGGGCGAGCCGGATCCACGAGAACGTCGGATTCACGTTCGGCAGCGTTCCGGCGCGGGCGGTATCCTCGCGGTCGGTGATGCCTGCAGCCATACTGACGACGTGCCCGTAGAGTGGCCGCGTATCGCCCAGCAGCACGATCCGCGCGCGGTCTCCGGTGTGGATGCGGTGGAGCTTGTTCTCCTCGAAATAGCCCAGCACGTAGTAGCTGGACGTATCCAGCAATGCGAAACGTGCGGCGCCACTCGTCACGTAGTCGCCCGGTCGCATTGTGAGCCCGGTGACGTAGCCGTCCACCCGGGCGCGCACGTCGGAGCGGTCGAAGTTTATCCGGGCGACGCGGCGATCGGCCTGCGCCTGCCGCAGCGCCGCGCGGGCGACGTCGGCGGCGGTGACGTGCTGGTCGCGCTCCTCGCGGCTGACAAGATCGCCCAGCGCGATGTAGCGCCCTTGTTCACGCGCGGCATTGGCCAGTGTCGCCTGCGCCCTTGCAACGGCAGCGTCTGCCTGTTCGAGTTGGGCTGCGAAGCGCTCCTTGTCTACCACGAAGAGCACCGTCCCGGTCTTCACGAACTGGTTATCGTGGACCAGGATCTGCGTGACGAGGCCGGAAACGTCGGACGCGACTTCCACGCTGTCCGCGCGGATCTTGCCGTCGCGCGTCCATGGGTCGTTCTCATAGCGCCGCCACAGGTAGATAAGCGCGATCACCGCCGCGCCGAGGAAGAGCAGCGTCAGCACGACGCGCCCGATGTCTGTCGCCACGCGCGTCATGTGGAGATGCCCACGAAGGGCAGCCAGCCCGCCGCCGCCAGAAGGATGCAGAAGATCGAGACCTCCACCAAGGGCCTGTTCCAGGTCAGTCGATAGAAGCCGATGCGCACCAGCAGCATCGACAGCAATGTGGTCCCGATCAGCGCCAGCACGCAGGCGGCGACGATCGGGGAGAACAGGACGCCGCCGATGAGCAGTTCGTTGTTCATGCCGCCTGCCCATCCTGCGAAAATGCGGGCGGCGCGGTGAGCGACAGGCGCAGGCCCACCAGTCCGGCGAGCATCTGCGTCCGCGCGGGGCCGGGAGGCTCGGCGAGTGCGGCGCGGCAGGCTACCTCAACCTGCCCCAGCAACTGCTCGCGTCCCGGCTCCGGCTGCCCTTCGCACAGCGCGGCGAAACCGGCGCGGACGGTCCTCGCCGCTGCGGCGGTATCGTCGGAGACAGCGCTTTCCCGCAGGCGCATCCGCAGCAGGTTTGCGGCCGTGCGGAAGGTGTCGACGAGGTCAGCGCGATGGAGCGGATCGGCGGCTGGCAGCGCATCGACTATGCCATAGTAAAGTGCCATGCGGTCCACGCTGAGCGACAGGAACCGGTCGCGATCAGGGACGCGGCGGTTGCGCGCGATGTCGATAAGGTCTTGGCGCAGGCCGATTTCCAGCCTGCGCGCATGGAAGCGGTCGCGATCGAACCGGCACAGGTGGAGCGCGGCAGCGGCGATGAAACAGCCTGCCAGCGATCCGAACAGCAGTTCCAGCGTAACGTTGGGATCGGCCGTATAGGCGCTCTGCAGGCCGAGGAACGCGAAGCCATTAGCCAACATCAGCACCCCTGCCGGGGACATGGCGGCAAGCAGCCCCAGCGGAAACAGCACGACCAGAAGAACACCTAGCAGTACCTGAAAGGCCGTGACCCGTGGCAGAACGAGGAACTGGTAGACCAGAGCCATCACCGAAGTGCCCGTGATCCACACGGTAATGCCGTTGGCCGCCTGCAGCGCTCCGGGCGTGCCGATCACGAAGCCGAGCGAGATGAACACGAAGACCATCGCCGCGATGCTCGCGGTCCAGGTCGTAGAGTACCACAGCGCCGCGCAGAGCGTGAGCGCCAGCGCAAGCGGCACCATGTCGATCAGGCCGAGCAGGAAGTCGGTGCTGCGGATCGGCTTCGCCTGCTTCGCGGCAATCGCAAGAAGCCGTGGCAGCGCCTTGCCGGTCGCAACGGCGTGAAGCGTCTGCTCCATTCGGCTCCAGTGCTCGACGAGATCGACGAGGCGCAGCAACGTCACCGCGCGGACGAGCGTGTCGTCGTCCTGCGCCAGCGCCATGTGCGTCTCGAAGGCGGCTAGGCGTTCGGACAGCGCCTCTCCCCGCGTCGCATGCTCAAGGATCGCCGGATCGTCGAGGGCATGGCGGTCGAGCAGCCAGTCGCGTGTTTCCTGGACGAGCGCTTCGAACGCCTCTGCGCCGTGGGAACTGCACCGCGCTGCATCGACCCATATGTTGGCCGAGCCGAAATGGGCTATCAGGTGCCCGATGGTCAGCCGGATCAGCCGCATCTCCCGCCTGCCCGGCGGACGCGGGACGATATCGTAGGGAAGCTGCACCGCGAGACCGTCCAGCGGGACAAGCAGGCCCGCCAGCTTGTGCAGGCCGAGACGCCGTTCCTGCCGCGCCGCGGTGGCGGCGGATGCATCGGGGGCGAGAGCGGCCCCGGCCCATTCGCTTGCACGGTCGCGCCAGTCGGTCATGGTCCGCACGAAAGCGGGCATAGCGCTACGCGGCGCAATCGCGCTGTCGACCAGCCCGACCATCAGGATGGCCAGCGCGATCTCGGCCATGCGGGTCATCGCGAAAGCGAAGATCGTTCCCGGCACGGGCGCCTGCGTGATCGCGATGACGGCGATGGTGAGCGGCGCCGAGAACCAGGTGTAGCTCGTCGGCGTGCGGTCGATGGTCTTGGGATAGTAGGTGACAAGGATCATAATGATCGAGGCGATGAGGAGCGCGCCGACATTGCTGGCGAAGGCCATGCCCAGCAGGATGGAAATCACCCCGCCGACGAGCGTGCCAACCAGCCTGAACACTGCCTTGGACCGGATCGCCCCCGCTTCCGGCTGGCCGACCAGCACATAGACTGTGAGCGCCGACCAGTAGGGGTTTTCCAGATGCTGGCTGAACCCGATCAGCAGACAGAGCGAAGCCGCCAGCGCCGCCTTGGCCGAGAACAGGACGTCATGGCCCGTAGGGATGCGGAGCGCACACCATGTGCCCCGGACGCTGAGCGGCGGTGCTGGTGCGGCGGCTGCCATGGCGTCAGGCCCTGACGGCGAGGTCGGTGCAGTCCGCCACTACCGGCGCAGGGCGCGCACCCCCCGGCGGCAGCATGGGCTGGCTACTCGATGCCGAACTTGGACCGCATGGCGAGCATCTGCTGACGCTCGCGGGAGGTCGCGGCAAGCCTCTGGGCCCGGCTGACCCGCCGCGTCAGGGCAGCGGCACGCCAGGCGCTGAGCGCTACGGCATACTCGGCAATCCTGAGGTCAATCTCATCCCCGACGATATCGCTTCCGAGGTCGTCCGGATCGGAGAGAGACAGTCGCGTGGCCATGGTCTTGTTCGAGCCCCGAAACGTTCCGGCTCCCACTGAACCGGAACAGAGCGGGAAGCTATCACGGCACTGCGCTCCACCGAGGTTAATTGAGGTAAAACCGCATGTCCCTCATATAAATGCGCAGTCCGGTCAGGCCCGTTCGCCGCTGACCTTGGCCGATCCGAACATGCCCATCTTGCACTTTCCGGAGACCGAGTCGCCGTCAAATGTCAGGTCGTACTTGAGGGTGATCTTCATCGGCTTCTCGACCTTCATCTCGAACTTCAACTGGTTGCCCGAGAGCACCCCGCCCGCGAAGTCCTGCCGGCCTTCCGGCGCTTCCAGATAGCCGCAGACCGCAGTCCCTTCGCAGTCGAAGTGCGCGACCATCGCCTGCGGCCCCATCGGCGTCTTGAGCACCATGTTCCAGTCGCCTTCGATGCCGGATGCGCCAACTGGGGCCGCCATCTCCTCCGGAGCGACTTCCTCCACGACCGGCTCGGGCGTCACCCCCTCCAGATGCGCTCGCGTACCGGACACGTCGCGCCGCTCGATCACGTCGAGGATGCGCGCCGGGGTGAGCGGCAGCACCAGTTCGTCGATCTCTCCGAAAGGGCTGAGCGCATCGGCAATGGCGTTCACCAGTGTCGGCGGGCCGATGATGCAGCCCCCCTCGCCCACCCCACGCATCCCGCCGATGGTCTGCGACGGCGTGCTGGCGTGCAGGTACTCGAAATCCGGCACGTCGGAGATCGTCGGCATCCTGTAGTCCTTGAACGTCGCCGCCAGCGGATTGCCGCGCGCGTCGTAAGGCATGTCCTCCAGCAGCACCTGCCCGATGGCCTGCGCCAGCCCGCCCGCGATCTGCCCTTCGACGACGCCGGGGTTGATAACGGTGCCGCAGTCCTCCGAACTGATCCAGCGCAGGATCTTCACGAAGCCGGTCTCGGCGTCGACTTCCACCATGCAGCAGTGAGCGGCGCTGGTCATCGTCATCGGCGGCGGCTGGTAACGGAACTGCGCCTCCAGCCCGGTCGCCGCGCCTTCCGGCAGGCGACCGGGCTCCCCGTAGGCGATCTCGGCGACCTCGCGCAGCGAGCGGGACATTTCCGGCGCGCCCGCGATGTGGACCATGCCGCCTTCGATGACCACGGCATCGACGCTGGCGTTGGAGAGGTGCGCGGCGACCAGCTTCACCTTGTCCGCCAGCAGTTGCGCCGCCTTCCACGTCGCGCCCCCGGCGATGACGCCCTGACGGCTGCCCGCCGCACCCGGAGAGAACGCGCCGATGGCGCTGTCGCCTTCGTAGACCGCCACGTCCTCGTAAGGCACGCCCAATTGCTCCGCGATGACCTGCGCCATCGTCGTCGCGGTGCCGTGGCCCTGCGAATGGGTGGAGAGCATGGCGACCACCTTGCCGGTCGGCTCGATGCGCAGATGCACCGTCTCGCCCGTCATCGGCGCCATGGAGCCTGCCGCGCCGGTCGGCTCGATATAGGTGGCGACGCCGATGCCGAGGTAGCGACCCTGCTTGCGCGCCTCGACCTGCTCGCGCCGGAACGCGGCGAAATCGACATTGGCGACCAGCCTTTCCAGGCACTCGCCGGGCGTGATGTCCTCCACCGGGATGCCGAGTGTGGAGGTGTGCGGCTGGTCGGTCAGGTAGACGAGGTTGCGGCGGCGCAGTTCGATCGGATCAATGCCGATCCGGCGCGCGGCCTTGTCCAGCAGCGTCTCGCGCACCAGCGATTCCATCGCCCACGGCCCGCGATAGGCGCCGAGGCCCATCGTGTTCGTGTACCACCCGCGCGTCACGAAGCCGTAGGCGGGCAGCTTGTAGCAGGGCCACATGAACATGTGGACGGCGATGTTGGCGTCCTCGCCCATGGGCCAGGCACCGTTGTTGCAGGCATAGTCGCACCACGCCGCCTGCAGCCGCGCCTCGGCATCGAAGCCCACCGTCAGCGTCACGTCCTGATCGCGCGCGTGGCTGGAGGCGGTCAGCGCCTCGAAGCGATCCTCGATCCACTTGAGCGGACGGCGCAGCAGTTTTGCCGCGGCGATGACCGCCAGTTCCTCCTTCCACGGGATGTTCTTGAGGCCGAAGCCGCCGCCCACATCCTTCGCGATCACGCGGATCGCCTCCTGCGGCAGCCCGAGCACCAGCGCGATGTAACGCGCGGCAAGGTGCGGGCTCTGGCAGCCGATCCACACCGTCATCTCGTTCTCTCCTTCCGGAGAGACGGCGCAGGCGCGCGCTTCCATCGGGGACTGGGCGATGCGCTGGTGGCGGATGCGCGTGGTGACGACATGGGCGCTGGCATCGAGCACCGGCTGGATCGCGTCGCGCGTGTCCTCGTCGCCCATTTCCGCCGCCACGTTGTCGTCGCGCTCGGGGTGGACGAGCGGGCCGACTTTCGCATCGGCGATGGTGACGACGGGCTTTTCCTCCTCGATCGCGACTTCGACCAGCGATGCCGCGTCTTCCGCCAGCGCACGGCTCTCGGCGACAACCATGGCGATGGGCTCCCCCACGCAGGCGACGCGACCGTCGGCAAGCAGCGTCACCGGGGCCTCCACCGGCGTGAAGAAGAAGGTCTGGAAGTTCACCGGAACGGCGCAAAGGTCGGCCTGCGTGTAGATCGCATGGACGCCCGGCATCTCGCGCGCGGCCTTGATGTCGATGGACAGGATTCGCCCGCGCGCCACCTGCGACCGGACGTAGGCGACGTGGAGCATCCCCGGCACGCGCACGTCGTCGGTGAACTGGCCCCGCCCGGTGAGCAGGCGCCCGTCCTCCTTGCGCGGGGTTCTGGCCCCGACATAGCGCGCAGCACCGACGCTCTTCGCGTGAACGTTCATCGCGCCGTCTCCGACAATTGGCGGATCGCGCGGCGGATGCCTTGATAGCCGGTGCAGCGGCAGATGTGGCCGGACATCGCCCTGGTCAGCGCCTCCTCCATCGCCGCGCCTTCCACGCCCGCATTGTCGCGCGTAACGGTGGCGAGGGTGATCGCGACGCCCGGCGTGCAGAAACCGCACTGGAGGCCGAAGTTGTCCTTGAGCGCCTGCTGCACCGGATGGAGCGTGCCGTCCGGCGCGGCGAGGCCCTCCACCGTCGTCACCTCGGCACCGTCCGCCTGCACCGCCAGCATCAGGCACGATCGCATGGCCACCCCATCGACCATGACCGTGCAGGCACCGCAGACCCCATGTTCGCAGGCGAGGTGCGTGCCGGTATAGCCCAGCGCGTCGCGCAGGAATTCGCCCAGCCCGGTGCGCGCTTCCACCCTTGCCGAATGGCGCAGGCCGTTGACGGTGAGGTCGATGCGATGCTCGCTCATGCCGCGCTCCTGAGGTCCAGCGTCTCGGCCAGAGCACGGGCGAAGATGCGCGCGCCTATGGTGCGGCGGTATTCCGCGCTGGCGTGATGGTCGTCGAACGGGGCGGTGTCGGCCACCGCGGCGCGTGCCACGGCTTGCGGGTCGATGCGGTCGAGCGCGGTGCCCAGCAGCGCCGCTTCCGCCTGCCGCGCCCGGATCGGCGTCGCCCCCATGCCGAACCACGCGATCCCGGCCCGCGTCACCGTGCCGCCCTCCAGCACCAGCGCCCCGACCATGCCGACGAGCGCGAAGTCTCCCGGCCGCTGCGCCACTTCCCGGAACAGGACGAGGTGGCCGTCCGGCCAGTCCGGATAGACGATGCCCGTCACCAGTTCGTCCGTCTCCAGCACCGTCATGTACGGGCCGAGGTAGAAGGCATCCGCCGCGACCGTGCGGGTGCCGCGCACCGATGCGATCTCGATCCGCGCGCCCAGCGCCACGGCGGTCGCGGGCATCTCGGCCGCCGGCTCCCCCAGCGCCACGGAACCGCCGATGGTCCCGCGGTTGCGCGTCTGGTAATGCCCGACATGGCCGAGCGCGGTGACGAAGGCAGGCAGATGCCGCGCCAGCGTTGCGTCCTTCAGCGCATCCGCCTGCCGCGTCGCCGGACCGATCCGGGTGCCGCCCTCGACCTGCGAGACACCTTTCAGATCGGCGATGCCGTTGATGTCGACGAGAATGAACGGCTGGCTCATCCGCAGGTTCAGCAGCGGCATCAGCGTCTGCCCGCCCGCGATGATCGTCGCGCCGCCGCCCGCTTCGGCAAGGGTGCGGCACGCCTCCTCGATGCCGGAGGGGCGCACATAATCGAACGGCGCGGGCTTCACGAGCCGATCCCCCGATGGCCCGCTTCGTAGGCGGCAGCGGCGGTGACGACCAGCAGGATCGGCACGACCAGCATCGCCGTGGTTCCCACCGACGCCAGCATGTACCCGGCGACGAGCGCCAGCACCACGGCCGATACCCAGCCCCACAGCATCACCGGCCCCGCCTGAACCGGCGCGGCGGCCATGATCGGCGGCACAGAGGCAGCCGCAGTGGCCGTCGTGGCGGTAGATGGCGCCGGCGCACTTCCGCCGACGACTTCCCCGAACCTGCCGAAGAACTTGCCCGCAAGGTTCTTCGCGGTCGCATCGATGATCGGCCCGCCCAGTTGCGCCATGCGCCCCCCGACTTCCGCGTCCACCTCGTAGGCGACCAGCGTGCCGCCGCCCTCCACGTCGGACAGGCGCACCTTTGCCCCACCCTTGGCCGAACCCGCGATGCCGCCGTTGCCCGATCCGGTGATCGTATAGCCGTTCGGCGCGTCGAGATCGGACAGCTGGACATTGCCCTTGAACCGCGCGCCGATGGGTCCGATCTTCACTTCCGCCACGGCTAGGAAACCGTCGTCCCCTTCCCGCTCAAGGCTCTGGCAGCCGGGAATGCACTGGGCCAGCACCGCGGGATCGTTGAGCGCCTCCCAGACCTTCGGCCTCGGCGCGGCGATGCGCTGCTCGCCCGTCATCTGCATTGCGGTGTCTCCCAGCCTTTCGTTTCAAGGATTGAACGCCGGGACAGTCCGCGATGCAAGTATTTATGAGCGACTATGGATCTTATGTTCCGCCCGATACCGCCCCGGCGTTGCCCTTCCCCTCGCCCAGACGCGCCGGACTGCTAGCGTGCGCGCCAAGGAGAGGAACATGCTGGAGTACGAGACGCTGGCGAGCGGGGTGTACCTTGAGGGCCTCGCGGTCGATCACGCGCGCGACGTCATCTGGTACAGCGACGTCTTGGGCGGCGGGGTCCATGGCGTCCTGCCCGACGGCGCCCCAGTGGCCGTGCTCGATCCCGAACGCATGTGGACCGGCGGCATCCTCATCAACGAAGACGGCGCGGTGCTCTCCAGCGGTCAGGGCGGAGTGCGCTGGAACCGCCCGGACACCGGCACGTCGGGCTGGCTGATCGACACGCTCGACGGCGAGCCGGTCAACGGCATCAACGAGATGTGGCCCGATGGCGAAGGCGGCATGTTCTTCGGCACTCTCGACATCGAGCACGTCATCGCCGCGAAACCGGCGCGGCCCACGGCGATCTGGCGGCTGACCCGCGATGGCCGCACGATCCGCCTGGCCGACGGACTACGTTTCACCAACGGGCTTGGCTACAACCCCCGCCTCGCGCAGTTCTACTGCTCCGAGACATTCGGGCAGGGACTGGCGTGGAGCGTCACGCCCGACCTCACGCTGACCGACCGCCGCGTCCTGCTCGACCGCAACGATTGCGACGGCCTTGCCATCGACACCGAGGATGCGATCTGGATTCCCGGCGTCTATTCGCCCGGCATCATCCACCGCGTGACGCCGGACGGCGTGGAACTACCACCCCTGCCCACCCCGCCGGGCGCGACGACGCAAGTGCGCTTCGGCGGCGCGGACGGGCGCGACATCTACATCACCCTCGTTCCCGCCGATGCCGGGGAGAGCCTGCGCACCGGGCGGCCGCTCTCGGGCACCTCGACTCTCCAGCGCGGCCGCTCGCCGGTGCCCGGAGTGAAGATCGCGCCGACGCGGTTCGACCTTACATGACAATCGAAGAGCATGGAGAAAGCATGACCACCGGAACCGTCGTCATCACCGGAGCCGCTGGCGGCATGGGCCGCCCCGCCGCCCACCGCTTCGCCGCGCAGGGCAGGGCGCTGCTGCTGTGCGACCTCGACGCCGCACGGCTTGAGGCGCTGGCAGAGGAACTGCGCCCCGCAGCCGGAACCGTGACGGTGCTCGCCGCCGACATCGCCGCGCCGGACTTTGCCGAGCAGGCCATTGCCGCGCTGGACGGAGCGGGGATCGGCGCCCTGATCCATACGGCGGGCCTCTCGCCCACGATGAGCGACGGCGCGCGCATATTCGCGGTGAACTATGACGCGACCGAGCGGCTCGTCGCCGGGCTCCTGCCGCACTTTACCGAGGGCGGCTGCGCGGTGCTGATCTCGTCCGTCTCGGCCTACATGCTCGGCGATCCGGCCCTGCTGGCCTCGATCCGCGACTTCGTGACCACCGGCTCGCGCGACGGTATCGCCGGGTACATGGACCATCCGGGCATGGCCTATGCCATCTCCAAGCGGGCGGTCATCGGTATCGTCGAGCGCGACGCCCCGGCCTTCGGTGCGAAGGGACTGCGCATCGCCTCGATCGCGCCGGGCTTCATCGACACCCCGATGGGCCGTGCCGAAGCGGAGGCGAATGAGCAGCTGCGCGGCCTGATCGGCATGGTCCCGCAGCGCCGCATGGGCCACGGCGATGAGATCGCCTCCGTCGCCGAATTCCTGTGCTCGCCCGACGCGTCCTATGTCAGCGGGGTGGATATCCGGGTCGACGGCGGGATCATCGGCCTCCTCAACGCGAAAGGCAGCGGGCAGTGAGCGACCTTGCAGCCACCGTGGCATACCTGAAGGACCGCCAGGACATCCTCGACTGTATCGTGCGCGAATGCCGCGCGCGGGATCGGCAGGATGCGGAGCAGATCGCCTCGTGCTGGTGGGAGGACGGCGTGGACGAACACGGCGCGGTCGTGACCTTCGCGCCCGACTATCCCCATCGCGCCAACGCCGGGCACCGCGCCGCCTTCCAGGCCACCAGCCACAACATCACCAACCACTTGTGCGACATCGACGGCGACACCGCCAATTGCGAGACTTACGTGGTCGGCGGGCTGTTCTGGAAGGATTCCGGCCACACCTCCATCGCGTTCGGCCGCTACCTCGACCGGCTGGAGAAACGGGGCGGCGAATGGCGCATTGCCGTGCGCCGCTGCACCATCGAGATGACGGCGGACGCCGATCCGAACTGGGTCTTCTCTGATGCGGTGAAGGGCTTCCTCAAGCACCAGTGGAGCCGGGAGGATCCGTCCTACGAGCGACCGATTACGTGGAAGCCGAAGGAGGAAGGGGTGCGGTGGTAAAGCGCACCCTGCCGCCGGGGCTTCGACAAGCTCAGCCTGAGCGGCCTTTGGCGGTATTCTCTCAAATCCGCTCAGGCTGAGCTTGTCGAAGCCCCCGGGCCATCAGCCAGCGATCTTGGTTCCGACTCCCGCTCCACCACCGTAGCGATGCGAAAGGACGCGCGGTCGAACAGGTTCGCCTCGTCCGCGACGATTTCGTCCGGCATCAGGCTGGTGGTGATGTAGCCAAGCGTGGCGCGCCAGACCTTTTCGTCATCGAACCACAGTTCGGTGATGACGTCCGGCCCATCGGTGAAAGCGCCGGTCTCCGGGTGCGGCTGCGGATCGATGTAGCGCCGGATATAGCGGCTCACCCCTCGCGAGTATTTCTCCGCCAGCGGCGCATGGCGCGTCTCGTAATAGTCGCGGAACGCCTCGACCGAGATGTCCGGCCGCCGCTTCATGAACAGCAGGATCTTGTACGCCATCGCCGCCTCCCCCTCTTGTCGGGACGAGAGGTAGCACGGCGACCGAGGCGACACCCGCCGCCGGGGCGATCAGACCCTACTCCTTGTCGAGGTACTTCACTTCGAGGAACCGCCCGCGCGTGGCGAGCGCATCGACGTCGTTGCGGGACAAGTCCTCGCTCATTGCCTCGATCTGGTCGGCGATGACGCACAGGCCATCGACCAGCTGCTCGGACGGCGACGTGCCGCCCGCGCCCTGCTTGCCGCGAAGCTGCGCCGGGATACGGGTATAGCTGTTGACCATCTCGGGCAGGTGCTCGGTCAACAACTTGCGGACCTCGCGCGCAGCGGGGCCGCGCTCGTCCAGCATGGCCAGTTGCGGGGCAAGCTGTTCGAGGCGCACGCCGATCATGTCCACCGCATCGACCGCCGCGTTGGGCAGCGCCTTGCGCTTGCCTTCCAGCCACAGCTCGGTCGAACCGGCCAGCTCCGGCAGGCTGGCGGCGTTGAGGTCTTCGACATGCGTGCGCGGCGTCGCCGGGTAGATCGAGAGCACGGTGAACACCGCGACGCCCAGCAGGAACGTCAGCAGCGTCGCGGTGAAGGACACCCCGCCCAGCGCCAGCGCCGCCACCAGCCCGGCGATGTAGATGCCCGCCATGGCAAGGAACGCCCGGCGCAGGCGGCGCATGCGAAAGCGCCACTGCTCCTTGCGGGCATTGTAGATGCGCGCGGCGCGCTGACGCCGGGCGGCGCGCACGATGTCCTGCGAGACGCGCTGGGAGTTCTTGGCTGGAACCTGGGCCATGTCGCTCAGTCCAGAGCCTCCAGCAGCGTCCTGGCGGCGGTATCGTCACCGGCGGCAAGTCCTTCGGACTGGCCCTGCGCACGGGCGATGTAGGCCTTCGACTTGCCGATCTCGCCTTCGAGCGAAGTGACCGTCTGCTTCATCGAATCGAGCGCCTTGAGCTTGAAGGTGTCGATCGAATCCATCGTGTCGTAGATGTTCTGGAACGCGCGGCTGAGCGTCTCCAGCGGGATCGTGGAGTTCGCCGCCTGCTCGTGGATGCGTGCGGTGTTGTCCTTGAGCATCTGGCCGGTGCCGTCGATGATGTTCGCGGTCGTGGTGTTGAGCGCGGTGATCTGGTCGAGCACCAGCTTCTGGTTCGCCATCGCCTGCGCCACCGTGACGGCGGTGCGCAGCGCGCCGACCGTGGTGGTGGAGGCGCGGTCGACGCCCTTCACCAGTTCGACATTGTTCTTCTTCACCAGATCGAGCGCGAGATAGCCCTGCACCGACACCGCCATCTGCGTCAGCAGATCCTGCGTGCGCTGGCGGACATAGAACAGCGCCGATTCGCGCACGGCCTTGGCCTTGGCGGGATCGATATGGTCGAGATCGTTGGCCTTCTGCTCCAGCGCATCGTCGAGCGTGCGGGCCATGTAGATCATCTGTTCGAGCTTGCCCATCGCCGCCCAGAGGTTCTGGCGCTCCACGTCGATGGCGGCATTGTCCATCAGCAACTCGTCCTTGCCGCCTTGAAGGCGGGCGAGGATCGCGCTGATGTGGCCCTGCGCGCTCTGGTAGCCGTCGAAGTAGTTCTTCAGCTTGTTGCCGAAGGGGATCACGCCAAAAATCTTGCGCGGCGCCAGCAGATTGCCCTTCTGGCTCGGATCGAGATCCTCGACGGTACGGCGCAGTTCGGCAAGGTCCGCTCCGACGCCCGCGTCCTTGTCCATCGCCCGCACCGGGCGGTCGAGGAAGCGGTTGGAATGGCCGGACGCCTCGGAAATCTCCTTGCGGCCCATGTTGGTGATCTGGTCCACCTTGCGGCCGAATTCGGGCGAGGCGGCGTCGGAAGCGACGAGATCGTTGACGAACTCGTCGACGCGGACCTGCAGCTTCGACTTCGCCTCGTCTCCCACGGGAACCAGCCCCGCAGCCTGCGCGGGCGCGACGGTCGGCACCGGATCGGGCGGGGTGAGCTTCAGTTCGCCAACAGTTTCAGTGGCCGTAGCCATGTAGAAATCCTCGTGAAAACCCGGTTGTCGGCAAACCTATGTGCGCGCCGGGCGGACTGCAAGGATAACCGCAGCTTACTACTCGACGAACGGCTGACCGGGATCGACCATGAGCATGGAATCGTCGCGCGCGACCACCGCGAGCCTGAGCCCCGCCGCCTGCGCACGCCGCACGGCAAGGTCGGTCGGCGCGGAAATCGTCACCAGCAGCGGACACCCGGCGCGCACGGTCTTCTCGACGAGTTCGTAGGAACAGCGTGAGGTTATGACGATAAAACCATGTCCAATATCGATTTTCTGACTCGCGAGGGCGCCGACCAGTTTGTCCAGGGCGTTGTGCCTCCCGACATCCTCGCGCAGTGCCAGCAGGTTGCCGCTCTCGTCGCAGAATGCAGCGGCATGGGTGGCGCGAGTCAGATTGCCCAGTTCCTGCCGCTCCCGCATGGCATCCAGCCCGCGCCGGATCGCAGCGGGGCTGCTCTGAGAGGCTCGCGTCAGCGGTGGCAGCGGGCGCAGGGCCGACTCCACGCCCTCGATACCGCAGATACCGCAGGAACTGTCTCCCACGCGGCGGCGCGCGCGCTCCAGGATCGGGCCGAGGCGTTCGGGCGGCAGATTTACGCGGGCGACGTAACCGCGCCCCCAGCGATCGTCATCGGTCGAATGGACCGCCACTTCTCCCACCTCGTCGGGCTGCGCGAGCCCCTCCGCCATGATGAAGCCGATCACAAAGTCCTCGATCTGGAGCGGTGTCGCCATCATCACGGCATAGGCGATGCCGTTGGTCTCGATGGCGATGGGTGCCTCTACGGGCACGGGAAATTCGTGCGCGTCGCCATCGGCATCGTCGTAGGCGTTGCGGCGGACGATGATCGGGACGGAGCCGACCGAATGCTCGCGATTGTCCACTACTGCCTCCTTAAGCGGGCGCTGATGGCTCTTTAAGGCCCTCTTGTGGCACGGGATCAAGCCTGCTGATGCGCAAAAGGCTTGTTCAAAGTCGAGACATCAGGATGCATCCAATTATCCGAAAATATCGGACAATCGCCGAGGAAAATTTCTATTATGTATCCAATATAGCTCATGGCATCGCTCTCCCGCTACGCCCCGGCGATGCAATCGATGCGTAGTTGCCCACAGGCCAACCCGAATTGGCTTGCGACCCTACCGCGGATTCCTCTAATGGGCGCGCCTCGTACCGGCTCCGGCGTCCTCGGCAATGAGGCGAACCGGGTCGCAGCCGGTCGTGTTCGAGACGCGCCGAAACAGGGAAAAAGGCCGGTCTCGAAGGCCCTTTTTCTGCAGGATTGGTACGAAACCGAAATGAGTTGGCTCAGCAAGGTCCGCAATTCCATATCGAGCCTCGCCAAGCGCGATACGCCCGATGACCTCTGGATGAAGTGCCAGAGCTGCGGCGAGATGCTCTTCATCAAGGAGTTCGAGGCCAACCTTTCGGTGTGCCCGAAGTGCGAGCATCATGGCCGCATCGGCGCCAAGGCGCGCTTCGACCTGCTGCTCGACGCGGGCTACACGGTCCTGCCGACGCCCAAGGTGCCCGAAAATCCGCTGAATTTCCGCGATACCAAGAAGTATCCCGACCGCCTCAAGGCCGCCCGCGCCGCCAACCCGTACCCCGATGCACTGACCAACGCCTACGGTGCACTGAACGGCACCAAGGCGGTGGTGGGAGTGCAGGACTTCGCCTTCATGGGCGGCTCGATGGGCATGGCGGTGGGCGAGGCGTTCGTCGCCGGTGTCGAGAAGGCCATCGCCGAAAAGTGCGCCTATGTCATCGTCACCGCTGCGGGCGGCGCGCGCATGCAGGAGGGCATCCTGTCTCTCATGCAGATGCCCAAGACCACCGTGGCGACCCGTCGCCTTGCCGCAGCGGGCCTGCCCTACATCGTCGTTCTGACCGATCCCACCACCGGCGGCGTCACCGCCAGCTACGCGATGCTCGGCGACGTGCAGATCGCGGAGCCCGGCGCGCTCATCGGCTTTGCCGGCCAGCGCGTGATCCAGGATACGATCCGAGAGAAACTCCCCGACGGCTTCCAGCGCGCCGAGTACCTCCATGCCCACGGCATGGTCGACATGGTGGTCCACCGCAAGGACCTCAAAGGCACGCTGGCAACGCTGCTCGGATACCTTCAACGAAAGGAAGTCGCGTGAATATCGATAGCGCCCTCGTTCGCGAGCTCGCCGAACTGCTGGCCGAAACCGGCCTTTCCGAGATCGAGGTCGAGGATGGCGATCGCAAGATCCGCGTCTCGCGCCAGATGATCCAGCAGATGGCCGCCGCCATGCCGGCCTTCGCGCCTGCCGCCGCCGCTCCGGTCGCTGCCGCACCCGCCGCCGTCGAGGCCGCGCCTGCCGCTGCCCCGGCCGCTCCGGTCGATGCCGTGAAGTCCCCGATGGTCGGCACCGTCTACCTCGCCGCAGAGCCCGGCGCGCCTGACTTCGTCACCGTCGGCAAGACCGTGAAGGCCGGCGACGTGCTCCTCATCGTCGAGGCCATGAAGGTCATGAACCAGATCGTAGCGCCCAAGGGCGGCACGATCACCCAGATCCTCGTCGAGAACCAGCAGCCGGTCGAATTCGATCAGCCGCTCGTCGTGATCGGCTGAGAGCGGGACTGACATGGCCATCAAGCGCCTCCTGATTGCCAACCGCGGCGAGATCGCGCTGCGCATCCATCGTGCCGCGCACGAGATGGGCATCGAGACCGTGGCGGTCCATTCGACCGCCGACGCCGACGCGATGCACGTCCGCCTGGCAGACCACGCGGTCTGCATCGGGCCGCCCGCCGCGAAGGACAGCTACCTCAACGTCGCCGCGATCATCTCTGCCGCAGAGATCACGCAGGCCGACGCGATCCATCCCGGCTACGGCTTCCTCTCCGAGAACGCCCGCTTCGCCGAGATCGTCGAGGCACACGGCATCAAGTGGGTCGGCCCCAAGCCCGAGCACATCCGCACGATGGGCGACAAGGTCGAGGCCAAGCGCACCGCTGGCGCGCTGGGCCTCCCGCTCGTCCCTGGCTCGGACGGTGCGATCGAGGACTTCGCCGAGGCGCGCGAACTGGCCGAGAAGATCGGATATCCGGTCATCATCAAGGCCGCTTCGGGCGGCGGCGGTCGCGGCATGAAGGTCGTGAACTCCGCCGAGGAACTGGAAAGCCAGATGGGCCAGGCCCGTTCGGAGGCCAAGGCGGCCTTCGGCGACGCCACGGTCTACATGGAAAAGTACCTCGGCAACCCGCGCCACATCGAGTTCCAGGTCTTCGGCGACGGTAACGGCCATGCGGTCCATCTGGGCGAACGCGACTGCTCGCTCCAGCGCCGCCACCAGAAGGTGCTGGAAGAGGCCCCCTCGCCGGTCATCACCCCCGAAGAGCGCGACCGCATGGGCGGCATCGTGTCCAAGGCGATGGCCGACATGGCCTATCGCGGTGCGGGTACGATCGAGTTCCTCTGGGAAAACGGCGAGTTCTACTTCATCGAGATGAACACCCGCCTGCAGGTGGAGCATCCGGTGACGGAGGCCATCACCGGCGTCGACCTCGTCCGCGAACAGATCCGCGTTGCCGACGGACAGCCGCTCTCGTTCCGTCAGGAAGAGATCGAGTTCAAGGGCCACGCCATCGAGTGCCGCATCAACGCGGAAGACCCGTGGAACTTCACCCCTTCGCCGGGGCAGGTCACGGGCTACCACGCGGCGGGCGGCATGAACGTGCGCGTCGATTCCGGGCTCTACGCCGGATACCGCATCCCGCCGTACTATGATTCGATGATCGGCAAGCTGATCGTCTCGGGCCGTACCCGCGAGGGCGCGATCATGCGCCTGAAGCGTGCGCTGGGCGAGATGGTGATCGACGGCGTCAAGACCTCGATCCCGCTCCATCAGGCTCTGCTGGACGATCCCGAGTTCAAGACCGGCGACTACACGATCAAGTGGCTGGAAGAATGGCTGGCGAAGCGGGCCGCGAACTGAACTAACTGGTATGGGGCGGGTGTGACGCCTTCCCCATACCACCGCGTCACCCTGAACTTGTTTCAGGGTCCACCCCTCGGCCCACACGGCGGGTCGATCGGCACAATGGACCCTGAAACAAGTTCAGGGTGACGAGTGAGTAAAGGCATTGTGGTATCGGCCGGGCACTCTCCCGCCGACGACACGGACTGGATAAGCATGATTTCGTTCCTCGATTTTGAAAAGCCGATCGCCGAGCTGGAAGCGCGCATCGCCGAACTGCGTGCGACCGCCGACGGCAGCGACCTCGACATCGAGAGCGAGATCGGCAAGCTCGAGAAGAAGAGCAGCGGCATGCTGGCGGCCACGTACGCCAAGCTCTCGCCTTGGCAGAAGACGCAGGTCGCCCGCCATCCGCAGCGCCCGCACTTCGTCGATTACCTGCGCCTGATGTTCACCGACTTCGTCGCGCTCGGCGGCGACCGCCTCTATGGCGAGGACGCGGCGATCATCGGCGGCTTCGCCACGCTGGGCGGCCGCAAGGTCATGGTCATCGGCCATGAGAAGGGCCACGACACCGCGACCCGCATCAAGCACAACTTCGGCATGGCCAAGCCCGAAGGCTACCGCAAGGCGATCCGCCTGATGGAGATGGCCAGCAAGTTCGGCCTGCCCGTCGTGACGCTGGTGGACACGGCAGGCGCCTTCCCCGGCGTCGAGGCCGAGGAACGCGGTCAGGCCGAAGCCATCGCGCGTTCGACCGAGGCCTGCCTCGCGCTTGGCGTGCCGATGGTCGCGGTGATCGTCGGCGAAGGCGGTTCGGGTGGCGCGGTCGCCATCGCGGCGGCCAACACCGTGCTGATGCTGGAGCACTCGGTCTATTCGGTGATCTCGCCCGAGGGTGCCTCCTCGATCCTGTGGCGCACGCCCGACAAGGCAGCCGATGCGGCCACCGCGATGAAGGTGACGGCGCAGGATCTGCTCGGCCTCAAGGTCATCGACGGCATCGTGTCCGAGCCTGTCGGCGGTGCCCACCGCGATCCGGCGGCTACCGCGAGCGCTCTCGCCGATGCCATCGGTCGCGAACTGGATGCGCTGGGTCGTCGCAAGCCCGCCGAACTGATCCGCCAGCGCGAAGAGCGCTTCCTGGCGATCGGCTCGCTCTGAGACTTCATCGTCCCGGACCTGCTCCGGAGGCGATAGGACGAGGGGGCTTCGACAGGCTCAGCCTGAGCGGGGTTTAGAGCTTATCTCTATTCCCCGCTCAGGCTGAGCCTGTCGAAGCCCCCTCGTTTTACATCGACGGCGGATCGCTCTCCCCACCCCGCTCCAATTTCTCGCACACCATGTCCGGTTAATGGTGTTGGACGTCAACACCCCCTGCCGGTAGTCCGGTTCCCCGACAGGAGCCCGCCACGGCGGGACAGGGCACGCCGGAAATCGCGAAGGACGCGGCTCCGGCCATGGGGTCGGAAATTGCGATGAGCCTTACCGGGCGACCAACTCTGGGCAGAACCGCGCTCGCACTGAGCGCGCTGGTCACTGCCGCCACCGTCTACGCGGCGGCGCAGGACGACGCGCCCGCATTCGACAGCATGACCCCGCAGCAGGCCGCCGATTTCGTCGAGCCGATGCTCGGCGAGTACTGCTCGCGCTGCCACAACGACATCGACAACATAGCCGACCTCTCGGTGGAGGATCTCAAGGCGGAGGACATTCGCACCGGCAAGCATGCCGAGCAGTGGGAGAAGATCCTGCGCCGCGTTGCCGCAGGCGAAATGCCGCCTCACGGCAAGAACCAGCCCTCGCCCGAAATGCGCACCGCCTTCGTGAACTGGCTCGACGGTTCGCGCGCGGGCTTCCTTGCCGCCAACCCCGATCCCGGCCGCGCGACGATCCGCCGCCTCAACCGCATGGAATATGCGAACGCCGTGCGCGACCTGCTGGCGCTCGACGTGGACTTCGCGAAGGAACTGCCCGCCGACAACTCCGGCTTCGGCTTCGACAACATCGCCGACGTGCTCTCCGTCTCGCCGACGCTGATGGAGCGCTACGTTGCCGTCGCGGGCAAGGTGGGCCGCCTCGCCACCGGGCTCACCCCGCGGCGGGAGATCGTCACGACATGGCAGGTGCCCAAGGACGGTTCGGTGCAGAACTCGGGCGTTCCCGCCTGGAACGAGCGCGCGGGCGCGAACCTGCCGCTCGCTTCGCGCGGGGGCTACGCGCAGCGCTATTACGCGCGCTATGACGGCCAGTACGACATCTCAGCGTGGCTGAACGCCAACACAAACAACGAAACCGACCGGTTGGCGGAGGACAAGTTCACCGCCCGCGTGCCGATGACGGCGGGCTCGCACCTCGTCGCGCTGTCGTTCCGCCGCACCATCGCCCCGTCCGAGGCAGTGCAGGTGCTGCGCAACGATACCGACAAGGTGCCGATGCCGCTCGACGTGCCGCGCATGTTGCCGCTCGACGTGTGGATCGACGGCAAGCTGGTGAAGACGCTGAGCGTGCCCAGCTACCGTATGCACCAGCGCTATTCGCAGCAGAACTTCCCGCGCGACGTGCTGCAGGTGGACGTTGCCGGCCCGTTCGAGGCCGCTGGGGTTCCCGACACGCCAAGCCGCCGCGCCGTGTTCCTCTGTCGCCCGAAGAAGGCCAGCGAGGAGGAAGCCTGCGCGACGAAGATCGTCACCGCCCTCGCCCGTCGCGCATGGCGCCGCCCGGTCGGCGGCTTCGACGTGGCGCCGCTGATGCGCATCTACGCGGCGGAGCGTAAGGCATCGGACTTCGAGCATGGCATCGAGGCCGCGCTGGAAGCGGTGCTCGTCTCGCCCGAGTTCCTCTTTGTGGTCGAGCGCGATCCGCAAGGCGCGATGCCCGGCAGCGTCAACCGCGTCTCCGACCTCGAACTGGCGACGCGCCTGTCGCTGTTCCTGTGGAGTTCGATCCCCGACGACCGCCTGCTGACGCTCGCCGAACAGGGCAAGCTGAGCCAGCCCGCCGTGCTCGACGCCGAAATCGCGCGGATGCTGGCCGACCCGCGCGCCAGGGCGCTGACGGCGAACTTCGCGGGCCAGTGGCTCTACTTGCGCAACCTTGACCAGCAGCGCCCGGACACCGAGGTGTTCCCGAAGTTCGACACCCGGCTCAAGAGCGCGATGGCGACCGAGACGGAGATGTTCTTCGCCGACGTCCTGCGCAACGACCGCCCCGTGCTGGACTTCATCAGCGCCGACTACACCTTCCTCAACCAGCGCCTTGCCGAGCATTACGGCATTCCGGGCGTCTCCGGGCCCGCCTTCCGCCGCGTGGCGCTGCGCCCCGAATGGCATCGCGGCGGCTTGCTGGGGCAGGCGAGCATCCTGACGGTCACGTCATACGGCAACCACACCAGCGTGGTGAAGCGCGGCAAGTGGATCCTCGACAACATGCTCGCCGCCGCACCGCCTCCACCGCCGCCCGACGTGCCCGCGCTCAAGACCGAGCATGACGGGCGCCTGCTCACTGCGCGCCAGCAGCTGGAACTGCACCGCGCCAACCCGACCTGCGCCGCCTGCCACGTCAAGATGGACCCGATGGGCTTCAGCCTCGAAAACTTCGACGCCGTGGGCGCCTGGCGCACGGTCGACGCCGGACAGGCCATAGACGCGATGGCGACGATGCCCGACGGCATGAAGTTCGAAGGCATCTCGGGTCTCCAGCGCATCCTCATGGATCGCAAGGACGAATTCACCCGCGCCTTTACCGAACGCCTGATGACTTACGCCGTCGCACGCGGCCTCTCCGCCAACGACATGCCCACCGTGCGCGCCATCGCCGGACAGGCCGCAGCGGATCAATACCGCATCCAGACCATCGTGCGCGGCATCGCACAAAGCCCCGCCTTCACCCTGCGCCGCGTGCCGGAGCCTTACAAGGCCGCCTATCTCGCCCCAAGGAGGGCAACGCCATGAGAGTGATCCGCCCCGCCCTCTCCCGCCGTACCCTGTTGCGTGGCGCCGGTGCCGCGATGGCGCTGCCGTTCCTCGAAGCGATGATGCCGACCGCCCGGGCTGCCGATGCCGCGTCCCGGCCCAAGCGGCTTCAGGTGTTCTACTCCCCCAATGGCATGACCATGCCCGGTTTCGTGCCGACGACGACTGGCGCGGACTATGCCCTGCCCTCATCACTGGAGCCGCTCGCGCCGCACCGGGCGGAGATCGCGGTGATCACCGGCCTCGGCCATCCGCAGGCGGCGGCGATGGGCGACCGTCCCGCCGGGCATGGCCGCTCCTGCCCCGCGTTCCTGACCGGCTCGCACGCCAAGCAGACCGAGGGGCCGGATATCCGCGCGGGTGTGTCAATGGATCAGGTCTTCGCCGCGCATCTCGGCGACGCGACGCCGCTATCCTCGCTGGAACTCGGCATCGACACGGCCAGCCTGCTCGGATCGTGCGACATCAACTACTCCTGCGCCTACACCAACGGCATATCATGGCTCACCCCCAGCGTGCCGCTGCCGGTCGAGGCCAACCCCCGCGCGGTGTTCGAGCGGCTGTTCGGCGATGGCGACACGGATGAAGCTGGCCGCCTCGCCCAGCTGCGCCGCCAGTCCTCGATCCTCGACTTCGTGATGGAGGATACCAAACGGCTATCCGGTCAGCTCGGTATGGAGGACCGCCGCAAGCTGGACGAATACCTCGACGCTACCCGCGCCATCGAGAAGCGCATCCAGCGCAGCGCCGCTTCGCCCGCTACCACGCAGGCGGCGAACCTCCAGCAACCTGCTGGGATTCCCGAAGACTTCGCGGAGCACGTGAAGCTGATGATCGACCTGCAGGTGCTCGCCATGCAGGCGGACATCACGCGCGTGGGCACGTTCATGATCGGGCGCGAACTGTCTAATCGTACTTATCCTGAGATCGGCGTGCCGGACTCGCACCACATGCTCAGCCACCATGGCAACAGTCCCGAGAAGATGGTGCAGCTTGCCAAGATCAACCGCTATCACATGGAATTCTTTGCCTATTACCTCCAGCGCATGAAGGAAGCGCGCGACGGCGACGCCTCGCTGCTCGACCGCACGCTGGTGATCCGGGGCTCCGCCTTCGGCGATTCCAACGAGCATGACTACATGGACCTGCCGATGATCGTCGCCGGAGGGCTGGTGAAGGGAGAGCGGCATACGAAGGTCGAGAAGGGGACGACGATGTCCAACCTGATGCTCGCCGGATTGCATGCGTTGGACGTGCCCGCCACGAAGTTCGGGGACAGCACCGCCCCGCTGCGGGAACTGACCGATGCGTGATGCGCCGACACGGGCGTTGCTGCTCGCTGCGGCTGCGCTGGTGGCGAGCCCGGCGGATGCCGATGCGCTGGGCGACGCCCTAACCGCCGCCGATCCCGCTGCGGTCAAGGCCGCGCTGGATGGCGGCGCGGATGTGAACGCCCCACTCGCCTATCGAGAGAGCCCGCTGGCTCGCGCCGTCGAGACGCAGGACGCGGCGCTGGTCAACCTGCTGCTCGACCACGCGGCCAACCCCAACTTCGTCGATGCCGAGGGCCTCACGCCTCTTTCGCTCGCCTGCGAACGTGGCAGTCCCGCAATTGTTGGGCTCCTGCTCGATGCGCGCGCCGATGTGAACAAGACGGCACCGGATGGCACCACGCCGCTGGCCGTATGCGCGCGTTTCTCGACGGGTGGGACGGTCGTGCGGATGATCGACAAGGGCGCCCGCGTGGATGCACCCGACGCGCGCGGCCAGACGCCGCTGATGTGGGCTGCATCGTCGGGGAACGTCGAGGGTATCTCCGCGCTGCTCAAGTCCGGCGCCAAGCCAAACCGCGAGACCAAGGAGGGCTTCACGCCGCTGTTCTTCGCGATCGCGAGCGGTTCGGGCGAGGCCACGCGCCTGCTGCTCGATGCCGGGGCCAAGGCCGGTCATCGCGGACCTGAGAACACCAGCGCCCTGCAACTAGCACTCTACCAGAAGAACTGGCGCGCCGCTGAGATGCTGATCGGGCGCGCCGATCTGGCCGAGCGCGACCGCAATGGCGAACAGCCGCTGCACGTCGCTGTCGCGGGCGGGGACGAAGCGCTCATCACGCTGCTTCTGGACAAGGGTGCGGACGTCAACGGGCTGACCGGCCCCTCGCGGATCAAGTGGGTCACGGAGGCGAACTTCGGCATGCCCCCGCCGCCGGTGCCGCCGACGCCTCCGCTGCTGATCGCCGCGCAGGCGGGGCAGGTAGCGGCGATGAAACGCCTCATCGCGGCGGGCGCGAACCCGGGCTTCGCGGCGGAGAACGGCGTCAACGTCGTGCTTGCGGCGGCCTCCGGGCACAGTGCCGCTGCGCTGGAAGAGGCACTTACCCTTGCTCCCGATGCCAACGTGCGAGACGCCAAGGGCACCACGCCGCTGCATATCGTCCTCGGCGCGGGCATACACGATCAGCTCGCTCCGATGCTGCGGGTTCTTGCCGCGCATGGCGCGAAACCGGACCTCGCCAACGCGAAGGGGACCACGCCTGCGCAGATGGCCGAGGGCGGACTTGCGACGGTGAAAGCGGTCTATGATCAAGTCTTTGGCCAAAAGGCCGCGCCTGTGTTAGCCAACAATCGTCCTTGAATCCCAACAACCCGATCAGGATCGACAAACCATGACGCTTTCCAACAAGCTTTCGCTTGCCGTCCTCGGCATGTCCGCCGCTGTCGTCGCCGTGACCGGCACGATGGCCGTCGCAGCCTCTCCCGCCGCCACCGCCGTCACTACCCGCCAGGCCAACTTCAAGAAGATGGGCGGCGCGATGAAGGTGCTGAAGGACCAGCTTGCCAGCGGTTCGATCGACAAGGCGCAGGCCGTCGCCGCCGCCAAGACCCTCGCCGCCACCGGCCGCGCGCAGGCGGGTCTGTTCCCGAACGGTTCGGGAGCCTCGGCAGGCGTGAAGACTGACGCCCTCCCCGCGATCTGGACCAATCGCGCCACCTTCGACAGCCAGATGAAGGCCTACATCGCGCAGGCCGACAAGCTCGTCGCCGCCGCAGGCACCGGCAACGCCGCCGCTATCGGCGCGCAGTTCAAGGCCGTGGGCGGCACCTGCGGTTCGTGCCACAAGCAGTTCCGCGCCGACAACTGAGGCGCACAGTCATGACCTCGCCCTCCACCACCCGGATCTGGGATCCGACCGTCCGCCTGTTCCACTGGCTGCTGGTCGCCCTCCTCGCGTTCTCGTGGTGGAGCGGCGAGCAGCATGACATGGAGCGCCACCGCCTCTCCGGCTACGCGATCCTCGCTCTGATCGTGTTCCGCGTGTTCTGGGGCTTCTTCGGCCCCCGAACCGCGCGGTTCTCCAGCTTCGTGCGCGGGCCGAGCGCGGTGATCGGTTACATGAAGTGCCTTGGCAAGCGCGACAGCCACCGTGCGGACGGGCACAACCCGCTGGGCGGGTGGAGCGTCGTCGCCATGCTGGCAGCGGTCGCCCTGATGGTCGGCGCGGGGCTGTTCGCCAGCGACGTCGACGGCATCGAGTCCGGCCCGCTGGCCACTTACGTCTCGTTCGAGCAGAGCGAGAGCGCGGCGGACCTCCACTCCACCGTGTTCAACGTGATCCTCGCGCTGGTGGCGCTGCACGTTGTCGCCGTGGTGTTCTACCTGCTGTGGAAGCGGCAGAACCTCATCCGTCCGATGATTACCGGCAAGCGCCCGGCAGCGGATGGCGAAACGGCGGGCGACCTGCGCTGGTCGCCGGTGCTCGCGCTGGTGGGCATCGCCATCGCGGTCGCGCTCGCCTGGGCGGTATCGACCGGATTCCAGTTCGGGAATGCGCCCGCTTACTGATCGCGTCTGCCGGGCACCAGCAGGTTCAGCAACACGGCAGTAACCGCCGCAGGGAGGACGCCCGAACCAAGCAGGATGCGCGCCGTCTCCGGCAGGTGCTGCAGGGCGGTCGGCTCAAGCTGCAGCCCCAGCGCCAGCGAAAGCGAGACGCCGAAGATCAGCATGTTGCGCTGCGTCCATTCGACGCCCGCCAGCATCGAGGTCGCTGCGGATGCGACCATGCCGAACATCACGATGACGCCGCCGCCCAGCACTTCGATGGGGATCGTGGTGATGACCGCGCCGACCTTGGGCAACAGTCCGCACAGGACGAGGAACAGCGCGCCGATCGTCACGACATGGCGGCTCATGACGCCGGTTATGGCGATGAGGCCCACGTTCTGGCTGAACGTAGTGTTGGGCATGGCCCCGAACACCGCGGCCAGCGCCGTGCCCACGCCGTCCGCCGCAACGGCGCCCTGAAGCTCCTTGTCGGTGGCGGGACGACCGGCATTGCCCTCGCAGATCGCATCGACATCGCCGATGGTTTCGATGCAGGAGACGAAACCCGTCAGGCAGAAGCCGAGGATCGCCGAGGCCGAAATCGCGAAGCCGAAGTGGAACGGCATCGGCACCATGACCAGCCCGGCGCTCGACACGGGCGCAAAGTCGATCCGGCCCATCAGAAGGGCCACGACGTAGCCCGCGATTAGGCCGATCAGCACCGCAGCCGTCGACCAGACGCCCCGCCCAAAGAAGTTTAGGCCCAGCGTCACCACCACGACCACGCCCGCCAGCAGCCAACTCTGCCATGCCCCGAACGCAGGCGTGCCGACAGCGGGAACGCCGCCCGCCGCATACTGGATGCCGATACGCATGAGCGACAGCCCGATCATCAGCACCACGAGCCCGGTGATCAGCGGCGGCAGCGCGAAGCGGATGCGGCCAACAAACATGCTCAGGAACGCGTGGAGCAGTCCGCCGAACAGCGCCGCCGTCGTCAGCGTCGCCATGGCCTCCACGCCCTTGCCCGCGACGATCGGGATCATCACCGGGATGTAGGCGAAGCTGGTGCCCTGCACGAGCGGTAGCCGCGCGCCGACCGGGCCGAAGCCGATCGTCTGCATCAGCGTGGCGATCCCTGCGAACAGCATCGCCATCTGGATCATGTAGACCATCTCGGTCGTGTCGCGCGATCCGAACCCGAAGCCCGCCGCGCCCGCGATGATGATCGCAGGGGTCATGTTGCTGACGAACATGGCAAGGACGTGCTGGACGCCGAGCGGAATGGCCGTGGCCCAGCCCGGGAACCAGTTCGGGTCGCGTGCCTCCGTCCTGCTAATCCCGGCGGGGGGAGTGACCCGCTCGGCCGCGATTTCGGGGGCGATCAGGGCGGTCATTTTCCGAGGTACTCCTGTCAGGCGAAAGTCATGAGCCGGTCGAGCGAGCGGCGGGCATTGCGCAGCACATCCTCGCGCCGGACCTGCGTGAGTTCACCGCTGCGGACGACGGCGCGGCCATCGACGAAGACATCGCGCGCGCCGGTCGGCGGGGCGAGAACCAGTCCGGCCACCTTGTCCCACGCGCCGGTGGAGGCGATGTCGGACATGTCCCATACGGCAAGGTCCGCGCGCTTGCCCGGCTCCAGCGCGCCGACATCGCTGCGGCCCAGAACCTGAGCCCCGCCGCGTGTCGCCAGATGCAGCGCCTCGCGCGGGTCGAAGCGGTCGGCGCCGAGTTGGACGCGCTGGAGCAGCATCGCCTGCCGCGCTTCGTTCAGCAGGTGGCCGGAATCGTTGGAGGCCGAACCGTCGACGCCGAGGCCCAGCGGCACACCCGCATCGACCATCGCCCGCACCGGCGCGATGCCGGAGCCGAGGCGGCAGTTCGAGCATGGGCAATGCGCCACGCCCGTGCCGGTCCGGGCGAACAGGTCGATCTCCTGCGCGTCAAGCTGGACGCAATGCGCATGCCAGACGTCCGGGCCGGTCCAGCCCAGATCCTCGGCGTACTGGCCGGGGCGGCAGCCGAAGCGTTCGAGGGAAAAGGCGACGTCGTCGGCATCCTCGGCCAGATGCGTGTGCAGCATCACGCGCTTGTCGCGGGCCAGCAGCGCCGCCTCCCGCATGAGGTCGGTGCTGACCGAGAACGGGGAACATGGCGCAACGGCCACGCGCAGCATCGCGCCTTCGGAAGCGTCGTGGAAACTGTCGATCACGCGGATCGTGTCGGCGAGGATGGCGTCCTCATCCTCGACCACGCTGTCGGGCGGCAGGCCGCCCTTGCTTTCTCCCACGCTCATGGACCCGCGCGTCGCGTGGAAGCGCAGGCCGACGCCTTGCGCTGCGTGGATGGAATCGTCGAGTCGCACGCCGTCCGGGAAGAGGTAGTGGTGGTCCGAACTCATCGTGCAGCCGGACAGCGCCAGTTCGGACAGCCCCAGTTGCGTCGCCGCGAAGACATCCTCCGACGTGTAGCGTGCCCAGATCGGATAGAGCCGCTTGAGCCACCCGAACAACGACGTGTTGATGGCGCCGGGCAGCGCGCGGGTCAGCGTCTGGTAGAGGTGGTGGTGCGTGTTGACGAGGCCGGGGGTGACGACGCAGCCACGCGCGTCGATCACCTCGTCCGCTTCGTCCGCCAGCGGGGCCAGTTCAGCGCTGGTCCCCACCGCGACGATCACCCCGTCCCGCCATGCCAGCGCGCCATCGGCGATTTCGCGCCGGGCATCGTCCATGCAGACCAGCACGTCGGCATGGCGGAGCAGGGTCACGCCCATCAGGGCGTCGCGTCCTTGTAGCGATCCCAATTGCCGAGCAGTTCGTCGACCACTTTCGAGCCCACGGTGTAGAGGTTCTCCACCGCCGCTTCGAGGCCCGCGTAACCTTCGTTCTCGCGCAGGAGGTAGGTTGCGGCGTCGACGTCCGGCGGGGGCATCGTGAAGTTGGACCCGGCACGCACCACTAGCACGCGATCACGGTCGGCGCGGCCGACCTTGTCGAGATAGGTCATCGCCTGCATGACGCCGGTGTCTTCCATCGCGGAGGTCACGAACTCGCCCTTGCCGCCGCTCCAGTAGCGGACCCAGTCGTTCGCCCAGTCGGTCAGCTTCTCGCCGTGCCAGAAGGTCATGGCGGACAGCGTGTCGCCCTCCAGCACGAAGGGGGCTTCGAGGGCATGAGGATAGTCGGTGAACTTGGCGCGCTCTGCGGCGATGGCGGGGCTGTCCGGAAGTTCGATGTTCTTCGTGAGGTCGTATGCCCACTTTTCGAGGCTGGGATTGACCTCGAACATCTCGCCGCCCGACGGGTCGGCCTTGCCCTTCATATCGTTGGGGCCCTTGGTATGTCGGGCGAAGTAGCCGGTCTTCCAGTCGGCCGGGATTTCGCGCGCATCGATCTCGTGGCCAAGATCGCCGTCGACGACATAGCGTGCCCAGGCGACCGAGCCGATCGAGGCGTCCTCGGGATCGATGCCCGCAATGCCCGCGACGAGCCAGTAGGATTGCGACAAGTCAAAGCGCTGATCGAGGCCAAGCGCCATGATCGCCGCTGTCGAGCGCGACGTGCCGATCCCGGTCACGACGCCGAGCACCTGCGTTTCGGGGTTGTAGTAAAGGTCGTGGAAGCTCTGCGGGAAGGCAATGCGCTGGGTCAGACCGCGACGCGTCTTCCAGAGCTGGAATTCACCCGCGACATCGCCCTCGTCCTTGCCGATCTCGAACAGCGAGACGACGACGACCTTGACCGGCAGCGGATGATCGCATGGCGCGCCGGGCTCGCAGTCGGCAACTGCGGAAGCGGCAGGGGCGTCAGCCGCGAAGGCTGGCGAGGCCATGGACAGCATGGCGCCCGCCATGAAAGTCGCGAGCGTCTGGAAGCGCATGGGAAACCTTTCGAATTCGAACAAAACGGGGAGCCTCGGCTTGCGCCCAGACTCCCCGGCATTTCAGATCAGAACTTGTACGACACGGTCGCCTGGAAGCTGCGCGGCAGTTCAGGCAGCACGATCGTCGAGCCGAACAACTCGGTGAAGTTCGCGCGGAAGTACTTCTTGTCGGTCAGATTCTTGACGACGCCGCGGAACAGCCAGGGGCCGGTCTCGTAGGTCACGCCCGCGTCGAACTTGACGTAGGCGGGCAGCTTCACCGCCTTCGACTGGCCCGAATAGACCGAATCCACCGCCACCATGCTGCCCGAGAACGCCAGTCCGTTGTCGAAGGCGTAAGTGCCGGTCAGCGAGTAGAGGTTGGTCGGGATACCCGCGCGGCGGGCGTCGCTCTTCGAGTTGATCGGAACCAGACCGATGGGCTGGCCGCCGAGATACAGTGCCGGGTTCGAAACGTTGACCAGATCCTCGATACCGAAGAAGCTGAACAACGTGCCGTCCTGCAGGGCGGTCAGGTTGTAGACCTTAGTGCGGGTGTAGGCGCCGGTGACGAGCAGGTGGTCATCGACCGCCCAGCGCATTTCGGCTTCGAGGCCCTTGGTCTGCACCGCCTGGTTGACGGTGATCGACTGCGAGGAATAGTCGGTACGCTCCTGCTTGTAGACCGAGACGGCCGCATAGAGGCGATCGTCAAGCCAGCTGCCCTTCACACCACCTTCGTAGAGCTTCGAGGCCGAAATCCAGGTGCCTGCCTGGAGGTTGGCCGGGTCGAGCTCGGCACCCTGCCCGACGATGACCACCGACTGGCGTGCGATGGTGGCGTAGGGGATGATGCCGAAGGGCAGCTTATAGTTGGCGCTTGCCGACCACGACCACGCACCCTTGGTATCCTTGGCGCCCGAGAAGCCGGGATCGACCTCCATCTTGGCCCGGTTGTAGTTGGATACACCCTTGATGCGATCGTAGCGCGCGCCCAGCGTGACATCGAGGCCGAAGCTGAAGTCGAGATCGACGAGGCCCGCGAACGCGAGGTCCGTGTAGTGGCCGCTCACGTAGCTGGTGTAGTCGCAATCGCACTCGGTCGAAAGCAGACGGTCGCTGGCCGGGGTATAACCCTGGGTCAGATCGACGCGATGGAAGTATTCGTAGTTGAAATCCTCGCCGTGCTTGAAGTGCGTGTAGCGGATGGACGGGGAGAGCTGGAACGAGAATTTGCCCGCCGTGTTCTCGAAGGTCTTCGAGATGACGATCTTGTCTTCGAACACATACGAGTCGTGGAATTGCGAGAAGCCGTAGGAGTTCTCGTTCATGTTCTCGTAGCTGTCGTAGAACGCCTGGTTCTTGATCTCGATATCGCCGGGACCGGTCCAGATGAGGTCGGCGTAGAGCGTGGTGCCGTTGTTGTCGAGACGGTCGTTCTTGCCGGTCAGCGTCTTCTTGCGGCTCAGCTTCGTGGTGCCGACGTTCTGCAGGTTGAGCAGGTTGTTCGGGCTGCTGGTGAAGCAGGCATCGGTGATGGAGGCAGCGAAGGGCGATCCGCCGCAGGCGAAGCCGCCGAAGATCGACAGGCCGCCAGGCACTGCCGCGTTGATCTCCTGCTGCGACATCTGGCCGTCGCCGTTGGTGTCGAGCGAGATCGCCGAACCGGTGATGTAGGTGCCGTTATCGACGAGATCCTGCGTCAGGCGGTTCCAGCCACCGTTCTGCTGACCGCGATAGCGCTGGTACATGCCGCCGAATTCAAGGCGCAGGTTCGGGGTGAGGTCGGTGTCGAACGCGGCCTGAAGGATCGTCTGGTTAGTCGACATGTTGTCGTAATAGGAGCCGGAATCCTCGACCTCGGCGTAGAGGCTGTAGCCGAATTCCTGCGTGCCGATCTTGCCGGGGCCGCGGAATTCCGCCTGCAGGTCTGCCTTGTTCCAGCTACCGCCGGTGAACGAGACCTTGCCCTCGGGGCTGGCGAGATAGGAACCGCCCTGCACGCGCGCCGACTTGGGCACGAAGTTCATATAGCCGCCGGTCTTGGACGGGCCGTAGATCGGCGAGGCCGGGCCGCGCACGATGTCGATGCGTTCCGAAGCGGCGATCGGGGTCGGGTAGTTGCCGGGGTTGTCGAGACGACGCACGCCGCGGAAGTAGACTTCGCCCGGAGTACCGCGGATGTCGAGCGCGCCGCCGACACCGAAGAACGAATTGGTGAACGTGCCCGGTGCCTGCGCGACGAGGTCGTAGATGTCGGTGATGCCGAAGCGTTCCATCTGCTCGGCGCTGATCGTCGAGGCCGAGCGCGGCGTCTCGACGATGGTCTTGTCGAAGCCGAAGACGGAGCCCACGCCCTCGATCGGGAGCGCGCCGAGCGAGCCGGTGACGACGATTTCGTTGCCGTTCTCGTCGGTCGCCTGCGGATCCTGCGCGAAGGCAGGTGTGGTCATGGCGGTGCAGCACAGAAGCGCGGTGGCGACCAGAGCCGACTTGCGCGTATTGAAGCGGATCGTATCCATCATGTTCATGCCCCCTGAATCCGGCGGAGCGGGCATAAGGATGCCCCGCCGGCTGTTGCTGTTGTTGTTCCTCCTCTCCACGTTTCCACCGTGAGTTGTGCTGCGGTGCCGGCATTGCATCGACGCTGGCATCCGCACTCGTAAGCGAGCTTTAGTCTCCCTTCGCTCCCTGCCTGAAGCGGTCGAGCGATTGCTCGAACCGGTCGAAATTGGTTTCCAGGCGCGCTTGCAGCCGCGCCTTCTCGCTTCCCGCGAGGAAAGCCTTGCAGGCCGCCGTCGCCATTCCGGTCGCGCACGGTTCGGCGACCGTGCCGAAGCGGTGCGCGCGCCAGAGGCTGACGCCCGGTGCGAAGGAATATTCGAGGCTGTTGCGTGCCAGTTCCTTGAGGTCTGCGTAATGCAGGCCCTGCTGCTGGACTGCGCGTACATGCTCGTTCGTCATGTCGGAACGCAGCACGCCCTCGTCGTCGGTCGAGAGCATCACGGGGACGCCCATCGAGCGGTAGAGGTGCAACGGATGAACGCCGCCCTCGACGCCGAGGATGACGGCGTTGCTGGTCAGGTTGATCTCAACCCCGATGCCTTCACGTGCCATGCGGGCGAGCGTTTCGGGTGCTGCCTTTTCGTAGGAAATGTCGACGCCATGGCCGATCCGCTTCGCGCCCGAGGCGACGGCCTTGGCAATGTGGTCTTCCAGATCCTTGGGGGGGACGAGCCCGAGAGCCAGTTCGCCCGCGTGCATGGTGACGTTGACCTTGGGGTACTTCGCTTCGAGGAAGCGATACATCGCCATGTGCAGGTCGTAGTCGCGCAGCGCGACGGGATCGTCCTCGGGCATGACGATGTTGACGCCGACGAAGCGCGGATCCCTGTCGGCCAGTGCGAAACCCGCCAGCAGCGAACGCCATACGACCTGCGGCGGCAACCCGCGCATACCGGAAAAAAGGTAGCGGACGGCGACAGAGCAACCCGGGTCGGCGTCTTTGGTGTCACAGGCGAGGCGTTTGCGGGCCGTCTCCTCCTCGCGCGTGACTTCGGCCGACGTGGCGCCCAGCAGGGCCTGCACTTCGGGCAGGTCGCGCTTGTAGGCGGCGGCAAGACCCGAAACGTCGAGTGGTGCATCCGGCGCCGCGATCATGAAGCGCGATAGCGTGTCCGGATTGTGCATCAGTTCGAGGTAGACGAGGTTGTTGCGCCCGGCGCTGGCATAGGCATCCGCTAGCCAGCGTGCATCCTCTCCATCGGCGGCGGGGCCGAACTTGCGGAAGCTGGAGAAGAACTGGTTGTGCCCGGACACGAGCGCCGGGCCGATGCCCTTCTGGAAGCCACGCGTCGAAATCGCGTCGATCAGCTTTGCGTAAGTGAAGGGATCCTTGACCGCCATCGCGCCGATCTGGAGGTCAGCCGGGCACGGCCCCGCCACGATGCGGGTGATGCCCTCGTCCGCGCACATCCCCTTGGCGGCAGCGACCTTGAGGAAATCCTCGGCATAGACCGAGCCGCCGAGGTGATTGTGCAGGTCTCCGCCCTTGGGCATCGCTTGGAGGAAAACGCGAAGGCGCGCGGCATTGCCCGCCATCTCGTCGAGCATCGTCGAGGCCGCAGCTTCGCTTGCCGCATCGGCATGCGCGACGGGCACGGCGAGAGGCAACGCCAGCGTGGACAGCAGGGAGGCGATCAGGCGCTTCACGGTGCCGGAGCCTCCGGAATCGCGGTCGCGTACTTGTCCCAATGCTCCAGCAGTTCATGCACGACCGGGACGCCGACGCGGTAATTCGCCTCGAACGCGGCCTTCTGGCCCGCGCCCTCGTTGGCGACGCTCTCCACCGCCGAGACACCCGGCGGCGGCATCGAGGGATTGCTGCCGGTGCGCAGGACGAGCACGCGGTTCGGATCGACCAGCCCCTGCTTGGCCGCGATCTGCATCGCGCCGGCCATCGACTGGCTTTCCATGTTGGTCATCGCGAAGCGGCCCTTGCCGCCTGTCCACAGCTTCACCCAGTCGCGTGCCCATTGCGTGCGACCCGGCCCGTGCCAGTAGCGCACCGAGCCGAGAGTCTCGCCCATCAGCACGAAGGGCGGCTTCTGGGCGTTCGGATAGCCCTTCCAGCGCGCACGGTCGGCTTTCAACTCCGGCGAGTCCGGGATCGGCACGTCCTTCGTCATCGCATAGGCCCAGGACGCGAGGCCCTGGTTGAGCTTCACCGACATCGCCAGCTTGCCGGTATCGGTGAAACCCGCGAAGTCCTCGGTCGCCTTGGGCAACATGTTCGGCTTGTCCGCGCCGATCGCGAAGAGGCCGTAGGGCCAGTCCTTCGGAACCTCGCGGTCGTCGAACTCGCGCAGGGTATCGCCCTGCACCACCCAACGCGACCATGCCGCGCTGCCGACCGAGGCAAGCTGCGGATCGACGCCGGAAATGCCGGTGAACAGCCAGTAGGTCTTGGTGAAGTCGAAGCGGGGATCGAGCAGCAGCGCCATCAACTGCTCGGCAACGCCGCCCAGCATCGTGTCGGGGCTGCCCCAGACCATGCCGTAGAGCCCCTGCGCATTGCGGCGCAGCGGATGGAGCGCACCCTTGAGCGGGATCACTTCGTCCAGGTGCTCACGCTCGGCCCAGAGCTGGAACTCGCCCGGAGCGTCGCCGGTATCGGCGCCCGGCTCGAAATTGGCGATGACGATGACCTTGACCGGGATCGGCGTGACTTTCGGCACTTCCGGCACCGGCGGCTCAGCCGCGAGCGCTCCCATCGGCGCAGGCAACACAGCCGTGCAGGCCAGCGCCAGCGCGCGCAATCGAGCCCTCCGAGGGCGGTCGGAACGAATCACAGTCATTATACCCCGAACCCCACAATCGGGAGCGCGCTGCGCCGGGTCTTGGTGGCTCGACCCCGCACGCAGCGCGCTCCCGTCCCGAAAGTGCGGTTCAGCGGCCGGTGATTTTTCGGGGAGGATCGAAAAATCGCGCCGGGTCGGATCGCACCTTCCGGTATTGCAAACGGTGGTAAGGCACTTGACTTGGCGCTAGCAAACGCAATGAATCCCACAGTCTGTTGCAAAAATTAGAGCAGGTTCACGAAAGCCCCTCATGCCCGCGTTTTCCCGCTTCCTTCGCTACTTCATGGTGGTCGGCCGCCACGGTTCGATCCGCAAGGCGGCCGATGAACTGAACGTCTCGGCCTCCGCGATCGCGCGGCAGATCCTCAACGTCGAGGCGGACATCGGTACGCCGCTGTTCGAGCGTTTGCCCACCGGGCTCAGGCTGACGGCGGCGGGCGAGATCATGATGGCGGCGGGCAACCGCTGGCAGAAGAACATGCAGGACATCCGCGCGCAGATCGAGGATTTGCGCGGACTGAAACGCGGCCACGTGGACTTCGCGATCATCGACGCGCTCGCCAAAGGCTACATTCCGGCGACCATCCGTTCGATCCAGGAGCGCTATCCCGGCATCACCGTCGGCGTGAAAGTTCAGGCGAACGACGAGGTGCGCAAGGCCGTCGCCAACGGCGAGGTCGATTTCGGCATCCTGTTCGAGCCGCACAGCTACCGCGACCTAACGGTGCGATCCTTCGTGGAGGTGGTGCTCGGTTTCATCACCCCGCCCGGACATCCCATCGGCCAGCAGCGCGAGGCGCGCTTCTCGTCCGCCATCGGCGAGCCGCTGATCGTTCCTGCGGACAGTCTGGCGATCAGCCAGCAGATCGCCGTGCTGGAAGGTACGACGGGCATGGAGATGGTCCGCAAGGTGACTTCGGACAATATCCAGCTCGTTTCCTCACTGGTGCAGGCTGGCGCAGGTGTCGGCATCCTGTCCTCGCTTGACGTCATCACCGAAGTGAAGACCGGCAAGGTCGCCTTCACGCGTATTTCCGACGCGTTGCTGAGGCCGATGACGCTGGCGCTCTGCACCAATTCGGCGCGCAATCCCTCCTATGCGGCCAGTCTGGTGCTGTCGGAGATCGAGAACGGCTTCGCCAGCCTCAGCTATGCGGAGTCGATGCTGGCGTCGGAAGATAAAGGCGCCTGAGCCCTACACACGATTGCCCTTGAGCCGGTCTGGCGATAATCGCGAATTTTTCCCGACATCGTCGCACAGGATTCGCGCCGCCATGAGCCAGACTGCAGAGCCCCAGCTGCATTACCTCGAATACTACGAAGAATTCCTCGCCAAGGTCCGCGTCCTCTCGCGCAATATCCGTGAGGGCGAGTGGCAGCCGGAGTTCATCATCGGCGTCGGTCGTGGCGGTCTGGTTCCGGCGGTCTACATCTCGCACCAGCTCGAACTGCCGATGCTCTCCATCGACCATTCGGCCAAGGTTCCCGGGTTTGCCGACGAACTGCTGGGCAAGGTCGCTGGCATGAGCGCGGAAGGCCGTCGCCTGCTCTTCGTAGACGACATCAACGACAGCGGCGGCACCATCGAATACATCCGCAAGCTGCTCGGCGACAACGGCTGCGACAATGAGAACCTGCGCTTCGCGGTGCTCATCAACAACACCCGCTCCAAGGCCGTCGCCGAACTGTGGGTCGATGCCATCGACCGCGACGAGGACAAGCGCTGGTTCGTCTTCCCGTGGGAATCGGTCGGTACCAAGGAAGCCATCGTCGAGGAGGCCCGCTCGGTCCCCGAGCGACTGGGCTGATCCAAACCTGATCCGTTCGTCATTGCGAGCGAAGCGATGCAATCCGGGGTCATGGCCCGTGCTCCGGATCGCCGCGGCCCTGCGGGCCTCGCAATGACGGCTGCCTTTCACGAAGCGGAGCCGAAGGAAAATCGCCATGCGGATCTGCGTCTATCTCGGCTCGTCGGCAGGGGTTAACCCGCTCTATCGCGAGGCCGCGAACGAGTTCGGCACGTTGCTCGCGAAGCGCGGCATCGGCCTCGTCTACGGTGGCGGCATGGTCGGCCTGATGGGCGTCGTCGCCGACGCGGTCTGCGCGGCGGGCGGCGAAGTCATCGGCGTCATTCCCGAGGCGCTGCGCGCACGCGAGCACGACCACCAGGGCATCACCGAGCTTCATGTCGTCAAGACCATGCACCAGCGCAAGGCGATGATGGCGAACCTGTCGGACGGGTTCGTCACCCTGCCCGGCGGCATCGGCACCTTCGAGGAGATGTTCGAGGCGTGGTGCTGGTCGCAGCTCGGCTATCACAACAAGCCGGTCGGCCTGCTGGACGTGAACGGCTTCTACTCGGGCCTGCGCCAGTTCATCGACAACGTGGTGGAAGAAGGCTTCCTCCAGCCCCGTCACCGCTCGATGCTGATCGTCGAGAAGGATCCGGATACGATGATCGACCGGATCGTCAACTTCGTCCCGCCCGAGAACGAGCACTGGCTTGGCGCGCAGGACGTCTGATCTGAGACCGCGTGAGCCACTGGCTCACGCGGTTCTCCGTTTCAGGGTTTCACCGCGCAGGGGCCGGTAACGCGAACCGGATTGCAGCGGGCCATCTCGCCCTGAGGCAACGTGACCATGAAGCCGAGGCCGAGCGGGTCCGGTGCGCCGGGGTAGTAGTCGGTGCTGACGGCCTGAGCGCCGCTTTCCACCGCCGCACGCGCCTTCGCGAAGTCATGCGCGCGCGCTTCCACGGTATTGGCGTCGGTGCGGGTACGCACGATCACGCCGGACTTAACCAGTTCGCGGATCTTCGCGCCATCGACCAGCGGATCCTGCACGATCTGAACGGCGCTTTCCGCCTCACCATCGGGATACCACCCGAACATCGCGCGGCCCCGCAGCGAGGGATGCCCGGTGCGATAGACTTCCGATACCGCCGGGCGCACATCGAACAGGACGTAGATGCGCCCGCGCGCTGCATCGAGCGTGGGCCAGCCCTTGCCCTTCACAGCCCCGGCGAGCGTCGCATCCTTGCCGCGCACTTCGTCCGGAGTGAGAAGGCGCTTGCCCGGAATGGCCTTGCGGATCTCGCCGTCGAGCGCGTCGAGCAGCGCTGCGTCGTCCAGCGGCAGCGGGTCGGAGACGCCGTGCGACTGGGGCGTGTCCGCTGCATTGAGGGTAATCATGATCGGCAGGTGGCCGGGATGGGCCTTTGACCATGCGGTCACCTCGCCGAGGCACCGCACCAGCGTCGCGCAGGTCGAGCGGTAGTCGATGTCGGGAATGTGGAGCACCTTGAAGCCCGGCTTGAGCATCGCCGGACGGTCGAACCCGCTCGCCTTGTCCGTCGCCTTGACGAGTTTCGCGCCCTTCGGATCGGCATAGCGCCCGCCCTTGGGATCGGCGAAGATGTCGATCTCCAGCTGCCGCACGCCCGCGTCCAACTGGGCGGCGAGCGGTACATGGTAGTAGTCCAGCCCGTCCGCCAGTCGCGCGTCACGTTTGCGGATCTGCGCCATCACCTCGGCAGGGATGCGCGCCTTGAAGCTGTTGTGCGAACCGACGACCTGGATGTCGTTCATGCGCAGCGCCGCACCCGGATGCGCGGGCGGCGGGGAAGCCGAAGCTCCCCCGCTCACCCCGAGACCCAGCGCGACTGCGAGGAGCCCTGCCCTGCGCATCAGAACTCTGCCCGCGCGCCGAAGAGGATCGTCGTGCCGTAGTCGTTGATGTCGCCGAAGCGCAGCGGGTTGTCGTTGTAGGTGTACTGGCGCGCGCCTGCGATGTTGATAGCTTCGAGGCTGAGCGTCACGTTGTCGGTCACGCGATAGCCCAGCGAGCCGTCGAGCGAGCCGAACGAAGCGGTGTAGGTCGGTGCCTGCGCGGTGCTGCCGACGCCCGACAGGTAACGGTCGCGCCAGACGTAGGACAGGCGGGCCAGGATCGGACCCTTCTCGTAGAAGCCGACGAGGTTGAAGCTGTTCTTCGACAGGCCGATCATCTCGTCCTTGATGGTGCGCGAACCCGCCGTGTAGTCAGCCTTTACCGAGGTACGGGTATACGACGCCTGCACGCCGAGGCCGTCGAAGGGCTGCGGCAGGAAGGTGAAGACCTGATGGTAGGCCGCCTCGAAGCCGTAGACCTTGGCGTTGCCGCCGTTGACCTGTGTGCTCAGCTGCACGGTGCCACGTCCCGGAATGTCGATCGCGACGTTCTGCTGGGTGATGTAGTCGTCCATCGCCTTGTAGAACACGGCGCCGGTGAGCGAGCCCGAGCGGTTGAAGTACCACTCCAGCGAGGCGTCGAACTGCGTGGCGAGGAACGGCACGAGGTCCGGGTTGCCGCCGCTCGCGGTGGGCGAGTCCGTCGAGACGGTGATGCGCGGGGCACTGTCGGTCACGTTCGGACGGGTCAGGACGCGGCTTGCGCCCAGGCGGCCGACCAGCGTGTCGGTCAGTTCGGCGCGCAGGTTGAAGGTCGGCAGGACGTTGTTGAACGTCTTGGGATAGCTCACCGGCGTGATGAGGTTGCCACTGCGCAGGTTGCCGCTGGCAACCTGATCGGTGTGGACGTAGCGCACGCCGATGTTGCCGGTGACGGGCACCGCGCCGAGCGTGAAGTCATAGTCGGCGCGGGCGTAGGCGCTGATGATCTTCTCGGTCGTATGGAACGAGGCGGCAAGGTCGCCCGGCGTCAGCGCCGAGTTCTCGACGGTGGGCGTGAAGAATGCGTCGAGGTAGGCGCTCGTCACCGGCACCAGGAAGCTGCGCGGGATATTGCCGCCGAGACCGCTCAGGTAGTCGTCGAACGGCAGCTGCTCGTAGGCGCCCGCGCCGAGACTCGACAGCGCCGTGCCGGCCACCGGGTTCACGTTGAAATCGCGACGGAAATAGTCGCGCTTGCGCCACTGGTACTCACCGCCGACGGCGATCTTCGAGATGAAGCCCTCGAAATCGTGCGCCACGTCGCCGCGCGCGTAGAGGTTCCAGTCCTTGCTGTTCTTGGGCGCGATGTTGAACTGGTAGAGCTGGTAGTTGGCCGGGTTGGTCGGATCGACGGTGGTGTTGAAGGTCGGCACGTTCTTGTAGCCGCCGGTCGCATCGTAGGTGAGCGGGGCGAAGAACATCGCGCGGCTGCGCACCGTGCCGACGTCGTAGCTGGGGTGGTAGCTGTGCGCGAACGACCAGTTCACGTTGCCCGAGACGTGCCAGGCGTCATGGTCCCAGGTCTGGCGCAGGCCGACGTTGATGAGGTCGTGGCGGTTCAGGCTGTACTCGCGCGAGGCCATGAAGCGCACGTCGTTGATGGTCGCCTTGACCACGGTGTCGCCGTCGAGGACGACGCTGGCCGGAACGATGGTCGGGCGATGGCCGGCGACGCTCGTGTCGTCGGGGTAGATGTCGAGGCCGAACTCGTCGTAGGCGACCTCGAGGCGGGTTGCCAGGACGTTGAGCGTCGTCGTCATCTCGGGGTTCGGGCGCCACTGCATCGACAGCATCCCCGAAACGCGCTCGCGCTGCTCGGTCTCAACGGTCGGACGGGTGCGGGTCGGCAGGTAGTAGCCGGTGCCCAGCGCGGACGCGAAGCGGTCCTTGTACCAACCGAAGTTCATGAACTTGTCGTTGCGCACGTCCTTGGCCCAGTACTGGCCGCCGACGAGCACGCCGAAGGTGTCGTCCTTGTTCACCCAGCTCGTGATGAGGGTGGCGTTCGGCTTCACCTTGTCGGTCTTGGTGGTGTAGGTGCCGCGCAGGTTGAGCGTGGTCTTGGTGCCGACGTCGAAGGGCTCGAAGGTCTTGACGTTGATGTTGCCGCCCAGCGCGCCCTCGGTCATGTCCGAGGTCGGGGTCTTCACCACGTCGATGCCCGAGGTGAACTCGGCCGGGAGCATCTCGAAGCGGAACTGGCGACCGGCGGCGCCGCCGTTTTCGATCAGTTCGTTGATGGCGACCGGGCTGCCGTTGAGCAGGGTGTTCTGGAACTGCGGGCCGAGGCCGCGGACGCTCACGTAGAGGCCCTCGCCGCGCGGGCGGGTGATGGCGACGCCGGTGACGAGCTGCAGCGCTTCCGCGACGTTCTGGGTGGGGAACTTGCCGATGTCGGTCGAATTGATCGAGTCGACGCCGTAGGCCGCCTTGCGCTTCGCCTCGGTCGCGGTGCGCAGGCTCTGCGCGTAAGTGCCGGTGACGACGATCTCGCCCGAGGCCGGCTCGGCGTCGGGCGTCGGCGCGGTCTGAGCCAGCGCCGGGGCGCTGAGGGCCGCGAGCAGGAGGATCGACGCCGACGACGCCAGCGTGCGCTTTGTAATGGTCATTGAGAGCTTCCCCGAAGTGAGACGTTCAGTCTTGCGGGGGCCCCTAGGAAGCGGGCGTGACGCTTCCGGGTCTCAATGATGACGTTTTGGTGAAATAAGAAATATTTTGAAATAAATAAATATGTTGCAGTCGGCTGCAACAAAGCCGCGCCGGGGAGGCAAAAAGGGTGTACTGAACTGAACCTAGAGGCACCCAGGCGTACCTGGAGGCCGCTGAGCGGCCCCGAGGCGGCGGATGGCTGCCTTCAGCGACTACCGGCGGTGGGCGAGGCAGCATCCTGTCCATCACGACGGCGATGCGTCACCATCCTGACGTGGAGCCTGCGCACGACGTCGCTGCCCGAGGTGGTGAAGACGATCGGCAGCAGTCCATGGATGATGCACTTGACCCCGCCCGCGATCATGGCGGTGCCGAAGCCGAAGGCCGAGTGGAAGTGCTCGGTATAGGTCTCGCCGACCGATTCCGGATGATCCTGGAAGATCTTGCGAAGCATGGGGGATTGTCCTTCAGTTGAGAGTGCTCGCCAGCATGGCCAGGGCCATTGCCGCGACGAGCGTGGAGAAGAGGAAACGGAGCAGGTCGCGGCCACCCGTCAGCCGGCCCGCGATCATGCCGCCGCCGATGCCGCCGATCAGGCCGCCTGCGATGAGCGCCACCGCGACCGGCCAGTCGACGAGGCCGGACATGGCATAGTTGGCGGCGGTGGCCGCGCCGAAGGCGGTCACCGCGATGAGCGAGGTGGCGACCGCCTCCGCCGTCGACATGCCGGTGGCGCTGACGAGGCCGGGCACGATCAGGAAGCCGCCGCCGATGCCGAAGAACCCGGCGAGCGACCCGCTGCCCGCGCCGAAGCCCGCAAGGCGACGCCAGCCCGTCGGCTCCGGGTCGGTCGCCGCTTCCGCAGCGCGGCGCAGCACCATCGAGGCGGCGATCACCAGCATCAGCACCGAGAGCCCGCGCAGCAGCCACTGCGCATCGCACAGCTTGCCGAGGCTCGACCCGAGGCTGGCCCCGGCAAGGCCGCAGAGCGCGAAGAGCGCCCCGCTGCGCCAGCGCACGCGCCCAGCGCGGGCATGTCCGGCAAGCGCCATCGCGGCGTTGACGGCGACGCCGATCGCGCCGGTGCCGATGGCGAGGTGCGGATTGCCGAGGCCGATCACGTAGACCAGCATCGGCGTCGCCAGCACCGACCCGCCCCCGCCGATCAGCGCGAGCACGAGGCCGATCAGCCCGCCGCAGCAGATCGCGGTCATCAGCGGATGGGCATGAAGCAGGAGCAGCATGGGCGGGGGACCGGGCGCGCGACGTCACCCGCGCGAAAGCCGTGCCCTCGCCCGTGGTGATCGTCTGGTTGTGGGGAAAAGTGCGGCCGACCGGCTGATGGGGTCGGTGCCGTGTCGGCCGCGAGGGTGGGTCTGGTTAGAAGTCGAAGGAAAGACGGCCGTAGTAGTAGCCGCCGTAGGCGCCGAACGGCGAGTTGCTGCCGTAGGGCGAGCTGCCGATGGTGTTCACCACGGTGTTCTTGTCCGGGTAGGTGTTGAACAGGTTGTAGGCGCCGACCGCGAGCTTCATCTTCTCGGTGACCTGGTATCCGGCCTCGAGGTCGGTGATCCACTTGGCGCCATAGCTCTGGTCGCTGGAGGCGCTGTTGGCGAGCGCCTTCCAACTGCCGTAGCGGGTTTCCTTGGCGTTGATCGAGAACGGGCCCTTGGACCAGTTGAGGCCGAGGATCACCTTGTCGCGCGGGGTGAAGACCGTGAAGTAGCCCTGCGTCTGGCGGTCGAACAGCGTCAGGCCGAGGTTCGCCAGTTCATCGGGGTTCTCCGCGATGCGGGCGATCTTGGTCTTGTTGTAGTTGTAGGCCGCGCTGGCCCGCACCTGCCCGAAATCGCCCAGCGAGAAGCTGTAGTTCGCCACCGCGTCGATGCCGCGCGTGCGGGTGTCGATGGCGTTGGCGAAGAAGCGCACGTACTGGTCGCCGGAGAACCCGTTGTTGCGCAGGATCTGGCGCACGCCCGCGCTGGAGAGCAGCCCGGTCAGGGTGATGCGGTCGTCGATGTTGATCTGGTAGGCATCGACCGTCAGCGTGAAGCCCGCGAGCGGGGTCATCGTCACGCCGAAGCTGTAGTTGCGCGACTTTTCGGGCTTCAGATCCTGCGCGCCGAGCGCCTGCGCGATGGGCGAGCCGGTCTGGAGGATCTTGGATTCGATCAGCTGGTACGAACCGTTGACCAGCGACACCTGCGTCGCCGTCTGCGCATAGGCCTGCTGCGAGAGCGAGGGCGCGCGGAAGCCGTTCGAGAACGCGCCGCGGAAGTTCAGCCAGTCGGTCGCGCGCCACAGCGCCGAGACCTTGCCGCTCCACACGCTGCCCGAGCTGTCGTCATAAGTCTCGAAGCGGCCCGCGCCGGTCACCAGCAGGCGGTCGGTCAGGTCGAGCGCGAGGTCGATGTAGGCCGCGCCGATGGTGCGCTTGGCGTCGGCCTCGTCCGCCGGGGTGATGACGGTCGCGCCCTGCGCGCCGATCGCGCCCGGCTGTCCCGCCAGCGGCGAGCCGACCGGATAGGTGTAGCCGCCGTTGGCCCACGACGCCGTGTCGAGCGACTTGGTGACGTAGCTTTCATAGCGGAATTCCGCGCCTGCCGAGACCTGCAGGTTGCGGCCGCCCAGGATTTCGAAGCCCTTGGTGACGTCGAAGTTGGTGGTCCACTGGTCGAACGCGGCGCTGAAGGTGTCGAAGCTGGTCGGGCTGGTGGTGCCGAGCGAGGCGTTGAGCGTATTGTCCGCGCCCGAACGCACGTAGTCGCGCCCGTAGGTGGTGCTGAGGTCGAGGTTCCAGCCGTCCACCGTCTGCTTCATGCCGGCGGTCGCCTGCCAGTCGGTTTCCTTCATCGTGTAGTACGGCGTGAAGCCGTCCGGATAGATCTCGACGATGTCGCTGGTGGTCGCCGGATAGCGTCCCGCCTGCCCGACGCGCGCCTCGCGGTAGCCGAAAGTTGCGTTGCTGTAGATCGTCAGGTCGCCCGCCTCGATCTGGCTGTTCTGGGCGAGGTTGATCGACTTGAGGTCCGGCAGGCCGCCCTGGTAGCGACGGCGGTCGGCGGTGGCTTCGCGCGGGTCGTCGGCACCGTTGACGCGCGAGTAGACGCGGCCGGTGTAGTCCGAGTTGCGCACCGTCGGCTTCTGCAGCTTGCCTTCGGCCGACACCACGATGGAGCCGGTTTCGCCGAGGTGGAAGCCCTTGGACAACTGGGCCGAGACGGTCTCGCCGTCGCTGCCGTTGACGCTGTCCTTGAAGCGCTGGCCCGCCTCGATCGAGCCGCTGCCCGCATCGGGGTTGCTCTTGAGGATGACGTTGATGACGCCGGCGATGGCGTCCGAACCGTACTGCGCCGCCGCGCCGTCGCGCAGAACCTCGATGCGGGCGATGGCGCTCGCCGGGATCTGGTCGAGGTCGACCGGGTTGCCGCCCATCGAGGTCGAGCCCGAGTTGAGGTCGATCAGCGAGGAGTTGTGGCGGCGCTTGCCGTTGACGAGCACGAGGACGTGGACGCCCGAAAGTCCGCGCAGGCCCGCCGGTCGCGTGACCGAGTTCCACGACGAGGAACCGACTTGCTGCGACTGGAACGACGGGACGAGCTGGGACAGCACGTCGCGAAGCTGCATCGAGCCGCCGAGCTGGGCGATCTGCTCGCCGCTGATGACGTCGATCGGCGTCGGGCTGGTCGCGACGGTGCGCGCTTGCCCGCGCGAACCGGTGACGACGATGTCGGAACCGCCCTGTGCGGCGGCATCCTCCGCGCTCTGCGCGAATGCCGTGCCGCAGGTCGCGGCGCCGAGCGCGAGGATGGACGAGGTAACCAGTATTCTACGCATTCAAACCCCCATGGTGGGCGGCGTCTGTGCGACCGCCGGATTGATGACGCTGTCTCCCTGGGCATCGCGGCCCGAAGGGGCGACGGCGCCGATGTTTCCGGCGGGTTGTCCCGTCCCGGTTTGCGTGTCCTCGCCGACCGCTGCCGCGAATGCGGAAAGCGCGCCGTCGAGTTCACGAATGAGGTCCGCGGTGTCCTCCAGCCCCACGTGGAGCCGGATCACCGGGTTCGAGGTGTCCGCGGCGAAGTGCCGCTGGCGGATCTGGCCGTTGCACGGGATGGCGAGGCTTTCGAAGCCGCCCCACGAGAAGCCGAGGCCGAACAGACGCAGCGCGTCGAGGAAGGCCTGCTCGGCGCTCTCCGGCCCGTCGAGGATCACGGTGACGAGGCCGTTGCCCGCGCTGTAGTCCCGCGCGAAGAGATCGTGTCCCGGCGTGCCGGGCAGCGCGGGACACAGCACCTCGCGCACGGCGGGCTGCCCGCGCAGCCAAGTCGCCACTTCCAGCGCCGCCGCGCCGTGCCGGGCGAGCCGCGCGTGGAGCGTGCGCAGGCCGCGCAGGGCAAGGTAGGCGTCGTCGGACGAGACCGCCCAGCCCACGCTGCGCGCGCCGCGCTTCAGCAACGCGCCGACTTCGCCGCTGGCGACGGCGCTGCCCATGAACACGTCGGAGTGGCCGCAGACGTACTTGGTCAGCGCCTGCACCGAGATGTCGACCCCGTGCGCCAGCGGCTTGAACAGCACGCCCGCCGCATAGGTGTTGTCGACCAGCGTCAGCACGCCCCGCTCCCGCGCGATGGCGGCGACGGCGGGGATGTCCAGCATGTCGAGCGTCAGCGATCCGGGCGCTTCCAGCACGATCAACCGCGTCGCCGGGCCGATCATCGCCGCCAGATCGCCCGGCGCGATGTCGGCGGGAAAGTAGCGCGTGGCGACGCCGTAGTCGGCCATGGTCGTCTCGGCGAAGCGCCGGGTCGGGCCGTAGATGGTATCGCAGACGAGGATCTCGTCGCCCGTGCGGCAGACCGCGAGGATCGCGCCCGACAGCGCGGCGAGGCCGGAGGGGTAGAGTTCGGCCACCTCGCCGCCCTCGAGATCGCAGAGCGACTGGCGCAGCGCGGCCTGCGTGGCGAGGCCGCCACGACCGTAAGTGGGCGCCTTGCGGCCGAAGCACTCGTAGTCGTCGAGAAGAACCGTCGTCCCGCGCTGAAGTACCGGCGCAGCCGTGCGCAGGACCAGAGTGTCATCCGTCGCCGGATGGATCATCCGGGTGGATTCTGCATTGGCGGCGTCTTCGGTATTCACTCGGCAATTCCCGTTATATTCTGCGGCGACCATGGATCGTTCGGTGTCGGTGGCGTTCTAATCGTTGTAGGGGGTGACGATCTCACCCTCATTTTCGCGCATTTCGCGAAACTTCGGGATGGACATCATGCTTGTTACTCATGATGCCGCATGTTCATCCCGAACTCCTGCACGGGGAGGTGGAGAGCGGCAGCTCGGTGGTGTTCTTCATCTCCTCCATGGCGAAGGCAGAGGAGACGTCGGTGAGCTTCACCATGCCGATGAGCTTCTTGTAGACCGCGTCGTAGGCGGCGATGTTGGCGACGCGGATCTTCAGCAGGTAGTCGACGTCGCCAGTCATGCGGTACAGCTCGACGATCTCGGGCAGCGCCTCCACCGCGCGGGCGAAGCTGCGCAGCCATTCGTCGTTGTGCTCGCTGGTGCGGATCGAGACGTAGGCGGTCAGTTCGAGGCCGAGCTTCTCCGCATCGAGCAGCGCCACCCGGCCCTTGATGACCCCCGCCGCCTCGAGCCGCTTGAGCCGCCGCCAGCAGCTGTTGTGCGACATGTGGACGACCTCCGACAGCGCCGCGACCGACAGCGTGCCGTCCTTCTGGAGCGCGGAGAGGATGCGGATGTCGGCATCGTCGAGCGAGAGGCGACCGGGGATCGAAGCGGCCATGTCAGCGGGCCTCCTGCAGGGCGGGCGGGGCGAGCAGGTCCACGAGCGCGATGCCCTTGGCCAGCCCCTCGCGGATCAGCGCTTCGCGCCGCGCGGCGGCAGCGGCGCGGGCGATGTCGGCGACCGCTTCCTCAGGGGAGAGGAACGCCACGCCGTCTCCGTCGCACAGCGCGACATCGCCCGGCCGCGCGACCACTCCGCCGACACTGACCGGCGCGTTGAACCGCCCGCCGAGCCCGAGCCGCCGCGTCGTGCGCGCACTCACCCCGCGCGCCCAGACGGGCAGGCCGGTGGCGAGGATCTCGCCGAGGTCCGCAACGGGGCCATCGACGACCACGCCCGCCACTCCGCGCTGCACGGCGGCTGCCGCGACCACGCCGCCGACCGCCGCATGGATCGTGTCGCCCAGCCGGTCGATCACCAGCACGTCGCCGCTCCGCAGCTGCGCGAGCGCTTCGTGGAGCAGCGCGCCGTCGGGTCCGGGCAGCGCCAGCGTCACCACCGTCCCGCAGGCGCGCATGTCGGGCGAGAGCGGACGCAGCGCCGGGTCGCACATGCCCCACAGCCGCCAGTGGCCGAGGGTCGATGTCTCCACTGCCGCCAGCCCGCGCACGATATCGGCGGGGACCGGAGCGGGCATCGCATGGCGCTCGAACGTCATGTCAGCGCTCCTCCGGCCCGAGATCGGGGCGGCGCGGATCGCACTTGGCGAAATGGTCGAGGAAGTCGGCGACGTGGCGCACGAGGAAGCGCGTGAAGGTCCGCCCCGCCTGCGCGCTCGACAGCGACGGATCGCCCGAGCCGATGCCGTCGTCCGCCACTTCGGTCGCGTCGAGCGGCAGGTCCACCGAGGCGCCGCCGAAGCGGGCGCTGGCGAAATGCGGGTCGGACGGCAGGCCGAACACCGGCTTGCGCTCCGGCGTGTCTGAGGGCGCCTGCCCGACGAGGCCGGGGGCGAGGTACATCATGACCGAAGTCACCGGGTCCGCCCCGTGCCCGCGCGCAGCGGCGGCGCGATCGGCGTGGGCTTCCTCCCACACCGCGTCGGGCAGCGAGCGCCAGAGGTGGATGGCGGGCACCACCACGCCGGTCTCGCGCCGCACGGCATGGACGACCTCGGCGATCAGCGGGGCGTTGGTGGAGTGCCCGTTGACGATCACCACCCGGTCGAGCCCGTGGTCGAGGAAGCTGTCGATCATGTCGCGGAGCACCGCGCGGAAGGTCGGCCCGCGAAGCTGCACGCCGCCGGGGAAGCCTCGGAAGAACTCCGCGAACCCGAACGGCAGCACCGGCGCGCAGACCGCGCCTGCGGCCTCTGCGGCGGCCATGGCGATGCGTTCGGCGGCGACGAAATCGCCCATCGGTGCGTGCGGCCCCTGCTCCTCCTGGCTGCCGAGCGGAAGCACGATCACCGGGCGGTCCGCCGCAATCCGCGCGGCGAAGGCGGCGTGGCTCAAGTCCTGCAGGGCATGTGCGCGGGTGCAGTTCACAGGCTGGCCTCGATGCGGATCGCCTTGTTCGCCGCGACCGGGATCTGGCTGCGCACGCGGGCGAGCAGGTCCATGTCGATGGCGGCGGAGGCGCTGCCGAGCCCATCCGAAACCCGCGCGACGACCGCGCCCCAGGGATCGACGATCATCGACTGGCCGAACGACTGCCGCTCGCCCGCAGGCGTCGGATAAGTGCCCCACTGCCCGGCGGCAGCGACCCAGCACTCGGTCTCGATCGCGCGCGAGCGCAGGAGCACTTCCCAGTGGTCCTTGCCGGTCAGCAGCGTGAAGGCGGCGGGCACCGCGATCAGCTGCGCGCCCTGCGTCATCAGTTGCTGGAACAGTTCGGGGAAGCGCACGTCGTAGCAGATCGCGCAGCCGACGCTGACGCCCTCGCAGTCATAAGTGACGATCTCGCGGCCCGGATCGACGGTGGCGGATTCGTGGAACTTCGCGCCGTCCGCCGTGGTCACGTCGAACAGGTGGATCTTGCGGTAGCGCGCGCGCTCCGCACCGTCGCGGTCGAAGACGACGGTGGTGTTGTAGGCGCGGCCGGGGTTGTCCGACTGCTCGTAGAACGAGCCGCCGTGGATCCACACCTTCAGTTCGCGGGCAAGGCGCGAGAGCAGCGTCCACGTCGCGCCGTCGCGCGAGGGTTCGGCGACGGCGGGCGCGCCGCTCGATCCGCCGAGCCATTCGCAATGCTCGGGAAGCTGGATCCAGTCGGGCCGGTCCCGCGCGACGCTGGCGCGCACGGCGGCCTCGATCGCGGCGAGGTTGGCGGTCTTGTCGTTCTGGGTGTTGAGCTGGATGACGGATGCGCGCAGCATCTTACTTTCCTTCGGAAGTTTCGGTTGGCGTCGCGGCGGAGAGCGCGATGGCGTTGAACAGGATCTTGAACGCGCCCTGCGTCTGGGCGCGCAGGGCGATTTCGGGTCCGACGAGGACGACCTTGCCCCTGCCCTTCGGAACCGTGAGCACGGCGGCGGTGTCCTTCAGGTGCTCGGGATGCCAGGCCCAGCCACTGTGGAGCAGCTTGCCGTCGCCGAACGACACCGCGACCTTCGCGCCCGGCGCGGTCGGGCGGAACACCGGGCTGGAATCGTAGAACAGGTCCACCTTGGGGTTGAGGCCCCAGGCAATCGGGTCGGCCACGTCCGCATCCGCCGTCAGCAGTGCCCCGGGCACGTAGAACTGCGTGTTGGGCAGCGGGACGCGCTTGCCGTCCTTCTCGACCTGCAGCGGATCGACGACCGGCAGCTTCAGCAGCGCGGCAAGGCCCGAGGAGGACGAGCCCATGGCAAGGATCGTGCCGCCGTCGGCTGCGAACCGCTCCAGCGCCGGGATCGTCTTCTCGACGCTGATATCGCCAAGCGAGGCGCGGTACTGCGCCGGCATATCCTTCGCGGCGGGCTGGCGGCTGTCGAAGCGGCCACGGAACATGCCGCCGTCCACGCCCGAGCGCGCGTTCGGGATCGCGGCGTCGGGGACGACGACGATGTCGAACTTCTTCGCGAGGCCGCCCTTGTCCAGTTCCTGCGGGTAGACGATCGAGTACGGCAGTTCCTGCCCGTCGAGGATCCAGCGCAGCCAGCCGGTCGGGTGCAGCCCGCCGTAGAGATCGACCACCGCGACGCGCGGCGTCTTCACCGCAATCCGGCTTCCCTGGGGCGCGGCGGCGACCGCCTGTACCGAGAGGCCGAGCGACTTCGCACCTTCCTCGACGATCGCGCGAGCCTTTGCCGACGCCGGGACGAACCATGCGCCGGGCTGTGCGGGGCGGCTCGCGACCGACAGCGGCGTCTCGTAGGCGCTCACCGCGATGCCCGCCTTTTGCAACCGGTTGACGAGGCGGAACGCATCGTTCTGGTCGTGGCTGACGAGCCAGCCTCCCGAGCTTCCCTCGCTGCCCGCGTCGGCGATCGGTTGCGCGTCGGGGGCGATCTCGCCGCTGACCGGGCGGGTCTTCACCGCGAAGGGATCAAGCACGCGGGCGAACTCGACGCCCGCCTGGAACGCCGGGGTATAGCCCGATGCATCGGCGGGCGGGATCGGCGGGCCGCCGGGGTAGGCGAAGTTGTTCGGGTAGTGCTGCGGCTCGAACATGTCGAGCACGTGGGCGCGATAGGCCTGCGCCGCCGGGATCACGTAAGTGCCCGCGGGCCACTGCCTGCCCGCTGCGGTGAACGGCGCTTCGGCACGCCCCATCTCCACGCCGAGCCGCGCGAGCGAGGTCAGGAACTTCGCCGTCGTCGGGAAGTCGTGCTGGTCTACGGGCACGATGTAGGCGCGCGCGTCGCGCTGGGCCGGATCGTGGAGCACACTGTCGTAGAGGTCGGGATCGATCTCGCTCCATCCGCGCGTGCGCACCGGCTTCGGCTTGCCGCCGCGCTCGGCAAGGGCGGCGTGCGCGGCCTCGATGCGGTCCTTGGAGATCGTCCAGCTGTCGGTCGAGCCCTTGGCGATGGCGTTCGCGCCCATCTGCCAGCGGTCGAACAGCAGCTTCTCGCGGTTGTTCGCGGCATAAGTCAGCAGCCCGCGCGCGAGCGAGAGGCTGTAGGACACCGACTGCGCCATCGACCACGGGCCGGGCCTGGCGGGCAAGGGTTGGTCGTTGCCGGGCACCTGCCGCTCGGGCACGAAAGGGATCGTCTCCGGCACAGGGCTGCCGATGATCTCGACGAGGATGCCCACCGCGTTGTGAAAGTACGTCGAGGTGCGCAGGTTGCCGTTGTACCAGGTGTCGTAATGCGCGCCGTTGCGGCTCGTCGCGCCGCCCTTGTTCTCCGACAGCAGGCGGCTCTGGAGCGTCGCACCAACTTCGTCGAGGCTGGAGATCACCAGCGGCTCGTAGTGGTAGTTGAACGGATCGCGGAACGGCGGGAGGAACAGCACGGTGCCAGCCGGGCCGGTCTGGTGCTGGTTCATCACGATCTGCGGGCGCCAGTCGCGGTAGAGCACGCGCACCATGTTCTGCGTCTCGACCTGCGTGGCGAGGAAGAAGTCGCGGTTGTTGTCGTGCCCTACGTAGGGGTGGTAGAGGCGCGGCAGCGACTTCAGGTCCGGCTCGCGCTGCATCGGATCCCTGAAGCGCATGTACCAGTCGGCCACGAACTGCTGGCCGTCCGGGTTGTCCGGCACGAACAGGGTGACGACGTTGTCGCGGATCTTGCGCGCCTCGGCGTCGTCGGAGGCAACGAGATCGTGGACCTGGGCGATCAGCGCGGTCTGCGCCTCGACCTCGCTGGCGTGGAGGCCGCCGTCGATCCAGATCATCGCCTTGCCGGTCGCGGCCATGACGCGGGCACGGGCCTCGTCGATGCCCTGCGCGGCGCCGAGGGCACGGCTCGTCTCGCGGTATTCGTCGAGCTTCGCGAGGTTCTCGGGCGAGGAGACCACGGCCATGACCTGCCGCCGCCCTTCGGTGGTAGGGCCGATGTCGACCAGCTTCACCCGGTCGCTCGCGGCGGCGACGGCCTTCCAGTAGGCCATCATGTCGTCGTAGGACGGGACGTAGCGGTCCTCGCCCATGCGATGACCCAATACTTGTTCAGGAGTAGGAACCTGCTCGGGCGTGAGCACGGGCCTCTCCTGCGCGGCGACGGGCGTCGCCAGCGTCAGGCAGGTGGCGAGGAGCAGAGCGCGGGTCAGTCTCATCGGTCGATGGCCTTTGCGGGGTCGGGCGCGCGCACGCAGGCGATCACCACGAAGGAGAGCAGAGCGGCGGCGGTGACGTAGAAGGCGGGGGCAATGTCGGCACCGGTGATCCGCACCAGCAGCGTGGCGATGAACGGCGCGAAGCCGCCGAACAGCATGACCGCGCCGTTGTAGCCCACGGAGAGCGCGGTGTAGCGCACGCGGGTCGGCAGCAGTTCGCACAGGTACGTCGGCGCGGTGCCGCTGAACAGGCCGGAGAACACGCCCGCCACCGCCGTTGCGGTGATGACCGAGATGCCGCTGCGCGCCTCCGCCATGAAGGCGAACAGCGGGATCGAGCAGAGCGCGAACCCGGCGGCGCTCGCCAGCAGGAAGGGCTTGCGGCCGACATTGTCCGAGGCCCAGCCCGCCAGCGGGATCACCGCAACGTTGCACAGTGCGCCAGTCAGCGTGCCGAGCAGAGCATAGCGGGAAGGCACTTCCAGCACCTGGCTGGCGAAGCTGACGAGGAACGTGCCGTAGGTATAGCCCGCGACGGTCCAGATCACGACCATGCCCGCGATCGTCAGCACCGTGCGGCGGTGGATCGTCAGCGCCTCACGCAAGGGGTGCTCAGGCACTTCGCGCTCGGCCGTGAAGTGCGGGGTCTCGGGCACTTTGGCGCGCAGGTAGAAGCCCAGGGGCGCGATCAGGATGCCCGCCACGAACGGCACGCGCCAGCCCCAGGCCTGCAGGTCTTCGGGCGAAAGCACGGTGTTGAGGGTCAGCGCCACCAGCACGGCGGAGATGACCGCAAGGCTGGTGCTGAGCTGCTGGAGCGCGCCGAACAGCCCGCGCCGGTTGGCCGGGGCATATTCGACGAGGAACGTCGTCGCCCCGCCCCACTCGCCGCCCGCCGCGAAGCCCTGCACCAGTCGGCAGACCACCAGCAGCGCCGGGGCGAGAATGCCGATCGAGGCATAGGGCGGGATCAGGCCGGTGGCGCAAGTCGCGCCCGCCATCAGCATCATCGTCAGCACCAGCGCCGACTTGCGTCCGAAGCGGTCGCCCATCGAGCCCAGCACCATCGAGCCGACCGGGCGCATCACGAAGCCCACGCCATACGTCGCGAAGCTCGACAGGATGGTCGTCACCGGGTCCGCTTCCGGGAACATGGCGATGCCGATCTGTGCGGCGAAGTAGCCGTAGATGATGAAGTCGAACAGTTCGAACCAGTTGCCGATCATCGCCGAGGCGAGCGCCCGGGCAATGTCCTTGCGGCCCGGCGCGTAACCGGATGCCGGGCGCGCGACTGTCCCGTCGGCGGGTAGCGCCGTTGTCGTCATGGCGGGTCTCTCGTCTATGCGTTCGCGGTGAAGCGGGTCAGTTCTGCGTGTCGGCGGGCGAAGCCTTGGGCAGCGGCTTGGGCACATGCGGCGGGATCACCACCGCACCGTCCCGCGCCATCATCTGCCCGTCCTTGAACACCATCGAGACCTTGTGGAGCGCGTCGATGTCCTGATCGGGCCGCCCGTCGACGACGATCACGTCGGCCAGCTTGCCCGGCTGGATCGCGCCGATGAGGTCGTCCATCGCCAGCAGCTTCGCATTGGTCAGCGTCGCCGCCTGCAGGGCCTGCGGGATCGAGTAGCCGCCCTTCACGAACCACTTGAGCTCGGCGAGGTAGATGTTCGGCGTCATGCGGTTGGCATCCCCGATAGTGTCGGTGCCGACGCCCATGACGATGCCCGCCGCCTTCATCTTGCGGAACACGTCGAAGTTCGCGTCCGAAGTCATTGTGAAACGGCGCGAAGTCGAATCCCAGAAGCCGCCCGCACGGTCGAGCACGTTCTGGTAGACCTGCAGGGTCGGCACCGCCGCCGTGTGGCGCTTGGCCATCTCCGAAATCGTCGCGTCGGTGCGCGGCAGCGGGTGCTCGATCATGTCGATGCCTGCCTCCACCGCCATCTGCGTATAGATCGTCTCGCAGTCGCACGTCACCTTCAGGCCGAGCCGATGCGCCTCGTCGACGGCGGCCCTGATCTCGTCCGGGGCGAAGTGGCTGGCGACCTTGATGACGCTCGCGCCCTTCTTGAAGGTATCGCGCACGGCGGCGCGCCAAGCGTCGGCGCCGTCGCGTTCCCACGCATAATCCGGGCCGTGCGAGGGGCGCACCGGGCGCTCCGTCGCATGGCCGCCGGTGCCGGTGATGATGTGCCCGGCGGTGAATACCCGCGGGCCGGGGATGGCGTCCTCGGCGCTCCAGTCCGCAAGGCGGTAGGGCGCATCGCCCACACCGTTGAGATCGCGGACCGAAGTGAAGCCGGATTCGATGAACCAGCGCATGTTGCGCATGCCGCGCAGCACGCCGTCAGCCGCCTCGGCCTGCACGTCGTAGGGCGTGTCGGCGTCGGGGTAGGTCAGGTGGACGTGCATGTCGATGAGGCCGGGCATCACGAACTTGCCGGTGACGTCGATCACCTTCGCACCGGCGGGCCATGCGCTGCTCTCCGGCGGGAGAACCGCGATGACCCGCCGACCCTGCATCACCACGCTGCCCGGTGCGACCCGAAGGGACGGCGTGTCGAAGATCAGGCCGCCGCGCAGGACGGTGACGGGGCCGGTCGCCGCTTCGGGACGCTCGGGCACCATGCGCGGGGTGTGGTCGGTGTTACTGCCCGGCGCGATCCACTCATGGCGGTCGCTGCGTGGCACGGTGTCGCCCTGCGGCGGCGCGGCGACGGCAGCGCCTGCAAGCGCGAGCGCGCCGAGCGCCAGCCCGCGAAGGGCGAGAGTGCGGATGGAATGCGTGTTCATTGTGCGACCGTCATCTTCTTCTCGTGCCGATTACATGTTGCCCTGGCCCGCCATGGCCTCGGCGATGCGCGAGATCGCGGCGCCGAGATGGGCCTGGAGGCGGGCGGGATCCTGTCGATAGCGCTGCGAGATGCAGCCGAGCCCGAGCGCGGCGAGCGGCTGTCCGGGGCCGAGCGGGATCACGGCGGCAACGCCGGTGCCGCCGACCGCGAACTCGTCTTCGACGATGGCGAAGCCGGTTTCGCGCGCCGCATCGACCGCATCGACGACCGCCGCGCGCTCGACCCGCGTCGCGCCGGTCAGCGCCGCACGCGGCACCGCGTCGAGCGCGGCTTCGACTGCGGCCGGTTCGAGGCGCGAGAGCAGCACGCGGCCGAGCGCGGTGCAGTAGGCCGGAACCTTGCGCGGCAGTTCGATGTCGAAGCGGATGTCGGAGGGGGACGCCTCCTTGGCGATCAGGCGCACGAGGCCCGGTGCGTCGGGCATTCCCAGCAGCACCGTCTCGCCCGAGTCCGCCGCGAGCGCGGTCATGACTGGCGGGGCGACGCGCAGGATGCGGCCGTGGCGGGCGAAGCCGTCGCGGCGGATCATGTCGTTCAGGCGGTACGTGTCGTCCTCATCCTCGCGGACGAGGTAGCCGCGCTTGTGCAGCGTGCGGAGCAGGCCGAGGGTGCTGCTCTTTGGCAGTTCAAGCCCGCGCGCGACTTCGCTGAGGGTCAGTCCGTCGCATCGCGTGGAGAACAGCTCCAGCATGTCCAGCACGCGCGCAGCAGACTTGATCTCGTCACTCACATTGGCCCCTGACTGCATTTCGTGGTACGTTCATATTTCCGAACCACCTGTTCACATGCATGAACATCATCGGTCAGTTGGCGCGGGCTGTCAAATATTTGACGCCGTCGGGCAACATTTCGAACGTTTGCCTGAAAAATCCGGATTTTGCGGGATGAACGATCGGCCCGCGGCGCGGTTTGGGCGCTGGTTTTTCAATTCCTGCACCACGGTCGATATCGCTCACACCGCGCGAATCGAACGAATCGTTCAAATTCGTGAACGCCTGAGCAATCTCGCCGCCCGCCGTCACGCCGTTGCAATGCCGAGGGCACACTGCTTGCCCTTTTCAGCGCCGCATCGCCGTTCTAGGCTGCGCGCCGATCAACACAGGGGTGGGCGGATCCATGTTCGATTTCCTGAGGAAGCAGTTCGTCGACGTCATCGACTGGCTGGAGCAGCCGGGCGAGCTGGCATGGCGCGTTCCGTTCGAGGACCGCGAGATCCAGAACGGCGCGCAGCTGACCGTGCGCGAGGGCCAGGTGGCGATTTTCGTCAACGAGGGCTCGCTGGCGGACACCTTCGAATCCGGGCTGCACCGGCTCGACACCGCGAACCTGCCGATCCTCACCAGCCTGATGAACTGGGACAAGGGCTTCCGCTCGCCGTTCAAGTCGGACGTGGTGTTCCTCTCGCTCAAGGAGCAGCAGGGGCTGAAGTGGGGCACCAGCCAGCCCGTCACCGTGCGCGATGCCGAATTCGGGGCGCTGCGCCTGCGGGCGTTCGGTTCCTACTCGTTCCGCATTTCCTCGGTGCAGCCTTTCGTCGATCGCGTACTCGGCACGCTGGGCGAAGTGAACGTCCATGCCATCGAGCCGCAGCTGCGCGCCGCGATCCAGACCGCGATGGCGACCGCGCTGGGCGGTGGCGGCGTGCCGTTCCTCGATCTCGCCGCCAACCAGCAGGCGCTGTCCGACCGCATCCGGGTGGAGGTGGACAAGGCCTTCGCGCAGTGGGGGCTGACCTGCCTCAGCTTCTACGTCGAGAGCATCTCCCTGCCGGAGGAAGTTCAGGCGCATCTCGACAAGGGATCGTCGATGCGGGTGCTGGGCGATCTCGGCAACTACACCCGCTTCCAGGCGGCGGAAGCGATCGAGGCGGCGGCCGGTCAGGAAGGCGGCTCGATGGCCGGGATCGGCGCGGGCGTGGCGGCTGCGACGGCACTGGGCGGCGCGATGGCGCAGGGCCTCGGCACGGCGGCGGCTCCTGTGGCGGTTCCGGCCCCTGCGGTCACGGCTACTCCGGTCGAGGAGGACCCCATCGCCACGATCGAGAAGCTGCACAAGCTGGTGACGTTGGGCGCGCTCAGCCAGCAGGAGTTCGACGCCAAGAAGGCCGAGCTCCTCTCCCGCATCCGCTGACCCGCACCCGGGGCCGCGCATGACCGACTGTCCTTCCTGCGGCGCGCCGCTGCCGGTGCGCAGCGCCGCGATGCCCTATGCCACTTGCGCGAACTGCCAGTCGCTCGTCATGCGCGAGGGGCTGGCGGCGCAGGACATGGGCAAGGTCGCGGTGCTGCCCGTCGACGTCTCGCCGATCCAGCTCGGCACGACCCTGCATGTCGAGGACATGGTGCTGCAGGTCGTCGGGCGCGTCCGCTGGGGCTGGACGGACGGCTCATGGAACGAATGGCTGCTCGAGGGCGGCGACGGCGTGGAGCGCTGGCTGGGCGAGGCGATGGGCGCGTTCATGCTCACCGCCGCGCGGCCCGATCTGCTCGACCGGCCGATGCTGCACGGCTTCGCCGCCGGGGGCGAGATCGCGGTCGGCACCCGGCTGGACATCGAGGGCGTGTCCCTCGTCGCCATCGACTGCAAGGAGGCGCAGTGCCTCGGCAGCGAAGGTGATCTGCCCTTCCCCACCCTTTCCGGTCGCACGATGACCAGCATCGACTTTCGTGGCCCGAACCGCGAGGCGGTGAGCCTCCAGCGCGATGATCGCGGGGCATCGGCGTGGCTGGGCTACTACAGCGCTCTTGGCGCGCTGATGCCGCGCAACCTGCGCGCGGTCGATGGCTGGACGATCCCGCGCGAGCTGGCGCAATGACGGCGCGCGCGGTCTCCTGCCCCAACTGCGGCGGCACGCTGGAAGTGCGCGCGGCGGGCTACAGCGTCAATCTCGCCTGCCGCTACTGCGGTTCGCTGCTCGACGTCTCCCGCCCCGAAGTCGCGCTGATCGAGGCGCACCGCCGCGCCATGCAGGGCCTGTTCCTCCCGCTCGGCACCCGCGGCACGCTGTTCGACGTGGAGTGGGAAGCGATCGGCGCGCTGCGCCGCAAGGCCGGGCTCTACACCTGGGACGAGTACCTGCTGTTCAATCCCTACGCCGGATACCGCTGGCTCGTCCTCAGCGACGGGGCGTGGCAGTTCGGCACGATGCTGCTCGACCTGCCCGATGGCGACGACGATACCGTCGCCTGGCGCGGCGCCCGCTACACGCGCGACGGCACGGCCGAAAAGACCCGGACGACCGCCGTCGTCGGCGAATTCTACTGGCGCGTGCGCGAGGGTGACACCGTGGATGCCCTCTCGTTCGAGCGGGGCGACACCGTGCTCTCGCGGGAAGGCGGCGGGGGCGAGGTCAACTGGACGCAACTGATCCCGGTCAGCGGCGACACCATCACCGAGGCCTTCGGCCGCGTCAGCCGCGAGCCCCGCCGCCGCGCCCCGCGCGCGTTCAAGATCGCCGAGCCGGAGCGCGAGGCGGACGACCTGCCCGCGATGCTGGGCCTCGCCTGCGCGGCACTGGTGCTCCTGCTGCTGGTGATGGTCTTCGTTTCCGGCCCGGTCGAACGTGCTTCCGGCACTGTCGCCGCACCGTTCGGCTCGACGCGGGAGGGCGTTAAGATCGGCACGATCTCGGTCCGCCGCCCGTGGCAGTTCGTCAAGGTGACGGCGGACGCGGGGGACTTCGACAACCGCTGGGTCGATCTCGACTACAGCCTCGTCGACCGCACCACCGGCCAGTCGATCGACGCCTACGGCATCGTCGAGCACTACAGCGGGCGCGACAGCGACGGTAGCTGGACCGAAGGCAGCCGCAGCGGCACCACGCTTCTGGGCAAGGTGCCGCGCGGCACTTACGATCTCTACGTGGATGCCGCCGCGCATGCCTGGCCCTCGGACCCGCCGCCCGATACGTCGGGCTGGTCGCTGGCGGAGACGATCACCGTTTCGATCAATGTCGAGACCGGCGCACTGCCGTGGGGTAACTGGTGGACGGCGGCGGTGCTGCTGTTCCTGTTCCCCGGCACCGTGATCTGGCAGCGCCTGCGCAACAGACACTGGCCATGACCCTGCGCCTCTTCGCCTTCATCCTGTGGATCGCGATGATCCTCGCCGGTTGCGCGAGCGCGTCCTACTACGCCTGGTCGCCCTATTCGGACGAGGACCAGTCCCTTTACGCGCGCGGCGGCGGGTCGCGCGGACCGACGCACAAGTGATCCGCCCAAAGCCAAGGAGACACCCATGCTGACACTCACGGTCTTCCTCGCCACCCTGCTCTACGCCGGGCTCGGCATCCTGATCTTCGTGGTCAGCTTCGTGCTGGTCGACAAGCTCACGCCCGGGGAGCTGTGGCGCGAGATCATCGAGAAGCGCAACACCGCGGTCGCCCTGCTCGCAGGCGCGGTGGCCATCGGCATCTCGAACATCATCGCCGCCGCCATCCACGGCTGACCCGCATGGCCGAGGCCGATCCTGTACCCAATGTCGTGACCGATACCCGATCCGCAGACCGCGCGCCCGCGTCGCTGGCGGTGATCCTGCTCGTCTCCGTGCTGGTCGTCGCCACCTGCGGCCTGATCTACGAACTGCTTGCGGGCACTCTTGCCAGCTACCTGCTGGGCGACAGCGTCACCCAGTTCTCGACGGTGATCGGCACCTACCTCTTCGCGATGGGCGTCGGCAGTTGGCTGTCTCGCCACGTCCGGCGCGACGAAATGGGCGTCTTCGTGCGGGTCGAGATCCTGATCGCGGCGCTGGGAGGCTGGTCGGCGGCGGGGCTGTTCCTGCTGTTCCCCCTCGTCGGCGATTTCCGGATCGTGCTCTATGCGCTGGTGCTGGCGATCGGCGTGCTCGTGGGGCTGGAGATCCCGCTCCTTATCCGCATCCTGCGCCACCGCTTCGCGTTCCGGGAACTTGTCTCCAACGTCCTGACCTACGACTACGTCGGCGCGCTGATCGCTTCGCTGCTGTTCCCGCTGGTGCTGGTGCCGTGGCTGGGGATGATGCGCACCGGCTTCGTGTTCGGGCTGGCCAACGTCGCCGTCGCGCTGGCTTTGCTGGTCGCACTGCGCCATCAGCGCCGCATCGTGGTGGACGTCGCCGCCGCGCTGATCGTCGCCGCCAGCCTGCTCGCCGGGATGGCCTATGCCGACCGGTTGCAGCGCTGGTCCGAAGTGGCCTTCTACGCCGAGCCGGTGATCTACGCCCGCTCCACGCCGTACCAGCGCATCGTCCTGACCCGGCGCGGCGACGACCTGCGGCTCTACCTCAACGGCAACCTCCAGTTCTCCACGCGCGACGAGTATCGCTATCACGAGGCGCTGGTCTGGCCGGTGCTGGGCCGCGTGGCGAAGCCCGCCAACGTCCTGATCCTTGGCGGCGGAGACGGCCTTGCCGCGCGCGAAGTGCTGCGCGATCCGCGCGTGCAGCGCGTCACCCTCGTCGATCTCGACCCGGAGATGACGCGCCTGTTCCGCGATACGCCGCAGCTCTCGGCGCTCAACGCGAGATCGCTCGCCTCGCCGCGCCTGCGCGTGCTCAACGCCGATGCGTTCCGCTGGGTGCGCGAGGCGCGGGACAGCTATGACGCGGTGATCGTGGACTTTCCCGATCCGACCGAGTTCTCGCTCGGCAAGCTCTATACCGAAAGCTTCTACCGCGAAGTCTCGCGCCTGCTTGCCCCGGACGGCGTGATGACGGTGCAGAGCACCTCGCCGCTGGTCGCGCCGCAGTCCTACTGGACCGTCGCAACGACGCTGGAAGCCGCAGGTTTCCGGGCGCGCGGCTATCACGCCTATGTGCCGAGCTTCGGCGAGTGGGGCTTCACCCTTGCCGCCCACAATCCCATCGGCGACGCCGTGCGCCTGCCCGCTCATCTGAGGTTCCTCACGCAATCGAGCGAGCGGGCGATGTTCGACTTCCCGCCCGACATGGCGCGCCGCCCAACGCCTGTTAACCGGCTCGACAATCAGGCGCTCGTCCGCAGCTTCGCGCGCGAGTGGGGCCGCTATGAAGGCTGAGACGAGCCGTCGCGGCGTGCTTGCCGGCGGCTCGGCGGTGCTCGGCACGGCGCTGGCGGGGGGATGCGCGGCGCCCGCGATGGCGGGCACGCTCGACGGTGCGGACTGGCGGCGCGGGCACCTGCTGCGCGACCGGCGCTTTCCGCCGCCCGAAGGTCCGGTCGAGGAGATCGGCGTCGCGATCTGCGGCGGCGGCGTCGCCGGGCTGGCTGCGGGCTGGCGCTTCGCCGAGGCCAGGTTCGAGGATTTCGCGCTGTTCGAACTGGAGGACCGCACCGGAGGCAATGCCCGCTCGGGCCGCAACGCCGTCAGTGCCTATCCGCTCGGCGCGCATTACCTGCCGGTGCCCAACCGCGAGGCCGGGGCGCTGCGCCACATGCTGCGCGGCTTCGGCATGATCGTCGGCGATACGCCGCAGGGGCCGGTCTACGATCCCTACCAGCTCTGCGCCGACCTTGAGGAACGGTTGCTGTGGCGCGGCAGGTGGCAGGAAGGGCTGGTTCCGCAGAGCGCCCTGCCCGAGCCCGAACTCGCCCAGCGCAAGGCCTTCGACGCACGCATCTCGGAGTATCGGGAGGCGGAGGGCAAGGATGGCCGCCCTGCCTTCGCGATCCCGATGGCATTGTCGAGCACCGACCCGCGCTTCACCGTGCTCGACGGCATGACCTTCGCCGCCTGGCTCGACGCCGAGGGGTTCACCGCCCCGGCGCTGCGCGCCTATCTGCGCTATTGCTGCCGGGACGATTACGGCGCCGAGCCGGAGCATGTCTCGGCATGGGCGGGCATCCACTACTTCGCCGCGCGGCGCGGGTGGGCGGCCCACGGCAACGGCGACCGGGAACTGACCTGGCCCGAAGGCAACGACCGCCTCGCGACGCTGATGGCCGAGCGGATCGGGCACCAACTGCGCCCGGCGCACAGTGTATTCCGAGTGGCGCGGACAGCGGATAGCCATGCCGAGATCGACGTGTTCGATCACGCATCGCGCCGCAGCCGTCGCCTTCGCGCACGTACCGCGATCCTCGCCATGCCGCATTTCGTGGCGGCTCGCGTCGCGCCGGGTCTCTGCGCGGAAGGCGGGTTCAGCTATGCCCCTTGGGTCGTCGCCAACGTCACCGTGAACCGGCACCCCGAAGGCAAGGGCGTGCCGCTGGCGTGGGACAACGTGTCGAGTGCGAGCGAGTCGCTCGGCTACGTCGTCGCCACGCACCAGAATTCCAGTGGGGCCGGGCCGACCGTGCTCACCTGGTACATGCCCCTCTCGCGTGAGACGCCGGAGGAGGCACGCAAGATCCTGCTCACCCGCTCGCTGGAACGCTGGCAGGCGATCGTGCGGGAGGATCTGCTGGAGATGAACCCCGATCTCGACGGCGCGATCGAGCGGATCGACATCTGGCGCTGGGGCCACGCGATGATCCGCCCGACGCCCGGCTTCCTGACCGAGCCGGCCCGGCTTGCCGCGCGCGCTTCCGCGCCGCCGGTGCTATTCGCCCATTCCGACCTCAGTGGCCTGTCACTGTTCGAGGAAGCCCACCACCACGGGGTCACCGCCGCCGAGCGCGCGCTGGAGCACCTCGGCTTCGCCTACGAAAGCATCGCCTGACCATGGCTCACAGCGCAGGCACCAGCGTCCACCTGATCGCCGATATCGCCGACGCCCACGGGCTCGACGACCTAGCGCTGATTGAGGTGACGCTGCGCGAGGCAGCGGAGGCGGCGCGCGTCAGGGTGCTGGACGTGCGGCTTCACCACTTCGGCGCGGGCATGGGCGTGACGGGCGTGGCGCTGCTGGCGGAATCGCATATCTCGATCCACACCTGGCCCGAGGACGGTCTCGCCGCCGTCGACCTGTTCGTCTGCGGAGAGACCGCCGATCCCGAGGCCGGGCTGGAAACCATCCGCCAGCGCCTGCGCGGCACCGTGCGGGAACGGCACACGATCCGGCGGCTGCGCGTTCCGGGCGCTACACCATTTCCTTGAGCGGCGTCCCCGCATCGGCGAGGCGCTCCACATCGGGCGCCGCGCCGGCTTCGACCAGCTTGCGGCCCTGCACGTAGTCCTTGACCATGTTCACGCAGTCCAGCGCCACCACGCGCCCGTCCTTCAGGTACACCACCGAGAACGAACGCCCCTCGACATCGCCGCGCACCACGGTCCGGTCGAAGCCCATGTTGATCCCCGCCGTCTGCAGCTTGAGATCGTACTGGTTCGACCAGAACCACGGGAACGCCTTGTACGGCTTCTCGTCCCCGCAGATCGCCTTGGCCACGCAGGTCGCCATGTCGTTGGCGTTCTGCACCGATTCCACGCGCATCACCGTGCCGCCCGCATAGTCGCAGGCGAAGGCCGCGCAGTCGCCGATGGCGTAGACGTCCGGCAGCGAGGTGCGGCAGAACTCGTCCACGTCCACCCCGTTCGCGCCCGATGCCCCCGCCACGATCAGCGGGCCGACCGCAGGCACGATGCCGATGCCGACGATCACCGCCTCGGCAGGCACGATCTCGCCATCCGCCAGCTTTACGCCGGTGACACGATGACCGTCACCCTCCAGACATTCGACCGCCACCCCCGTGCGCAGGTCGACGCCATGCGCGCGATGCTCGTTCTGGTAGAACTCGGACAGTTCCTCGCCCGCCACGCGCGCCAGCACCCGCGGCAGCGCTTCGAGCAGCGTCACGTTCAGCCCCATCTTCGAGAGCACCGCCGCCGCTTCCAGCCCGATATAACCGCCGCCGATGACGACGATGTTCTTCGTCCCGGCATCGACCTCGGCCATCAGCGTGTCGCAGTCCTCGCGGGTGCGCACCGCATGGACGCCCGCCAGATCCGCGCCCGAGCACGACAGCCGCCGCGGATCGCCGCCCGTCGCCCAGACCAGCCTGCCGTAGCCGAACGTGCTGCCGTCCGAGAGCGTCAGTTCCTTCGCCGAGGCGTCCACCTTCGTCACCTCGGTGCCGAGCCGGAACGCCACGTCCTTCTCCGCCCAGAACGTCGGCGGGCGGATGTAGAGCCGGTCGAAGGTCTTCTCCCGTGCGAAGTACTCCTTCGAGAGCGGCGGACGCTCATACGGATACTCCGGCTCGCGGCCGATGACGGTGATGGTCCCCTCGAACCCGTTCTGGCGCAGGGCAAGCGCACACTGCGCTCCACCATGTCCCGCTCCCACGATGACGATGTCTGATTTGCTCATGGCTCAGTCCTGCAGGAACCGGATCATGCCCGCCGCGAGTTCACCGGGCGCTTCGAGGGGGGCCAGGTGCGCCGCTTCGAGCGACAGGTGCTGCGCGCCGGGAATGGTCGCCAGCAGGTGCTCGCCGTGGCCCTCCAACGGGGTCGAGGTGTCGCGGGTGCCGGTGACGACCAGCGTCGGCGCGGCGATTGCGACGATGCGGGTGGCGAGGTCCATGTCGCGGATCGCCGCACCGCACGCCGCGTAGCCCTCGGCGTCCATGGACAGCAACTGGCGCAGCACGGTCTGATAGGTCGCGGGGCTGGCGGCGTCGGAGAGGAAGCGGCCCATCGCCAGCTGCGCGATCGCGGCCATGCCCTCACCCCGCACCTTCGCGACGCGGTCGTTCCACGACGCGCTGTCCATCGTTGCCGACGTGCAGACGGGGATCAGCTTCTCCACCCGCTCCGGCGCGCGCAGGGCGAGTTCCATGCCGATCATGCCGCCGAGCGACACGCCCGCCAGCGCAAAGCGCGAGAACCCGGCAGCATCGGCGGCAGCCAGCACGTCGTCGGCCAGCATGGCGAGGGTCAGGTCGCCCGGCTCGGCCCGCGACGCACCATGGCCGCGCGTGTCGATCCGCAGCAGGGCGAAGCGTTCGCGCAGGAACGGCAGCACCGGCTCCCACAGGTCCATGTCGGTGCCGATGGAATTGAGCAGCACCAGCGCGGGCGCATCCTCGATCCCGTCGCGCTTCCAGTAGATGCCGTCTGGGGTGAAGGGCATGGGCTCAATCCTCCGGGGCGATGGTGACGCGCAGGCCGTCGAGCGCGGGGCTCAGCGCGATCTGGCAGGACAGGCGCGAGAGCGGGCCGCGATGGTCGGAGCTGTCGAGCAGGTCGTTCTCGTCCTCGCCCGGCGCACCGGCCCGGTCGGCCCAGTCCGCGTCCACGAAGACATGGCAGGTCGCGCAGGAACAGCAGCCTCCGCACAGTGCGAGCAGCTCGTCGAAGCCGTTGTCGCGGATGGCTTCCATCACGGTCACGCCCTCGCGGGCGTCGATGGCGGTTTCGTCTCCCGAACGGTCGACGACGATCAGTCTGGGCACTTTGTCGTATTCCTGTGAAGTGGCGTGTCAGCCGATGTCGCCGCCGGCGACCGGAAGCACCGATCCGGTCACGTAGCTGGCCTCGTCCGATGCGAGGAAGAGGATCGGGGCGATCTGCTCCTCCAGCGTGCCGTAGCGCTTCAGGAAGGCGGAGGAGGTCACTTGCGCGACTGCTTCGGCCATCCACGCCTGTTCCTGAGCATTGTCGCCCTCGGCATTGCGGGCGACGCGGCGTGGCGGCGCGCTGGTGCCGCCGGGTGCGGTCGCGACGACGCGGATGCCCGCTTCGGCATATTCCATGGCGAGCGCCTGCGTCAGCCCGTTGATCCCGCCCTTGGCCGCCGAATAGGGCACCCGGCGGATGCCGCGCGTGGCGTTGGACGAGAGGTTGACGATGGTGCCTGCACCCTGCCCCAGCATCGCGGGCAGCACCGCATGGCAGCAGTAGAGCGTGGGCATCAGCGAACGGCGGATTTCCGCGTCGATCTGTGCGGGCTCAAACTCGGCATAGGGCCGCATCCGGATCGCGCCGCCGACGTTGTTGACGAGAATGTCGATGCGTCCGAACGCTGATACCGCCGCCGCCATAGCCTGCGCCGCGCCCTCGTAGGTTTCGAGGTCGCATTGCACGGACACGGCCTTGCCGCCCGATGCGACGATGGCCTCTTCCACCTCGGTCACGAAGTCGGCGCGGTCGACGAGGACGACACTCGCTCCTTCCGCCGCCGCGCGGGTGGCGACGCCCGCCCCGATGCCCTGCGCCGCGCCGGTCACGACCATGACCTTGCCGGCGAACCGTCCTGCGAAGATCATGCTGCGACCTCCGAAGCGGTTGCTCCCCCGCTCGTCATTGCGAGCGGAGCGAAGCAATCCATCGGCAACGTCGTGCAGCGCTGGATTGCTTCGTCGGCTGCGCCTCCTCGCAATGACGAGGTTTTGGAGGCGATTGCGGCATATGCTTCAGGATGATGAACCATGGCTGCTCTCACCATCAGACGTGGTAGACGTCGATGACCTGGTGAATGTAGTCGTCCTTGAGGACGATCTTCTTCTTCAGGATCTTCGGCGTCTCGCCGGATGTGTCGAGCGTCAGGAACGTTGTTCCGAAGAACTGCTGCGTCTGCTGGTAACGGTGGGCGAGCGTGTTCCAGTTGTAGCGCAGGTCCACGGCGCCTTCGCGCGTCTCCAGCACTTCGACGTTGCCGATGAAGTGCGCCGTGCGCGCCTCCGGCGTGCTGGCCGACGAACGCTCGGTGTTGAGGCGATAGACGCGGTCTTCGAGGCCCTTGCGGTTCCCATAGTAGATCAGCGAGATCTCGGTCTGCGGATCGGTGGTCAGCGCATCGTCGTCGGTCCACGCGGGCATCCAGTACTCCGCGGCCTCCGAATAGCATTCCAGCCATTCGTCGAACTCGCGATCGTCGAGCAGGCGCGCCTCGCGGTAGAGGAAGGCGCAGATGTCGGCGTAGGACAGCGCCGCGGCGGTCTTTTCGAGAACGAGGGTCATTCCGCGGCCTCCAGCATGGGACTGGCATCCTTGGCCATGCCGTCGAGCATGATCTGCGCCCAGAACTCGTGCTGGCGCACGAAGAGGCCCTCGTCCTCGCTGCGCTCGCTGGAGAGCAGCGGGTTCATGCCCATCGCCTTCGCATTGGCATCCGGACCGGCGATCCAGCGGGTAGCGCCACGGCTGAGGTCGTTCCACAGTTCGCCCGCGCCTTCGTAAGCCTTCTGGCAGCTGCGGAATTCCTCCAGATCGTCAGGCGTGCCCATGCCGGTGACGTTGAAGAAGTCCTCGTACTGGCGGATGCGGTGGGCGCGATCCTCGGCGCTTTCGCCCTTGGGGGCGTAGCAGTAGATCGTGACTTCGGTGGTGTGCACGTCGATCGGGCGCACCACGCGGATCTGGGTGGAGAACTGGTCCATCAGGAACACGTTCGGATAGAGCGCCAGATTGCGGGTCTGTTCGAGGATGAACTTCGCGCGATCCTCACCCAGACGTTCGTCCAGCGCCGCCTTGTGGCTCCAGATCGGGCGGACTTCGGGGTTCAGCACCTGCGTCCAGAGCAGGATGTGGCCGTGCTCGAAGCCGTAGACGCCGCTTGCAGGGGCCTTCGACCAGCCGTTGGCGTCGACCGCCTTGGTGCCGCCTTCGGCGCGACGGCCCATGGTGGACTGGTAGTTCTCGTGAACGGAGCTGACGTGGTAGCCGTCGCAGCCGTTCTCCATCTGCATCTTCCAGTTGCCGTCGAAGGTGTAGGTGGAATTGCCGGTGAGCACTTCCAGACCCTCGGGCGCCTGGTCGACCATCTGGTCGATGATGACTTTCGCCTCGCCCAGATGCTGCTCCAGCGGGAGGACATCGTGGTTGAGCGAGGCGAAGATGAAGCCGCGATAGCTTTCGACGCGGGCCTTGGTCAGGTCGTGCGAGCCTTCATGGTTGAAGCTGTCCGGATAGGCGCCGGTGCTGGCGTCCTTGGCGCGCATCAGCGTGCCGTCGGTCTTGAAGCTCCAGCCGTGGAAGGGGCACACGAACAGCGGCTGATTGCCCCGCTTGCGGCGGCACAGCTTGGCGCCGCGATGCGCACAGGCATTGACCACGCAGTTGACGCCGCCGTCCTTGGCGCGGGTCAGGATCACCGGGGTGCGGCCGATCCAGGTCGTGAAGTAGTCGTTCTTCTTCTCGAGCTGGCTTTCGTGCGCGACGTAGACCCAGTTGCTCTCGAAGATGTACTTCATTTCGAGTTCGAACAGCGCCGGGTCGGTGAAGACGTCGCGGCGGCAGCGGAACAGGCCGGTCTCGGGGTCGTCGACCACGGCGGTCGCGACGCGGCTCATCAGATGTTCGTGCATGATCCTGTCTTCCGTTTCGTGGTTGTCAGACGGTCTCGGCTTCGGGCAGCGGAGTGGCCTCGGCGCGGGTGCGGGAGGAGAAGCCCTCGTCGCCCGCGTCGTGAGCGCGCTGCAGCTGGAAGTCGAACTGGATGTAGGCGCTGTCGCCCTGGCGGCTCGGCACCGGCAGCAGGCCCTCGCGGGTGCCGAAGGCGAAGTCGTCCGCGGCGAAGGGGTCGTCGCCGAAGTTGATCTGCGTCGTCAGCGTGCGATAGCCGGGCGCCTCGATGAAGAAGTGGACGTGCGCCGGGCGATTGCCGTGGCGGCCGAGCGCCTGCATCAGCTGGTCGGTCGCGCCCTGCGGCGGCACGGAATAGCCGCTCGGCTGCTTGGAGTGGAACGCATAGCGCGCATCGGAGCCCAGCTTGATGCGACGGCGGTTGTTGAACGGGGTCTGCTCGCTCGTCGGGTCGAAGTGCGAGTACCAGCCCTTCGAGTTCGCATGCCAGACATGGACGATGGCGCCTTGTACCGGTTCGCCGTCAGGGCCGGTGATCGTGCCGGTCATGTGCAGCACCTGCGTGCCCTCGTCGGGATCGGTGCTGAGGTTGACGTTGCCTTCCACCAGCGGCGCACCTGCGACGTAGAGCGGGCCTTCGATGGTGCGCGGGGTGCCGCCGGTCAGGCCCGCCTCGGCGTCCTTGGCGTCCATGTAGAGGTCGAGGAAGTGCTCGATGCCGGTGCCCGGAACGATCAGGCCGATCTCGGCCGAGCTGTCCGCGAGGTACTTCATCGCCAGCCAGAACTCGCTCTCGGAGATGTCGTGCTTGACGATCAGTTCCATCACGCTCTGCGTCAGGTCGCGCACGATGGCCTTGAGGCGGGGGTTGCCGCCGCTCTCGTTCACGCCTGCGGCGCGGTCGAGCAGCTGCTGGATTTCCGGGGTCTGTACGAAGCTGATGTCCATTATATTCTCTCCCGTTCGTTGGCGGTCATGGGGGTTTGACGATCAGCGATCGTCGTCATGGATTGAGGAGGGATGCCGGGCGAGCGGCGTGATCTTCATCGTCATGAAGGGGTAGAGCGGCAGCGCCATCAGCGTGTCGTGCAGCGCCGCATTGCTCTCGACATCGAAGATCGAGACGTTGGAATAGAGCCCGACCTTGCGCCAGATGTGCCGCCAGGTGCCCGCCTGCTGCAACGTCTGGAAGTAGGCCTTCTCCTCCGCCTTGATCCGCGTGGCTTCCGCCGGATCGAAGTCCAGGGGGATATTGACGTCCATTTCGACCATGAAAAGCATGTGTCTCAGGCTCCTGCGTTGACGGCGTGGAGGGCGGGGGCCTTCCGGTCGCGCCGGAAGAAGGCGATCTTGTCCTCGTCGAGCGCGATGCCGAGGCCTGGCCCGGTCGGAACGGCAAGCGAGAAGTCGCCGTAGGCGAGCGGTTCGCTCAGGATTTCCTCGGTCTGGAGCAGCGGGCCGAACAGCTCGGTGCCCCAGGCGAGTTCAGGCAGCGTCGCGAAGACATGGGCCGAAGCGACGGTGCCGACGCTGCCTTCCAGCATCGTGCCGCCATAGAGCCCGATCCCCGCCGCGGTGCCGATGGCGGCAACTTCCGCCGTGGCGAAGAGGCCGCCCGACTGCGCGATCTTGAGCGCGAAGACGCCCGCCGCATTGGCAGCGGCGATCCGCAGCGCCGAGCGCGGGCCGTGCAAGGCCTCGTCCGCCATCAGCGGCACCGCCTGCGACTTCGACAACCGCGCCATGGCGGCGATCGCGTCGCCCGCGATGGGCTGTTCGACAAGGTCGCAGCCGACATCGAGGAGCATCTTCATGCCGAGCTTGGCCTGCGCCTCGCTCCAGTTCTGGTTGACGTCCACGCGCACGCTCGCGCGGTCGCCCAGCGCCTTGCAGATCGCGCCGACGTGGGCGACGTCGTCCCGCACGTCGCGCTTGCCGATCTTGAGCTTGAAGATGCGGTGGCGGCGCGCCTCCAGCATGGCCTCGCCCTCGGCGATGTCGCGGGCGGTGTCGCCGCTGGCGAGCGTCCAGGCGACCGGCAGGCTGTCGCGCACGCGCCCGCCGCCGATCAGCTCCGACACCGGCACGCCGAGGCGCTTGCCCTGCATGTCCAGCAGCGCGGTTTCGACCGCGCACTTGGCGAAGTGGTTGCCGCGCACGCACTTGGCGATCTTCGCCATCGTCGCGCCAACCTGCGCGATGTCGCAGGTTTCCAGCACCGGAACGATGTAGGTGTCGATCGCGGACTTGATGCTCTCGGGGCTTTCCTCGCCGTAGCTGAGCCCGCCGATCGTGGTGCCCTCGCCCAGCCCCTCGACGCCGTCCGCGTCGGTCAGGCGGACGATCACCATCGACTGGGCGTGCATCGTCGCCATGGCCAGCACATGCGGCCTGATCGTCGGGATATCGACGATAAAGGTATCGGCTCGGCTCAACACGGCCATTGCAGCGACTCTCCCGTATGCTTAGCTTTCGAGCGAGAGGTAGTCCTCCGTAGCAGGTCGTTCAAAGATCAATGCGGTCAGGGCCCTATACCGTACCGGTATGATGGAGACGTATCTCGTGATGGACCTGCGCCTTTTGCGCTATTTCGTGGCGGTGGCGGATGAAGGGAACTTCAACCGCGCGGCCGAGCGCCTGCACATCGCGCAGCCGCCGCTCTCGCGCGCGATCCAGCAACTGGAAGCCCACGTCGGCGCCGCGCTGCTCGACCGGGCGAGCCGTCCGCTGCGGCTGACCTCGGTCGGCAAGCTGCTTTACGCGCAGGCGCTGCAGGTGCTCGCGCGCATGGAGGACGTGGAGACCATGGTGAAGGCGGCGGCCACCAGCCCGCGCCGTCGTCTGGTGATCGGCTTCGTCGCCTCCACCATCTACGCGCGCCTGCCCGAACTGATCCGCGAATTCCGCAAGGTGGCCGAGAACGTCGAACTGGTCATGGTCGAGGCGACGACGCTCGACCAGATCGCCGCGCTGAAGGACGGCCGCATCGACGTTGGCTTCGGTCGCATCCGCTTCGAGGATCCGGCGGTGCGCCGCATCATCCTGCGCAACGAAAAGCTGATCGCCGCCTTCCCGGTCGACCACCCACTCGCCCAGAGCGACGAGCCCATCTCCCTGCGCGATCTCGCGGAGGAACCGCAGATCATCTACCCCCGCTCGCCGCGCCCCAGCTATGCCGACCAGGTGATTTCGCTGTTCCGCGACCATGCGATAGAACCGCGCGTGGTGCATGAAGCGCGCGAACTCCAGATCGCCATCGGCCTCGTCGCGGCGGAGGAAGGCATGGCCATCGTGCCGGAATCGGTCCGCCGCGCGCGCAGCCACGACGTCGCTTTCCGCGAATTGGTGGAGCCTGCGACCTCGCCCATCATCATGAGCCACCGACCTGGCGACCGCTCGCCCGAACTGGCGCTGATGGCCTCGGTGATCGCGCGGCAATATGCGGAGTGGGGGTATGATGTGCCGGTGGCGCTGACGGAGGAGTTGTAGGGGGTCCCCTTCGTCATTGCGAGCGCAGCGAAGCAATCCAGCGGCGTGGGCCGACTTTGGATTGCTTCGCTGCGCTCGCAATGACGAAGGTGAAAAGACGCCGGATCGCGCCTGTCATACCTTTTGCGTATTCGAACGGGACTTAAACGGTATTTGTTGGAACCCGACAGGTCATTCACTTTCCCGACAAATCACACAATGTGAAACGGGAGAGGAATCGATATGCAAGGTATCGATGTAAGTCGTGTTGTCGACGAAGCCAGATTTGGAAATCTGCATCTCAAGATCGTAATAGCCTGCGCGCTGCTGCTTATAGTCGATGGCTACGACGTATTCATTTATGGCGTCGTTCTTCCCAAGCTCATGGAGCAGTGGCAACTTACCGCGCCGCAGGCCGGTTCTCTGGCAAGCTGGGCACTGTTCGGAATGATGTCCGGCGCGCTTCTGTTCGGACCGCTGGGCGACCGGATCGGCCGCAAGAAGTGCATCACCTTGTGCTTCACGCTGTTCAGCCTCGCCACCTTCCTCAACGGCTTCGTCACTACGCCGACGATGTTCGGCGTGCTGCGCTTCGCGGCGGGCCTGGGCTGCGGCGGACTGATGCCCAATGCGGTGGCGCTGACCAACGAATATGCGCCCAGGCGGATGCGGAGCACCCTCGTCGCGCTGATGTTCAGCGGCTACGCGGTGGGCGGCATGGTCGCGGCGGGCCTCGGCATCTGGCTGCTGCCGCTGTTCGGATGGCAGGCGATGTTCCTTGCCGCTGCGGTCCCGCTGGTGCTGCTGCCGCTGATCCTGCGCGGCCTGCCGGAATCGGCCGGCTTCCTCGTCCGCTCGGGTGAGCAGGACAAGGCCCGCGCCATCCTGCGGCGCCTTGCCCCCGGTGCCGCGATCGACGGTCCTCTCGTCCATCAGGAAGCCGCTGCGCCCGCATCGGTCGGCGAACTGTTCCGCAACGACCGCACGCTCGGCACGCTGTCGATGTGGCTGTGCTTCTTCTGCTGCCTGCTGATGGTCTACGCGCTCGGTTCGTGGCTGCCGCAACTGATGCGCAACGCCGGTTACAGCCTCGGCTCCAGCCTGTCGTTCCTGCTCGCGCTCAACTTCGGCGGGATGTTCGGGGCCATCGCCGGTGGCCGCCTTGCCGACCGCTTCGGATTGCCGCGCGTGGTCATGGCCTACTTCGCGCTGGGCGCGCTGTGCATCTCTCTGCTCGGCCTCAACAGCGCGATGCCGGTGCTGTACCTGCTGATCTTCATCGCCGGTGCGGGCACCACGGGCACGCAGATCCTGCTCTACGCCAGCGTCGCGGAGTTCTACAGCCTGTCGGTCCGCTCGACCGGGCTTGGCTGGGCCTCGGGCATGGGCCGCGTGGGGGCCATCGTCGGTCCGATGCTGGGCGGGCTGCTGCTCGCCGCGCAACTGCCGATGGCGCTGAACTTCCTCGCCTTCGCGGTTCCGGGCGTGATCTCGGTGCTGGCGACGGCGGTCTACACGGTCAGCCGCAACCGCCAGCGCCATCGGGAAACCTACGCCCTCGCGGCGTGAGACGATAACCATGGTCACCAGGCAAACATCGTGGATCCCGGCGATCGTCGCCGGGATCATCGCCACCACCATATCCTACGCCGGGCCGCTGGTGATCGTGTTCCAGGCCGCGAAGGGGCTGGAACCGGCCCTCGTCGCCTCATGGATCTGGGCGATCTCGATCGGCAGCGGCGTGCTCGGCATCGTGCTGAGCTGGCGCTGGCGGGTGCCGATCGTGGTGGCGTGGTCCGCGCCCGGATCGGCGCTGCTGGTGACGATGCTGCCGCAGACGGACTTTGCGACGGCGGTGGGCGCCTATATCGTCGCCAACCTCGCGGTGCTGGCGGTCGGCCTGTCGGGCGCGTTCGACCGGCTGATCGGGATGCTGCCTTCCGCGATCACCGCCGCGATGCTGGCGGGCATCCTGTTCCGCTTCGTGATCGACATGGTGGGCGCGGTGCCCTCCGCCCCCCTGATGGTCTGCGCGATGATCGCCGCGTTCTTCGCCGGACGCGTGCTCGCCCCGCGCTATGCGGTGGTCGCGGTGCTGGTGACGGGCGTGGCGCTGACCATGATCGAGGGCGGGTTGACCGGCGCCATCGGCACGCCGCGCCTGACCCTGCCGGTATGGACGACGCCCCGCTTCGACTGGACCGTAACGGCCAGCATCGCGCTACCGCTGGCGGTGGTCGCGCTGACCGGGCAGTTCCTCCCCGGCATGGCCGTGCTGCGCGCGGCGGGGTACGAAAAGCCCGACGCGCGGCCGATCATCTCAGCGAGCGCCATCGGCTCGATCCTGCTCGCGCCGTTCGGCTGCCATGGCCTCAACCTTGCCGCGTTCACCGCCGCGATCTGCCTCGGGCCGGACGCGCACCCCGATCCGGCGAAGCGATACGTGGCCGGGATCGCGGGCGGCGTGGCCTATCTCGTCTACGGCGCGTTCGCGGCCACCGTGCTGGCGCTTTTCGCCATGCTCCCGGCCACGCTGGTCGCCGCCTGTGCCGGTCTGGCGCTGTTCCCTGTCGTCTCGGTGTCGCTCAGTACCGCCCTGCGCGCAGAGCGGGGACGCGACGGTGCGCTCGTCACCTTCGCGGTAAGCACCTCGGGAATAACGCTTTTCGGACTGGGATCGGCCTTCTGGGGGCTGATCTTCGGCCTTGCGGTCCACGTGCTCCAGACCATCGCGTCGAGACCGGCGCAAGCGGCGGCCGGCTAGCCGCCCCGCTCAAAGACAAACGATAAAACGGGAGAATACCAATGTTCCAGATCATGGCGCACGCCCTCGCCGCAGCCACCGCCCAAGCCCCTGCCCTGCCTGCAGAAACCGAAGCAAAACAGACGGATACAGCCGTCTCCGTCGAAGCCGCCGCACCCGAAACCCCGAATCGCCCCAAGGCCCCGAAGCCCGCGTTCAAGCCGATCAACCACGACGAGGACTACTCCAGCTTCCGCGCGGTCCGCGACGCCAACCTCTGGACCCGCCTCAAGTATATTCCCATCGCTGGAGATACTTACGCGACACTCGGCGGCGAACTGCGCCTGCGCCCCGAACTGCGCCTCGGCGAACGCTGGGGCCGCGGCCCTCAGGACGACGACGGCAACTTCCAGCAACGCACCCGCGTCTGGGGCGACCTCCAGATCGAAGGCATTCTGCGGGCCTTCGTAGACCTTGAGCACGCCACCAGTTCCGGGCTCGATTCCGTGATGGCCCCGATCGAGGAAGGCCGCCTCGACTTCAACCAGGCTTTCATCGAGGCGCATGTCCCGGTCGGCGGCGCGAAGATCACCGCGCGGCTCGGGCGGCAGGAGATCGGCATCGGCAACCAGACCGTGTTCGACATGCGCGAGGGCGCGAACACCCGCCGTTCGCTGGATCTGCTGCGCGTCATGGGCACGGCAGGCAAGTGGGACGGTGGGTTCCTGACGGGTCACGCTGTCCTCGAAAAGCTGGGAACTTTCGACGACAAGACCAACCAAGACTACGATTTGACCGGCGTGCATGCAGGTCGCAATTTCGGGGCGGGCAGCCATACAGGCCGCGCGGAGGCGCTGTTCATCACGTCCGACCGCGCCAGCGTCGCGTTCGACAGCGAGCCCGCGGCACGCGACCAGCGCCGCACGCTGTCGCTGCGCTATGCGGGCAAGGCCGATGCCTGGAGCATCGACGTCGAGGGCATCAGGCAGTGGGGCTCGTTCGGCGATCTCGACATCGACGCCTATTATGTCACTGGCACCGTAGCGCACGGCTGGCAGGGTGGATGGAAGCCGAAGCTGGGGCTGCGGATCGACGTCGGCTCGGGCGATCGCAATCCGAATGACGGAAAAATCGGTACTTACGGGCCACTGTTCCCGAAGCCTCTCACCTACAATGGCGACCTCGGGCCGCACAACCTGATGATCTTCCAGCCCCAGCTGACGCTGCAGCCGACGAGCAAGCTGACACTGGACTTCTCGGCGGCGGGGCTGTGGCGCACCTCGATCCACGACGGCGTCTACTCGCTCGGCGGGCAGGTTCTGCGGCGCGGCAACGAGAGCGATTCCCGCTTCTTCGGCACGCGCGCCACGGCGGCCGGGCGCTATATGCTCAATCCGTTCACGACGCTTGGCTTCTACACGATCTACGGCGACGTTTCGGAGAAGTTCAAGCCGGGGCGCGACCTGTTCTACGCGGCGGGTTACCTGACCTTCCGCATCTGACCTTGCCCCGAGGCTCCGGCGCGGTATCGTTGCGGCCATGAACCGCGCCCTCCTCGCAGCATTGCCGCTGCTGCTCGTCTCCGGCCCCGCCCTTGCCCGGATATCGTCCGTCGAACAGAAGATCGTCGCTTCGGCCGATGCGGGGGCGGCGCAGAACCTCGACCTTCTCGAAAGACTGGTCGCGCAGAACAGCGGCACGCGCAACGTCGAGGGCGTGAAGAAGGTGCGCGACATGGTCGCGCCCGAACTGGAGGCGCTGGGCTTTGCGGTGCGCTGGGTACCGATGGATCAGGTCAAGCGCGCCGGGCACCTGATCGCCACGCACAAGGGCAAGGTCGGCACGACGCGGATGCTGCTGATCGGCCACCTCGACACGGTGTTCGAGCCGAGTTCGCCGTTCCAGACCGCCAGGCGGGAGGGCGACATGCTCCACGGCCCCGGTGCGGGCGACGACAAGGGCGGCATCGTCGTGATGCTGGCGGCGCTCAGGGCGATGAAGGCGGCGGGTACGCTGGCCAACGCCAACATCGAAGTCGTGCTGACCGGAGACGAGGAAGCTTCCGGCACGCCGACGTCCATCGCCCGCGCCGACCTTATCGCAGCAGGCAAGCGGGCTGACGTGGCGCTCGACTTCGAGGGACTGGTGATGATCGACGGGCAGGACTACGGCTCTGTCGCGCGACGCTCCGCCGGGGATTACACCATCACCGTCACCGGCAAGACGGCGCATTCGAGCGGCATATTCTCGCCCAGCGTCGGCAGCGGTGCGGTCTATGAACTGGCGCGGATCATCGACGCTTTCCGCCGGGAGCTGCCGGAGCCCAACCTCACCTTCAACATCGGCATCGTCGCGGGCGGTGCGACGGCGAAGCTGAGCGCAGACGAGGCGCAGGTCGAGGCGACCGGCAAGACCAACATCATCCCGCCCGTCGCCATCGCCAAGGGCGACTTCCGCGCCCTGACGCCCGATCAGGTGGAGCGGGTCAAGGCGAAGATGCAGGCCATCGTCGCCGCGCACCTGCCGGAAACCGATGCGAAGATCGCGTTCAAGGACGGCTACCCACCGATGGCTCCGACACCGGGCAACCAGAAGCTGCTGGACCGGCTCAACACGATCAATGCCGACCTCGCGCTGCCCACGATGCCTGCACTCGACCCGCTGAAGCGCGGCGCGGGCGACATCAGCTTCGTGGCGGGAGATGTTGATGGTCTTGCAGGCCTCGGCCCGAGCAGCAGCGGCGATCATACGCCGGAAGAGCGCGTCGATCTCTCCAGTTTCCCGCGCCAGATCAAGCGCGCAGCCCTTCTCATGACCCGGCTGAGCGCCGAGCGTGTGAAGCGCTGAGGGGCACCGGACGCACGTTCGCGTGCGTCCAGCATCAAGACCGCGTCGTGTCGAGGCGCTAGGGTGCCGGGCAAGCGCCATAGGAGATTGCCGCATGACCGTCGCCGAAGTCCCCTCCCCCGTCCTGACCGCTGCCGCGTGGCGCGGCGACCGGCTGATGGAAGGGCAGGACTGGGTCTACGAACTCGACGCCGCGCAGCTTGCCGAGCTTGAGGCGTTGGGCAAGCGCTTCCTCGACGAAGACCCTGATCTGCGTTTCGTGCAGGCCGAGGACTACCCCCTCGTCGCCTGCGCCGCTGCGGTGAAGTCATGGCGGGACGCCGTGGATTTCGGGCGCGGCTTCGTACTGGTGCGTGGCCTGCGTTCGGACCAGTATTCGGACGCGCTGTCGAGCGCGATCTACTACGTTCTCGGCCTGCACATGGGCGATCCGATCCGCCAGAACGAGATGGGCGACCTGCTCGACCACGTCTACGCCACCAGCGACAAGACGATGGACGATCCCACCGCCAAGTCCTCCAAGGTGCGCGACAAGCTCGTCTACCATTCGGACAGTTCGGACATCGTGGCGCTGATGTGCCTGCGCGGGGCGCGGGAGGGCGGACTGTCCTGCCTCGTCTCCGGCGCGGAAATCTACAACGAGATCCTGCGCCGCCGCCCGGACCTTGCTCACCTGCTGCTCGAACCGTTCCACTGGGACTGGCGTCGACAGGACGCGGAGGCTCCGGCGGATACCTATACCTCGCCGGTGGTGAGCGTGGAGGAAGGCGTGTTCTCGATGTACGCCGGTTCGCTCTACATCGTGACGGCGCAGGGATATCCCGGCGTGCCCAAGCTGACCGAGGATCAGCTGGAGGTGCTGCGCCTCTTCGACGAGATCACCTATGAGCCCGGCATGGCCATCGCCATGGACTTCCGCCCCGGCGACATCCAGTGGCTGTCGAACTACGCCGCGCTCCATTCGCGGACCGAGTTCTTCGACTGGCCCGAACCCCAGCGCAAGCGCCACCTGCTGCGCCTGTGGCTGTCGAGCAAGACCAACCGCCCGGTGGTGGAAGGCTTCGGCAAGAACGGCGTCGTCCAGCACCGCGCCGCGCATCGCGACGGGGTGGAACATCCCGACGCGCGCTTCTCGATCAAGGCGATGTCGGTGCCGCGCCTGCTCTCGTGACGAAAAAAGGGCGGGACAGCGGCAAGGCTGTCCCGCCCGATGTGCCGGGGGCGATTGGAGGAGTAGGGCCGCTTGCGCACGGCCCTGCCCCCGGGGGAAAGGATCAGTACTTCACGCGGATGCTCGCGCCGTAGAACTTGTCGTCGATGCGGATGTCGTGCGGGAACGACGGGGTGTCGAAGTAGCTGTAGTACTTGCCGCCGGTCACGTTCACGCCATCCACCGAGACGGTGATGTTCGGGGTCACGTCGTAGCCGACCGAGAAGTCGAGACGGCCGTTGGCCTTGACCTTGTTGAACTGGCTGGTGAAGTCCGGTCCGACGAGCGTGCCGACGCCGAACAGCGTTTCGTTGTAGCCCGAGCGCCAGGTGTAGACCACGCGGGCTGTCACACCGTACTTCTCGTAAAGCGCGCCCGCAGTGTAGTTGTACTTCGAGACGCCCAGCAGTTCCTTGCCTTCCAGCGGATCGCCGGGGGTGGTGACCTTGCTGTCGGCCAGCGTGAAGGTGCCCATCACGCCGATGCCGTCGAACCCTTCGGGCAGGAAGTCGAAGAACACCTGGCCGGCGACTTCGATGCCCTTGAGCTTCGAGGAACCAAGGTTGCGCGGCTGCGCGATCTGGTAGGTCTGACCGTTGATGACCTGGATCGAGGTCGCGGTCGCCACGCGGTCCTTCAAGTTGCGGTAGTAGCCCGCGACGGTGACGTAGCTCGATCGGCCGAAGTAGTATTCTGCCGTAAGGTCGAAGTTGTCCGACTGCTGCGCCTTGAGGTCCGGGTTGCCGCCCGAGCCCGCCAGGATGACGTTCGGGTTGCCGCCGGGAGCCGCCAGCGAGAGGCCGGGGTTCAGGTCGCCGAAGGTCGGACGCGCCACCGTCTTGGCGTAAGTCGCGCGGAACTGGAGCTGGTCGTTCGCCTTGAAGCGGATGCTCGCGTTCGGAAGGACGTAAGTGTCGTCGGTGTCGCGGCTGACCGGCTCGAAGAGATCGGTGCCGCCGGCGCCCGCGCCGATCACGCGCGAAGTGCCGTCCAGCGTGCGCTTGGTATTGACGACGCGCACGCCGACAAGGCCGTCGATCGACGAAACACTGCCGATGTCGAGCTGGTACTTGCCTTGCACGTAAGCCGCGAAGGTTTTTTCAGCCGCCTCGTAGTTGCGGGTCGGATCCCAGGCCGGATCGCCTGCCGGAGCACCGTAAAGCGCGCGCAGGTCATCCGTGTTGTTGAGCAGGTAATCCGGGTTCGGCGTGTACCAGTGCGAGCCGTTGTTGATGTAGGGGATCGAGTCCGGCGACTTCACCATGAAGTCCGACGGCAGGCCGACCGACGAAACCAGCGTGCCGCGGTTCGGTCCGGGGAAGTTCGGGCCACCGGCATAGGCGCGGAACGAGCCCGAACGATCCGAGTAACGCGCGCCGACCTGGAACTGGCGCAGGAAATCGCTGTCGATGTCGAACGCGGTGTCCAGCTTGAACGCATACTGGCGGCTGTTCGACTTGTTGAGATCCTGGAACAGCGAGTTCGCGAAGACGAAGCCCTCCGGGTTGCCGAGCGGATCGCCCTGCATCACGGTGGTGCCATGGCCGTTGTCGTCCACGATGATGTCGACCGCAGCGCCATGCTTGGCGGTGTCGACGATGATCGAGCGGTTGGCGTTCTTCGACTGGATGTAGCTGGCGTCGAACACGACATGGACGTCGTCGGTGTTCCACTTCACGCCGCCGCCCAGCACGTACTGGTCGGTGCTCTGCTTCTTCGCCTGGGTGCTGGTCAGCACGTCGACGCCGTTGAACGTCGCCGACTGGCCGATGCACAGGTTCTCGACCGTGCCCGTGGTACCGCCCGGGAAGCCCGCACCGTCCACCGGGGCCGAGAAGCAGTTGTCACCGGCAACCGCGTTGCTGATCGAGCTTCCCGCGAACAGGTCAGAGAAGATGAAGTTGGTCGCGAACTTCGAGCGATAGCCGCTGTAGAGACCGTCGACGTAGACTTCGAGTTCCGGGGTGATCTCCCACTGGAACGCGGCGTTCACCTGTGGACGGTTGTTGTGCCCGGTGTCGGTCAGACCGCCGACGCAGGTCGGCAGGACGAGGTTCGGCGCGCCTGCGGGACCGTGGTTGGTCGAACGCGGGTCGCAGTTGAACGAGATCGGGCGGCTGAAGTTGTTGCGCGTGTACGACACGTCGACGAGCAGGCCCATCTGGCCATCGCCCGCATCCCAGCGGTTCGAGACGAGCAGACCGGCGCTGTAGCTGGTCTTGTCCGAAACCTGGCCGTTGTAGACGCGGCCGTTGGCGGCGATGGTAAGGCCCTTGTCGAAGTTGAACGGCTTCTGCAGCTTCATGTCGATGGCACCGGCGACGCCGCCTTCGATGAGGTTCGCCGAGTTCGACTTGTAGACGTCGATCCCGCCGATTGCTTCGGCGGGGAGATCCTGGAACGAGAAGCCGCGACCGACGCCGGTGAAGATCTCGCGACCGTCGAGGGTCGTGATGATGTCGCCGATGCCGCGGATGATCGGGGCCTGGATTTCGTTGTTGAAGCCGTTCGAGACCTGCACGCCCGCGACGCGCTGGAGCGCGGAAGCGACGGAGGTGTCGGGCAGCTTGCCGATGTCCTCGGCAACGATCGAGTCGATGACGAGGTCCGAGTTCTTCTTCACGTTGCGCGCGGCCTCAAGGCTGGCGCGCTGGCCGGTGACGACGATCTCGTCCGACTCGCCCGCCGACGGCGGTGCGGAATCCTGAGCGAACGCGGGTACGCCAACGACGAGCGCCAGCGCGGAAGACGACAGGATAAGCGTGCGGGTAATGTTGTTCATGGTTCCTCCCCTTCGAACTACACCTCGGCCCCTTGGCAGGCCTTGGCCGCTCCATAGCCCTGTGATTCTGGTCCTACAAGCCATATTTGTAGGATAAATAGGTTGCCAGCAAAAATAGCGGGTGGTAGCGGCATTGGGGCAACGCTCCCGCGAGACGCCCGCTCCGCGCGGCGCAGGATGGAAACGAGCGAGATTATGGGAGGCGAACATTTCTTCCGCTGACGAGAGCAATACCGGCCCCGCCATGACTGGAGCCGCCCCGAAGCTGCGTTCGCGCGCATGGTTCGACGATCCGAGCCACCCGGACATGACCGCGCTCTATCTTGAGCGCTATCTGAACTACGGCCTCTCCATCGAGGAGATGCAGTCCGGTCGTCCGATCATCGGCATCGCGCAGTCGGGCAGCGATTTGGTGCCGTGCAACCGCCACCATCTGGTGCTGGCGGAGCGCATCAAGGCGGGTATCCGCGACGCGGGCGGCATTCCGATCGAGTTCCCCAGCCATCCGCTACAGGAAACCGGCAAGCGCCCGACGGCGGGTCTCGACCGCAATCTCGCTTACATCAGCCTTGTCGAACTGCTCTACGGCTACCCGCTCGACGGCGTGGTGCTGACTATCGGCTGCGACAAGACGACGCCTTCCTCGCTGATGGCGGCGGCGACCGTGAACATCCCCGCGATCGCACTGTCGGTCGGACCGATGCTGAACGGCTGGTACGAAGGCAAGCGCACCGGCGCAGGCACCATCGTGTGGAAGGCCCGCGAGATGCTCGCCAAGGGCGAACTGGACTATCAGGGCTTCCTGAAGCTGGTCGCCTCGGGCTCGCCCTCCACCGGCTATTGCAACACCATGGGCACCGCGACGACGATGAACTCGCTGGCCGAAGCATTGGGCATGTCGCTGCCCGGCTCCGCCGCGATCCCCGCGCCCTACCGCGACCGTCAGGAATGCGCGTGGGAGACGGGCCGCGCCATCGTCGAGATGGTGAAGGCGGACCGCAAGCCGTCCGACATTCTGACCCGCTCCGCGTTTCTCAACGCCATTCGCGTCAACTCGGCCATCGGCGGCTCCACCAACGCGCCGATTCACCTCAACGCCATCGCCCGCCATATCGGCGTCGAACTGACGCTGGAGGACTGGGAGCAGACCGGCGCCGACGTGCCGCTGCTGGTCAACCTGCAGCCCGCCGGTGAGTATCTGGGCGAGGACTACTACCGCGCGGGCGGCGTCCCTGCCGTGATGGGCGAACTCAGCAAGGCCGGCCTGATCGACGGCACCGCGATGACCGCGAACGGCAAGACCGTGGCCGAAAACATCGTCGGTGCGCGCATCGTCGATACCGACGTGATCCGTCCGTTCGAGCAGCCGCTCAAGGAAGCGGCGGGGCTGACCGTGCTCAGGGGCAACCTGTTCGAGGGTGCGGTGATGAAGCTCTCGGTGATCTCCGAGGAATTCCGCAGCCGCTACCTGTCCGACCCCGAACATCCGGACGTCTTCACCGGCCGCGTAGTCGTGTTCGACGGGCCGGAGGACTATCACGCCCGCATCGACGAGCCGGAACTGGGCATCGACCAGAACACGATCCTCGTCATCCGTGGCGCGGGCCCGGTCGGCTATCCCGGTGGCGCCGAAGTCGTGAACATGCGCCCGCCCGCTGCGCTGATCCGCGCAGGCGTCCACGCCCTGCCCTGCATCGGCGACGGTCGCCAGTCCGGCACTTCGGGAAGCCCCTCGATCCTGAACGCCTCGCCCGAAGCGGCAGTCGGCGGCGGCCTTGCCCTGCTACGCACCGGCGACAAGGTCCGCATCGACCTGAAGAACCGCAGCGCCGACATGCTCGTCGATGATGCCGAGATCGCTCGCCGTCGCGAGGAATTGGTCGAGATCGAAACCCGCGTGACGCCGGAATCGCAGACGCCCTGGCAGGAAATCCAGCGCAGCCTCGTCGGCCAGTTCGCGACCGGCGCAATCCTCGAAGGCTCGGAGAAGTACCAGCGCATCGCCCAGACGCGCGGCTTGCCGAGGGACAGCCACTGATGGTCAAGGTCATCGCCCGTGACCGTGCGGACGTGCTCGGCGAAGGGCTGTTCTGGGATGCGCGCGCCGGGAAGCTCCTGTGGACCGACATCCTCGGCAAGCGCGTCAACCGCCTGGCGCCGGAGACGGGCGAGGTCGAAAGCTGGGAGATGCCCGACGTCACCGGCTGGATCATCGGCGCGGAGACGGGCGGCTATGTTGCCGGGATCGGCCGCTCGATCGCGCGGGTCTCGCTCGATCCGTTCTCGGTCGAGACCATCGCCGACATTCCCGGCCAGACCAGCATCAACCGCGTGAACGACGCCGCCGCCGACCCCGAGGGCCGTCTGTGGCTGGGCACGATGCCGTTCTCCTGCGACGTGCCGACCGGCGGATTCTGGCGCTTCGACGGCGAAGTCAGCCGTGCCGACGCGACGCCCTATACCATCCCCAACGGCCCGGCGATCGACCCGGCGGGATGCTTCCTGCTGCACACCGACAGCGCGATGGGCGTGATCTTCCGCTATGCGCTGGAAGACGGCCAGTTGGGCGAACGTCAGCCCTTCATCGCGTTCGAGGACGGCTGGGGCTCGCCCGATGGCATGACCTTCGATGCCGAGGGCCATTTGTGGGTCGCATGCTGGGGCGCTTCCTGCCTCACCCGCTTCTCGCCCGAAGGTGTGCCCGTCCGCCGCATCGAGCTGCCCGCAAGCCAGATCAGCAACTGCGTGTTCGGCGGCGCGGACCTTGACCGGATGTTCGTCACCAGCTCCGCCAACGGCGTGGATGAGAAACACGGCGGCGCGCTGTTCGAGATCGACCCAGGTGTGTGCGGTGTACCGGCGTTCCTGTATCGGGGATGACGATAGCACTCTCCCCCGTCATTGTGAGCGACGACGTGGTTTGAATACAAAGGTTTAAAGGAGAGACGATGCTGAGGACCATAGCCACCGCCGCGCTGCTGTGCGCGGCATCCACGACCGCGCTGGCCGCCGAAGCGAAGCGCGAGGCTTTCGGCACGATGCCGGACGGCACCGCCGTGGAGGCCGTCACCCTGACCAACGCCAGGGGCATGTCGGTCCGCGTGATGACGCTCGGCGCCTCGATCCAGCAGGTCATGATGCCGGGCAAGGACGGCAAGGCGGTGGACATCGCAGTGGGCTACGACAGCCTCGATGGCTACGCGAAGGACGGCCAGTTCTTCGGCGCCACCGTGGGCCGGGTCGCCAACCGCATCGCCAAGGGCAAGTTCACGTTCGACGGCAAGGAATACACCACGCCGGTCAACAACGGCCCCAACTCGCTGCACGGCGGCACCAAGGGCTTCGACAAGGTCGTGTGGAGCGTGCGCGAGGTGAGGAGCGGCAAAAGCGCCAGCGTCACCATGCGCTACGTCAGCCCCGACGGCGACATGGGCTATCCCGGCATGCTCACCACCGACGCGACTTATGCGCTGGACGAGCAGGACAACCTGACCATCACCTACACCGCGACGACGGACAAGCCGACCGTCGTGAACATCTCCAACCACGCCTACTGGAACCTCGCGGGACCGGGCCGGACGGCGATGGATCACGTCCTGACGATCCCCGCCGACCGCTTCACCCCGACCGACGAAACCTCGATCCCCGTCGGCCAGCACAAGAGCGTCGCGGGCACCGTGTTCGACTTCCGCCAGCCCACTCCGGTAGGCGCGCGCGTGCGCGAAGGCGGCGACGCGCAGATCCGTTATGGCCGTGGCTACGACCACAACTGGGTCGTCGGCGATGCGGTGACCAAGGACCAGCACCTGATGGCTCGCGTCACCGAGCCGACCTCGGGTCGCGGGTTCGAGGTCTGGTCGAACCAGCCGGGGCTCCAGTTCTATTCGGGCAACTTCATGGACGGCACGATCGTCGGCAAGTCCGGCCAGATCTACCGCGAGGGGGACAGCCTCGTCTTCGAGCCGCAGCTTTTCCCGGATAGCCCGAACCAGTCGCAGTTCCCGTCGGTCCGCCTTGATCCGGGCAAGACCTACCAGAACGTCATCACCTACAAGTTCTTCGTTACGCAGTAAGAGGGGAATACCTGTGAAAGCTCTCGCAACCGCCTTGCTGGCAGCCACCGCCGCGCTGGTGGCCATGCCCGCCGAGGCCCGCCCGCAGTGGACGCCCGCAGAGGCAAAGGCATGGTACGCCAAGCAGCCCTGGCTGGTCGGCTCCAACTTCGCGCCCGCCAACGCGATCAACCAGTTCGAAATGTGGCAGGAAGCCACCTGGGACCCCAAGCGCATCGACTACGAGCTGGGTCTGGCCGAGAACATCGGCATGAACACTATGCGCGTGTTCCTGCACGACCAGCTCTGGCAGCAGGATCCCGAAGGCTTCAAGAAGCGCATCGACGAATTCCTGACGATCGCCGCGAAGCACAAGATCAAGCCGCTGTTCGTGCTGTTCGACAGCTGCTGGGATCCGGTGCCGGTGCTCGGGCCCCAGCATCCGCCGATCCCCGGCGTCCACAACTCCGGCTGGGTGCAGGGCCCCGGCCTTCCCGCCATGCGCGATCCCTCGCAGGAGCCGCGCTTCAAGGCCTACGTGCAGGGGCTGATCGGCGCTTACGCCAAGGACGACCGCATCCTCGGCTGGGATCTGTGGAACGAGCCCGACAACGGCGCGGACCAGTACAAGGGCCAGGAAGGCAAGCAGGAACTGGTCCTCGCCCTGCTTACCAAGGTCTACGGCTGGGCGCGCGAGGCGGAGCCGACGCAGCCGCTGACCTCGGGCGTGTGGCAGCATGACGACTGGAAGACCGAGAGCGCGCTGTCGCCGATGGAGAAGCTCCAGCTCACGCAGTCGGACGTGATCTCGTTCCACGACTACAACTGGCCCGAGAAGTTCCAGGACCGCGTGAACCAGCTCAAGGTCTACGGCCGCCCGATCCTCTGCACCGAATACATGGCGCGCGGCAACGGCTCGACCTTCGACGGCTCGCTGCCCATCGGCAAGCGCGAGAACGTGGCGATGATGAACTGGGGCTTCGTCGACGGCAAGACGCAGACCCGCCTGCCGTGGGATTCGTGGAAGAAGCCCTACACCATGGAGGAGCCGACGATCTGGTTCCACGAGGTCTTCCACACCGACGGCACCCCCTATCGCCAGTCCGAGGTGGACCTGATCCGCACGCTGGCGAAGGCGCCGAAGGGCGTCGTTCCGGCAGCGAAGAAGTAAACGATCCCGGACCGTCATTGCGAGCGAAGCGAAGCAATCCCACGAGGCTTTGGCTTTCGCCGGATTGCTTCGCGGCTTACCGCTCGCAATGACGAATGATTTGCAATGAATGGTCTGGACAAGAGCGGGACTACTCCGACAAGAAGGGCGTAATGCGCAACCTCACGTTCCTTGCCGCCCTGAGCGGTCTCGCTCTTGCCGCCACCACGGCTTCCGCTTCGGCCCATGCCGCGCCGGTCTGGGCGGGAGCCTGGGGCTATGCCCCAGCCGACGCCGGTTCGGGCGATCCCGAGCAGCCGGCGGGAACCTACCGCTACCGCGTGCGACTGACGCAGGCGGGTGACGCGATGCAGCTCAGCATCAGCAATGCCGAGGGCGACAGGCCGCTCGGCATTGCCGGTGTGACCATCTCCAGCCCGTCCGGCCCGGTCGGGACGGAGATCGGCGCCAACCCGGTCCACACGATCCGGTTTTCCGGCTTGCAGGCGGTGGCGCTGCCCAAGGGGCATACGGTCGTCAGCGCCCCCATCATCGCGCCGTTCCACAACGCGCAGGACGTGATCGTCAGCGTCAGTTTCTCCACGCCTTCCAAGCCCGGACGCACGAACCTGGGGCTGGAAATGGCCTTTGCGCCAACCACGCCGGGAGCGACGTTCACGCCGATCAAGGTGCGGCCCTATCTCTCGCTGGTTTCCGTGCGCAGTAGCCAGGCGCCCTGCACCGTCGTCGCCTTCGGGGATTCCATCACCGACGGCTTCCTCGGCCTCTCCCCGCAGACGCGCGGATGGCCGGGCCGTCTGGCAGAGCGCCTAGCCGCGCTTCCGGCATCGCAGCGCTGCGGCGTGGTCAACATGGGCATCAGCGGCAACCGCGTGCTCAAGCAGGGCCGTGCCACCTCCGCGCTCGACCGCTTCTGGCGCGACGTGGCGAGCGTGCCCAACGTGACGCATGTCATCCTGCTCGAAGGCATCAACGACATCGGCGCCGGCGCGGAAAGCGGGCCGGACGCGGTGACGCCGGACCAGTTGATCTACGGCTACCGCCAGTTCGTTGCGCGCGCCCATGCGCTCGGGATCAAGGTGCTCGGCGGCACGCTGACGCCTGCTTTGCGCGCCGGGTACATGTCGCCGGTCAAGGAACAGACGCGGCAGGCGGTCAATGCGGCGATCCGCAGCCAGAAGATCTTCGACGGCGTGGTCGATTTCGACGCCGCCGTGCGCAGTCCGACGGTCCCTGCGGACATGAAGCCGGAGTTCGACCCGGGCGATCACCTGCACCCGAATGACGCGGGCCTTCGCGCGATGGGCGATGCGGTGAACCTGTCGCTGCTCAAGCCTTGAGGGTGGATGCGGTGACTTCAGGGCGCTCGGCCTGACTCTTCGAACAAGCTCGTGTTCTAATTGAAAACATTGTCGTCATCCCCGCGAAGGCGGGGATCCATCTGATGCCCCCGCAAAAGGCGCCGTCAGGAGATGGGTTCCCGCCTTCGCGGGAATGACGATAATGGGCTCGAACGCGATTGAGTCCGGGGGCGCTTGCAAACGCGCTCAGGCTGAGCTTGTCGAAGCCCCATGTGACCCTCTGCGCCTCACGCCTTCCCCAACCGTTCCGCCACCTCCAGCGCCGCGCGCTCGCCGGTCGCGGCGGCCGCGTCCATGCCGGGCTCCACGTCGCGCGTGTGCTCGCCCGCGAAGTGCAGGCGGTGCCAGGGCTCGGCGATGGCGGCGCCGAAGCGGCTGACCTGTCCCGGGCGGAAGATGTGCTTGTTGCCGCCGACGAAGGGATTGCGCCGCCAGCTGTGCTGGCCGAGCGGCCGGATCGCGCCCGCCATCGCCGGACGCACGCGCACCAGTTCGGCCATCGCCAGCTCCGCGGCCTTGTCGGGCGAGAGCGCGTCGAACGGCAGCGTCCCCGCGCCGTTGATCCACACGTCCAGCCACTCGACCGCGCCGCTCTCCCCCTTGTTGGCGAAGACGCGCTCGATCGCGCCGTCGGTGATGAGGCCCGGTTCCAGCCCGTCGCGCTCCCAGTAGGGCGCGGTCACGGCGAAGAAGAAGTGCGAGGTGCCCATGTAGAGCGCATCGTCGATCGACTCCGCCCGCAATCCGGTCGGGTGCGGGGAGATGGCGATGCGCGACAGCGCGGTCAGCGGCACGGCGGAGACGACATAGGCGCAGGCGATCCGCGAACCGTCGGCGCAGGTGACTTCGCAACCGGTGCCGGTCATGTCGATCGCCGTCACCGGCACCCCGCAGCGCACCGGCGCGCCGAGGCCCTGCGCGACCGCCTCGGGCAGCGTGTCCGATCCGCCCGCGATATAGTGAAAGTCCCCGGTGCCCGCTTCGTAGACCGAGTTCTTCTGTCCGCCACCCTGCTTGCCCCATGACGCGATGGACTGGAGTTCCTTCATCTGGAACAGCGCCGATGTCGTCTCCAGCGTCTCGCAGTTGCTGGTGATGCCGATCAGGCGGATCGCCTCTTCGGAGAGCCCGCACTCGCGGTAGAAGCGGTCGAGCGGGATGTCCCACCGGGCATACGCCGGGTCGCGCCAGGCGTCGGGAGCGGGGAGTTTGCCGAAGCGGTTTATCATCGCCACTTCCAGTTGCGCGATGGCGATGGCGCGCTCGTCGCCCACGGTGCGGTTGGCGGGAGACTGCGCCCAGTCACCGCCCGCGCCGCTCGCGCCGTTGATCGCCCAGGCCATGCCGCCGCGCCGGTGCGGCGGGACCAGCGCGACGCCGAACCGCTCGGCAAGCCCGCGCACGCGGCCGTACTCGGGACCGATGGTGGTCGCGCCGCAGTCGAAGTAGCCGTCCGCCGTGCGCAGCGTGTGGAGCCTTCCGCCCGGCTTGTCCTGCGCTTCCAGCACCATGACCTTAGCGCCGAGGTCGGTCAGGATCGTCGCCGCGTTGAGGCCCGCCAGCCCCGCGCCGATCACCACCACGTCGCACTTCTCCACCGCCGCGCGGGCGGGAACGGCGGCGAGCGAAAGCGCGAACAGGCCCGACTGGCCGAGCATGGTGCGGCGGGTGATCGCCATTGCAGTCTCCGATTATCCTGTGACCCTCCTGCATTCACGGGCCGGGCGCGCAGCCGCCACTTCGGCGCGACGCCGCGTTCGCCTGCCGGACAGGCTAAGGTCAGCCCGGAAAGCCGACGACGAGGAAGTCCATCACTACCCGCGCGCGCATCGGCATGCGCATGCCGCGAAAGCCGTGGGCGACGAGCACCTCGATCGGCGGGATCGTGCAGCCGGGGAGCACCTCGACCAGAAGCCCGCGCGCCAGATCCTCCTCGACCTGGATGCGTGGCAGCATCGCGATGCCCAGCCCGCCGCGCGTCGCGCGCAGCACCGCCTCGCTGCTGCTGGCGCGCAGGAAGCCGGAGACGCGCAGTTCCTCGCCGTCGACCGGCCACGGCTCAGGCCGCGCCGCGTAGCCGTAGGTGATGCACTCGTGCGCGGCGAGGTCGGCGACGTTTCCGGGCGCGCCGCGTGCTTCGAGGTAGCCCGGCGACGCAACCAGCATGCGGGGCAGCAGGCCGAGCAGTTCCGCGCCTGCGGTGCCTTCCGGCCCTACCGCCAGCCAGAGGTCGAGCCCGCCGTCGTCGGCGGCGTCGCGCCAGTCGGCGAAGAACATCTCGACCGTCAGTTCGGGATGCTGCGCCCGCAAGTCCGCCAACCGCTGCGCATAGTGCAGGCCCAGCGCCGTCGTCACGCCGAGCCGCACCAGCCCGCGCGCCGCCACGGCTCCGGCAAGGTCCGTCTCCGCCATGCCTACCTGGTCGAGAATCGCCACGGCATGTTCCAGCAGCCGCTCTCCGTCCGCGGTCAGGGCCTGCCGCCTCGTCGTTCGCTGGAACAGCCTCACGCCGAAGTATGATTCGAGATCGGCGATGGCGCGCGCTATCGTGGTGTGGCTGAGGTTCTGGCGTCGCCCGAGCGCGGAGAAGCTGCCTTCCTCGTTCAGGCGCACGAACAGGCGCAGTGATCGGATGAGATCGCTCATCTGCACGCCTTTAGCACAAGTGATCTGCTTATTTGAGATATTGTCTTCACACGCGCACGGATCAAATGGGAATGGCGGCCCCCAGAAGGCCACCCTATCGAGAGGCAATCCATGACAGACCGTATCGCCCGCGCCGACTTGCGTTCCAAAGTCATGTCCGCAGCCGACGCCGCCGCGCTCATCCAGCACGGGCAGACCGTGGGCATGAGCGGCTTCACCGGCTCCGGCTATCCCAAGGCGGTGCCGATGGCGCTCGCCGCGCGGATCGAGGCGGAGCACGCCGCCGGTCGCGCGATGCGCGTGAAGGTCTGGACCGGCGCCTCGACCGGCCCCGAGCTCGACGGCGCGCTGGCGAAGGCGGACGGCATCGAACTGCGCCTGCCCTACAACTCCGACCCCATCGCGCGGGAGCGGATCAACAAGGGCGAGATGGACTATCTCGACATGCATCTGTCGCAGGTGGCGCCGATGGCGTGGCAGGGCTTCCTCGGCCCACTCGACGTGGCGGTGGTCGAAGTGACCGCGATCCGCCCGGACGGCTCACTGGTGCCCTCGTCCTCGGTCGGCAACAACAAGACCTGGCTGGACCGCGCCGACGCGGTGATCCTCGAGGTCAATTCGTGGCAGAACCCGGCGCTGGAGGGGATGCACGACATCTATTACGGCACCGCGCTGCCCCCGCATCGCGTCCCGATCCCCCTCGTCCGTCCCGACGACCGCATCGGGCAGCCGACGCTGCAGTGCGACCCTTCCAAGATCGTCGCCATCGTCGAGACCGACGCGCCCGACCGCAACCTGCCCTTCACGCCGCCGGATGCCAGCGCGCTGAAGATCGCCGATCACATCATCGAGTTCCTCAGCCACGAAGTCGCCAAGGGCCGCCTGCCCGCCTCGCTGCTGCCGATCCAGTCGGGCGTGGGCAACATCGCGAATGCCGTGCTGACCGGCCTCGTCAACGGCCCGTTCGACGACCTGACCGCCTATACCGAGGTGATCCAGGACGGCATGCTCGACCTGATCGACGCCGGGAAGCTGCGCATGGCATCGGCCACCGCATTCTCGCTGAGCCCGGAGGCCGCGACGCGCATCAACGCCGAGATGGAGCGCTATCGCTCGCGCATGATCCTGCGCCCGCAGGAGATCAGCAACCACCCCGAACTGATCCGCCGCCTCGGCTGCATCGCCATGAACGGGCTGATCGAGGCCGACATCTATGGCAACGTCAATTCCACCTGCGTCATGGGCAGCCGCATCCAGAACGGCATCGGCGGCTCGGGCGACTTCGCGCGCAACGCCTATGTCTCGATCTTCATGACGCCCTCGACGGCCAAGGGCGGGGCGATCTCCGCCATCGTGCCGCAGGCGGCCCATGTCGACCACATCATGCAGGACGTCGCTGTGCTCGTCACCGAGCAGGGCCTTGCCGACCTGCGCGGCCTGACCCCGCGCAAGCGCGCCGCGCTGGTGATCGAGAACTGCGCGCACCCGACCTACCGCGACGCCCTGCGCGACTACTACGACCGCGCCTACCACGCATCGTATGGCCGCCATGCCCCCTCGCTGCCGAGCGAGGCGCTTTCGTGGCACCAGCGGTTCATCGATACCGGCACGATGCTGCCGGCCTGATCGACCCTGATCGACCGGCGGCGGGAGAGGCGCGATGCCTCTCCCTTTCGCCTGGCGGGTTCAGGATGACGAAAGGGTTCGGAGGTTACCGGCGGCGCAACCATGACCCTTCCCATGCTCACCAAAATGACAGTCCGGTCATACTGGACTCTGCCTGACCCCCAACCTATATACCGCTCGGTATGAAATGTTCGGCCCCCTCTGCGGTCCGCGGCCGTCCCCGCGAATTCGACCCTGACGACGCTCTCGCAGCCGCGCTGCGGGTGTTCTGGACTCGCGGCTACGAAGGCGCGTCCATGGCGGAACTGACCGAGGCGATGGGCATCACCAAGCCCAGCCTCTACGCCTGTTTCGGCAACAAGGAAGCGCTCTTCAAGAAGGCCTTGGACCTCTACGAGCGCGACAAGCTGGCCTATATCGGCACCGCGCTCGAAGCCCCCACCGCACGCGGCGTCGCCGAGCGGCTGCTCAACGGTGCGCTCGCGACTCACTGCGGCCAGAACGATCCGCATGGCTGCCTCGGCGTCATCAGCACCGTCGCCTGCATGACCGAGGCGGATTCGATCCGCTCCGACGTCATCAAGCGTCGTGCCTCCTCGGAAGCCGCCGTCGTCAAGCGTTTCGAACAGGCCCGCGACGAAGGCGACCTTCCCGACAGCATCTGCCCGGTGAAGCTGGCAGGATGCCTGACCACCCAGCTTCAGGGCCTTTCGGTCAAGGCGCAGGGCGGCGCCGGACCGGAGGAACTGCAGGGCAGTATCGACACCTTCCTGTCGATCTGGCCGGGGCGCTGACAAACACGTCATCCCGGACCTGATCCGGGACCGGTGGCTGTCTTTAGCCAGTATCCTGCGGAAGCCCCCGGCGTTCAACGGTAGCCGGGCCGTTCACGGCCAGTGGTCCCGGAGCAAGCCCGGGACGACGAAATGGACCCCATTTCGCACCTGCGAAAAAATTTCGTTCAACGGGCATTCAGCCTCTTGAAAGCCGCTCGCAAATCCTAATTTACCGGGCGGTACAGAAAGACGCTTGACGTTACGCCCACCTGAATATATACCGAGTGGTATAGAAACGAACCGCCCGACTCGCCCCCCGGCAGCGGGCTCTCTCCCAAACGACCGGTCCTGACCGGCCGCCTGACAGTCGCCAACCCACCCGGGTCGCGGCTCGACGCAACGCATCCGGCTTCCGCCGCCGACTGGACATTCGCGTGTCCGGCAACGGGGAAGTCTTACCCGCACCCTTCCGGCTGCCCCGAGCCGGAAGCCGCCCCGGCGCGCGCCCTTCCCCCCTGTCCCGGGGCGTGCGCCGGGGCTCACCTTACGAACAGGAGCACGGACATGGCCTTCATCGACTTCACCGATGCCGCGCTGCAGGCGCTGCCCTCATCGCTCGCACAGCCGCCGAAGAATGCGGTCGAGGCCCTGTCCACGCTGGAGAAGCGCATCGTCGCGCTGGCCCGCAACGACGGCCTTCACAGCCTGCGCGAACAGCGCAAGCGGGGCTGGCTTGCCCGCCTGATCCTCGGCCCGACGCCGCCGTCCGCGATGCTCGCCAACGAGCAGCTGGAAGCGCTGCGCAGGCTGGCCGTGCGCGCCTGGCACCATGGTTTCACCCTGCCGGTCTCGGCGCTGAAGGAAGCCCGCGCGGCAGGCTACAGCGAAGCCAAGATCGGCGCCGTCATCGACATCATCGGGCGCCAGCGCGCCCCGTTCCGGAGCATCGCCGCGTGAACCTCGCTCACAAACTCGAAATCCCCGCCGACTACGCGCCGCCCGGCGACGACAGTGGCGACAACGGCCGCCCCAGCCCGCGCCGGATGCAGATCGGGATCGGCGCGCTCGCGCTCGTCGCGTTCGCCGGCCTTGGCTGGAAGTTCATCGGCGGGGCGGAGCCCGCCGCCGCCCTGCCGCCGCCCGCCGTGGTGCAGGTGGCGCATCCGCTGGTCCGCGAAGTGACCGAGTGGGACGACTACGTCGGCCGCTTCGCGCCCAGCAAGACGGTTGAAGTGCGCCCGCGCGTCTCGGGTGCGGTGACGCAGATCCTGTTCAGGGACGGTGACTACGTGCAGGCCGGTCAGGCGCTGTTCGTGGTCGATCCCCGCCCCTACGCCGCCGCCCTGGCAGAGGCCCGCGCCGATGCCGCATCGGCGAGCGCCACACTCGCCCTTGCCCGTTCCGACTACGCCCGCGTCGCCGGGCTGACCGGGGACGAGGCGATGGCCGCCAGCGAGGTGGACAACCTGCGCTCGCGCGTCCGTGCCGCCGAAGCCGCCCTCGCCGCCGCACAGGCCCGCGTCCGCTCGCGCAGCCTCGATGTCGAGTTCGCCACCGTGCGCGCCCCGATTTCGGGCCGCGTGTCGGATCGCCGGGTCGATGCGGGCAACCTCGTTTCCGGCGATGCCGGGGCGAACGCCACGCTGCTGACCACGATCAACGCCGTCAGCCCGATCTACTTCACCTTCGACGCCTCTGAATCGCTGTTCCTCAAGGCTCAGCGCGACAAGGCGGAAGGCGCCGCCTCCGACGTGGAAGTGCGCCTTCAGGATGAGGCGGACTATCGCTGGAAGGGCAAGCTGGACTTCACGGACAACGGGCTCGATCCCAATTCGGGCACGATCCGCATCCGCGCCAGCCTCGACAACAAGGACGGGTTCCTGACGCCGGGCATGTTCGGTAACATGCGGCTTGCGAGCGGCGGTATGGTCAAGGCCATGCTGGTGCCGGACGCCGCGGTGCGCTCCGACCAGACCCGCAAGGTGGTGATGGTCGTCGGCAAGGACGGCGCCGTCGCCGCCAAGCCGGTCGATCTCGGCCCGCTGGTCGGTAACCTGCGCGTGGTCCGCAAGGGCCTCGACGCCGGGGACACGGTGGTGATCTCCAACTACCAGGCGGCGATCCCCGGCAGCAAGGTCACGACCCAGCCCGGCCGGATCGCAAGCGGCAAGGTCGAAAGCGCACCGGCGCCCAGCGCTCCGGTGGCGGCTCAGGCGACGCTCGCCAACTGACTGAGATAACGAGACCCCTTCCCCGCTGAGGGGAAGGTACAGGGTGGGGGCCTTCGAACCCCCACGGCCCTCCCCGGAAGGCCCCCACCCCTTACACCCTTTCGCTTTTTTCGCGCCAACCGGCGCGCCGGATTTCAAGGTCTCGGGACTTGCCCGCAGGCCCGGTTCGACGCGCGCCCAAGAGGGGCACCTGCCATGCGACTTTCCCGCTTCTTCATCGACCGCCCGATCTTCGCGGGCGTCGTCGCGGTGATCATCACCATCGTCGGCGCGCTGGCGTTCATCGGCCTGCCGGTGAGCCAGTACCCGGACATCGTCCCCCCCACCGTCACGGTCACGGCGCAGTATCCCGGCGCCTCGGCCGAGACCGTCGCCAACACCGTCGCCGCTCCCGTCGAGCAGGAGATCAACGGCGTCGACAACATGCTCTACATGGACTCGCAGTCGACCGGCGACGGCAAGGTGACGATCACCGTCACCTTCAAGATCGGCACCGACCTCGACGCCGCGCAGGTGCTCGTCCAGAACCGCGTCGCCATCGCCGAGCCGCGCCTTCCCGAAGCGGTGCGCGCCATGGGCGTCGTCACCAAGAAGGCGAGCCCGGACTTCCTGATGGTCGTCAACCTCCAGTCGCCCGACCGGACCTATGACCGCGACTACATCTCCAACTACGCGCTGACGCAGGTCAAGGACCGCCTCGCGCGGCTTGAGGGCGTGGGCGACGTGCAGCTGTTCGGCGCACGCGACTACGGCATGCGCATCTGGATCGATCCGGGCCGCGCGGCGCAGATGAACCTGACCGCCGGCGAGATCGTCGCCGCCCTGCGCGCGCAGAACGTGCAGATCTCCGCAGGCGCCATCGGTGCCCCGCCGTTCGACAAGGGCAATGCCTATCAGGTCGGCGTCGAGGCGCAGGGCCGCCTGACCGATCCGCAGCAGTTCGCCGACATCGTCGTGCGCACCGACGCGCAGGGCCATCAGGTCCGCGTGCGCGACGTCGCCCGCGTGGAACTGGGCGCGCAGGACTACACCACCAACACCTACCTCTCGGGCAACCCGACCGTCGTCATGGCGGTGATGCAGCGCCCCGGCTCCAATGCGCTGGAGACGGCCAAGCTGGTGCGCGCCGAGATGGATTCGCTCCAGGCCAAGTTCCCCAAGGGCCTGGAATACTCCGTCATCTACAACCCCACCGAGTTCATCGGCCAGTCGATCGACGCGGTGTACCACACGCTGTTCGAGGCGGTGATCCTCGTCGTCCTCGTCATCCTGGTGTTCCTCCAGAACTGGCGCGCGGCGGTGATCCCGATCATCGCGATCCCGGTCTCGCTCGTCGGCACCGCGATCATGCTGGCCGCCGTCGGTTATTCGCTCAACAACCTCTCGCTGTTCGGCCTCGTCCTCGCCATCGGCATCGTCGTCGACGACGCGATCGTCGTCGTCGAGAACGTGGAGCGCTACATCGAGGAGGGCCTCTCCCCGCTCGAAGCGGCCCGCCGCTCGATGGACGAGGTTTCCGGCGCGCTCGTCGCCATCGTGCTGGTGCTCTGCGCCGTGTTCGTGCCCACGCTGTTCATCGACGGCATCTCGGGCGCGTTCTACAAGCAGTTCGCGGTGACGATCTCGACCGCCACGGTCATCTCGCTCGTCCTTTCGCTCACGCTCTCCCCGGCGATGGCGGCACTGCTGCTGCGCCACAAGGAGCGTGCCGGTCCCGATGCGCCGCGCTGGAAGCGCGTGCTCCAGTCGGGCGCGGACAAGTTCAACCACGGCTTCGACCGCATGAGCGAGGGCTACGCCCGCCTCACCGCGCGTCTCGTCAAGGCTCCCACGCGCATGATGGCGACTTACGCCGCCCTCATCGCCGGGACCGTGGGCCTGTTCTGGGCGACGCCGACCGGCTTCATCCCGCAGCAGGACCAGGGCTACTTCCTCGCCGCCGCGTTCCTCCCCTCGGGCTCCTCGCTGGAGCGCACGGACGAGGTGACGCAGGACATCGCCAAGCGCCTCCTGCCGATCAAGGGCATTCGCGGCGCCGTGATGTTCGCAGGGTTCCACGGCCCTTCGCGCACCGCATCGCCGGACTCGGCCGCGATCTACTTCCCGTTCGAGAGCTTCGAGAAGCGCAAGGAACTGGGCGTCACCTACGAAGGCATCATGGCCGAGGCGCAGAAGGCCCTGCAGGGCTATGACAAGGCCATGGTCCTCGTCATTCCGCCGCCGACCATCAACGGCATCGTCCCCGCCGGCGGCTATCGCATGATCGTCGAGGACAACGAGGGCCGCAGCTATGCCGAACTCGCGCAGGCCGCAGGCGGCGTGATCGGCAAGGCGAACCAGGAGAAGGGTCTGCACCAGATCTACACCCTGTTCGACCAGAACACCCCGCGCGTCTTCGCCGACATCGACCGCCGCAAGGCCGACATGCTCGGCATCCCGCCCGAGCGCGTGTTCGAGACGCTGCAGGTCTACCTCGGCTCGGCCTTCGTGAACGACTTCAACCTGCTGGGCCGTACCTTCCGCGTCACCGCGCAGGCGGACCAGGGCAGCCGTGGCTCCATCGCGGACATCGCCAACCTCAAGACCCGCTCGAACACCGGCGCCATGGTGCCGATCGGTTCGGTCGCGACCTTCCAGGACAAGACCGGCCCCTACCGCGTCGTGCGCTACAACCTGCACCCGGCGATCGAGGTCGACGGCAACGTCGCCCCCGGCTACTCGACCGGACAGGCCCTCTCCACCATGGAGAAGATCGCCGACGAGACCCTGCCCTCCGGCTACGGTTTCGAATGGACCGGCATCGCCTACCAGCAGGTGACGGCGGGTAACACGGCGGCGGTGGTCTTCGGCATGGCCGTGGTCTTCGTCTTCCTCGTGCTGGCCGCGCAGTATGAAAGCCTGACGCTGCCGCTGTCGATCATCCTCATCGTGCCGATGTGTCTCTTCGCGGCGATGGCGGGCGTGAACCTGCGGGGCATGGACAACAACATCCTGACCCAGATCGGTCTGGTGGTGCTGATAGCCCTGGCGGCGAAGAACGCGATCCTCGTGGTCGAGTTCGCCAAGCAGGCCGAGGAGGAACAGGGTATGTCGATCGTGGACGCCGCCGTCTACGCCGCCAAGACCCGCCTCCGCCCGATCCTGATGACCAGCTTCGCCTTCATCCTCGGCGCCGTGCCGCTGGTGATCGCGCAGGGGGCAGGCGCCGAGCTTCGGCAGGCGCTGGGAACGGCGGTGTTCTTCGGCATGACCGGCGTCACCGGCTTCGGCCTGCTGTTCACGCCGACCTTCTACGTCGTGTGCCGGATGCTGGCCGAAAAGCTGAGCCGCCGCCCGCGCCGCCAGGTGGATCACCACGCGGTTCCGGCGGAGTGACGGGGCGGCGCTGAGGCCCTTCGACAAGCTCGGGGCGAGCGGGGTGGGAATGCGTCCCAAACCCACCCCCGCTCAGGCTGAGCTTGTCGAAGCCCACGCACCACCTTTCCGATTTCATCGAAACAGGACATATCCGATGATGAAGCAGACTTTGGCGGCGCTGCTCGCCGCAACCGCCCTCTCCGCCTGCGCGGTCGGCCCGGACCATGTGGCCCCGACCCCGCCCGCGTCGGCAGAGGCTCCCTTCGTCGGCGTGCAGAGCGCCGAAGTCACCACTGCCGCCCCCGACGACAACTGGTGGAAGCTCTACGACGACGACGTGCTGAACGGCCTCGTCGCGCAGGCGCTGGCGGCCAATACCGACCTGCGCGTCTCGCTTGCGCGGATCGAACGGGCGCGCGCCAACTTGCGCGGCTCGCGCTCGCAGAACCTGCCCTCCACGGACATCAGCGCGACCGGCACATATGGCCGCGTGTCCGAAGCGCAGGCGCTGCCCGGCTTCGACCGTGAAGGCCGCCGCGTCGATGGCGGCATCTCCATCGGCTACGAACTCGACCTTTTCGGCCGCGTCAGCCGGGGCATCGAAGCCTCGCGCGCGGACCTTGCAGCGGCGCAGGAGGATGCCGACGCGGTGCGCGTCACCGTCGTCGCCGACACCGTGCGCGCCTATGTCGATGCCACCAGCGCCAACGAGCAGATCGACGTCGCACAGCGCAACGTCGACCTGCTCGCCCGGTCGGAGCGCATCACCAATGCCCGGTTCGAGCGCGGCCTCAACCAGAAGCTCGACGTCATCCGCGTCACCCAGCTTCGCGAGGCGCAGGCCGCGACGATCCCGACGCTGCAGGCCCGCCGCGACGCCGCGCTGTTCCGCCTCGCGGTGCTGACCGGCAACACGCCGCAGGATCTGCCCGACGGCGTGATCGCGCGCACCACCACGCCCAACGTCGGCCAGCCCATCCCGGTGGGTGACGGTCGCACGCTGCTGGCGCGGCGCCCCGACGTGAAGGCGGCCGAGCGCCGCCTCGCCGCCGACACCGCGCGCATCGGCGTGGCGACGGCGGACCTCTATCCGAAGATCACGCTGGGCGGCTCGATCGGCACCACGGCGGTCGGCTCCACCGACATATTCGGCGGCGGCCCGCTGCGCTGGCTGCTCGGCCCGCTGATCTCGTGGGCCTTCCCCAACCAGGAAGCGATCCGCGCCCGCATCGGCGGCGCCAAGGCCGACGCCAAGGCGGACCTCGCTGCCTTCGACGGCACCGTGCTGCGCGCGCTGGGCGAGACGGAGACGGCGCTGTCCGCCTACCGCAACGCCCTGCTGCGCAAGGTACGCCTCGCCGCCTCGCGCGATGCGGCGGACCGCGCGGCCAAGGTCAGCCTCGCCCGCCAGAGCCGGGGCCAGATCGACGCGCTCGACGTGCTCGACGCGCAGCGCACGCTGGCAGCCGCAGATGCGGACTCGGCAGCGGCCACCCGCGACGTCGCCTTCGCGCAGGTGGACCTGTTCCGCGCGCTCGGCGGGCGCTGGGAGCAGGAGAAGCAGGCGAGCGCGGAGCCCGCGGTTTCCTACAAGACGGCCGCGCGCTAGAAAGGGGGCCATGCGCCCCCTTCAATGCGCCCAAGTATCGCCGTTCCACTTCGTCATTGCGAGCGAAGCGAAGCAATCCACGGTCGGTCCGTGACGCTGGATTGCTCCGCTTCGCTCGCAATGACGAGGCAGGTCGAAGGCCCGGAAAATGCGTGCAACCGGAAGGTCACACGCATTTTCCATATTTCACATTATAATCAAATAATTACATCGCATTCCTGCGACACATAAACACCGATCCGGCTCAAGCAAACCCCTCAGTCCGCGTTGTAGTCATGCACCACGCGGATACCTTCGAGGATCATCGTCATCGGGATCGAATAGCCCCCGATGGTCTCGACCGGCTGGATCGGCCAGAGTTCCTCGTTAGGCCCCTCGCCGAAGACGAGGCTGGCGCTTCCCGCAGTCGGCGTGCCGAAGCTGGTGTCGCGCATGATCTGCTGGACGAGGTCGTGGACCGCCGGCTTGCCCCTGGGCGGAATGGTGATGTCGGGCATGTGCCGCATCCCGGTCAGCGGCAGGAGCGCGGTGTAGAACGACAGGTCGTCCATCGCGATCTCGCGCTCCGGCGTATAGCTCATGTCCACCACCCGGTCGCCGAAGCGCGACACGGTGCGGCGGATCGGATGGCCCAGCGCTCCGTCGAGCGGAGAACCGATACGGCCGATCAGCGGGTGGCGCGAAGTCTCGTGGAAGTCCCCACCCTTGGACGTCGCGCCGATGAACCAGCTCAGGACGATCAGCCAGTCCTTGTCGCACCACTGGAAGGCGGAGAACATCGTCGGCTTGCCGTCCAGCTTCGCGGGAATGCCGATGACGCAGACGTTGTAGCCGGTCTGCGCCGGGTCCATCGCCGCCGGGTCCATGTCGACCGGGTGGCAGGTCAGCTTCGGCGACCACAGGAAGCACTCGCCGCTGTCGTCGAGCGACTCCAGCGGCGCGGGAAGGTAGCGCGCCAGCGCCTCGGGATCGGCGCGGAAGTGGATGAGAAGCAGGTCGCCGGCGAACTTCCACGGCAGCGGATGCGCGATGGAGCCGATGCCGGTGGGGGTGAAGGGGCGCGTGAAACCCTGCGTCATGCGGCGTCCTTTCCGGCGGCGTGGCGGGCCATCATCGCGGCGTGCTGCGCCTCGGCCTCGTCGAGCCGCTTGGCCGCCAGCGCCGCGCAGGGGAAGCCCGCCTCCTGCCCGGTGACGATCAGTACCTCCTCGATCTCCGCACGGGTCGCCCCGTTGCAGAAGGCACCGCGCATGAAGAACCGCGTCTCCTCCCGCCCCAGCGCCGCCAGCACGGCCAGCGCCACGAACATCCGGGTCTTCATGTCGAGTCCCTCGCGCTCCCAGACCATCGGGCCGATCTGGGTCATGACGAAGCGGTTCATGCCCACCGGCCCCTCGTGGAGCTGCTTGCACAGTTCGGCGCCGTAGATCTCGCCGAACATCCGCTTGAAGTTGGCGGCCCCGCGCGCAAGGTCGGGATCGTCGTAGGTGTAGCCGTCGTCACTCACGGAGATAGGCCCTTTCAGATGGGGACGCGCATCGCGTCGTAGTCGTTGAGGTCAAGCGTGTGGCCGAGCGCCTCGCCGGGCGATCCGCCCTCGTCGGGGTGGGAGTTGAAGTAGCGCCCATGCTCCCGGCTGGTGCGCAATGCATAGTTGGCGCGCGGCTTGCGGGCGGCCTGATAGGCGGCCAGCGCGGTGCGCAGGTCCGGCTTCTCGGTCACGGCGCGGGCGAGGATCAGCGCATCCTCGATGACCATGCCTGCGCCCTGTCCGAGAAACGGCAGCATCGGATGCGCCGCGTCGCCGAGCAGGACGAAGGGGCCGTCTGACCAGATTTCGCGGACCTCGCGGTCGAACAGGCCCCACTTGAACAGCGCCTCTGCGGGCGCGGCGCGGATGAGGTCGGTGACGATGGCGTTGTAGTCGCCGAAGCGGGCCAGCACTTCGTCATGCGTGGCAGGGATGCGCCAGCCTTCCTCTTCCCACGTATCGACAAGCGCGAAGGCGAGGAAGTTCACCGCCGTCCGGTTGCGGATGAAGTAGTGGACGAAGTTGCTTTGCGGCCCGAGGTGGATGCCGGTCGGATCGGCGCGGAAAGCATCGCCCAGTCGCTCGGCCGGGACGACGGCGCGATAGGCGATGACATTGGTGAACAGCGGCTCCTCGTGCCCGAACACGAGTTCCCGGATCGAAGAACGGATGCCATCGCAGCCGACGACGAGATCGCCCTCCGCAACCGCCCCGTTCGCGAAGACGACGCGTCCGCCGGTAGCGGTGCGCTCGATCCCGACGGCGCGGTGCGACAGGTGGATGGAGGCCGGATCGCCCTCACGAACCGCATCGATCAGTGTGCCGTGCAGATCTTGCCGGTGCATTTGATAGAGTGGCGCCCCATAGTCCGCGCGCATCTTCGTCCCGCGTTCGAAGGCATGAAGCTCCTCGCCGGAGCGGTAGTGGAAGATCTTCTGGACCGGCGGCTCGACCGCGATGGCGTCGAGCTTGTCTTTGAGGCCAAGGTCGAACAGAACCCGGCAGGCATTGGGCCACACGGTAAGCCCCGCGCCCGCCTCGCGCAGTTCGTCCGCCTGCTCATAGATCGCGGCGGTATGCCCGAAGCGGCGCAGCGCGATGGCAAGGGTCAAGCCCGCGATTCCGCCGCCGACGATGACGACATGCATCAGTAGCTGCCCTCTTCGGCGAGGAACGCCTCATGCTCCGCGATGGTCGCGGTCAGCCAGTCGAGCGCATTGGCGGCACGCGGCATGCCCGCCTCCAGCCCGACGAGCAGCAGCAGTTCCTCGATTTCCTGCGGCGTAATGCCGTGGATCAGTGCCGAGCGGCAGAAGATCTTGAACTGCACATCCTGCGCCGTCGTCGCGAAGATGACGATCATGGTGACGAGCTTGGTGCGCAGGTCCAGCCCGTCACGGAACCAGACCATCGGCCCGATCTTGCCGAACACCAGGTCCTGAAAGCTGTCGGGCCGCACCGCGTAGGCATCGGTGTAGCGCTTTGCCAGCTTGGGGCCGAAAAGCAGTTCGAACAAACGGTGCCCGTCCGCGTTCGGCTTCGAATCCGTGCTTGTCATCCTTGAGGAACTCCCGTTTCAGCAAGCCGGAAGGTGCGCGCGCAGGAATGCGGCGATCGGCTCGATGTACTCCGCCTCGCGCCCCACGCCGATCAACGGATGGCCGCCAGGGTATGAGAACTGCGCATGGCCGGCAGGCGCCGCCGCCAGCGCGTCATCGTGCGCAGGGCGCAGCGGCTCGTCCTCGGCGGTGAGCAGCAGCAGCCTGCTTTCGAGCGCCGGCAGTCGCGCGATCCAGTCATAGTGGGACACGCTCACGTCCGACCGCTTGTGGGGTGTGAGCGCTGCGCGAACCGCTTCCGGAACCATCGGCGACGGCGACGTCGCGATCGTCGGATCGTTCTGGAGCGAGCCGATGGTCAGTCGCCGGAACAGCGGCCAGGTATCGGCATCGAGCACGAAATGCGGGTTGAACAGGCGCAGCTTGCCGAGCAGCATGTCCACCCACCAGTGCGCTTCGTTGCCCGCGAACGGGTACTGCGGATTATTGGCGATCACTTGCGTCGCCAGGGCCATGGCCTGTTCGTCCGTGACGGTCGTCGCGCCGTCCATCACGAGAACCGGACAGGCCGCAGGATCGCGCAAGGCGAACTCCAGCCCCGTGATGCCGCCCTGATGCCAGCCTATGACCGCGAAGACGCCGCCCATTTCCTGCCCGACGTCGGCCATGACTTCGGCCTGCCCTTCGATGGTCAGGCATGCCGAGGCGCTGTCCGAGTTCCCGTAGCCCAACCCGTCGTAGGCTATGACGCGAAAACCCTGCGCCGCAAGCAGCGGCATGACCGGCTCCCAGAACAGGCTCGTCCACGGATTTGCGTGGGCGAGCAGCACCGCCGGCCCCTCCCCGCATTCGCGCAAGTGGATCTGGCCGTGACGGCTGTCGATATAGGCGCGCCGCATCGCCGGTCAGCGCATGTCGAAGACGTCGAGCGCGGTCTCGCCGACGATCTTCTTCGCGTTGTCCTCGCTCGTCGCCGCGAACACGGCATGTGCCGCAGAGCGCGTGTAGCCCACCGTGCTCTCGTTATGCGGGTAGTCGGTGGACCACATGACCCGGTCGGCGCCGATGAAGTCGAGCAGTGCAAGGCCCGCCGCGTCGGTCATGAAGGTCGCGTAGCAGTGGTTGAACCAGTACCAGCTCGGCGTGTGCCTGAGCTGCGGCGTCATCAGCGGATGGAAAGCCTCATAGGCAAGGTCCGCGTCCTGGATCGCGCCGGCCACCCAGTTGATGCCTGCCTCGACGAAGACGACCTTGAGGGCGGGATGCCTGTCGAAGACGCCGCCGAACGTCAGCGCGCCCCAATTGAGCCGGAAACCGCCGGTCTGCGAAAGGAAGTGCGCGCCCAACCCGCCGAAGCTGTCGATCTTAACCGCCTCGCCGATATGGAAGCAGAAGGGCAGGACGGATTTCTCGACGGCGCTCCAGAACGGGTCCATCTCGGGGCTGGCATAGAGGATGTCGGTGCCGTCGGGTCGCTGCCCCGGCATGATCGGTGCCATGATCGCCTTGAGGCCGAGCGCGCGGATCTCCTCGATTGAGGATTCGAAGGCATCCGGATCCCAGAAGTTCGCGATGCCGACGCCGTAGAGCCGGTCGGGCGCCTGCGCGCAGATGGATGCGATATACTGGTTGTAGCCCCGGAACACCCAGGCGCGCGCTTCGAGGTCGGCCTCGCGGATCAGCGAGAGCACCTTCTGCGGGAACAGCAGTTCCTTCTCCACCCCTTCGGCGTCGAGATCGGCGAGCCGCGCCTCGACTTCGCTCATGCCGGGCAGACATTCGAAGGTGTCCTGCGCCTCCGTGATGATGTCAGGGAAGCGCATTCTGCCGCCGACTTCGATGTTCCAGCCTTTCGGCGTGCGCACGACTTTCGGCGCCTTGTCCCGCAGATGCTCGGGGAAGCGACTGGTCCAGACATCGCCGGTTTCAAGCCAGTGGCTGTCCGAGGAAATCAGCCGCGTACCGGCGGGAAAAGGCAGCGAATCGCGCTGCAGTTCGCGGTCGCAGGGAAAGCCGATCCCGACCATCTCCGGTATACTGACGCGCGTCGAAGGCGTGTGGTCAACACGTGCGGAGGCCATTACCGTCCCCATATCTGAATGGATGGATTTTGGCGGACATCTCTCTCGTCCGACGTGCATATCGCTATGGCCGGGCGGTGCTGCTCACCACGCTCGATCCGTGCAATCACCACCTGGTGGATTTTTTTGTATGCACGCATCGACATGGGGCCGATCAATGACACTCTCGCCCATATGGACAGCCTCAGTTCTCCTCTCAGGGCCCTGAGCCGCGGCATCGGAGTGCTGCGAGCCATCAGCCAGTCCGGCCCGATCAGTCTGAGCGAAATGGTCGAGGCGACCGGGCTGGCGCACACCACTGTCGTGCGCATCGTGCGCACGCTGGAATCCGATGGGCTGGTGAGGCGCATCGACGGCAGCAAGCGTTATGCCGTGACGGAGCTGACGCTTGGTCTGTCATGCGGGTTCACTCAGGACGACAGGCTGACGCAGCAAGCGGCGGAACCAATCCGGGAACTGACCCGGCAGGTCGGTTGGCCCATCGCCATACTGACCCGCGTCGGCGGTGCGATGATCGTGCGGGATTCCACCGTGCGGGAGACCTCGCTGACGTTCAACGTCTACGATGCCGGGATAACCCTCCCGATGTTCGCATCTGCTGCCGGGCGGGTGTTCTTCGCGTTCTCGACGGCCGACGAGCGCGCGGAAATGCTCGCTCGTGCCCTTCAGGGCGGCCCTTCGACAAGTACGCACGTGCTTGAGGAATTTCGGCGGGAGGATGTCATCGAGCGCATCCGGCGCGATGGCCATGTCGCCATGTCCAGCGTCGGATCCGAGGAGCGGGTGCGGGGCAATGCGGCGATTGCGGTCCCCATACTCATCGATGGGAGCGTTCGCGGCGCCTTGTCGCTGGTGTTCTTCAGCCGCGCGATGCCGTTGGCGCGAGCGATCGCCCAACTCGTTCCCCCGCTTTCGGAAACCGCCCGCGGACTAAGCATACGCCTTGGGCGGGGCGATCAGGCGCGGCGACCGGTCGGAGAGCGGATTTTCTCAAATTAGTATACCATATGACTATACAGCACAAGCTATGCGTAAATCTCCATCATGATGGCTTATCTTGACGTAATGCACGTATTTTAAACGTTTTAATGGCGATTTCACGGTCGCGTTTGTGGCAAAATTGCCGCTGGACATAGCGGCCAAACGTGACAGTTTTTGTATTCATAAAAACAAGAGCAGGGTGAACAAGCTGCAAAGGCAGTTCAGGGATCAATCCCGCGACTGACCAGCCACGGCGGTGTGGGACCGCAGGCGGCAGGGGCGGACAAGACGAGGGAAGAAGCGATGATGACTTCACGCTGGATCATGGGCGTCTCCGCCGCTGCGCTGTTCATCGGCGCGCAGCCTGCGCTCGCACAGGACGCCGCGGACGAAAGCGCAGCGACGGAAAAGGCTTCGGGCGTCGGCAGCGACATCGTCGTTACCGCACAGCGCCGCGAGCAAAGCCTGCAGGACGTGCCGATCGCCGTCTCCGCCATCAGTGCGGATGCGTTGGTGGCGCAGGAGGCGACCTCGACGCAGGGCCTGCTGCGCATGTTCCCGAACGTGTCGGGCGCGCAGATCACCGGTGCTGGCGCCAACAACTACTCGATCCGCGGGCTTTCCAATGCGGAGACTGCCGCGACGTTCGACTCTCCGGTCGGCACCTACATCGACGGCATCTATCTCAGCCGCGTGAACTCCAACAATTTCGCGCTGTTCGACATCGAGCGGATCGAGGTGATGCGCGGCCCGCAGGGCACGCTGTTTGGCCGCAACACCACCGGCGGCGCGATCAACGTCGTGCTCAAGCAGCCCGGCAAGGAAATGGGCGCCTCTGTGGAAGGCTCCTACGGCAATTACGACTCCAAGTCGCTGCGCGGCTCCATCGACATGCCGATCGGCGAACACATCCGCACCCGCCTGTCGGGCTACTGGATGGATGAGGACGGATACGTCAAGAACATCACCACCGGCGGCACCGAGAACGATCACGACGGCTGGGGCGTGCGCGGCGCGGTCAGCATCGACCTGTCGTCGGCCGTGACCTGGGACATCTCGGTCGATCACATCCATGACGAGAACTCGCTGATCCCCGCCACCAAGGTGGACGGCAAGTGGATCAGCAGGACAGGCCTCCAGAAGCTGGGCAGCATCGTCACCGGCAAGAAGGGCGACATCGAGCCGAACCGCGTCATCAACGATACCACCGGCGTCACCAGCAAGCTGACCATCGACGCCAGCATCGGCACCATCCAGTTCATCACCGGCTACCGCCATCTGCGCAGCAAGTTCAACCTCGACTACTTCGACAACCCGTCGACCATCGGCGGATATGACTCGGTGCAGTATTCGAAGCACAACCAGTTCAGCCAGGAAGCCAACATCTCGGGCGAGCTGTTCGGCGGCGTGGCGGACTATACGGCGGGGCTGTTCTACTTCCATGAGTACAACGACACCGACTTCACCACCGTATTCCGCCTCGGCAGCGGCGCGCCCTTCGTCGATGCGGACCGCACGGTGTTCAACACCACCGACAGCTTCGCGATGTACGGCCAGTTCGACTGGCACCTGACCGACAAGCTGACCCTGACGACCGGTGGCCGCTGGACCACCGACACCAAGAAGATGCATTACGAGGACAACGGCAATCCGCGCGCCAGCGTCCACCTGACCGACCAGACGCTGCTCAACGCGGGCATCCCGCTGACGCAGACCGCGTCGGTCTTCACCCCGCGCGTCGCGCTGACCTATCAGGCGACCCCGGACGTGATGCTGTTCGCATCGGCCACCAAGGGCTTCAAGTCGGGTGGCTGGAACGTGCGCGCCACGACCACCAACCTGCTGGGCGACTTCGAGGCGGAAACGATCTGGTCGTTCGAAGGCGGCGTGCGTTCGGAGTTCTTCGACCGCAAGGTCACGTTCAACCTCACGGGGTTCTATGGTTATACCAAGAACCTTCAGATCGCGACCGCCAACGGCGCTTCCTCGGCCGGCGTGCCGGTGTTCCCGGTCGGCAACTTCTCGGATTTCCGCAGTTATGGTCTTGAAGCGGAAGCCAACTTCCGCCCGATCGACGGCCTCTCGATCTTCGCCAACGCGGGCTACAACAAGACCGAGTACGCCAACCCGACCCCGGCGGTTCTGGCGCAGCAGGCTGCCTGTGAGGCGGCGCTGGCGGCAGGCGGGACGAGCAGCAACTGCGGTGGCGGCATCATCCGGCTCGATGGCACCATCGCCGCTCCGCTGCGCGCGCCCAAGTTCACCGGCACCGTCGGCTTCTCGTGGGACGTGCCTGTCACCGACACATGGTCCGTCGTGCCGTCCAGCTCGTTCCGGTACGTAAGCAGCTTCAACGTCAACGCGGCCGAACTGCCGACCACTTACGACGATGGCTACTCGCTTCTCGCGGGCTCGCTCGCGCTGGAGAACAAGGACGCCGGGATGCGCTTCTCGATCGGGTGCGAGAACTGCACGAACTCGATCTACCGCGTGGCCACCATCGCCGGTTACTCGTACTGGTCGCCGCCGCGCCGCTGGACCGCCCGCGCGCGCTTCGACTTCTGATGCACGATTTCCGGTCTGTCCTGACAGTCGACGGGGCATGCCCCCGTCGACGCCATGCACTATAACGCGGGTTTGCATGCAGGCTGGCGCACGTATTCTCCGTTCTTCCCCGCTCCTGACCGAGGGTTGAAGCAATACCCATGACCATGTCCCTGGCCGCCGGCGCAGATTCCCCTTTCTCCTCTGACCGCAACGAGCCGTGGCGGCGCTGGCTCACCGTCAGCGGATTGCTGCTTGCGATGGTCATCATCCACGGCATCATCCAGGCGGGGCTTCCGGCGCTCGACAAGGCGCTGTTGACGGACCTCGGCATTTCCCGCGGGGATCTCAAGGCGCGTGAGGCGATCTTCTTCCTGGCATCGGGAACGTCGAGCTTCCTCGTCGGACTGGTGACGCGCCGAATAGCGCCGAACTTCATCATTTTCGGCGGCCTCGCGCTGTTGGCGGCTACGCTCTGGGCCTATGCCCATGCGGCTTCGATCGGACAGATCTACGCGATCTATCCGTTTCTCGGCCTGTGCTTCGCCAGCGTTCACGTTGTCATCGTGGTCCTGCTGATCCACCGCAATTTCGAGAGCCGCCGCGCGCTGGCGATCTCGATCGCGCTGTCGGGCACCAGCCTCGGCGCGGCGATCTTCCCGAACCTCGTCATTCATCTGCTGAAGGAAGAAAGCTGGCGTCAGAGTCTCACGCAGCTTGCGGTACTGCCGCTGCTGGCAATGCCGTTCCTGCTCCTGCTGCTTCCCCGCAACGGCTACGTGGCCGGGCGGACGAATGCTGCCCAGCCCGTCGCCGAAGGCAAGATCCGTCGCACCGGACTTCGCCTCGCCTGCCTCATGGTGGCTACATTCGGCACGTTCTACGCCGCCACGTCCTTCCTGATGAACCTGTTCCTCTATCTTCAGGACGTGGGGATGAAGTCGGAAATGGCGGCGATGGGCATGAGCAGCGTTTTCGTGATCGGGCTCTGTGGCAAGGCCGTCGTCGGCCTCTGCGCGGAACGCTGGGGCTCGCACGTGCTCTGGCTGGTGCAACAGGCGATCCTGCTGGGCGGTGCGATCCTGCTGACGACCGGTGTAATAGCGGTCCTTCTGCCCGGTCTGGTCCTGCTCGGCATCGGTTGGGCGGGCTGCTACGTCATGACGCAGGTCGTGCTGTCCGAGTACTTCGCCGGGCCGAAGCTGGGCCAGCTTATCGGCGCATTCTTCCTGTTCGAAGGCGCATCGTCGGCGCTTGGCACATGGGCCGCGGCGCGGCTCTTCGACGCTTTCGGTTCCTATCAGGTGGGCTTTTCCGTCAACGTGCTGACAGTGGCTCTGGCCATCGGCGCGACGCTGGTGTTTCGCCGTTCGGTGCGACGCGACATTGCGGATGCCTGAGGCATGGTCAGCGCAGTGGCGATACGAATCAGCTTTCGACGAGTTCTCCGCCTTCGTAGCGGAGATAGGCCCAGGGCCCGTCGTGCCATTCGAGCAGCACGCAGCCGCCCCTAGTGTGTTCGTGAAAGCCATGAACCGAAAGCCGCGGGTTCCACAAGTACGATCCGGCGCGCATCGGCGTGTCGTCATCGGGCGCGATATCGCCTTCGAGGCAGAATATCTCTTCCTCGACCGGATGGTAGCTCGGTCCGCCGGTTCCTTCGAAACCTGCAGGAATGCGGAGCAGCCGGGTGTCCGCACCAGTGCCCGTGTCCTCCCAGAGCACCCGGCGTTCGAAACCTTCGAGTACTTTTCCGGCAATTACCGGTACTATCGGCTCGACCGCGAAGACGTCCGGCACGACGAGCGTTTCCGTATTTCCCTGCGGCGCCTCGGCCGTGCCATGATCGAGGATGACGACGACTTGCGCACCGGTTTCGCTCCCGATCGTCGGCAATTCGCCGCCGCGAGGCACTGCCACGAACCCACCGAAGCCGAGGTGCACATCGCCCACGGTGATCGTTCCGGAGCGCACGAAAACCTGGACGACCTCCGCGCAGGCAATCCGCCCTGTCCCGACAAATCCGGCAGGCAGCGACACCAGCCCGCTTCGCAACGATCCGTCGTCGAGCTTGCGCAGGGGATGCACATGCGTGCCTGCACCGAAGAGTGTGAACGGCTCATCGGCAATGTCGCTTTCATGGACGCACAGGGACACGTCGTAAGCGACAGGGCGAGGGTGTTCGGACATTTTTCCTCCACGTACCGGACGTTGCGGATTCAGGATATTGCATACAAATTTCGGACCGGCCAGCCTCGGCGGCGTTGCGGATTTGGCATGAAGGAGGAGCGATCATGCGACCGAGGATTGTAGCGCTCGATGTCGAGGCGATGGACTGGAAACCGCTGGGCCCCGCCGGTCTCTACTCGAAGCTGCTGAGCCGCGACGAGGAGACGGGCGCGCGGACGGCATTGCAGCGGCTCAATCCGGAGGAAGGGTATCAGCCTCCGACGATCGCGCATTTCCATACCACTTACGAGGAAATCCTCGGCGTGCGAGGCTGGTTCAGCTTCGACCAGCGGACTTGGGTCCGCCCCGGCTCCTACGTGTTCCACCCACCGCGCACCGTGCATGGCTTCAGCAGCGCGGTGCCGCAGGACAGCTGGTTCCTCTCTCGCGTGGGCCGCGACCTCGACGTGAACCTCGTCGATGTTCCCGCTCATGACGACCTCTACGTCATCGAGGGTGACGCCCCGCCGCGCATCCCCTGCGCCATGGGCGAGCCGATGGCCGAACTCGGCTTCGTCCAGCGGACCATCGCGGGTGCGAGTGCGCCGGTGCAGTGGTGCGAACTCTCGGTCGATCCCGAGACCGGTGAAGGCTCCGCGCTCGTTCGCCTGCCATCGGGCTGGCGCTATGAAGCCGCCGGACTGCCCGGCTACCTTGAGATATTCACGCTTGAAGGGGCTTTGTCGCAGGAGGGCGCCGGGGAAGTGCCCCGAGGCATGACCTACTATTTCTACCCGCCCGAGGAGCCCGTCGGCCCGCTTGTCGCGAACGGTGAAATCCTTGCCTACATCAATTTCGGACGCCCGCTGGAGCCCTAACCCGATGCCTTCAATCTGCCTGGTGATCGACGGCGGCTCCCCCTTCGCCGACACAACTTCGACTGTCCTCTCCCCCCTGTTCGACCGGGTTCTGCGCACCGGCGTCGGAATGCCGGACCTACCGGAACTCGCGCTGGACCTCGATGACGATGCGTCATGGAACAGGATGAGCGACGCGCTGTTGCGGCGCTATGGCGCTCTTGATGCACTCGTGTTCTGCGCGCCGCCTGTCGATGTGCCCGGCGGTCAGGTGATTGCCCGCCAGTGGTTCGCCCTGCGCGAAATGCTGCGCCTTCTCCCGGAGGGTGAGCGCGGCGTGTTCCTGAGCCAGCATCTCGCCCCGGATGATGCCAGCCCGGCACGCGCAGCCGCCATCGAAGGACAGCGCATCGGCATGGGCGCGGCAGTGATCGACGGCATCGCGATGGGCCGCCGTCCACGCGCCAACCGGCTCGTGCTCGACGAGAAGGCTGCCCCGTCCGCCGTCGCAGAAACCGTGCGCTTTCTGTGCGATGCTCGCTCCGCGTTCCTGTGCGGCGCGGAAGTAGCGCTCGATGCGACCCTCAGCGAGGGTGATTCCAGGCTGGATGGTCGGACCATCCTGATAACCGGCGCAACGTCTGGCCTCGGGCGCGCAGCGGCGGTTCTGGCGGGCAAACTCGGCGCTTTCGTGGCCATCGGGGGACGCAAGGCTCCGCTAGCAGAGGAAACGCTGGCCATGGTCCGTGAAGCCGGCGGCGACGGCATGGTGGTCCCGCTGGATGTCACCGACGCCTCGGCATGGGCACGGGGGATCGAGAGCGTCGTCGCTGCGCGTGGGGCCCTGCACGGGCTCGTCAACAACGCCGGGGAATCGGTCAATCGACGGCTCGACCAGCTTACCGGCGACGATCTCGGCTTCCTGCTGGCAGTCAACTACACCGGCACCGTTCTCGGCATGGATGCCGCGTTGGGGGCGTTACGCGCATCGGGTGGCGGCTCGATCGTCAACGTCAGCTCTGTCGCGGGTATTCGCGGTGGTCCGGGAGCCGCCGCCTATTCCACTACCAAGGCGGCGGTCATCGGCGAGAGCCTGTCCCGGGCCCGCGCGCTTGCCGGAGATACCACCCGCATTCGCGTCAATGCCTTGCAGCCGGGCCTGATCTGGAGCGACAGCGTGGCGGATTCGCTCGGCGAGGCGGGAGCGCAGGCGTTCCGGGCCCGGATCGAGCCGCAGACCCCGCTGGGCCGCGTGACGACGCCGGAGGAGGTTGCCGAACCGCTCTGCTGGCTGCTCAGCGAGGCCGCCGCTCCGGTGACCGGCCAAGCGATCCACGTATCAGGCGGGCTCGAACTCAACTTCCCCTGATCAGCCAAGGAATAAGGAGGTTTCCATGACCGACTTCCGAACAGTTCGCGCCGACGACGTGCCGTGGCAGCCGATCGGCACGCACGGCCTCATGTGCAAGACGCTCGCCTTCGACGAGAGCACCGGCGGGATGCTCAACTACCTGAACATCCCGAAGGACTGGCGCGGCGGCGGTGTCGCGCATTTCCACGAGGCGTTCGAGGAGGTCTACATCCTCGAAGGCTCGGTGACGCTGGGTGCGGGGCGCTGGTTCGTCGAGGGCGACTATTTCTATCGTCCGGGCCGCGTCGTGCATGGTCATGCAGAGGAAGCCCGCGAGGGCTGTCGCGCGCTGGTTCGATCGAACGGCCCGCTGACGCTGAACCTCGTCCACGAACCGGCAGAACCCGATGAATACCCTTTGGAGCAGACCGACCCGCGCGGGCATCTGCTCCAGATGCCGGTCGAGAATGTGGCATGGAGCAAGCTCGATGGTTTTCCGAGCGGATGGGACATGCGACTGCTGAGCCGCGATCCGGTAAGCGGCGCGCTGACCGCGATGGCGCAGATTCCCGCAGGCTGGGAAAGCAAAGCGTCCGCCGGACATAAGGCCCCCTGGTCGCTGTACGTGCTGGACGGAGCGATCGTCATGCAGGGGGAGAACCTCGGTACGGGCGACTTTGCCGATGGCGCAGCAGGCTCCGGGCCGACCGGACCGGCCTCAAGCCCGGAGGGAGCGACCCTCTTCCTGTGGTTCGACGCGCTCGATGGATGACCTGATGCGAGCAGCGCTTCTTTTCGGGCGTGAGGACATGCGGGTCGTCGATATCCTGCGCCCCGCTCCCGGGCCGGACGAAGCCTTGGTCAGAGTGGTCGCCTATGCCCCCTATGGAACCGACATCGGCCACTACACCAATCGCGGCGGGCGCTATGCGCGGGCTTATCCTTACGGTGTCGGCGCGGATTTCTCCGGCATCGTCGAGGCGGTCGGCAGCGAAGTGACGCACGTCAGGCCGGGAGACCGCGTGACGGCGCTGGCGCTAAACCATTGCGGCAAGTGTGCATGGTGCGTGAAGGGCGTGACCAACCTTTGCCTCGATGCAGAGGCGATTTCCCGTGCGCGTCAGGCGTGCTGCCAGCAATTCACGATCGTTGCCGCCAACAAGCTGGCACTGATGCCGGACGCCGTGAGCTTCGAACAGGGCGCGATGCTGGCCGGGGTCGTCGTCGCGCTCAACGGGTTCGAACTGATGGAGGTCGATCCGGCCAGGCCGCTGGTCGTCATCGGTGTCGGTGCGATGGGCCTTGCGGTGATCGCTACCGCTGCGGCCATGGGCATCGGGACGATCGCGCTCGGCGGCACCGGCGGCCGCGTGGACTATGCCCGGGCGCTTGGTGCGCGGGTTCTGCCGCTCGAAAGCTATGGGACCATGGTGACGAGTGAAGCCCTTGCGATTTCCCCTAACGGCTTCGACCAGATCATCGAGACGACCTGCTCCGACTGGGGCTTGAAGCAGGCTGTGGAAGTCGCCGGGCGGCTCGCGACTATCGGTGTGACCGGTGGCGGTGCGCTCCCGGACTGTGTCTGGGATATCGTGCTGCGGCAGTTGCGGCTTGTCGGGATCAGTTGCGGGCATCACCAGCAGCAGGCGCTGGACCTGATGGCGAGCGGCAAGCTGAAGCTCGATACGACGATATCGCGCCGGTTCACGCTGGATCAGGCGCCTGAAGCCTTCGCCCTTCTTGCGGGGCGCGAGGCGGCCGACATCGGGCGTGTCATCATCGAGATCGGAGCGGCCTGACGCTTCGGCTCAGCAGTCTGGTGAGCATGAGCGCCACCGCCACGCTCGCGGTCATCGCGAGGTAGGCGGTGGTGTAGCTGCCGGTCATGTCGTGCAACAGCCCACCCATGTACGAGCCGAGACCGGCGGCAATCCCTTCAACCAGCACGATGAGACCGGACAGGCGGCCGAGGTACGGCCCCTTGAAGCGCTCCATGATGGCGGCCTGCGTCAGCGTGTAGCTGCCGCCCCAGCCCAGCCCGAACAGCGCCACGCCGGGCCAGATGCTGAGCGGCGTGGCGATGGTGAGGCAGGCTACGCCCACCAGCATGGTGGCCTGGAACGCCGCCCATACGGTCAGGCCGGGCCAACGCTCGGACAGATAGCCGCTGCTCGACTTGCCGAGGAACGCTCCCGCAAAGATCAGGCTGAGGCTGGTCGCGGCCCATGCCGGATCGAAGCCCCGGTCGCTGAAATAGAGGTAACTATGCGCCGCGACGCCGCCGCCCGCGTAGAACAGCGTCGCGCCGATGGCGAGCACCAGCCAGACTTCACCTGACCGCAGGTAGTCGCGCATGGTCATGCCGGCGGCAACAGGCGCTTCGAGGGCGGTCCGTGCCACGCCGCCTATCGGGATTTGCCCGTAGTTCTCCGGTCTGCCACGCAAAAGCAACAGCAGCGTCACGGCAAGCGCGAGCGGCATTAGGGCCAGCAGGTGCATCGCCTCACGCCAACCTGCGTCTCCGATCAGGCGTGCGATGATCGGTGGCAGGATCGAGCCGCCAAGGCTCTCTCCGGCGAGAATGATGCCGAGCGCGGTCGAGCGGCGCTGGGCAAACCATCGGGTCAGGACGAGGAGCACGACGACGACGTGGCATGAGGAATAGGCGAAGGCGAGCAGCAGGTGCAGCGCGTAGATCTGGCGCACGTCGGTGACGTAGCCATAGCCCAGCAGCGCCGTGCCCAGGGCAACGAGCCCCGCATAGATCACCACGCGCGGGCCGAGCCGATCGGCGGCAAAGCCTATGGCCATCGCCCACAATCCGCCGGTAAACAGTTGTACCACATCGCGCAGTTTCAGCGCCGCGCGCGAGATATGGAGGTCCGCGAGGATAGCCGCGTCGAACACCGATATTCCGGTGCTGAGCAGGCCGTGGCTTACCGCCAGCAGTACCGTCAACGTCCCTGCGACGACCCAGCCGTAGCGCGGGCCGACCGGGATCAGGGGCCGCATCAAAGCGAGACGCTCATGCCGCCGTCGACCGACAGCATCTGCCCGGTCATGAACCGCGCACCGTCGGAGCCGAGCATCACGATGAAGTCGGCGATGTCCTCGGGCGTGCCGACGCGGCGGAGCGGGATCTGTTCGGCGGCGGCGTGGAGACCGGCGGGTGCAACGCCGTTTACGGTGATGCCGTGAGGCCCCAGTTCCATCGCGAGGGTGCGGACGAGGCCGGTGACGCCCGCCTTGGAAGCGGAGTAGGCGAGGCGTCCGGGCCAGCCGTAAGTGTGGCCCGCGATGGAGCCGAGGCACACGATACGCCCGCTTTTCTGCGCTTTCATGCCCGGTGCGAAGGCGCGGGCTAGGCGCATGTGGCTGGTGAGATTGAGGTCCGTCACCGCCTGCCAGTGGGCATCGTCGAGTTCTTCAAGGAAGGCGACCGACGCGAAACCGGCGTTGCTGACGAGGAGATCGACCTGCCCGAAACCCGCTGCGTAGGATGCAACAGCGTCGGTATGGCGCACGTCCAGCGAGGCAACAGCGATGGAACCGCCCGCGGCCTCCACCACCTTTCGTGTGCGTTTCAGCCCCTCCCCGTCGATGTCGCTGGCGGCCACATGGTAGCCGGAACGGCTCAAGGCCAGGGCTGCCGCCGCCCCGATCCCCTTCGCCGCGCCGGTGACGACGGCGGTGCGCAGCGGCGTGCTCATGCGGGCAGGAAGTCCAGTTCACCGGTGTGGAGGACGTAACAGATGGCGCCCTGAGAGCTACTGAGAGGTGCCAGAACGACACCTGCAGGCCTGTACGAGTAGCAGCCGGCGCTGTAGACGAGCCCATCGGCGGTCTCGACGGCACCTTCCATGACGAAGACTTCCTCATCGCAGGAATGGGTGTGCGGACCGTGCGCGGAGACGAAGCCGGGCAGGAACTGCACCAGCATCGCGCCCTCGCCGGTGACGGGGTGGCGCGAGAGGATAAGGCGGCGCAGCACCGTCTCGCCGTCCGGTCCGGCGACGTCCTCCCACTCCTGCTGCATCGGGTCGCCGATCACGCTGACGCCGCGCTCGGGCTCGATGCCGTCGAGGTTGAACGGGGCGAGGTCGCGATATTCCTCGCTGAAGCTGAAATCGAGGTGCGTCTTGATCTTCGAGATGAAGAAGCTCTCTTCCGCTACTTCCGACTTGAAGCCGTGGACCGTGCGCGTCGGGTGGAAGCAGTAGGACCAGCGGCCCAGCCAGTTCTCGCCGTCGAACGAGAACCTGCCGCCGACGCCGAAGATCTCCTCGTCGCCAGAGTGGTAATGCGGCTTGGGCGGCGCGGCATAACCCGACGACGGATCGATCCGCTGGAGGGCGGTGCGCGCGCCGGTTTCGGGGTCGCAGCTCAGCATCTTTGTATACTGACCATGCAGGTCGCCGGGCGCCCACTCCATGGCGTTGGTGTCGAGAAAGGGTACGGCTTCACGCATGGCTAGTTCCTCGAAAGAATGCTTGGCTGTCAGGGCTGCGTCGCGGGCACCCAGTTCTCCCACAGGATCTTGCCCCACCCGAGCATCCAGCCCATCTCGATCATCCACGCGCGGCCGATCCGGCGCGGCTTGAGTTCGTGGACGGCCGAGAACGACTGCCCCGGAAACTCCACGAAGCCGCGCCCGCGCCACATCGAATGCAGCTTGAAGCCCTGCCCCGTCGCATGATGGATCACCTGCTTGAGCGCCGGACGGCCCTCTTCCGGCATCTGGATCTTGCGGACCGAGAGCCAGTCGCGTGAAAACGGCAGTTCCTTCATCTCGGCGGGGTGCTCCAGCGTGACCGAGGCGCGCACCAGCGTCTCGCCGCGGCGCACGATCTTGGCCTTCACCAGACTGCCCATGATCTCCAGTTCGTTGTGCTCGCAGATCGTCTTGGGACGGCCCGAGACGTCGCGCGCGGCGATCAGCGCCTCGTCGGTCGAGGTCCAGATATAGGGCACGTAAGTGCCGACCATGTCGCCGAAGCGCACCTGCAGCAGGATCATGCCTTCCTGGAACTTCTGCGAGGTCGGCATCTGGCGGTTGTCGCCGATGATGGCGACCGCAGTGGTGCCTTCCTCCCAGACCAGCGGGTCGGGCACGGCGGCGCGGGCGGCTTCAGGATCGGGCTCGAACTCGACCATGATCGAGCGGCTCATCTCCATCGGATGCGGCGGCTCGTTGACGGGGGAGGAAAGGAACGGCGCGGTCCAGCCCTCGCGGCGCGCGGCGAAGCCGGTCGGCACGTAAGTCGGCGCATCGGGCGTGATCTTCAGCGACGGCGGGATCACATGCTTCGGCGCGCTCGTCGGCGCTTCATCGGTGGTGATCGTGTCGGCCGCCGTGGCCGTGCCCTCTTGAAGTTCCATCGCATCGCTCCGTTGCTGCGTCGGAAACCTGTTTCCCGCGAAGGCGGCGGAAAGGAAAACGCGCTTCCCTCCAGCCGGTATCACACTTGCGCATGGCTTTCGGGCAAGCCGCGCCATCGGGTCATGCCACCGCGTCCGCCGGCAGCGCGAGCTTCTCCGCATCGCGCCGCAGCAGACGCGAGAACCGCTCGGCAATCGGGGAATCGAAGCTGCCCCGCCGCCGCACCAGCCCGACCTGCGCCACGCCGAAACTGAAATCGAAGTTCAACGGCTCGATGGCGAAGCCGCGCGTCTGCTGGACCAGTTCTTCGGGCAGGATCGTCAGCAGGTCCGACTGCGCCACGACCGAGGCCAGCAGCGCCACCGAGGAACACTGCATGGCGATCTGCGGCACCTTCAGGTCGTTGCCGGTGAAGAAGCTTTCGAAGGCCGCCTGCGCCGATGCCCCGTTGATGAGGCCCCAGTCGCTCGACGCCAGTTCCTCCGGCCCGATGTCGGCCTTGTCGCGCAGGGGATGATCCTCGCGCGCGAAGACGCGGGTGCGGATCTCGAACAGCGTCTCGTAGTCGAGTTGATCGTGCCTGCTGCCCTCGGTGAAGAGCGAGAAGGCGATGTCGATGTTGCCGTGCGTCAGATCGGCGACGAGCGCGGCGTAGTTGTCGCTGGCGATATCGACGTGGATGCCCGGCCAGCGGCGCACCAGTTCGGCAACCACGCTCGGGATCAGGACGTAGGCGAAGCTGTTGTTGATGCCGAGCCGCAGCGAGCCGCCCTTGAGGTTCTGGTACGTCTTCAACTCGTCCATCGAGCGGTTGTACTCGTTGAGCATCAACCGCGCGTGGGGATAGAACTGGCGTCCGAAGGCGGTCATCTCCACCCCCTTGGCGCTGCGTTCGAACAGCGGCAGCCCGAGCAGGTTCTCCAGCGCGCCAATGCTGCGCGAAAGGCCCGACTGGCTGATGTGAAGCGTCTCGGCTGCCTTGAGCATGTTGCCCGTGTCGGCAGTGACGACGAAGTGGCGCAGATGCTGGAAGTTCATGGACCGAGATTGAGGCATCGGGCCGGGATGCGGTCAACTTGGTATGAGCGGAGCGTTCGTACCGTGGTGAAAATGGGAGGATGAGGTATAGGTCTTGCGTCGTCTTGCTTCTGAAGCACGATCGCTTTCGGCGAAAAATATAATCGTCATCCCCGCGAAGGCGAGGACGCATCTGATGCCGTTGCAACACGAGATGTCAAGAGATGGGTTCCCGCCTTCGCGGGAATGACGGTGACATAATCGAGCGCAATCGTGTTATATGCTGCTGCCTCAAAGTGCCCCGGTAAACTCCGCCCCATTTGGGCTCAGCACCTGCCCGGTAAGGAACCGTGCCTGCTCGGAGGCAAGGAACACCGCCAGATCCGCACAGTCCCGAGGCAAGGCAAGCCGCCCCATCGGGATCGCAGCCGCCCGCGCCGCGATGTCCGCCTCGCTCATCGCCGCGCGCGTCATCGGCGTGTCGGTAAGCGCCGGGAGGATGGCGTTGACGGTCACCCCCTGCCCCGCGAACTCCTGCGCCCAGGCGCGGGTGAAGCCGATCATCGCGGCCTTGGCCCCGGCGTAGTGAGAATTGGCCGCCGCCCCGCGCGCGCCGATCAGCGACGACACGTTGATGATCCGCCCGCCCCCGGTCATCAGCGGCACGACCGCGCGCGTCAGGAAGAAGCTGGCCCGCACCGACACCGCGAACACGCCGTCGAATGCATCGGGTGTCACGTCGGCGATCGCGCCGCCCCCGCCTTTCGCGGCATTGTTGACGAGGACGAAGGGCGCGCCGAGGCTCTGCGCGATCTCCGTGACTAGGCCGGGCAGCGCCTCGATCCCGGTGATGTCGCAAAGGAATGGGGCGAAGGCTTTGCGCTCAGCCGCCACGCGCTCCAACCCCTCGGCATCGAAGTCCACCAGCGCCACGCGATAGCCTGCATCGGCAAGCGCCAGACTGATGGCGTGGCCTATTCCGCTGGCGGCTCCGGTGACGATGGCGACGGAACTTGGGGCGACGGAACTTGGGGCTACGGACGCGGCGTTCATGGCAGGCGGTCGAACTTCAGGTTGTCGAGACGGCCCACGGAGATGCCGCCGTCGATGGCGATGGTCTGCCCGGTGACATAGCGCGCATCGTCCGACGCGAGATAGAGGAAACCCTGCGCGATCTCCTCGGGCATTCCCACGCGCGGGATCGGGATGACGGACGCCATGGCGTCGAGCGCCTCGTCCGATGCGCTTTCGCGCAGGGCGTGGCCGAGCACCAGCCCCGGCTCGATGCCGGACACATTGATGCCCTTGCGCGCCAGTTCCAGCGCCGCGCCCCGGATGAAGCCGTTCACCCCCGCCTTGAGCGCGCCGTAGTGGACGAGGTTCACGAAATTGCGCCGCGTTCCCGCCAGCGAGGAGGTGATGAGGATGCGTGCGTGGGCGCTCTTCTCCAGATGCGGCAGCGCATCGGCGGCAAGCCAGAAACAGGCCTTGAGGCCGACATCGAACACCTTGTCGAGATCGGCGTCGGACAGTTCGCCGATGGCCCCGAAGGGGATGTAGGCGGCGTTGTGCAGCATGATGTCGAGTTGCCCGAACGTCCCGACTGCCCGCGCCACCATCGCCCGCACCGCCTCGCGGTCGCCCATGTCGAGGACGTCGAGGTACGCCTCGCCCCCGGCGGCGCGGATGGCCTCGACCGTCTCCTCGCCCGGCTCGCGGGTGCGGGTGGCGACGACCACTTTCGCGCCTTCCCGCGCGAAGAGTTCCGCCGTCGCCCTGCCGATGCCGCGCCCGCCACCGGTGACGATGGCGACGCGGCCCTCCAGCTTGCCCATCGGCCCCTGCCCGTCAGCGAGGAACGACGCGGTCGAAGAATTCGATGGCCGCGGCGCTGCACTTGTCGGCGCTGGTAATCATGCAATAGGTCGAACCGGCGTTCTCGATGGTCGCCACCTCGCAGTCGGGCTTGAGTTCGAGGAAGCTGCCGACGAGGTAGTCGTAGGACACCTCCTTCATCTCCTCGCGCGTGTTCTGGGCGGAATCGTTGCCCATCAGCAGCATCGTCGGGCATTCGAGGCGCTTCACGTCGCCCGTCAGGTCGACTTCCTTGTAAGCCTCGATCACCCATTTCAGCGTGTTCGGATTGACGTTCTCGATGTAGCGTTTCTTGGCCCAGACCTCGTAGGCGATGCCGCCCGGCTCGTAGAGCAGGTCCGCCGGGAACACCGCGCCCGCGAACAGGCGCGACATGTGATCGACGCCGAAGTTCCTGCCCACATAATAGGCTGCATCCATGATTCCGCGCCAGGTGTCGTCGCTCTTGAACCACGGGTAGGTGCAGAGCGCGGTGACGCGCTCGGGGTACTTGGCGGCGAAGCGCAGCGCCACGGGCGCGCCGGTGGAGGTGGCCCAGATCGCCGTCTTCTCGATCCCCGCCGCGTCCATGACGATGCGCATGTCCTCGGCGTACTGATCGACCGTGGGCGGGCACGCCATCGTCCAGTCCGACTTGCCGCTGCCCCGGAAGGCCCAGTTGACGACAGTATACTTCGCGGCAAGATCGTCGACCACGTATTCCCACTGGGAGTCGATCAGCGCGAAGCCGCCGACCAGCATGACCGGCGGGCCTTCGCCCTTGGTCTCGTACCAGAGATGAATGCCGTTCTCGCTTGCCGTCGCCATCAGTCAGTCCTTAGGCTTGAGGAATTGTGCGGGGGCGAGTGTGGGTCGGGGCTGACGGCCTGTCGATGTTTGTATACTTTAACCCCGTTGACGAACACGCATACGTTCTTCCGCGATGGAGGCGACGATGCCGCCCGCCAGCAGCAGGCAGTTGAGCGTGAACGGCACGCCGTAGCCACCGAACGCGTCGTACATCAGCGCGGTCAGCCAGGCGCCGGCGGCCGAGCCGAAGCTCTCGAACACCACGAACAGGCCGAGCACCTGCGCCAGCGCCGGTCCGCGATAGACCGCGCCGATCTTGAGCTGCGCCAGCGGGAAGCAGCCGCCCCAGCCCAGTCCCACCAGCGCTAGGCCGGGCATGTAGGCCTGTTCCGGGAACACCGCCAGCAGCAGCGAGCCCGCCAGCATGCAGCCCATCATCAGCAGCCATGCCCGCTCCAGGCTGAGGCGCAGCAGCAGGAACCCGGACCCGAACTTGCCGACGAGGCCGAGGCTGAAGATCAGGCTCACCGCCCCCGCCGCGACGCCGGTGCACAGGCCCTTGTCGCGCAGCATCAGCACCGCATGCGCGGCCATGCAGGCGGAAACGTAGAACACCGGCACCAGCGCCGCCATCAGGATCGCCGTCGAGCGCCGCCAGAACAGCCTGAACGAGAAGCCGAAAGTCCCCTCGCGCGAGATCAGCCAGTCGCCACTACTGCCGTCTTCGGGCGTGCGGATCACCAGCCAGACGAAGGGCACCACTGCGAAGGGCAGCGCGGCGAGGATCGGGAACACCTGACGCCAGGGCATCTGCGCGATCAGGGCCGAGGCGACCTGCGCCATCAGCACCGCCCCGCAACTTGCCCCCGCCACGCAGATGCCGACGGCGATGCCCCGCCGCGGGTCGTCCACCGCGAACCAGCGCGACAGCACGATCATCAGCACGACCACATGGACGCAAGCATAGGCGAAGCCCAGCAGCCCCTGCAGCGCGTAGAGCTGGCCGAGCGAGGTCACCGCCGAATAGCCCATCAGCACCGCCGAAAGCGCCACCAGCCCCAGCGTCACGACTGCACGAACGCCGATCTTCTCGGTCAGCCACGCCATCATCAGGCAGGAGAACGAGGTGGCCAGCATGTAGACCAGATCGCGGAACTTGAACGCGGACCTAGATGCACCTAGAGCACCCAGAACGCGGTCATCGAACAACACAATGCCGCCCAGAGCCATGCCCTGCACCAGCATGGTACACAGGAAGAGCACCGCCACGATCAACCACACGCGGCGGCTCGGGGCTGCTGTCGCGGGAGCGGTTTCGGTCAGGCGCTCAGTCATGCCGCCGCTCGCACGCCGAACGCCCGCATACCATTGTATACTTTTGCAGCTTCCATATTGTGCGATTTCCGATAACGGTGATGACGGACACGATGCCGGGCGCATGACATGCCCGGATCAGGGAGGCAGAATTGTCGAAAGCAAGCGACCAGGCCTATCTCGAACTGCGCGCGCGCATCCTGTCGGGCGAACTCGCCCCGGGCACGCAGCTGAAGGAAGAGGAACTGGCAAGCCTGTGCGGTGTCTCGCGCACGCCGGTGAGAGACGCGATCCGCAGGCTGGAGACAGAACTCTTCGTGCGCCGCACCGACAGCCAGCGCTCGTTCGTGGCCGAGTGGACGCTGGAGGACATCGAGGAAGTCTTCACCCTGCGCGGCATGCTCGAAGGCTATGCGGTGCGGCGCGCCGCCACGCGGGCGACCAAGGCGCAGGTGACGCGCCTGCGCGCGATCAACGAGGACTTGCGCGAGGTGCTCGACGCCAAGACGCTCGACGTGCAGGCCTACCTTGCGGCCAACGCGGAATTCCACTCGCTCATCCTGGAGATCGCGGCGTCGGACCGCCTTGCCGCGCTGCTCAGCAAGCTGGTGATGCAGCCGGTGGTCCAGCAGACCGCCATGGCCTACAGCCGCGACCAACTCGGCCGCAGCTACCTCGAGCACACCGAGATCACCGCCGCGCTGGCACAGGGCGATCCCGATTGGGCGGAGGCGCTGATGATCGCGCATATCCGCCGCGCGCTCCATGCGCGCCTCAACCCGGCCGAGGGCGTGGACTGAGGGTCTGGATTGGCTGGCGCTTGCGCTGGCCCAAACACCCCGTCGCCCCTGCGCAGGCAGGGGCCCATCCCGCCTCGCGTCCTCGCGGTGAGCCAGGAGCCTTGGTGAGAGACCTGATGGGCCCCTGCCTTCGCAGGGGCGACGGGTGAAAGTAAGGTGACGGAGATTAGCCGCGCTTATGCTATCGTCATTGCTAGCGTAGCGAACGGTTGTGGCTGCCGGCGCACGTTGGGTGAGTGCGCCGGCAGCCAACTCAGATCGCCTGCCCGGCCTTGAGGGCGGCGATCTCGTCGTCCTGCATTCCCAGCAGGCCGCCGTAGATCTCGGCGTTGTCCTGCCCGATCTCCAGCGGCGCGCGGCGGCGGACCGATGATGGCGTGCCGGACATCTTCGGGAAGGCATTCTGCATCTTGAAGGTGCCCCAGCGCGGATGCTCGACGTCGATCAGCGCCTCGCGCGCGGCGAAGTGGGGGTCTTCCAGCATTTCAGCGGCGCGGTAGATCTTGCCCGCGGGGACCGAGAACTCGATCATCTTCGCTTCCAGTTCCTCGACCGTGAGAGTGCGGGTCCAGTCGGCGATGATATCGTCCAGTTCGCGCAGGTTGTCGCCGCGCGCGACGTGGGTGGCGTAGCGCGGATCGCTCGCCAGCTCCGGTCGGCCCATCGCGGCACAGAGGCGCCTGAACACCGCGTCCTGGTTGGCGCCGATGAGGTATTCGCCGTCGCTGGTCGGATAGACGTTGGAGGGAGAGACGCCTTCGAGGATCGAGCCGGTACGCTGGCGCACATGGTCCGAGACCATGTATTCGGGCACGAGGCTCTCCATCACCTGCAGCACCGCTTCGTAGAGCGCGCTGTCAACGACCTGCCCCTTGCCGGTGCGCTCGCGCGCGTGGAGCGCGGCGAGCGCGCCCATGCAACCGTAAGTCGCGGCGAGGCTGTCACCGATGGAGACGCCCATGCGGCTCGGCGCGCGGTCGGGGTCGCCGACGATGTAGCGCCATCCGCCCATGGCCTCGCCGATGCCGCCGAACCCGGCGCGCGAGGAGTACGGCCCGGTCTGGCCATAGCCGGAGACGCGCACGATGATGAGGCGCGGGTTGATCGCATGGAGTTCGTCCGGGCCAAGGCCCCACTTCTCCATCGTGCCCGGCTTGAAGTTCTCGATCAGGATGTCGGCATGGGCGGCCAGCTTGCGGACGATCTCCTGCCCCTCGGGCACGCGCAGGTTGGCGCTGACCGACTTCTTGTTGCGCGCGACGACTTCCCACCAAAGCTTCGCCTCGCCGTGGCCCCAGTTGCGCATCGGGTCGCCGCCGCCCTTGCCGTCGATCTGCGGCGGCTCGACCTTGATGACTTCCGCCCCCATGTCGCCCAGCAGCTGCCCGCAGAACGGCCCCGCGATGAGTTGGCCCAGTTCAAGCACCCGGATGTCGGAGAGCGCCCCGTTGTTCGTCATTCCTTGTTCTTCCTGCATTGTCGTTATCGCCATTCGGGCTGGCGGAGGCCCTCAAGTCTGGTTTGCGAGGCACGCGGCGCGCACGGTTTCGATGACGAGGCTCATCCATCTCTGCCGAGCGCCACGGCCGGGAAGTTCCCCGCCTGCGTGACCATGGCGCGAAGGGGATTGCCCATGACCCCCTCCAGCCACTGCGATGCTTCGATCAGGCGATCGAGATCGAGCCCGGTCGCGATGCCGGACCTTTCGAACATGTAGACGACGTCCTCGGTCGGCACGTTGCCGGTGGCCTTGGGCGCGAACGGACAGCCGCCGAGCCCGCCGAGCGAGGTGTCGACCACGGTCGCCCCCGCCGCCACCGCGACCCATGCGTTGGCAAGTCCGGTGCCGCGCGTGTTGTGGAAGTGGACGCGCACGGGGATCGGCGCGATCACCTCGACCACCCGACGGACCAGTGCATCGACATGCGCGGGCGCGGCGACGCCGATGGTGTCGGCCAACGCGATCTCGCGCGGGTTCGCCTCGGCCAGCCTGCGTGCCATTTCGACGACGTGAGCGGGATCGACCTCGCCCTCGAAGGGGCAGCCGAAAGCGGCGCCGATGGTGACCTGCCCGCCCTTCCCGGCCTCGATGGCGGCGCGCACGATGTCCGCCGCGACGCCCACGGATTCGATGCTCGTCTGGCCCTGGTTGCGCATCGCGAAGGTATCGGTGGCGACGCAGACCGCGCCCGCCTCGTCGATCCCCGCGACCAGCCCGCGATCGAGCCCGCGCCGGTTCATGACGAGGCCGATGTAGGTCACGTCGTCGCGCCGGGGCAGCATGCCGACGAGTTCGTCGGTTCCCGCCATCTGCGGCACCTTCTTCGGGTTGACGAAGCTGCCCACCTCGATCCGCCGCGCGCCGCAGTCGATGGCGCGGGAAACGAGTTCGGCCTTGTCCTCCAGCGAGACGAGCACCTTCTCGTTCTGCAGCCCGTCGCGCGGGGCGACCTCGACGATCTCGATCATGCGCCCTGCTCCAGCGAGGCGAGATAGGCGACGATGGCCTCTTCCGAGACGACGTCCGCGTACTTTGCGTTCATGTCGAACAGGTTCGCTTCGTGCGGTCCGGGATGACGGTCGCCGCAGCCCTCGGCGACGACGGCGGTGCGGAACCCGTAGGACACCGCATCGATGCAACTCGCACGCACGCAGCCGCTGGTGGAAAGGCCGGTCAGGATCACCTGATCGATACCCCGTGCCGTCAGCGTGGAGGCCAGCGAGGTGCCGAAGAAGGCGCTCGGGTACTGCTTGGTCAGCACGATCTCGTCGGGCTGCGGCTCCAGGCCCTTGGGCCATGCGCCCATCGGGTTGCCCGCCTCGAACGCCTTGAGCGCGGGCACCTTCTCGAAGAAGCGGCCCCCGTCGATGCCGCCGGGATGGTAGACCACGTTGGTCAGGATAACCGGCACCTTCGCCGTCCGCGCAGCCTCGCGGATGCGCAGCGCCGATGCCAGCGCCGCCTCGACCCCGGCATAGAGCGGGCTTTCGGGCGCAAAGTAGGCTTCGACGAAATCGATGAGGATCAGCGCGGGCGAGCGCCCGAAACCGGCCTTGCCGCCGAACGCGGCCGCGTAGTTCTGCTGAAGCTCGTCACTCATCGCCCTTGGTGGCTCCCGTCATCGCGGGCCTGTTCGCCCGCACACCCGAATGTCCCGTCTCGCACCCGATTCTCGCACGGCGCGTGTCATTTTTGTATTTTTAGTATACAAATTTAGGAGCGGTCAATCCGTTCTCTCGCCGATCTCGTACAAATCCGCATATAGATGTCGCAATTCTGCATGCCGTGCGCGTGAGAATGGCGGATTTCTGCCGATTTGGATTGTATGCAAAAAATGGCGCCGGACTGCACGCAGGCGCCTACCTCCCGCTCCCTACTGCGCATACCCCTGTGCAGGAGAGGCATCTGTCGCACCCTTGACGCAAACGCGCCGTCGCGAGAGCCTGCACAGGCATTTTGCGGGCAAGGTGCAGGCGTTTCGACAGGGCAAGGCAGGCTTGACGCGGGCGGGGATCACCTTCCTCCCCGCGCCTGTGGACGAGCGCCTCTCGCCCGACTGACGGGAGGTACACATATGCTGAGCGCCGCCGACAACGCCCTGCTGACCGAGGTCTCGCCGGGCACGCCGATGAACGCGCTGATGCGCAACTACTGGATCCCGGTCCTGCGCTCCCAGCGGCTCGAAGCGGGCGGCGCGCCGGTCAAGGTGCGGCTGCTGGGCGAGGACTTCGTCGCCTACCGAAGCCCCGACGGCAGCGTCGGCCTCGTCGACGAGCGCTGCCCGCACCGCTGCGCCTCGATGTCGATCGCCCGCAACGAGGAAGGCGGCCTGCGCTGCATCTTCCATGGCTGGAAGTACGCGCCTGACGGCGATCTGATCGAGGCGCCGACCGAACTCGAGGCGCACCGCAACGCATTGATGAAGCGCGTCAGGCTGGGCGCGTACAGCGCGCATGAGGCCGGGGGCATGATTTGGGTATTTCTCGGCCCGAAGGATCAGGCGCCGCCCTTTCCCGCGTTCGAATTCACCGGGCTTTCGCCCGAGCAACTGGACATCAAGATCGCGATCCTGCCGTTCAACTGGCTGCAGAACCTCGAATCCGTGCTGGACTCCGCGCACCTCGGCTACCTCCACCGCAGTTCGGTCGAACTGGCGATGACCGACAACGCCAAGAAGAACGCCGAGAACTGGGGCACCGACACCGCGCCGAAGCTGGAGTTCGACGATACCGAGTTCGGCATCCGCGAGGCGGCGATCCGCAGCCGCGCCGACGGCTCCAGCGACGTGCGTTTGCGCGAAGTCGTCGCACCGTTCTACGCCTTCCTTGCCGGTAACGAAGGGCGCGAGCGCTCGCTGGTGATCGCGGTGCCGGTGGACGACGGCAACAGCCTGCAGATCCATGTCACCTACAACCCCTACCGCCCCTTCGAGGACGGCGAGGTCGAGCGCATCTGGTTCTATACGCACCACGACAAGAACGACATCTCCGACCCCGCGCCGGGACCGCTGGGCTGGCCGCAGGATCGCGAGGCGATGAGGAACGGCCACTTCAGCGGCATCACCAACCGCCACGTCTTCTACGAGGACTTCGCGGTGCTCCAGTCGATGGGCCCAGTGGTGGATCGCCGCTTCGAGCACCTGAGTTCCACCGACATGACGCTTGTGCGCTTCCGCAAGGGGATGCTGAAGGCGCTGGAGGACCATCGCGACGGGAAGGGTGCCTGGGGCCGCCCGGACGATGCGGCGATCTACGGCCGGATCAGGACCGAAATCTTCGACGTGCCCGCTGGCGGGGACTGGCGCGAGATGGTGCGGCCGACGGTGGCATGAGCACGCCGCGCACGATCCTCGTCACCTCGGCGATGGGGAATCAGGGGCGGCTGCTGATCCCGAGGCTCGCGGAGGCGGGATGCCAGGTCCGCGCCTTCGACATCGCCGCCGATCCTGAGGCGCTGCGCAAGCTGGGAGCGGCCGAGGCGATACGCGGCGACCTGCTGGACGACGCTGCGCTGGGTCAGGCGATGGCGGGCGTGTCGGCGGTCTATCACCTCGGCCCCAATGCGCATCCGCGCGAGGACGACATCGGCCTTGCCACGATCCGGGCGGCGAAGCGCGCCGGGGTCCGGCATTTCGTGTTCGGCTCGGTGCTGCATCCCCAGATCGGTGCGCTGAGCCAGCACGCGATGAAACTGCGGGTCTCGGAGGCGCTGCTGGAATCCGGGCTGCGCTGGACCGTGCTCGCCCCTGCCCATTACATGCAGACGCTTCAGCATCGTGCCGCCTTCGCAGGCGACCCGTTCCGGCTGACGTGGAGCCTTGATCGCAGGCAGGCGCTGGTCGACCTCGCCGACGTGACCGAAGTCGCCGCCCGCGTCCTGATCGAAGGGCCGGATACGCACCATGCCGCGACTTACGAACTCTGTTCCGGCGATTGCCTGACCGCATGGCAGATCGCCGAAGGTCTGTCCGCGCTGTTGTCGCGCGATGTCCCCGTCCTGCGCGTGATGCCGGAGCAGGTCATCGAATCCGTCATCGGCCCCGACCCGGACCCCGCGCGTTTCGCCGAGCGTGTGCGCCTCTTCGGCAAGGTGGCGGACTGGTACAGCGGGCATGACTTCGACGGTTCGGCCACCGTCCTGCGCGCCCTGCTCGGCCGGGAGCCGACGAGTTTGGCCCAGTTCCTCAAGCGCGACCTTGCGGTCTGGCGGGCGAATGTCGCCGCCGAGACCACCGACGCCTGACATTCAACGGAGAGCACATGCAGCAGCGTGAGATCGCGATCATCGGCGCCGGTATCGGCGGCCTGACACTGGCGCTGGCCCTGCGGCAGCGCGGCTTCGCGCCCATCGTCTACGAGCGCGCGCCCGCGCTGGGCGAAGTGGGCGCAGGCCTGACGCTCTGGCCCAACGCGACGAAAGTGCTGGCCAGCCTCGGCCTCGCCGAAGAACTGGAGCGCATCGGCGAGGAGCCGATCCACCAGATGATCCGCAACGGCGAGACCGGTGAAGTGCTGCGCACCTTCGAGCGCAAGAGCATGATGCGCCCGACTTACGGCGCGCCGCTGCTCCAGATCCACCGCCGCGACCTGCACGACATGCTCGTCCGCGCGCTGGAGGCGCAGGCTCCCGGCAGCGTGAAGCTCAATTGCGAACTGATCGGCATCGAACCGGACGCGGCCCGCCCCACTGCCCTGTTCGCCGATGGCGCGCGGGTCGAGGCAGATATCATCGTCGGCTGCGACGGCATCCGCTCGCGGGTCAGGACCGAACTGTTCGGGATGGAGAGCCCGCGCTTCACGCAGATCGTCGCATGGCGCGGCCTCGTGCCGATGGCCGACCTCGACGAAAGCTTCCGCGCCGAGCCGGTCGGCATCCATATCGGCGAGGGCTGCCATGTCGCGCATTACCCGGTGCGGCAGGGTTCTACGTTGAACTTCCTGGGCTTCGCGGTCGTGGACGGATGGGCGGAGGAAGGTTGGGTCATCCCCTCCTCGCTCGACGAGATGATGGACCGTTTCGGCCATTTCCACCCCTCCGTCACCACGGCGATGGCGGCGACGCCCGCCGGGGGCCTGTTCAAGTGGGGTCTGTTCGACCGCGACGTGCGCGAACAGTGGTCGGTGGGCGCAATAACGCTACTTGGCGACGCGGCGCATCCGATGCTGCCATTCCTCGGACAGGGCGCGGGGATGGTGATCGAGGACGCTATCGTGCTCGCCCGCCTTCTCGAAGCGCAGGACGACACCTTGGCCGCGCTCGCCCGCTACGAGGAACTACGCCGCCCGCGCACGGCTTACACGATGCTCAAGGGCCGCGCCCACGCGCACTACTACAACACCCGCGCCGAGGAGGCGGACGAGTCCACGCTGGCGATGGAAGTGGATCTCAACGAATACGACGCGGTGTCGATGGCGCTCTGATGGCGGTCATGCCGGGCCGCTGCGGGCCGACCGGGTAGCGCAGGCGACCGAGAGCAGCAGTGCCGGAACCGCCGTCACCGCGATCGCGGTCAGCAGGTACCCGCCGAGGAACAGGTCCGAAATCGCTCCGGCCACGACCGGCCCCACCGCGCAGAAGATCGAGACAACGAAGCTCCACACCGCGAAACTGCGGGCGCGCAGGGCCTCGGGCGTCAGATCCTGCAGGATCGTGGGGACGAGGGCGTTGGCGATGCAGGTGAGGAATAGGAACAGCCCGACGAAGACCAGCGCCATGTCGATGTGCGTCGCCGTGACGAGCAGCACCACGCAGGGGACCGCCGCCAGCGCGCCGCCCCCCATTATCATCGGCCTTGCCGCCAGCCCGAAGCGGCGGCGCAGCATCTGGTCGAGGAACCCGGCGACCGGCAGCGAACCGAGGCTCGTCAGCAGGGTGACGATACCAAGCGCATGGCCGATCACCATGATGGGCGCGCCGTAGCGCCGCTCCAGCGCCAGCGCGATCAGCGGGTTGAGCGCCTGCACCGCGATCATCAGGCTGCCCGCCACGCCCACGAACAGGCCCACCGCCCGCCAGCGCTCGCGCAGGAAGCCGATGAGCGAGATCGACACCGGATCGTCGGATGCCACCACGCCCCGGCGCGGGTCGGCGGTCAGCAGGCTTGCCAGCAGCAGCGGAATGCCCGCCACCGCCAGCAGCAGCATGCCCTTGCGCCACGGCTCCGCATCGAAGGCGAACATCGCTTCCCCGGCCTGGACGATGCCCTCGCCGAAGTAAAACCCCGCACTCGCCCCCATCGCCATCAGCGCGGCGAAGGACAGGTTGGCGGCGACGCGGTGACGTTCGGGCGCAAGGTCGGGGATCAGCGAGTAGACGATGGGGATCATCGCGAACTCGGTCACGCCCGAGGCCGCGCGGCCAATGAAGAACAGCGGGAAGTTGGGCGCCAGCGCAGAGAGCGCCATCAGCGCCACCCAGCCCGCGATCAGCCCGAACAGCACGCGCTTGCGCGATACCCGGTCCGCCAGTCGCGCGATGGGCACGGCAATGGCGCTCGCCACCAGTACCCCCGCCAGCCCCTGCAGCGCGCCGATCGTGGCGTCGCCTACGGCGAAGCTCTTCTGGATGGCGGAGAGCAGGATCGACTGGAGGCCGCGATCGCTCATCTGCACGCCCGCCGTCACGCCCAGGAACGCCACGGTGAACAGCGCCCGCGCCGTCCAGTTGTCGCTCGTGGCCGTGGGAGCGCGCACGCCCTCGGCCGGTGCCATGATCGCGATGGTCGTAACTCCGGAGTGAACTCTGCCGCAGTTGAGCGCTTCTGCAACGCATTTGCAAGAACATCCACTGGCCGATTCGCGAGATCGTTTTCATCTCCCCTTGACCGGACGGGACATTCGCGCCATGCGCGCCTGCTCAAAAAATAAGCAACCCAAATTGCAGATCGCCCATTATTTGAGCAATAATATTTCTTGTATATACATTATCGACGCGCCATCATGCGAGTCGCCAACAGCGGTGGAGCGACCGGCCGAAAGAAGCCGCCTTCGCCATCATGAGGGAAAACGAAACTCGATGAGCATCCAAGGAAAGTTCCGTCGCACCGCGCTCAACTGCGGGGTCGCATCCATCGTTCTCACGCTCGCCGCCGCTCTCCCGGCAGCCGCAAATGCCCAGAATGCCGCTTCGGACAATGCACTGAACGGCACCGAGAGCGCACAGAGCGGCACCGACATCGTCGTGACGGCGCTTCGCCGCGACACGACGGTACAGACGACGCCCATGGCGATCACCGCCCTCACCGGCGAGACGCTGACCAACGCGGGCGTGACAAACATCGCCGACTACGCGAAGTTCGTCCCCTCGCTGCGCATCCAGGACAACGGCCCCGGCCAGCGCCGCGTCTCGCTTCGCGGCGTACAGGCATCGGGCGAGGCGACCGTGGGCGTCTACTATGACGACACCCCCGTCACCGGCTCGGTCGGCGTGTCGAGCGACGCGGCGGGACGCACCGCCGACTTCACCCTGTTCGACGTCAACCGCATCGAAGTGCTGCGCGGGCCGCAGGGCACGCTCTACGGCGCCAGCTCGATGGGCGGCGCGATCCGCGTGATCTTCAACAAGCCGACCGACGAGTACGAAGGCACCGTCGAGGGTCAGGCGATGACCACGAAGGGCGGCGGCTTCGGCTACTTCGTCAACGGCATGGTCAACGTGCCGCTGGTGAAGGACGTGCTGGCCGCGCGCGCGGTGCTCTACCGCCGCGACAGCGACGGCTACATCGACAACACGTTCCTCAATCGCAAGAACGTGAACGACTACACCGCGACCGGCGGGCGCCTGATGCTGCGCTTCACGCCGACCTCGAACTTCACGGTCGACGCCACCGCCGCGTTCGAGAACACCGATGCCGTCTCCGCCACCTGGAACCCCTCGGTGGGTGACTACAAGTCGGCCGCGCAGGTCAACCTGCCCTATACCGACAAGTCGCAGCTCTACAGCCTGACCGCGAACTGGGACGTGGGCTTCGCCAACCTGACCTCGATCACCAGCTACCAGCACCGCAAGTCCGCCTATGCGGCAGATGACAGCTACTACATCGGCACCTACCGCACGGCGGCGCGCTGCGCGTCCTACGTCAACGCGGGCGGCGCCTGTTCGTCCGACCAGCTTTCGACGTACTACAGCTACATCGACAGCCTGAGCCCGGCGGCGATCTACTATCCCGGATCGACCAAGGACTTCACGCAGGAACTGCGCCTCAGCTCCACAGGCGACAACGTGTTCGACTGGACGGTCGGCGCGTTCTTCCAGAACCGCAAGAACGACGTGACCTCCTCCGACGCGCGCGCCGACGACGCGACCGGCGAGATCATCTTCCCGGTTCAGCTGTTCTATCGCCGCGAGATCTTCGACAAGCTCAAGCAGGTCGCGGTCTTCGGCGAGGGCACCTACCACGTCACCCCGTCGATCAGCCTGACCGCCGGCATCCGCTACTTCGACTACGACAAGACCGTATCGGGCTTCACCGACATCGCGTGGACCCTGATCGGCGCGCCGACCCGCCCGCTCAACACGGTGGACTCGTCGGAGAACGGCACCCTGCTCAAGTTCAACGCATCGTGGCAGGCCAACCCCGACATGCTGTTCTACGCGACGGCATCGCAGGGCTTCCGCCCCGGCGGCGCGAACCAGGTCATCGGCCTTGCCGCTGACCTCACGCCGTACCAGTCGGACAAGCTGTGGAACTACGAAGTCGGCAGCAAGCTGAACCTGCTGGGCCGCGCGCTGACGCTGAACCTTGCCGCGTTCCAGATCGACTGGGACAACATGCAGGTGAGCGGGCGCACCACCAACGGCGCGTTCTCGTTCCTGTCGAATGCGGGCGCCGCGCGCATCCGCGGGCTTGAGGCCGAGGCGTTCATCCGTCCGGTGCAGGGCCTGCAGTTCAACGTCGCGGGCAACTACCTCGATGCCAAGCTGACGCAGGACCAGATCAGCGACGCCGTCGTCGCCGCCGGTCGCTCCGGCGACCGCATCCCCTACATCCCGCACTTCACCGGATCCGTGGGCGCGGAATACCGCACTCCCGTCAGCGACAGCGTGGAGTTCTTCGCCCGCGCCGACGTCAACTATGTCGGCTCGTCCTACTCGGAGTTCCGCCCGACCAACGTCTACCGCGTGAAGATGGACGACTATGCGCTGGCCAACCTGCGCGTAGGCTTCGAACTGCCGGAAAGCGACACGGGCGTGTATCTGTTCGTCAACAACGTGTTCGATGCGGTCGCGATCAACCGCGCGTCGATGTCGTCCACGCCGAACAGCTACGCCGCAACCTCGGCCGCGCCGCGCACCATCGGCGTGAACCTGCGCCGCAGCTTCTGACCTTGTACCCACGCTTCGTCATTGCGAGTGCAGCGTGGCAATCCGGGGCAGTTCCTGCCGCTCCGGATTGCCGCGGCCCTTCGGGCCTCGCAATGACGAAGATGGGGACGATCCCCTCCCCTCTCTCGTCATTGCGAGCGTAGCGAAGCAATCCAGCGCCATGCCACGCCGCCATCCGGTTTCCACCTGCCCCCACGGAGTTCCAGCGACATGAAAACGCAGAAGTCGGCGCGTCTCGCGCGCGTCCTGATGGCAGCCTCGGCGCTGGGGCTCTGTGCCCCCGCGCTCGCCCAGAATGCAGCGGCCCAGAATGTCCCCGACACGAAGGCCGTGCTCGGCCACGAGGTCGGCGAGGACTACTATCTCGCCAATTATGAGGACTCGGTCCGCTACTTTCAGGCGCTCGCCAAGGCTTCGGACAGGATCAAGCTGTTCGAAAGCGGCAAGACCACCCACGGCAAGACCTACGTCTACGCGGTGATCTCTTCCCCCGAGAACATCGCCAACTTCGACAAGTACAAGGCGATCTCCAAGCGCCTCGGCGATGCACGCGGGCTGACCGACGCGGAGGCGAAGAAGCTGGCCGCCGAAAGCCCGATCATCGTCCACATCGACGGCGGCATGCACGCGAGCGAAGTGTCCGACCACCAGCTGCCGCTGGCGCTGGCGCACAAGCTGCTCTCGGCGAAGAACGACGCCGAAGTGGACGGCATCCTCAAGAACGTCATCCTCGTCCTGTGGCCCACGCTGAACCCGGACGGGCAGGACATGGTGGTCGACTGGTATCGCAAGCAGCGCGGGACCAAGTGGGAAACCAGCCGGACGCCGTGGCTCTATCAGGAGTACGTCGGGCACGACAACAACCGCGACGGCTACATGCTCAACATGAAGGAGAGCCAGGTCGTCAACGCGACGGAGCAGGAATACGCGCCGGTGATCTGGTACAGCCAGCACCAGGTCGCGCCTTTCCCCGCGCGCATCTGGGTGCCGCCCTTCGCCGATCCGGTCTCGTCCAACATCAACCCGCTGATGCGCATCTGGACGAACGCCATCGGCACCAACATCATGACCCGCATGGAGACCGAGGGTAAGCCCGGCGCCATCGCGCAGGCCCGGTTCGACAACTGGTTCCCCGGCTTCCTCGACTACATCCACGTCTTCCGCAACACGATCTCGTTCTTCACCGAGACCGCGCACGACAGCGCGACGCCCAAGACCTGGAAGGTGGAGGACTTCCCCAAGTCGCAGCAGGATCTGAAGGCGCAGATCATGTACCCGCACCCGTGGAAGGGCGGCGAGTGGCACCTGAAAAACTCGGTCGACTACATGCTGACCGCGTCGATGTCGGTGCTGGAAACCGCGCAGAAGTACCGCGAGACGCTGCTGTTCAACCGCTATCAGGCGGGCCGCGACACCATCGCCGCCGCCAAGGACGGTCCTTCGGCCTACGTGATCCCCGCCGATCAGGTGGACGTGCCCGAAGCCGCCTCGCTGGCGCAACTGATGATCTCCCACGGGCTCGACGTGATGAAGACCTCCGCCCCCACCGCGATCGGCGGCACGACTTACGCGGCGGGCAGCTGGGTCATCCCGATGGACCAGCCCTTCGCCGGTCTGGCGCGCGAGCTGTTCGACGCACAGAAGTACCCCGACGCGATCCTCGGCGGAGACGGCAACCCGGCGGACCTGCCCTACGACGTCACCGGCTGGACCCTGCCGATGCAGATGGGCGTGAAGGTGGACAAGATCGCGCAGCCGCTCGACGCCGCCGCGCGCGCCTCGCTCACCAAGGTGCCCGCCGCCGCGGCGCCTGCGGGCGGCGTGACCGGCACCGGATCGACCTTCCTCGTCGATCGCCGCGTCAACAATTCCTACCGCGTACTCAACGCCGCGCTGGCGGCGGGCGGCAAGGCGAGCTGGAGCGAGGGCCAGATCGCCCTCACCGGCCTCTCGCCCGACGCCATGGGCAAGATCGCCGCGCAGTACGGCGTGAGCGCCTCCGCCGCCGCCGGTGCGCCTGCCGGGGAGGCCGTGCGCAAGGGCCGCGTCGCGCTCTACCGTCCGTGGGGCTCGAACATCGACGAGGGCTGGACCCGCTGGCTGCTGGAACAGTACCAGTTCGCGCCCAAGAGCCTCTACAATGCCGACGTGAAGGCGGGCCTTGCGGGCAAGTACGACACGATCATCCTTCCCGACATGTCCGCCCCCGGCAAGTCGCGCCCGGGCGACACCGCTCCGGCGGCGGACTTCGAGTCCAAGTACAAGGGCCCGCTCGCCTCGCTGATGGACGGGTTCAGCCCGAACCAGATGCCCGCCCCTTACGCGGGCGGCATCGGCGAGGACGGCGCGAACAAGCTGAAGGACTTCGTGAAGAACGGCGGCACGCTGGTGGCGCTGAACAATGCGTCGGACGCGGTGATCGACCTGTTCGACCTGCCCGTCACCAACATCCTGAAGGACGCCAAGGCCGACTTCTTCTTCTGCTCGGGCGCGCTGCTGCAGGTGAACCTGACGCCGGGGACCAAGGTGGCGGCAGGCATGCCGCTCGACCCCATCGTGATGTTCGAGCGCGGTCCCGCCTTCGAGACCAAGCCCGGCTTCAAGGGCGAGGTGCTCGCCTCCTACGCCCCCACCGGCAACCCGCTGCGTAGCGGCGTCCTGCTCCACCCGGAGGCGATCCAGGGCAAGGCGGCCGCCGTCGTGGTCGAGTACGGCAAGGGCAAGGTCTACCTCTACGGCTTCCGCCCGCAATGGCGCGCCCAGTCGCACGGGGCCTACAAGCTGCTGTTCAACACGCTTTACGCGGGCAAGTGATCCCCCCTGAGGGCGCCGTGAAAACGGCGCCCCTTTTTTCACAAGGCGACAGGTTTACACGGTTTACACGGTCCAGAGGGTGAAGGTGTCTCCTTGGGCTGGATGTGTCGCCTTGTAGTGTAACCTTGCGATCGGACTGGACATGGCGCGCAGTCTATCGAAGCCCGCTGCCTGTAGGAAAGTGCTGCCCCTCCGCGCCTCCGCGCCTCTGCCTGGTCCATTTTTTCTGCTCACTTGCGAGATGGGCACAACTTGAGTGACTTCGCGCTGCCCCGCGAAAACGGAATGGCAGCATTGCAAAGATTTAATCCGGAAAGCGGTCGAGCGACAGACGCCCCCTTGCAGACATTGCCGTGCAAAGCCATCATCCGCGTATGAGGCGTGAACGCATTGAAAAATTTCAGAACCCAATCGTATGGGTGGGCATGCTCGCGATTATGCTTGGATTAGCGGCCAAGCAGGTTCTGGTAACGAAAGGAGCAGGAATTTACATCGATTCAGGATATTTCCTGTCACACCTTAAAAGTGCCCCATCCATCGTTTGGGTTTACTGGTCTTTAATATTCATCTTTGCCATTTGTTTTTGCGCTGGCGCATTCCTAGAATGGTTTAAGCGTCGCTGACGGCAGATTACCACCCAAACCAGACCTCCCCCTACCGCCCCGAAGCCCCCGGCCCAAAGCGCGCCACCATGTCGTAGGCGTCGCCGAGGAACAGCTGGCGCACGTAAGTGATGCGTTCCGAGCCGCGCCAGGTGCGGCGTTCGACGCAGAGGCACGGCGCGCCCTGGGGGACGCCCAGCCACTCGGCCTCGTCGCCCACGGCGCCGACGGCGGAGATGCGCGTTTCCGCTTCGGTCCACGGCACATGCTGGAGCAGCCAGGTTCCCGGTGGCACCGTGTCGAGGTCCGCGCCGACGATCTCGGGCACGGCCTCGGCGCTCACCAGACGGAACTCGACGCCCAGCGGCGCGCCGTCGACGAGGTGGAGGCCGTCGATCTGCACCAGCTGGCCGGTGCCGGCAAGCAGCGCTTCCTCCTCGTCGTCGGCGGGGCCGCGCACCGTGCGCTTGAGGGGCCGGAACGCATAGTCCTGCCCCCGCTCGCGCACTTGCGCGGCGATGTCGGGCACGTCGAGCACCATCGAGTGCACCTTGGGGCGGGCGACGAACGTGCCCGCGCGCTTGCGCCGGTCGATCAGCCCCGCCGCGACCAGCGCGGACAGCGCCTTGTTCACGGTCATGCGCGAACAGCCGTATTCCTGCATCAGTTCCTGTTCGATGGGCAGCCGGTCGCCGGGAGCAAGCTCCCCGCCCAGTATACGTCCCTCGAAATCAGACCGAATGCGTTCGTGCAGCGGCATTCTCACGCGATCAGTCTCTCCAGTACCCGGGTGTAGTCCCGCACCGCCCGGTCGCGGCTGCGGTGCCTGCCTCCGCTCACCAGCTTGTCGCCATGGCGCCAGACGCAGTCAATGGCCGAGCGCCCTGCGGCGAAGACGAAACTGTCGGTTATCGCGTCTCCCTCCCGGTGGACGAGCGCCGGATGGTCGAGCCCGAGGCTGACGATATCGGCGGGCAGGCCCACGCGGATGCCTCCCTCGACACCCAGCGCCGCCGCGCCGCCCTCCAGCGCCTCGGCGTAAAGGTCCGCGCCGGTCGAGCGCCCGCTGCCACGCGCCATCACGTTGCGTGCGCGGCGGGTCAGGCGCTGGCCGTACTCCAGCAGCCGCAGTTCCTCGGACGCATCGATCAGCACGTTGGAATCGCTGCCGACGCCATAGCGCCCGCCCGCCTGCAGAAACGCCTCGACCGGGAACAGCCCGTCGCCAAGGTTCGCCTCGGTGATCGGGCAGAGCCCCGCGATCGCGCCGCTGCGCGCCATGCCCAGCGTCTCCGCATCGGTCATGTGCGTCGCGTGGACGAGGCACCAGCGGCCGTCGACCTCGGCATTGTCCAGCAGCCATTCGACCGGGCGCTGCCCGCTCCATGTTAGGCAGTCCTCCACTTCCTTCACCTGCTCGGCGATGTGGATGTGGACCGGGCGGCCCTTTGCGAGCGGCGCCAGTGCGCGCAGCTGTTCGGGCGAGACGGCGCGCAGGGAATGCGGCGCGACGCCCACCACCGCATCGGGCAAGCCGCGCGCATGGGCCTCAGCGCCCTCCAGCAGTCGCGCATAGCCGTCGATATCGTTGATGAAACGCGCCTGTCCGGGCTGCGGTGGCTGCGCGCCGAACCCGGCATAGGTATAAAGCACCGGCAGCAGCGTCATGCCGATCCCCGCCTCGGCGGCGGCACCAAGGACCGCGCCGCTCATCTCGGCGGGGTCGGCGAAGGGCCGTCCGCCCAGATCGTGATGCAGGTAATGGAACTCGCCCACGCGGGTGAAGCCGCCCTCCAGCATCTCGACATAGGCCATCGCAGCGATGGCGCGCACGTCGTCCGGGCTCATGCGGTCGACGAAGCGGTACATGATCTCGCGCCAGGTCCAGAAGCTGTCGTTCGACGGCCCGCGACGCTCCGCCAGACCGGCCATGCCGCGCTGGAAGGCGTGGCTGTGCAGGTTGGGCATTCCGGGCAGCGCGCAGGCGTGGCGTTCTTCCCCGGCAAGCGGCTCCGCACCCGGCTCAACTGCCGCGATCAGGCCGTTCTCCAGCCTGACCCGGACGTTCCGAGCCCAACCGTCGGCGAGCAGACAATGCTCGAAAAACAATGACCTGGGCGCGCCGCCCGACCCGTCCGACATGAATCTGCTCCTCGCTTTCAATTTTTGTCTATACATTAATTCGGAACGGTGCAATCACAATGGAACAGGCAAAACGAGGGACCGGCCGATGCAGTGCGATACCGTCTGGAAAGGGGCTCGACTCGCCACGATGACGGGTGACGGACTCGGCGTCGTCGAGCATGGCCTGATCGCGGCACGCGGCGGCATGATCGTCTATGCAGGCCCCGCTGACGAGGCCCCTGCTTTCGCCGCCGCGACGGTGATCGACTGCGAAGGCCGCTGGATCACCCCCGGCCTGATCGACTGCCACACCCACCTGATCCACGGCGGCGACCGCGCGGCCGAGTTCGAGATGCGGCTCGACGGCGCATCCTATGAAGAGATCGCCCGCGCCGGGGGCGGCATCGTTTCCACCATGCGCGCCACCCGCGCCGCGAGCGAGGACGCGCTTGTCGCCGGTGCCCTGCCCCGCCTCGACGCGCTGATCGCGGAAGGCGCGACGACGGTGGAGGTCAAGTCCGGCTACGGCCTCGACGGCGAGAGCGAGATTCGCATGCTGCGCGCCGCCCGCCGCTTGGGCGAGGAACGCGCGGTGTCCATCACCACGACCTTCCTCGGCGCGCACGCCCTGCCGCCCGAATTTGCGCACGACGCGGACGGCTACATCGCCATGCTCTGCGACGAAGTGCTGCCGCAAGTCGCCGCGCTGGGCCTTGCCGATGCGGTGGACGCCTTCTGCGAGGGCATCGGCTTCAGCGTCGAGCAGACCGAGCGCATGTTCGCCGCCGCCGCGCGCCATGGCCTGCCGGTGAAGCTGCACGCCGAGCAGCTCTCCAACCTCCACGGCGCGGCGCTGGCTGCCCGTCACGGCGCGCTGTCGGCGGATCACCTCGAACATCTGGACGAGGCGGGCATCGCTGCCATGGCCGCATCGGGCACCGTCGCCACGCTCCTTCCGGGCGCCTACTATTTCGTGCGCGAAACGAAGCTGCCGCCGGTCGGCGCGCTGCGTGACGCCGGGGTGAGAATCGCGCTCGCGACCGACTGCAACCCCGGCACGTCCCCGCTCACCTCGCTGCTGCTGACGATGAACATGGGCGCGACGCTGTTCCGCCTCACCGTCGCCGAATGCCTTGCCGGCGTCACCCGCAACGCGGCGCTTGCCCTCGGCCTGTCCGACCGCGGCACGCTGGAGGCGGGCAAGCGCTGCGACCTTGCCATCTGGGACGTCGAACGTCCTGCCGAACTCGTCTATCGCATGGGGTTCAATCCGCTCCATGCCCGCATCTGGAGTGGTCAATGAATCCCGTCCTGCTCATCCCTGGGAACGTTTCGCTGGCGGAGTGGCGCGCGATCTATCGCGGCGCGCCCGTCACGCTCGATCCCGCCTGTGCCCCCCGCGTGGCCGAAAGCGCCGCCGCCGTGGCGCGGATTCTCGCGAAGGGGGAGCCGGTCTACGGTATCAACACCGGCTTCGGTAAGCTCGCCAGCGTGCGCATCGGGGACGAGGATCTGGCGACGCTCCAGCGCAACATCGTCCTGAGCCACGCCGCAGGAACCGGCGCGCCCTCGCCGGTGCCAGTGATCCGCCTGATGATGGCGCTGAAGCTCGCCAGTCTGGCGCAGGGCGCCTCGGGCGTGCGGCCGGAAACCGTGGCCCTGCTGGAGGCGATGCTCGAAAAGGGGCTGACGCCCGTGGTCCCCTCGCAGGGCTCGGTCGGCGCGAGCGGCGACCTTGCGCCGCTGTCGCACATGGCCGCGACGATGATCGGCGTGGGAGAGATCTTCGTGGGCAACGAACGCCTCCCCGCCGCCGAGGCACTGCGCAAGGCGGGACTGAACGCCACCGAGCTTGGCCCGAAGGAGGGTCTGGCGCTTCTTAACGGCACCCAGTTCTCTACCGCGAACGCGCTGGCGGGGCTGTTCGAGGCCGAACTGCTGTTCCAGTCCGCGCTCGTCACCGGCGCGCTCTCGACCGAGGCGGCGAAGGGTTCCGACACGCCGTTCGATCCGCGCATCCACCAGCTGCGCCGCCATCGCGGCCAGATCGAAGTGGCCGATGCCCTGCGCGGCCTGATGAGCGGCAGCGCCATCCGCGCGAGCCATCTGGAGAACGACGCGCGCGTGCAGGATCCCTACTGCCTGCGCTGTCAGCCGCAGGTCATGGGCGCCGCGCTCGACATCCTGCGCCAGGCCGCGACCACGCTGGAGATCGAGGCCAACGGCGTCTCCGACAACCCGCTGATCTTCCCCGAGACCGACGAGGCGCTGTCGGGCGGCAACTTCCATGCCGAACCGGTCGCCTTCGCCGCCGACATGATCGCCATGGCCATTTGCGAGATCGGCTCCATCGCCGAGCGCCGCATCGCCATGCTGGTGGACCCGGCACTGTCCGGCCTGCCCGCGTTCCTGACGCCGCGCCCCGGCCTCAATTCGGGCTTCATGATCCCGCAGGTCACGGCCGCCGCGCTCGTCAGCGAAAACAAGCAGCGCGCCTATCCGGCCAGCGTCGATTCCATCCCGACTTCCGCCAATCAGGAAGACCACGTCTCGATGGCCGCCCACGGCGCGCGCCGCCTGCTCGACATGGCGGAGAACGCCACCGCCGTGCTGGGCATCGAACTGCTCGCCGCCGCGCAGGGGGTCGACTTCCACGCGCCGCTGTCCTCCAGCGATGCGCTGGCGGCGGCCCATGCCGCCCTGCGCGAAGTCGTCCCCACGCTTGATGACGACCGCCATTTCCATCCGGACATGGAAGCGGCCAACCTGCTGGTCCGCTCGGGCGCGCTGCTCGCCTCTGCGGGTGACGCGCTCCCCGGTGTAGCGTGAGCGACTGGCTGAAAGTCATCGAAGGCGACGCCCCCCTCGTCGTCGCCTTGCCCCACGTCGGCACCCAGCTTGCCGACGTGGGGAACCGGTTCCGGTCCGAGTGGCTGGCGCGGCGCGATGCCGACTGGTGGGTGGACGAACTCTACGCCTTCGCCGCCGATCTGGGCGCAACGCTGGTCAGCACGCGCATCTCGCGCAGCGTGATCGATCTCAACCGCGATCCTTCAGGCGCCTCGCTCTATCCGGGGCAGGCGACGACCGAACTGTGCCCGACGACCACCTTCGACGGCGAGCCGCTCTATGCCGGTGACACCCCCGACGAAGCCGAGATCGCCCGCCGCCGCGCGCTCTGGTTCGATCCGTACCATGCTGCGCTGACCGCCCAGATCGAGCGGCTGCGCGCGCTTCACGGCCGCGTGGTGCTCTACGACGCGCACTCGATCCGCAGCCATGTGCCGCGCCTGTTCGACGGCGAACTGCCGCAGTTCAACATCGGCACCAATGGCGGCAGGACCTGCGATCCCGCGCTTGCCACCGCCGTGGAATACATCTGCGCGCAGTCAGGCGAGAGCCACGTCCTCGACGGCCGCTTCCGGGGCGGATGGACCACGCGCCATTACGGAGAGCCCGACAAGGGCGTCCACGCCATCCAGATGGAACTCGCCATCCGGGGTTACATGGACGAGCCCGAGACGCCGACGCAGGCCAACTGGCCCCCAGCCTTCGATCCGGCGCGCGCCGCCGCGATCACCGATACCCTTTCCCAGATCATGAAGGCCGCCCGCGCCTTCGCCCTTCAGGAAGCCTGACCCTCATGACCCGTATCGACAATACCCGCGTCATCAAGCCCGCCACCGGCACCGAGCTGTCGGCGAAGTCCTGGCTCACCGAAGCGCCGCTGCGGATGCTGATGAACAACCTCCACCCCGACGTGGCCGAGAACCCTGCCGAACTGGTGGTCTACGGTGGCATCGGCCGCGCCGCGCGCAACTGGGAAAGCTACGACAGGATCGTCGAGACTCTCCGCCGCCTTGAAGACAATGAGACGCTGCTGGTGCAGTCGGGCAAGCCGGTCGGCGTGTTCCGCACCCACGCCGATGCGCCGCGCGTGCTGATCGCCAACTCCAACCTCGTCCCGCACTGGGCGAACTGGGAGCATTTCAACGAACTCGATAAACGCGGCCTTGCCATGTACGGGCAGATGACCGCCGGTTCGTGGATCTACATCGGCACGCAGGGTATCGTTCAGGGCACTTACGAGACGTTCGTGGAAATGGGCCGCCAGCACCATGGCGGCGACCTTTCGGGCAAGTGGCTGCTGACGGCGGGCCTTGGCGGCATGGGCGGCGCGCAGCCGCTGGCGGCGGTCATGGCGGGTGCATCGTGCCTTGCCATCGAATGCCAGCCCAGCCGTATCGAGATGCGCCTGCGCACCGGCTACCTCGACAAGTCGGCCTCGACCATCGAAGAGGCCATGGCGATCATCGAGCAGGCCAATGCGGAGAATAAGCCCGTCTCGGTCGGCCTGCTCGGCAACGCGGCCGAAATCCTGCCCGAGATGTTCGCGCGCGGTATCCGCCCGGACCTGCTGACCGACCAGACCAGCGCCCACGATCCGGTCAACGGCTACCTTCCCGCAGGCTGGACCGTCGCCGAATGGATCGAGCGCCGCGAGCGCGAGCCGGAAGCGGTCGCCAAGGCCGCCAAGGCATCCATGGCGCAGCACGTCCGCGCAATGCTCGACTTCCAGGCGGCGGGTGTGCCCACCACCGACTACGGCAACAACATCCGCCAGGTCGCGCTGGACGAGGGCGTGGAGAACGCCTTCGACTTCCCCGGCTTTGTCCCCGCCTATATCCGCCCGCTGTTCTGCCGCGGCGTCGGGCCGTTCCGCTGGGCCGCGCTTTCGGGCGATCCCGAGGACATCTACAAGACCGACGCCAAGGTGAAGGAACTGCTGCCGGACAACGCGCACCTGCACAACTGGCTCGACATGGCGCGCGAGAAGATCCATTTCCAGGGCCTGCCGGCACGCATCTGCTGGGTGGGCCTGGGTGACCGCCACCGCCTCGGCCTCGCCTTCAACGAGATGGTCGCCAACGGCGAACTGAAGGCCCCGGTGGTGATCGGCCGCGACCACCTCGACAGCGGCTCGGTCGCCTCCCCCAACCGTGAGACCGAGTCCATGCAGGACGGTTCGGACGCGGTTTCCGACTGGCCGCTGCTCAACGCCCTGCTCAACACTGCCAGCGGCGCGACCTGGGTCTCGCTGCACCACGGCGGCGGCGTCGGCATGGGCTTCTCGCAGCATTCGGGCATGGTGATCGTCGCCGACGGCACGCCCGAGGCAGCGGCGCGTCTGGAGCGCGTGCTGTGGAACGACCCCGCCACCGGCGTCATGCGCCACGCCGATGCGGGCTACGACATCGCCCGCGACTGCGCGACGGAGAAGGGGCTGGACCTGCCGGGAATCCTGTAAGCGTCTGACCCTTCGACAAGCTCGCAGGTGAGCGGAGTTAGGGTAACACCCTCCCAAACCCGCTCAGGCTGAGCTTGTCGAAGCCCCCACCGCACACCCCCAACCTTCGTCATTGCGAACGTAGCGAAGCAATCCAAGGGCACGCACGACGCTGGATTGCTTCGTTACGCTCGCAATGACGAGGGTTTGATGCATGAGTATCGAGCAATGACCACCTTCCAGATCATCCGCGCCACCGACTGCCCGGAAGTGCCGTGGAAGAACGGCGGCGGCACCACGCGGGAAATCGCCGTGTTCCCGCCGGACGCCGGGATGGACACCTTCCTTTGGCGCCTCAGCATGGCCAAAGTCGAAACCGCAGGCCCGTTCTCGGCCTTCACGGGTATCGACCGCGTGCTGGCCGTCCTCGACGGAACGCTGGTGCTGACCGGCCCGAACCTCGACGTTCGACTGGACGCAGGCACGCCGCCGCAGCCCTTCGACGGCGGCGCAGCGGTCTTCGGCGAGCCCCTGGGCGGCCCGGTGCTGGACCTCAACGCCATGGCCCGGCGCGGACGCTTCACCTGCGCGATGACACGGCTCGATGCAGGCTCCACAGCGACCGCGCAGGGCACCGGCTTCGTCATCGCGCTGGAGCCCCAGCCCCTAGCCGAAACCACGCTGGAGCGCCTCGACTGCGTGCGGTTCGAGGGTGCGCTTGCCATCGGTGGCAGGGTGTTGTTCGTCGACTTCCGGGACACTTGCGCAGAACCGGCCGACACGCCCCATTGACGCGACCGGCCCTGCGTGGAACAGGAGGGAAATGGCGAGGATATCGACATTTTCCGCCCCCTTGTGCGGATCCGCTCAGGCAGTTCCATGCCGCTGAAGGGATCGAGCGCCACCAGCCCGCGCCTCTCCGGCACCAACCTTGAACGTGCGGCCGATCACAACCAGCGCATCACGCTCCACGCGATCCGGGTCAACGGCTCGCTGACGCGGGTGGAACTGGCCGGGATCACCGGCCTCACCGCCCCCGCCATCGCCAACATCAGCAAGAAGCTGCTGGCCGAAGGGCTGATCGAGGAAGCCGGCCAGCGGCGCGGCGGACGCGGGCAACCGCCGACCAAGCTGGTGATCCGCCCCGACGCCTGCCACGCCATCGGCATCAACATCGACCGCGATCACATCACCATCGTGCTGGTGGACTTCGCCGGAACCATCCTCGCCCGCGTGAGCGAGGACATCGACTTCGCCCTGCCCGCACAGGTGCAGGCGCTCTACCGCGATTCCATCGACGGCATGCTCAAAAGCGCTGGTGTCGATCCCGCGAAGCTCGTGGGCATTGGCGTGGCCGTGCCGGACCAGCTCAGTTCGGTGGACCTGCCCGGCCGTCCCGACGCCTATGGCGAATGGGAAAGCGTGCGCATGGCCGACCTGTTCTCAAGCCCGCACGGCCCTCCCGTCTTCGTCGAGAACGACGCGGCGGCGGCCGCCATGGGCGAGATGCAGCTGGGCATGGGCCAGCGGATCAACAGCTTCTTCTACATCCTGCTGACAGCGGGCCTCGGCGGTGGTCTGGTGGTGGACGGCAACTACGTGCGCGGCGCCAATGGCCGTAGCGGCGAGATCGGCTTCATGCGCACCCGAGCGATGGAGAGCGGGCCGGACCAGCAGTTGCAGAGCATCGTCTCGCTCTCCGCTCTGGCGAAGGCGCTGGCGGCGGAAGGGCACGCGCTGGCCGATGCCTTCGAGGGGGCTTCCGAAGCGGCCACTGCCTGCCTCGATCGCTGGATCGACGTGGCGGCGGACAAGCTCGTCGAGCCGCTGGCGGCAGTGAACTGCCTCATCAACCCCGCTGCCGTGCTGATGGGCGGCCGCCTGCCTGCGCCGCTGGTCGAACGCCTTGCCGAGCGTACCGCCGCGCGGATGCAGGCGCTCGACGGCATTCCCGCCCTCGCCCCGGTGGCGCGCGCGGCGCTGTCGGAAGACGCCCCCGCAGTGGGCGCGGCGATCCTGCCGTTCAGCCACTTCCTGTTGCCCAAGCCCGGCGCCTTGTGGAAGGCCCCGGACAGCGGCGGCGTGGCGCTGGGCTGACCTCGCCTCACCCGCTCGCAATGACGGCGGGGTCGGCGAAGTAGCTCAGCGCAGCAGGTGCGGCTTGCGCCTCTCCAGATCGAGGATCAGGTCGCCGAACAGACCGTTGGCCCACGAGAACCACGGGCGGGTGTAGTTCGCCGGGTTATCCTTGTGGAAGCTCTCGTGCATGAAGCCGGTGCCGCCGTGGGACCCTTTCAGCCATGTCAGGCACTGGCGGATGGTGGCGTCGTCGTCGCTGTTGAGCGCGCGGGTGATGATCGACATCGGCCAGATCATGTCCATGCCGACATGCGGCCCGCCGATCCCCTGCGCCGCGCTGCCCGAGAAGAAGTAGGGGTTGCGCTGCGACCATGCGAGCGCCGCCGTGCGCTGCCACAGCGGATCCCTGCGGTCCGCTGCGCCGAGCAGCGGCAGGCCCGACAGGCTGGGCACATTGGCGTCGTCCATGAAGATAGCGTTGCCGTAGCCGTCCACCTCGAAGGCCCAGACCTTGCCGCCCTGCCCGTCGTCCATCTGGCCATAGGCGCGCAGTGCTGTCTCGACCTCGGCCGCCAGCGCCGCGCAGTCCTGCGCCGCTGCCGCATCGCCCCGCGCCTCGTTGTGGACTTGCGCCAGCATCCGCAGCGCGGAGACGGCGAAGAGGTTCGACGGGATCAGGAACGGATAGAGGCAGGCGTCGTCGGAAGGACGGAAGCCCGAATGGATCAGCCCGACCTTGCGCGTCGGCGCGCCGAAGCCGCCGAACATCAGCGTCTCGGTGGGCGACTTGTCGACCCGCTGGAACTGGTACGGCCCCGGCCCGTCCTTGCGCTGCTGCTCGCGCAACGTGGCGACCGCGAGCGCCGCGCCCTTCGCCCAGAGCGCATCGAAGGGCGTCTTGTCCTTCGTCGCGGTCCAGTACGAATGGGCAAGGCGCATCGTGTAGCACAGGGAGTCGATCTCCCATTTGCGCTCGGCAACGCCGGGCTTCATCTGCGTCTTGTCGGAGATCGCCGGCAGGCTGGACCGCGCGTTGGGGTCTTCCATGTAGGCGTTGGCGTAAGGGTCGATCAGGATGCAGCGCGCCTGCCGCTGGATCAGTCCGCAGAACAGGCGGCGCAAGTCGGTGTCCTGCGGGGTCAGGTGGACGTATGTCTGCAACTGCGCCGAACTGTCGCGCAGCCACAGCGCGTTGATGTCGCCGGTGATGACGAAGGCGTCCGGCTTGCCGTCCACCTCGCCCATCTTGACGGTGGTGTCGAGCGTGTTGGGATAGCAGTTCTCGAACAGCCAGCCGAGTTCCGGATCGCGGATCTTGGCCTTCACCCGCGCGATCTCGGCCTCCACCGCCTTGCTGGTGAAGCGGCGGTCGGCCTTCGGCGGTCGCCTGTCCTGCAAGGTGCTGGCACCGGCCGCCCGAGGGGGGAGGGTAACGGCGGACAGTGCCAGCACCCCCGCGCCTGCGAGGATCTCGCGGCGGCGGAAGTTCATCGGGTTGATCGTGGTCATTTCAGCGGGTGCCCTTTGCGGCAGAAGTCATCGAGAACGGCGCGTCGGCCTTGGCCGAACCCCAATGCTCGTTCGGCGTCGGGCCCATCACGAAACGTAGCGTGCCGCCCTTCTGCAATTCCTCGCGCGGCAACCAGGGCTTGTTCCACGGCTGGCCGTTGAGGGTGGCCGACTGGATGTAGACGTTGGCGGCGCTGTTGTTCTGCGCCTCGATGCTCAGCACCTTGCCGCCCGGCATCGTCAGGCGCACGTTGCGGAACAGCGGGCTGCCGATGGCGTACTGCCCGACCGTGGGCGTCACCGGATAGAAGCCCAGTGCCGAGAATACGTACCACGCCGAGGTCTGGCCGTTGTCCTCGTCCCCCGGATAGCCGTCCGGCGTGGGGGCATAGAGCTTGCGCATCACGTCGCGCACATGCCCTTGCGTCTTCCACGGCTGGCCCGCCCAGTCGTATAGATACGTCATGTGCTGGATGGGCTGGTTGCCGTGGGCGTACTGGCCCATGTCGACGATCTGCATCTCGCGGATCTCGTGGATCACCTGCCCGTAATAGCTGTCGTCGAACAGCGGCGGCGTGGTGAAGATCCCGTCGAGCCGGTCGGTGAACTTGCGGTCGCCGCCCATCAGGTCGATCAGGCCCTGCACGTCCTGCATCACGGACCAGCTGTAATGCAGCGCATTGCCCTCGGTGAAGGCATCGCCCCACTTGAGCGGGTTGAACGGGGTCTCCCACGATCCGTCCTTGTTGCGCCCGCGCATCCAGCCGCTTTCGGCATCGAACAGCTTGCGGTAGTTCTGCGCCTTGGCGGCATAGCGCTTCGCATCCGCCGTCTTGCCGAGTTGCCCGGCCAGCCGTGAAATCGCGAAGTCCGCCGTGGCATATTCCAGCGTGCGCGCCGCGTTCTCGTTGATGCCGACATCGTAGGGCACGTAGCCGAGGCGGTTGTCGTACTCCACGCCTTCGCGCCCGACGGCGGTCAGCGTCTTGCCCATCCGGTCGGTCGGCCGCCCTTCGGAGGTCGTCGCGTTCTTGATCATCGCCTTGTAGAGCGTCTCGACATCGAAGCCGCGCACCCCGTTGGCATAGGCGTCCGCGATCAGGATCGCCGAGTTGGAGCCGATCATCACGTTGCGGTGCCCCGGGCTCGCCCATTCGGGCAGCCAGCCGGATTCCTTGTAGGTGTTGACGAGGCCCTGCATGATCTCGCCGTCCCGCTCCGGGTACATCAGCGCGAAGAACGGGAAGACCGCGCGCCAGGTGTCCCAGAACCCGTTGTCGGTATAGAGCGGGCCGTCGTGGACCTTGCCATCGTAGGGGCTGTAGTGGACCTGCTTGCCACTCGCATCGACCTCATGGAAGTTGCGCGGGAACTGCAGCATCCGGTAGAGCGCCGAGTAGAACGTGCGGCGGTTGTCGATGTCCGGATCGTCGACGGCAATGCGCTGGAACTCGGTCTCCCAGGTCTGCTTCGCCTTGGCGCGGGTCTGGTCGAAGCTGTCCGAGCCCACCTCGCTCTCGAGGTTGCGCAGCGCCTGCTCGGGGCTGATGAACGAGGACGCGACCTTGACGCCGACCTGCTCGCCCGCCTTCGTGGTGAATGTCAGCACCGCGCCGACATGGTCGCCCTCGCGGATCTCGGTGCCGTCCAGAGTGCCGTTGTCGTCCCAGGTCTGGCCGACGGTGAAATCGTGGTCGAACTGGGCGACGAAGTAGTTGCCGAAGTTCGCGGGCACGCCACCCTTGTTGTTGCGCACGTAGCCGGTGATGCGCCGGTTGGCGCGGTCGATCTTCACCATCGAACCGCCCGCGTAGGCATCCAGCAGGATGTGCGCCTGCTCGGTTTCCGGGAAGGTGAAGCGGAACTGCGCGGCGCGGTTGGTCGGTGCGACCTCGGCGGTCACGTCATAGTCGGCAAGGTAGACCTTGTAGCCGTAGGCGCGGCTTTCCTCTGCCTTGTGGCTGTACCACGAAGCGCGCTCCTCCTCCTTGATCCTGACCGGGCCGGTCTCGGCGAAGAGGGCGAAGGCGGCATAGTCGCCCATCCAGGGGCTGGGCTGGTGCGTCTGCTTGATGCCGTTGATCTTGTGCGCGTCGTAAGTGTAGCCCCAGCCGTCGCCCATCTTGCCGGTCACGGGGGTCCAGAAGTTCATGCCCCACGGCACCGCGACGGCGGGGTAGGTGTTGCCATAGGACAGCTCATAGCTGGAATCGGTGCCCATCAACGGATTGGCGAGATCGACCAGCGCCGGTTCCGCCGCCTCAGCGACGGGCGGAGCGGCGGGGCGCGGCTCAGGGGCCTCAGTCGATTGCGCCATCACCGCCGGAGCCATCGCCAGCATGGATACGCCGGCGACCAGCATCATTGCACCACGGATAGTCTTCACCCTTGTCCCCTGCATTGTCATGTACGCACTCATCGACGCGGCGGCTTCTGCGCGGCCACGCCGGTCTTGGTCATCACCACCGGCGCGATGCTGCCGTCGGCATTGAAGCGAAGGCGGTCGATCGCGACCTGCCGATGCTCGCCCACATCGTCGCCCAGCGGGCGGCGGTGATACGCGATGAACCAGTCGTCGGTGTCTGGGATGTTGAGCACCGAATGGTGCCCCGCCCCGCGCGCGACCTTGAAGTCCTGCGCCAGTATCCTCCCCCGCGGCGTGAACGGCCCGGTCGCGCTCGGCGCGGTGGCATAGGCCACGGCATAGTCCGGCCCGGTCCAGCCCCCTTCCGACCACATGAAGTAGTAGGTGCCCTTGCGCTTGATCATGAACGATCCCTCGACGTAGCCCGGCGGGGTGATCTCCTTGTACATCGTGCCGTCCTCGAACGGCACGATGCTGCGCATGTCGGCGGAAAGGCGCACAACGTTGCAGTGCTTCCACCCGCCGTAGAACAGGTAGACCTGCCCGTCGTCGTCGCGATAGGCAAAGGGGTCGATCGGCTGCGCGCCGTTGTGGAACGCGCCGATCAGCGGCTTGCCGAGTACGTCCCTGAACGGCCCGCCCGGCCTTTCGCTGACGGCAAGGCCGATGCCGCCGGTCTCGGCATCGCTCTGAATGTCGTTGGCGCTGAAGAACATGTAGTAGCGCCCGCCCTGCTCGATCACCGAGGGCGCCCAGATCGCCTTGTAGGCCCAGGGAATCGTGGCGACGTCGATGACGTGCTCATGCCTGGTCCAGTGGACCAGATCGCGCGAGGAGAAGGCGTTGAAGAACGTCTGGTAGAGGTAGGACGGGCGGATCGAACTCGCCTTGCGCGCCTCTTCCTGCTCGGGCGTGAAGTGCTTCGTGCCATCCGGCGTGCCGTCATGGTCGGAATACGTCGGATAGATCCAGTACTCGCCCGCGAAGGCGCGGATTTCCGGATCGGCATACCAGCCGGGCAGCGCCGGGTTCCCGGCGTGCGCCGCCATCGGCAGCGACAGGGCAGTGCAGGCGGCCAGAGCGGCCATGCGGCGGATCACTCGTACTTCCCCCTATCGAAAAAGTGGAGGTGGGCGTGAAGGACCGCCCACCTCCTGCAACGTGCCATGGCCAACTTCTGGCCAATCAGAAGTTGTAGGTCACGCCGACATAAGCCCTGCGTCCGGCATAGATGTTGGAATAGAAGCGATCCTTCGTGTCGTTGCCAAGATGCTGCCTCTGCTCCGACTTGGTCAGGTTGATGACCGAGGCGGTAAGCGAAAGGCGCTCGTTGATGTTGTAGGAGGCGTTGAGGTCCACCTGCTCATACGGATCGTCGTAGATGTTGAGGCCGGACGCGATGCCGCGCACCACCTTGCCGCGACGGTTGTAGGAGGCGCGGACGAGGAACTTGTCCGTCTCCCAGAACACCGAGGCGTTGAGCTGCGTCTTGGCGCTGCCCACCAGCGGCGATGAGCCGACCTTCTGTCCTTCGAGCGAGATGTCCGCCACCGAGGTGTCGTTGATCGTGAAGTTCACCTGCGCGCCGAGGCCGAAGGGCAGCGTGTGCTGGGCATAAAGCTCTACGCCCTGCGAGCGCGCTTTCGATCCGTTGGCCTGCGTCGCGTACTGCTGCACCAGCACTTCCTCGCCCGCGACGGTCTGCGTCACATCTAGCACCAGCGGCACGATGAAGTCCGACACGTCCTTGCGGAAGAACGTCGCACCGACCACCGATCCGGGGTGGAAGTACCATTCGACGCCAAGGTCGTACTGCCAGGCCGAGAACGGCTTGAGGTCGAAGTTTCCGCCATTGCCGAACCAGCCCGGTCGCGCGCCGAACTGCTGGCGATCGTAGACGAAGGCGTCGGAGTTGAACGTCAGCGAGCGCGAACCGGCAAGGTCGTTGAAGCCCGGACGCGCGATCACCTTCGATACCGCGCCGCGCAGCATGATATCCGGCTGCACTTCCCACGAGACGTTGAAGCTGGGCAGTACGTCGGTGTAGCTCTTGGACTCGTTCACCGGGCTGAACACCCGGCGCTCGCGCTGGTCGAGCGGGATCACGAGACAGTTGCCGTCCGCACCGCGCGGCGGCGGGGAGAACGGGCCGCCGGGGCCGTTCACGCAATAGTCGTCCTCATAGTACAGCGTATCGGTGGACGTGCCCGACTGCTTCGTATTGATGACGCGCACGCCGAGGTTGCCGCGCAGCGTGTCGGTCTTGAAGTTGACCTGTGCGTAGCCTGCCCAGATCTTCTCGCCGATGTTGTAGACGTTCTGGTCCTCGTTGACGCGGACCGGATCGCCGTAGCTGCTGTTGAGATAATCGAGGTAGTTCCCGAAGTTGATGCCGGGGAACGAACTGGCAGTGAAGCCGCCGGGGATGTTGCCCATCGGGCTGTCGTAGAAGAACTCGGGCCGCGCCACCGCACCGCCGGGGGTGTCCTGATAACGCAGCTTGGTCGCCGGGTCGGAGTACCACTCGACGCGGCCGGTCCTGCGCTTCACCTCGCCATCGCGCCACTTTGCGCCGACCTGAACGGAATCGATGAACCCGTCGAACGAGCGGGTCAGGTCGACTTGCGCGTACTTCTGCTCGATCACGCTGTTGGTGAAGCCCGACCCGGTCGAGCCCACGTCGATCTGCGCGATCCCGTTCATCAGGTTCTGCTGCAGTTCGGGCGAGAACTGCATGTCCATCGAGCCGTTCTTGAAGGCCCAGTTGCTCATGAAGTTGCCGTTGGTGTTCTGCGTCGCCGTGGTCAGGCGCGGCTTGGCCGCAACGCTGAAGCGCGACGACGGACCGCCGGTGGCGCGGGTCTTGCCCGCGACGAAAGTGGCCTTGAAGCGATCATGCTCGAATTCGCCGCCGAAGTCGAAGGTGTTGGAGACGATCTTCTCGCGGCTGTACTGGCCGGAAAGCTGCGGCGTCTCCATCGTGCAGGGCGTCGCGCGGGCAAGACAGCCGGTGCCCGCCGCCGGGACGTTGAAGTCCGCCGACTGCAGGATCGTGCCGCTCTTGTCGAAGGTCGCCCCGGTGAAGAAGTCGCGATAGCCCCACTCGGGAATCTTGAGGACGTTCGAGGTGAAGTTGTTGTTGATCTGGAAGCGGAAGTAGTTCGCCGTCAGGGTCAGTTCGTCGGTCGGCTTCCACTGTGCGGTCGCCTGGATGCCAAGGCGCTTGCGCTTCTGGTCCTGAATGGACTCGCTGACCGCCTGCGGCGCCCAGTAGCCCGAATAGCGCTGCCCGCCCTGCGTGGTGGCGCCGGTGTTCTCCGACCAGTAGCTGATCGCATCGTCATTGGCGTAGGGGTTGCCGTTGATGTCGGTGGCAGGCTCGTTGGCGCGATCATAGGTCCACCACGACCAGCTTTCGGTCCCCGCCGAAAGCGTGCGGTTGGTGCGCTCCTGATAAGTCGCGCCGACCAGCACGCCGAAGGTCTCGTCGGCGTTCCGCCAGGACAATTGACCCGAAATCTGCGGTTCGAACTTCTTCGACACGTCGGCATAGACGCCTTCGGCCGAAAGGAACCCGCTCCACGGTTCGAGGTCCAGCGGGCGGCGGGTCTTGAGGATCACCGTCCCGCCGACGCCGCCCTCGTCCAGCCGCGCCTCGGGCGACTTGTAGACGTCGACGCTGGCGATCATGTTCGCGGGCAGCAGCGTGTAATTGAACGAGCGCGACGGATCGCCGCTGTCGGCGGAGGCGATGAAGTTGCCGTTGAGCTGCGTCAGCGTCAGGTCCGAAGACAGGCCGCGAATGCTGACGCGCGAACCTTCGCCGCCGTCACGCTCGATGATGACGCCGGGGACGCGCTGGAGCGAGTCGGCGACGTTCTTGTCCGGGAACTTGCCGATGTCCTCAGCGGTGATGACATCGACGAAGGCGTTCGCCTCGCGCTTCTGGCGCAGGCTTTCCTCGATCGACTTGCGATAGCCCGTGACGACGATCGCGCCGTCCTCTGCCGCAGGAGCTTCTGCGGCGGGCGCGGCTTCCTGCGCCTGCGCGGCGACCGCCCCGCCGATCACGCTGGCGGAGACCAGCAGCGCCCCGATCATGCGATCACGATTCGAGCGGCTGCGCACTTTCCCATGTCCCTTGTTCATTTCGGCACCCTTCCCAGGCCTCTAAGGCGATGTCCGCCTGTCATTCTTGTGGCGTGATGCGCGGGAACCCCTCCCGCTACGTCCAGCCAATGACCGACGTTCTGATTAAAAAAAGCAAATTGTCAATTATATTGAGACGTAATGAAGCGGGCCTGCTATGGACCCTTCGACCGCTTCACATCCGACATCGACGGCGGCGCGGAATCGGCTCCGCTGCCCCATGCCGGATTGGGCCTGGGCCCCATGGTGAAGACGATCTTCGCACCCTTCGCGATGTCGGCATGACGGAACCACGGCTTGCCCCAGGGCTTGCCGTCCAACGTCATCGACTGGATGTAGGCGTTGTACGGCCCGTTGTTCCGGGCATTGATGTCCAGCAGCCTGCCGCCGCCCATGTCCAGCGTCACCTGATCGAAGATCGGACTGCCGATCACGTAGACATCGCTCGACGGATCGACCGGGTAGAAGCCCATGGCGCTCAGAGCGTACCAGGATGACGTTGCACCCTGATCGTCCATGCCCGCATAGCCGTATCCGGCCGCATCGCTGCCGTACATCTCGCCGAGGATGCGCCGGACGAGCGCCTGCGTCTTCCACGGCTGCCCGCTCCAGTTGTAGTAATAGGGCGCCTGCTGATCGGGCTGATTGCCGTGGACGTACTGCCCGATCAGGCCGGTACAGTCGCGGCAGATGCCCTTCGGATTGTACTGCGTGGTGAAGAACTGATCGAGCTTGGCATTGAACGCATCGCGCCCGCCAAGCAGCGTCATCAGCCCCCCGACATCGTGCGGAGCCAACCAGAGCGTCGACCAGCCCGACGCCTCCTTCATCATGAAGTTGTAGTAGGGCTCCTGCGGATCGAACGGCGCGATCCACTTGCCGTCGGCGGTCCGCCCCCGGATGAAACCAGTGGAGCGATCGAAGACGTTGGCATAGTTACCCGCGCGCTTGAGGAAGCGGCTCTGGTCCTGCGTCTTGCCCAGCCTTCCGGCGTACTGTGCGAGCGCGTGATCGTCCCAGGCATATTCCGCCGTCGTCGCCGCGCCTGCCTTGCCTCCCGCGTAGGGTGGGCTGGGATTGCCTTCGGGCACATCGTCGGAAATCCAGCCGTTGCGGTCATACTCGGCAAGGTAACCGCGCGGCCCTTTGGGATCGGTGGCGTTGCGGCGCAGGTATTCCCATGCCGAGGCATAGTCGAAGGCGATCCCGCGCTTCCATGCGCCAAGGTAGAGGAACACCGCGTTGTCGCCATGGAAGGAAGTGTTCATGAACCCCTTCTCCTGCGCCATCTCCAGTTCGGACTTCATGATGTCCCGCACCACAGCAGGCTCCATGAGTTCGAGCAGGACGATCTGGTTACGGCCCGTGTCCCAGAAGGGCACCGGCCCGTAACGGTCGTGGTCGGTGGTGCGGACCTTGCCGTTGCTGTCGGTGAACGGCTCGCCCTTTTCCGCGATCAGGCGCGGGCTGGCGAAGGACTGGAACAGCGTGGAGTAGAACATGGCGCGCTGTTTCGGCGTGCCGCCGGTCACTTGCACGCGGCCGAGAAGCTTGTCCCACTCGGCCCGCGCGGCTGCGCGAACGCGGGCAAAATCCCAGTCGGGCAGCTCCTTGCGCAACCGCGCCTGCGCCTGTTCGTAGCTGGTCCCGTGGGCCATGCGGACGAGTACCTTGTCACCCGCTTGCGTGTTGAAGGTGACGTAGCCCCCGGCATAGCTGCCTTCGACGGAACTGCCGTCAGGCACCACGTCCTTGTCGCCGATGCCCCAGCCCTTTGCGTCGCCCGGTGCCTTGCGGAAAGTGCCATGGACCGCAAACGGACTGGAGAATTCCGCCACGAAATAGGGTCCATCGATGGACTCGCGCCCCTTCGAAACGCCGCGGATGGTGTGGTCGTCGACGATTTCCACCGTGCCGCCATGATTCAGCAGATTGAGGAGGACGTTGGAGCGCGGGCTCTTGGGGAAGGTGAACTGCATCAGGCTCGTCCAGCGGGTCGCCGTCAGTTCGACCTGGGTGCGGAAGCTGTCGAGATAGACCGAATAGTAGCCCGGCGCCGCGGTTTCGCGTGCCTTGTCGTAGTAGGCCTGCGAGTATGCCGGGGGCGCCGACCAGTCGCCGACGACCGGCATGATGACCGGCTCCGCATTGCCGCCATAAGTCGCGCCGCCGCCTCCGGTGAAGCCGATCAGCGTGGGGTTAGTGTAGTAATAGGGAACCGGTACGCCGTTGGGGTAGGTCAGCGCGATGTTGTTGTTGACCGGTGCGGCCTCGACCGAACTGTGCGGCCAGCGCGCGCCCGGCGATGTCTGGCCCGAGTAGATCGGTTCGCCCGGAGGCGGCGCATTGCCGATGAGATCCTCGCGGTCGAGCGGGGCCGTGCCGACCAGCGGGTTCGCAAGATCGACGCCCGCCTGCGCTGCAGCGACCGAAGCCACGCTCATCATACAAGTACCCGCCAAGGCCCCCAGCCAGAGCCGATCGAACGGCATCCGGTACTGTCCGGGTATGGATCGTCCCTTGGAACGCGATCTCATGCGCTTCTCCTCCCACGGCGCATCATGGCGCCTCGCGATCGGTTGCCCCCGATCATCGTCCGGCAACATTTATTAAATCAATTTGCTTTGTCAATTACGATTGCGTGCGATAGAGGATGCCTCGACTGCCTCGGTCGAAAACGATGCCGCCGCCGACGGACGCGGGGCCACGCTAGGATAGGAAGCCGATGAAAGACACGTTGACGCTGGCGGGCGTAGAGCTGGGCGGGACGAAAGTCCTCGTCCTGCGCGCCGAGGGCGCCACCATCGTGGACCGAGAGACGATCCCCACCACTTCGCCCGAAGAGACGCTGGGCAAGGCAGCCACGATTCTCGGTGCGTGGAACGCGCAGCGGCCGTTCGATGCGCTGGGCATCGGCAGCTTCGGCCCGCTACGGCTCGACCGTGCGGCAGCGGACTTCGGGCGGATGTTGCCGACCAACAAGCCGGGCTGGGCGGCCGCGGACATTTATGGCGCGCTGGCCGGTCCCTTCGCCTGCCCGACCGGGATCGACACCGACGTCAACGGCGCCGCCCTTGCCGAACTGCGCTGGGGAGCGGGAGCGAAGGATGCCGTGACGTCGAACGGGCTGTGCTACCTCACGATCGGCACCGGCGTCGGCGGCGGCTTCGCGTTCAACGGCAAGGCGATCCACGGCGCGATGCATCCCGAGGTCGGGCATATCAGCGTGCCCCGTTCGCCGGGGGATGACTTCGCGGGCAACTGCTCGTTCCATGGCGACTGCATCGAAGGGCTGGTCTCCGGCCCGGCCCTCTCCGCCCGCTTCGGAATGCCCGCCCATGCCATCAATGGCGACGATCCGCGCTGGGAGCATGTCGTCAGCGACATCGCCCACCTCGTCACCACGATCCTGCTGACGACGTCGGCTCGGCAGGTGCTCATCGGCGGCGGCGTCGGACTGGCCCGCGCAGCGCTGCTCGATCGCGTTCGGGCCAAGGTGGTGGAGCGCCTGGGCGGCTACCTGTCCTATGTGAATGCAGAGACGATCGGCGGCATCGTCACGGTCCCGGCGCTCGGCGAACTGGCGGGCCCGCTGGGGACGATCGCGTTGGCGCTGGACGCGCTGGAAGCCTCTGACTGACGGAAAGGGAGCCCGCCCCGAAGGACGGGCTCCGACAATTCAGGCCTCGGTGAGCGCCGGAAAGGCGGTCAGCCGCAGCTTGGGCGCACCGTAAGGCAACAGAGCCAGCGTGCGCGCCGCGCCTGCCGCCTTGGCTCCGACCGGCGGCGGCAGCGCCGAGCCGTCCATTTCATCCCACTGCGAAACCTGCGCCATTTGCGCGGACAGCGCCACGGGCGGGTTCGTGCGGGAGAACGGCACCGGTCCGACTTCGCGCTCATGTCGCACGAACTTCGCGTTCGCCGCCATGCCGTAGCGCCACTCGCTCGCCGGAAGGATCGCCCAGTCGGCGGTAAGACCGCGCTGACGCAGCTTCTCCCACTTCTCCTCGATGGGCAGGGAGAATACCAGAGGCCCCTGCTCCACCGTCAGCGCGCCGTTGAAACCGGGCACCTGCCGGGGGCTGTCGTGCAGTTCCAGTTCGACGCGGTCCCCGGCGTGCCATTCCCGCTCGATCCGCGCGAAGGTGCCCGGCTTGGCCGGGTGAGGCTTGCCGTTGACGCGCAACGTGGCGCTCTGCGCCCAGGCCGGGATACGCAGTTGCATCGGGAACGCGACCGGCGACGCCGGGTCCACGGCGATGGCGATGCGGTGCTTGAACGGATAGTCTGTCGTCTCCGCGATCCTGACGCCGACGCCCTTCACGCTCGTCATAACCTCGCAGGGGCCATGGATCGCAGCAACGAGGCCGCCCTCGGCCGAGGCCATCCAAAGACTCGCCGCCAGCTTGGGCCAGCCCTGATGGAAGTTCGCGGTGCAGCAGCCGAAGTGCGGCTCCAGCCCGAACAGGTTCGATTCCGGGCCGTTGGTCGTCCATGGTCCCTTGGCGTGGCTGCACCGGACCTGATTGGGCTGCTGGTCGTACTGGTGCGCCCACATGTCGTCCGAGAACGTCGCGGGAAGCGCGTTGTACGCGATCTTCTCCAGCCGGTCCCCGAGCAGCGGATCGCCGGTGATCGCCAGCGCCAGTTCGAGCGAATACATGCTCTCGACAATGGCGCACAATTCCACGCCCTGACTGGGACTGCGCCCGGCAAGATGCTCGTCGGCGGAGTAGATGCCGATGGGCAGGCCGTGATACCGGTCGAGCATCGCCAGCTGGTGCCCGATGGCGCTCCGGTCCGCCTCGCTTCCCGAGACTACCGACCACACCGGCGAAGCCTTGAGCGCCTGCGCATTGTTGACGCCGTGGACCGACAGCGCCGGATCCTTGAGGCCGTTGGAAACCTCGCCCGGCACGTCCGGCTTGTCGAGGCCGATGGCCGCCTTGTCGGTCTTCGACTTGTAGGGATAGTCCGCGAAGAGGCCCTGCCAGTCGAAGCCCTGCCCTTTCAGCATCTTCGCCAGTTCCAGCAGCCGTGCGTCGCCGGTGCGGTTGTAGAGCCAGATGATGGAGACGACCTCGTCCTGCCAGCGGAAGCGCCCCCAGTCCTGCAAGGGCCGCCCGGCGCCGTCCTTCAACTGGTGGACGAAGTAGTTCGTCATCACCGGAATCACGCGCGGATCGCCGGTCAGCTCATGGTACTGCGTCAGCACCTTGAGCATGACCATGCGCGGCCACCAGTCGTTGTTGCTGCGCGGGCCGAACATCCCGTCGGCACCGGCATTGTCCAATGTCCAGTCGATGAAGCGCTGCGCCTTGGCCTTGAGCGGCGCGGAATCGAGCAGCCAGGCCAGCGGCAGCAGCCCGTCGACGAAGTAGGGGCCGCGTTCCCACGATTCCCCCGTGCCGCCCAGCCAGCCGCTGTTCGGGCCGACATCGGGCCACGTCTCGTCAAGGCGACCGCCCATCCCGGCGGCCTGTATCTCCAACTGTCGTTTGAGCCAGCCGGTCGGCCGGACCGAGCCCAGCGGCAGCAACTGGAACGGCTGCGGCGCAAGCGGCGCGCGGTTGGCGAGCAGCGGCTGCATGGGCGTCGCCGCCTGAGCCGCTGCCTGCGCCCGCACCGAGATCATCGGTCGCGCCGCCAACACCACGCCGAGCGCCGTGCCCAGCTTGAGGACATGGCGACGGTTCGCCGCGCCACCGTGCATCGCTTGCGCCTGCATCGCCTCAGCCTCCCGCCTTGGCAGACTTGCCTGCCCACTTCTTCCAGATCTCCGGCGAGTCCAGCATCTTCACATAGACGCCGCCGACCACTGCGCGCGCCTGGAAGCCGACCTGCGCGCCATCCGTCGTCTCGAACCAGTCGCCCAGCGGCACGCGCGTCGGCGTCGCGGTCATGTAGTGGTAGAGCGGATCGATCAGCGCGTCGAACTGGCGGCGGTCGTCGGACAGCGTCGCGGTCCAGACAATCCAGTCGAGCTTGGTGTAGGTCTTGCGGCTGTCGAGCGGCAGGCCGAACGCCTGCTGCTTGTTGAGATAGAACGCCAGTTCGCTCTGCAGCAGGTCCTTGGGGAACAGGCCGCGTCCGAGGATCTTGTCCCAGACGAGGTTGTACTTCTGGCTCCACGTACCCGGACGGTCGAAGGCGAGCTTGGTATGGTCGCCGTCCTTCGCCATCTCCATCCACTTGCCGGCCATCTGCTGCGCCAGCGCACGGTACTCGGCCGCCACATCGGCCTTGCCGGTCAGCCGCGCCAGTTCGGCATAGGCATCGAGCGCGCTGATCGCCTTGATCGACAGGTTGGCGTTATGTGCAAGGTGCCCGGCGAAATCGTCGGTGCTGAGCTGGTTGTCGGGATCGAGGCCCTTCTCTCGCAAGTACTGGGCCCAGCGGCTCAGCTGCGACCAGTACTTCGTCGCGAAATCGGTGTTGCCCTGGATCTTGCTCATCGCCGCGATCATGATGAGCATGTTGCCGGTTTCCTCGACCGGCATCTGGTCGTCCTCGCTCTGCTCACCGCCGCCGTAGACCTGCCCGTTGGCCTGCGGATAAGTGCCGATATCGTGCGGCGCGAAGGGGAAGCGCCAGCGCGGCATCGCCGAATAGTCCATGATCGGCTTCAGCTGCGCTTCCAGCAGCGCGGGATTGAGCAGCAGGAAGAACGGCGAGGTCGGATAGGTGATGTCCACCGTGGCGATGCAACCGTTGCTGAAGTTCTCCTTGGAGAAATACAGCGGCTTGCCGTCGATATCCGCCACCAGCTTGTGCGCCGCCAGCGTCTGGCGATAGGCAAGCACCGCGAGTTCGGCGTAGTGCCGCCCGCCGACGCGCTCAAGATCGGCCGTCAGTTCCTTGTCGAACGCCTCCGCCTTCTGGCGCAGCGCGGCTTCCTCGCGCTCGGCGGTGACGAGGAGGTCGGCCATCGTCATGCCGTTGCGGCGCCAGTATGCGGGCAGGCGGCGCTTGAAGTACTCGATGGAATCGATGTCGTCGTAGGCCAGCATCGCCTTGCGCGACTGCTCCGCCTTGCCGACCTGCCCGAAGTCGAAGCGCACCGCCATGAGCGGGCGGTTCTGGTGCGCAAGGCGCGGCATCGCGATGTCCTCGGCGCTGGGGAAGCTGCCGTCCTTCAGGAAGACGTCGCGGTCCCGCTCGCCGATGGTGGCGGTGGCAGCGCCCGGCTGCTGCGGCACCGCCAGCTGCGCCCAGCCCCAATCGATGCGCAGATTGTCGCCGACCTTTTTCAGCACCTCCTGCGTGTTGGTGCCGATCCGCATGACGTTCATGTCGCCCACGCGGCTGCTGCCCCACACCACGCTCTGCTGGTCGTTGTCGACCGCCAGCTGTGCGCTCGCGTCGAAGTAGAGCTGTACGTCATGCCGCCGCGCGTCGGTCGAGCGCACCGACCAGCTGAGGTACGTCACCGGGCGCGAGAGCACGTCGAGGTCGTGCGGCAGCGCGGGTGTGAAGAACGTCGCCGTCAGACGCACGCCGCCGCCCTCGTACTCGTAGATCGTGCGCGTTGGCCAGATCGAGCGCGAGATCTGCTTCATCACGTCGCCGCGCCCGCCGCCCATGAAGCGCAGGTTCTTGCCGTCCACCCGCAACCATCCGCTCATCTGCTGCTCGGAGCCGGTCCAGTGGCGCGTGCTCTGCGAGGTCACATCGTCTGTAAGAGACCAGATGCTGAAATACGGATCGTGCGCGACCAGCGGCGTCGCCGGAGTGCGGGCCGTGACCGCCTCCTGCGCGTGAAGCTGCGTGGTGAAGGCGGCGACGACCAGCATCAGCGCCGTTGCATGACGCATGCCCCGCGCCGTCAGAAACCTTGGCATCCCTGTTATCTCCTGTAACGAACTGGTATTATTTGGTTTACCCGGATCAGAAGCGAACGCGCGCGCCCAGCGAATACGTCCGCGCCTCATAGCGGATGTCGCGCGGGTAGCTCTGCGTCTCGGTGAAGTTACGCACGTTCTGGAACGGCACGCCGGTCAGGTTGGTGGCGTCGAACGTGAAGGTCACGAACTCCCACGGCGTCACCGATGCCGAGAAGTCGAGGCGCTGCGTCGCCTTGGTGAACTCGCCCGCGACCGCGTCGGCGGCCTCAGTGTTGTTGTAGAAGTTCACCCAGTCGGTACGGTAGTTGTAGGCAAGGCGCGCCGAGAACGGCCCCTTCTCGTAGAGGAGGTTGGCGTTGTAGGTCCACTTGGAGGTGTTGGGCACGCGCACCATGCGCCCCGCCTCGCCCAGCACGGTCGGCAGCGCCTGCTTGCCGTCGAGATAGGTGGCGTTCAACTGCGTGCCGAAGCCGCTGAGGAAGCCCGGCAGGAAGTTGAAGAACGTCGCGAAGGCCACTTCCGCACCCTGGATACGGCCCTTGCCCGCGTTCTCCGGCCGGGTGACGCGGATCTCCCCGAAGCCCGGCACGTCCTGGAACGTCGTGTAGTTGCTGATGAAGCCCTGAAGGTCGCGACGGAACACTGCGGCGGTCAATGAGCCGGTCGAGCTGAAATACCACTCCAGCGAAGCGTCGTAGTTCTTCGACTGGATCGGATCGAGATCAATGTTGCCGCTGCTGCCGTTGTAGTCGCCCAGATTCACGGAATCGCGGGTGATGAGGAACGCCGGGTTCGTCTGCGAGAACGTTGGACGGGTGCGCGTCTCGGTGAACGAGGTGCGGAATTGCAGCGTATCGGTCAGCTTGGCGCGCAGGCTGATGTTGGGCAGGATGTCGATGTAGTTCTTGCGGTCGTCCACCACGTTGGGCACGCCGTCGAGCGAGCCCTGCCCGGTCGTCCTGATGACCGTGTTGACCACGCGCGTGCCGATCACGCCGTCGATCGGGATGCCGCCGATATCGAAGCCATAATTGACCTGCCCGTAGAAGGCGTAGGACGTCTCGTTGGAGGCGAACTGCGTCGTGTAGGTCGGCAGCGCCGGATCCCAGATTTCGGGCTGCTGGTCCGCGTTGCCGAGGTTGCTGATGCGCAGGCGCTCCTGCGCGAAACGGCGCAGATCCTCGATGTTGTTGAAGATGTCGGAGGCAATCGGCGCATACCATTGCCGGGTCGGCTGCGCGTCGCTGCCCCGGAAGCCCGGCACGATGAGCCCGCCCATGCCGATCGGCGCATCGAGGATCGAAACACCTTGCGCGCGGATGTTTGCATAGCGCGTGCCGTCCGCGAACGTGCTCTTGCGCGTCGTGTATCGGGTGCCGACCTGCAGCTTGGTGATGCCGCTGTCGGCGCCTTCCAGTTCAAGGTCGTTGCGCCACTGCCAGCCGGAACCGCGCCCTTCGCGGCGACGGTCGAAGATTCCGCGGATCACGTAGTTGTTCGGATCGCTGAGGTCGAAGCCGGGCACGCTGAACTCGACGCCGCCGTAGTCGTGGTCGATGTCGAACTCGATGTTCGCCGTCGCCGGATTGCGCGCAGCGAAGTCGAAGCCGTAGTCGGTGAAATAGTTCTTCGTGGTCGTATAGGCGAGGTCGGTCGAGAACTTCGCCCGCCCGAACGTGATGCTGCCGCCGCCCGCGAACTGGTAGGTGTTGGTGGTGCTGTGCGGCACGCCACGGAAGAAGTCGGTGCCGATCGAGCCCTGCCCGTCCGAGATGGTCAGGCTCTTGACCTTGTCCGGATCGTTCTCGTCCAGCACCACATTGCTCAGCACCGGATTGCCCGAGGAGAGGCGCAGCGCCATCTCGTCGTTGCTCTCCCGCCCGCGATAGCCCTGATAGAGCCCTTCGAGGTACAGCTCGATATTGTCGGCGGGCTTCCACTGGAGTGAGCCGTTGACGGAGGGCCGCCAGCGCTTGCCGCGGTTGTAGAAGACGCCCACCGATTCCGGGAACTGGAAGTCACGCCCGACGCCGGGTGTCGCGACCGGCTGCGTGGCATTGGGCTTGACGATGCCGCCGCTGTCCCACCGAGCCGATGTCAGGTAATGGCTCTGCGTGTACGAGAAGTTGATGAGCGCACCGATCTCTCCGATCCCGGTATCCCAGCGGTTGCTGATGAGCAGGCTGGCCTGCGGATCGTACTTGCGCGCCTGATCGCCGTAAGTACCGCGGATGCCGCCCGCGATCTCGAACCCGTCGAAGTCGAACGGACGGCGCGAACGCACGTTGACGAGGCCGGCGATGCCGCCTTCGACCAGATCGGCCGTGGTCGACTTGTAGACCTCGATACCGGCGAGCGAACTCGCCGGGAAGTCCTGGAACGCAACCTGTCGCCCTTCCGCCGTATAGAGTTCGCGGCCGTTGAAGGTGGTGGTGACGTCGGGCAGGCCGCGCACGGAGACGCCGTCCGCCTCATCCTTCGATCGCGTCACCTGCACGCCGGTAATGCGGGCCAGCGCTTCGGCGGCGTTGTTGTCCGGCAGTTTGCCGATATCCTCGGCGGCGACCGCATCGAGGATCTGGAGCGAATCCTGCTTGAGTTCCTGCGCCTTCTGCACGCTGCGGCGAAGGCCGGTGACGACGATGTCGGGGCCTTGCGCTCCGCCGGAACCATCGGCGAGCGAAGGCGGCGCGGCGGGCTCCGCCTCGGCTGAACCATCATTGGGCCCGGCCTGCGCATGGGCGGCACTCGCCGCCAGAACGAGTGCTATCGTGAGCACGGATGCGGAAGACCGGCTTGCGGTACGCATAATCCTCTCCTTTTGCGATGCGTCGATATGCGCGTCTGCGAGAGGGGGCATACACGGCTCAAAAATAATAATAAAGCAATTTGTGTTATAAATCGGGTTTTGATGCGATCCGTGGAATTCCGCGCCTCGGAGCGTTCAAACAGCCGCATTGCCGGAACATTTTCAAGATTTAACTTGTTCAAATATCCCAATCCCTCATTGCGAAGGGCAGGCGTTGTCGGGCGTCATCCGGTAACGACGATCTGGATACGAGTGAGCACCCATGACCGAAACCCGCGAATCTCAAGCTCGCCCTGAAGGCATCAGCGACTACAAGGGACCGGCTGGAGGATGGGGAGCGCTGGGAGCCGTCGCGCGCACGATCCGTGAGCAGATGAAAGTCAGCCTGGACACGCGCGCACTGCTGCAGATGAACCAGCCCGATGGCTTCGACTGCCCCGGCTGCGCATGGCCCGATCCCAAGCACACGTCCTCCTTCGAATTCTGCGAGAACGGCGCCAAGGCCGTAACCTGGGAAGCGACCGTCAAGCGGGTCGATCCCGACTTCTTCGCCCGTCATTCCGCGACGGAGCTGTGGTCCTGGAATGACCATGAACTCGAAAACGCCGGTCGCCTGACCGAGCCGCTGTGCTACGATCCCGAAACAGACCACTACGTCCCGATTACCTGGGACGAGGCGTTCGCGCGCGCGGGCAAGGTCATGCAATCGCTAACCCACGCCGATCAGGCCGAGTTCTACTGCTCGGGCCGCGCATCCAACGAGTCCGCGTTCCTCTATCAGCTCTTCGCGCGCGAATTCGGGACCAACAACTTCCCCGACTGCTCGAACATGTGCCACGAAGCGACCAGTGTGGGCCTGCCCAAGTCCATCGGCGTCGGCAAGGGGACGGTGCTGCTTGAGGATTTCGACCTCGCCGACGCGGTGTTCTGCATCGGCCACAATCCGGGCACCAACCACCCGCGAATGCTCGGTACGCTGGCGGAAGTGTCCAAGCGCGGCGTTCCGATCATCGTCGCCAACCCGATGCGTGAGCGCGGGCTGGAGCGTTTCAAGTCGCCCCAGCATCCAACCGAGATGCTCTCGACCTATTCCACGCCGCTTGCGTCGGCGTACCACATGGTCCGGATCGGCGGCGACATCGCGATGCTCAAGGGCATGATGAAGGCGCTGTTTCGCATGGAGGACGAGCGTGGCGGCGTGCTCGACCACGCCTTCATCGCCGAACATACCGAAGGCATCGACGCGCTGCGCGCCGATATCGAGGCGACCTCGTGGAACTGGATCGAGGCGGAATCCCGCCTGACCCGCGAAGCCATCGAGAGCATGGCGGAAGTCTACGCCCACGCGGAGCGGGTGATCGTTTGCTACGGTATGGGCATCACCCAGCACAAGCACGGCACACAGAACGTTCAGGCCATCGCCAACCTGCTGCTTCTGCGTGGAAACTTCGGCAAGCCGGGCGCGGGCATCTGCCCCCTGCGCGGCCACAGCAACGTGCAGGGCGACCGCACCGTCGGCATCACCGAGATCCCCACCGAGGACATGCTGGAGCGGCTCGACGCCGCGTTCGGCATCGCCTCGCCCCGTCACCACGGCCATAACGCGGTGGAAGCGCTGGCCGCGATGCGGGACGGCCATTCCAAGGCGCTGATAGGCCTCGGCGGCAATCTTGCCGTGGCGATGCCCGATCCCGAGGCCTGTTTCGACGCGGTGCGCAAGCTCGACCTGTCGGTCAGCATCGTCACCAAGTTCAATCGTACCTGCCTGCTACACGCCAAGGAAACGCTTGTTCTTCCGTGCCTTGGCCGCACCGAACTCGACATGCAGGAGGCCGGGCCGCAGTGGGTGACGGTGGAGGACAGCATGTCGATGGTCCATGCCTCGCGCGGGAAGCTCAAGGCGCCGGGGCCGCATGTGCGCTCGGAACCCGCCATCGTCGCGGCACTCGCCAAGGCCTCGATGCCACACACGAAGGTCGACTGGGACGCCCTCGTCGCGGACTACGACCGCATCCGCGACAAGATCGAGGCGGTCTATCCCGACTTCCGCGATTTCAACGTCCGCGTGCGCGAACCCGGCGGTTTCCGCCTCACCATCGGCCCCAGCACCCGCACCTGGCACACGCCGAGCGGCAAGGCGCAGTTCATCGCGCACCCGCATGTCGAGGAGGTGGAACACACGCCGCTGCTGCTCACCACGATCCGCAGCCATGACCAGTACAACACCACGATCTACAGCCTCGACGACCGTTATCGCGGCGTCACCGGTCGGCGCGACGTGATCTTCGCCAACGAGGTGGACATGGCGATGCTGGGCATTTCGGAGGGCGACAAGGTGACCGTCACCTCTAACGCGGGCCGCAAGCTGGAGGGCTTCACCGTGGTGCGCCACGCCATCGCCCGAGGCTCCCTCGCTGCCTATTACCCGGAGGCCAACTGTCTGGTTCCATTGGACGATTTCGATCCGGAGAGCGGCACGCCGTCCTACAAATCCATTGCCGTGACGATCGCCGCAGCGGCCTGAAACGGCCGTTGCCCGGTGGTGTACTGAACTGCACCTAACCGAGCCTGACCTGCACAGACAGGCGCCAAGCCTGCACCGGCGCGTCATTGGCCACGCATGAGAACGCCCCCGGGAGCGAGTGGACTCTCCCGGGGGCGATTTGGCCGCCGCGTATCGGTGGGGGGTGGATTTGACGCGGCGGTGTTTCGGGCACCTTTCTGATGAAGGCTTCCGGGGGGCTGAAGTTACTGCTCGTTGCCGCCGGTGCTGGAACCTGCGCTGGAGCTGGAGCTGGTGCTCGCGCCGAGGCTGACCGAACCGTTCGCGCCGCTCTTCGAGGCCGAGCCGCTGCCCGATCCGGTCACGGTGGCGCTGCGCTTGCCGGCGGTCGCGTTGGCCGAACCGTTGCCCGATCCGGAGACCGAGCTGCCCGACAGGCCGCTCGCGGTATCCTTCGCCGCCTGCACCTTCTCGCTCGCTGCCGAGCGGGCAGCCTGTGCGGTGCCGGTGGCGGTTCCGGCGACCTGCGAGGTCAGGCCCGACGCGTCAGGCAGCGTGCCCGCCCCGGCAAGATTGCCCGCACCGGAAGCCGAACCCTCGGCGCCCGAGCCGGTCAGCGAACCTGTCAGGCCGCCGGAGGCCGATCCGGCGCCGCTGGCAGAGCCGCTGCTGGCGGTCGAACGGGCGGAGTCGACCAGCCCGCTGGCCTGCGAACGTGCGTTGCCGAGCGCGCCGCCGACCGCCGAGGTATCCGGCGCGGAGACCGCCGGGGCCTTCACCGACTTGCTGGCGCGGCCATTGCCACGGCCCTCGGCCCGCGAGGAAACGGTGCGACCGGCGCGCGAGGCGCTGATGTCGCCCGCGCCGTCCGCCGCGCCGCCGATCGAGCTGCCGACGCCGCCAATGGTGCCGCCCAGCGAACCGCCGAGGCCGCCACCGAGGCCACCGCCCAGCATGCCGCCGCCGCCCAGTCCACCGCCGCCGAGCAGCTGCGCATTGGCGACGCCGGGTGCGGCGCTGAGGGCGAGAGTGGCGATCGCGGTCGTGAGAGTGAGCTTGTTCATGGTTGTTGCTCCTTCCTTCAAAGTGGCCCCGCCGGTGTGATCCAGCGTCAGGGGTGTCTGGTGGAAGGAACGGATGTCGATTTCGCTTTCATCCGTGCTGGACTGAAATTTTTTGAAAATTCTTTCAGACGCCCGAGCGGCACACATTGCAGAGCACGCCGCGCCCGGTACGCTTCGCCCCCCGGATCGCCTCGGAATCCGTGGCTTTCACAGCATCCGCCACCGAACCGAGCGTGGCCCTGCGCGCAGCAATCCGCGAAGCCGCCAGCGGCGCCGCATAAGACGTGCCCCGTAGCGAAACCCTCCCCTTGCCGGGCACCAGCGCCGACATGTCCGCCCCCGGCGCGGCGTAATCCAGATGCGTCGCCCGCCCCGCCTCGATCAGCGGACGCCCCGCGCCGTCCACGCCGGTCACGGCGACGACGCCGGGATAGGATGCGGGATAGGCCGCCGGAGCCGCCGCCCCGTCGTTGCCCACGGCGGCGACGATCACCATGCCCTTGCCCTGCGCCGAAGCGACCGCGCGCGCCAGCAGCGGGTTCGCAGGGCCGACCAGGCTGATCGAGACGACCGGCACTCCCTGCCCCTGCATCCAGCCCAGCGCCTTGGCGATGGCCAGCGCATTGCCGCCCGCCGGATCGCCGCCATAGACGTCCGCGCCATAGATCTTCGCGGTGCCCGCCCCCGTCAGCAGCGAGGCGATGGCGCTGGCATGGTCGCTCGCCTTTGGCGCGCCCGCCGCGAAGCCGCGCTGACCCGCAAGACGCTCAGACCCCGAGATGCCGCCGTCGATCACGCCCACGGTACCGCCGCGCGGGAGGGCCGAGGACGACGGTCTCGTATCCACCGGACGCCCCACCTTCCCCGAAGGAAAGTGCAGCTGGTCCGCCGTGATCTCGCGCCCCGGCAGCGCCTTGCGCAAGTCCTTCACTGCCCGGCCCAGCGGCATGTCGGCGGGCGCGCCCAGCCGCGCGTAGGAAACGTCCAGCCCCTCCAGCGCGCCCTGTTCCAGAACCGCATAGCCCTGCCGCCGCGCCGTCTCCAGCGCTGCCGGATCGGGATCGAGCAGCAGCACTTCACCCCGCACGGCTGGCTGGCGTTCGTCGTCCCACTCCACCCGGTCGCCATGATCGGCGACCACGCGGGTCAGCCGCTCCACCCGTTCCCGCGCGAGCGAGCGCACGTCGCGCACCAGATCGCCGACCGGCTCCACCACCGGCGCAGTCACGTCGCGCAAGGTATCGCGCACCCGCCCGATCGCACCCGGCACATCGACCGGCAGTCCGCCGCCCAGCCCGCCACCCAGCTGCGCCTGCGACGGGGCGACCGATAGCAGCGTCGCCAGCCCGATGATGACAGGGGCCATGATGATCAGGGTGCGGTGTCTCATTGCGATGATCCGATAGCAAAAAATTCGTGGCGCTCATGGATGAAACGCGGCAGTCGGTCCGTTTCATCCAGCGGACAAGACGATTCATGAGCCAGGACCGTTTCTGCGAAGAGCTGACCGCCCTGCTGCCGCGCCTGCGGCGGTTCGCGCGTGGCCTGACGCATGATGCGGCCGACGCCGACGACTTGTGCCAGCAGACGGTCGAGCGTGCGCTCAAGTCCCGCCAGTCGTGGCAGGACGGCACGCGGCTCGACGCTTGGGTTTACAGGATCATGCGCAACCAGTGGATCGACGAAGTACGGGCAAGGACGCGGCGTTCGCAGACCTTCACCCATGCGGATGAGGGGATGAACGTGGGCGCGCCTGGCGACCGCGATGCCGAGAACCTCGTGGAACTCGGCAATGTCGGCCGTGCGCTTGCCCGCCTGCCCGAAGACCAGCGCGAGGCGGTGATGCTCGTTCTGGTGGAGGGCTTCGCCTACAAGGAAGCCGCCGAGATCATCGGCGTGCCGCAGGGCACGCTGACCTCGCGCCTCGGTCGGGGCCGCGAGGCGCTGCTGCGCGAACTGGGAGAAATCGCATGAGCGTCACCGACGAAGACCTGACCGCCTATGCCGACGGCGAACTGACGGGGGCCGAGGCCGAGCGCGTCGCCGCCGCCATCGCCGCCGATCCGGCTCTGGCAGCGCGGCTCGACGCGGAAAAGCGCCTGCGCGCGATGCTCGGCGGGCATTTCGATCCCGTGATGACGGAGCCGGTGCCCGAAAGCCTGACGCTGATGATCGCCGCTGCCGCCGCCGACGACGCCGAGCGCGAGATGATCGATACGCCTGCCAGCCCTCCGGCTCCGCAGGAACCCGCGCGCATCCTCGATTTCGCCGCCGCCCGCGCGCGCCGCGAGGCCGCAGCGAAAGCCGCCACGCCGCCGCTGCGCCTGTCGCCGCGCTGGGGCGCAGGCGCGGCCATCGCCGCCTCGCTCGTCCTTGGCCTCGTCGTCGGCACGCAGATGCCGCGCGAAGGCGCGCGCACCACACAGGACGGCGCGCTGGTCGCCACCGGCTCGCTGGCGCGCGGCCTCGAAGGCCGGCTTGCCGCCGACGATACCCCCGGCGACTTGCGCGTGCTCACCAGCTTCCGCCGCGACGGCGGCGACTACTGCCGCGTCTACGAGGCGCGTGCGACTTCCGGCATCGCCTGCAAGGGCAACGACGGCTGGACGCTGGAGCGCGTGCAGGCCACCGGCCAGCGCGAGTCCGGCGAATACCGGCAGGCCGGCTCCACGCAGGGCGACCTCATGGCCGCTGCACAGGCCATGGCCTCGGGCGAGCCGCTCGACGCCCAGCAGGAACGCGCGGCGCGGGCACTGGGTTGGGTGAAGTAGGGGGACGCAGCACGGAGCAAAGGCGTGGGACGCGGGCGCTATCGGTGCAAAGTTGGGCAGGTCAAAACTCGCGCCCTGCCATTATTGACCATTGCGGTCTGCCTGTCGGGGTGTGCGAATGGCGAGCCTCGCACTTGCTCTGCACCGGGCGAAAATTGGCGGCGGCCGCATCCCGGTATAGGTCTGGAAACGATCAGAAATAACGTGAATCTGGACCGGGATGGGCGCGTTTTCTGGAACGGAAGAACCGTTTCAAAGCCATCGTTAATAAGGCTTTTGCAAGCTTCCAGGAATTTGAATCCTCAACCGGACATCTATCTGGAGGCCGAGATGGGAGCACCGTGCGGCGCTCTCGATGAGTTGCGGAAGGAAGTGGCGACGGAATTGGGATGCCACGACGCTAAGGGGCGTTGTGTGGAAGGCCTACCGGATAATCGTCCCTAACCTCGATAATCCGCTTCGTGGCAGCGCATTGTCTGTCGCGAACGTGGTTTGAAGATGCCTGTCAGGCATCGCGATGTACGTAGACGAGTTGCACCCAGTAATCGTTCATCCAGTCCGCATAGCCGAGAAGTCCACGTTCTCGACGTTCGAGTTCAGGCGACCACGCGGCATGTCCCTCATGGAGATCGATCATGGCCTGCATGCGCCACTCCTCGCCCGGTAATGCAAATAGAATCCGGTGCTTCACGTAAGGCGTTACCCCGAAGGCATCGGAGTAATGATCCCTGCGCAGGATGCGGCCATTTGCGACGTGACGGTCAAACAGCCTGAGATAGCGGACCACCACCTCAGGGAAGCGGCCCTTGCCATCGACGAACGATGCCAGCGGTTTTTCACCGGCGAGCATCAAGCCAAGCTCTCTGTTCGTATGGACCAGATATGGCAGAGACCTGAGCAAGTTCGGCAGCATTACTGCTGGATACGCCGTTTCGCCGATGTCCGCCATGAGGGCGGCGCCAACTCCGCGCAAAAGCAGACACGACCGCTTGCCGGGAATGCCGAGTTGATCTGTTGCATCCGAATTGGGTGCGGAAACGAACCTAGCCTCAACGGCCAACGAAGGTCGCAGCGAAATGCGAAGATAAGCAATGCCATGACGCTCAGCGTTGCTGCGAGAGTCCATAACGTAACCCGCAAAAACCTTGTGTCGATGAGCGCTCCGACGCCGAGAACGACAGGCGGAACAAAAAGAAATGCGGGATATATCCATGTAACGGGATGAGGCCCGGGAAGCAGCAGCCGCAGACCCATCGGCGAGAAAGCCAAGGCTTTGAACAGGCTCAGCAGCGCGAAGAAAAACAAAGCGTTGCCATGATCCCGGTCAGTCGACTTTCCATCATTGCGAGCTGACATCATCTGCGTCGCCTGCAAAGGGACGATACTGCGCAACCGCAGTTGGGGGCGGAACTGGAATAGCAGGTTCGCCTGAAAGCTGGCGGCAGCAACCGTCCAGAATCCAAGTCAAGGAGGACGGCATGGGACAACGGCCCTAGCCCCTTGGTCAATGCACCTCAAGCCACGGCGAATGCAGGCTCAGATCGGGCCATGGTACTCTCCACAGGCTCGAACCTCAGCGGCACCGGCGGTTCAGGCATACCGCGCCGGTCCAGCGCTTCCATGATGAACCCCAGCGACCACCCGGCATGCATGGTCATGGCCGCGAGACCCGCCCCGGCCGCGCACCAGCAACGCGCACGCCACCCGAGCATCAAACCCGCCACCAGCGAGCCGAACAGCCAGCACGCCATCGGCACAGCAAGCAACGAGGCCGAAGGCTCCAAGGGCACGATGGCAGACCCGATGCACGCCGTTAAGATCGCGGGGATCACGCCCAGCGGCAGCATCTGCCGCAGCTTCACGGGCGCTGGGTGACGTCTGAGGTTACGCGCACGCCCCTTCCCGTAATTCCGATACTGCCGAAACAGCGCACCCGGCGTACGGCGCGGATGATAGGTGATGGCAGTCTTCGGCTCCAGCCAGATCCTCCCGCCCGCCGCGAGCAGACGCCGGTCGAGTTCGGCATCCTCGTTGGCCGCGAAATTCTCGTCGTAGCCACCGACCCGCATGAACAGTTCCAGATCGAAAAGTGCGTGATGCCCATGGTCTACCCAGGCCCCACGGCCGAGGCGGCGATGTGCCGCTCCCCCCGTGCCCAGCACCGAATTCTGCGCCGCCGCCGCGGCCTTCTGGAAACATGCGTTGCCCTGCGTGACCATCGGCACAACGACCGATGTCGCACCGGTCCGCGCCGCGGATCGGCACAGTCGCTCGACGTAGCGCACGGGATAAGTCGCGTGGGCGTCGATCCGAACCAGCCAGCGATGACCCATCCCATGCCGACGAACGGCAAGGTTCACGGCCGCGCTTTGGATCCGTTTCGGATTATCCAGCAGGAATAGATTGCGATGCCTCTTGGCCAATGCAGCCACGATCGCCCGGCTCCGGTCTCGGCTGCCCCCATCCGCCACGACGATCGTAGCGCCCTGCGCTTCATCCAGAAGACGATCCAGCAGCGATGGCAGGTGCACCTCTTCATTGAGGCACGGCACGACGATGAGCACCCCCACATTGCCGCAGCGCCCCTCTCTCGTCCCATTACTCATCGGCCATCCCCACCACAGCCCGGGCAATCGCGCCCCGCTCACCCGGGGTCTGGTACAAGGCCTCGTGAGGCAGCGCCGCTATCGCAGCGCGCATTCGCGTCCGATCATCGACGGTCAGGGAACCAAGCAATACAGGGAGTTCCGCCACCGGATCGTCCACCAGGATGCCGACGCCCCACCGGCGCAGCCAGCGCCCCGTCTCCACCCTGCGCAGCGCAATCGGCACCGCGCCATGCGCAAGCCCTTCATACAGCCGGTTCGGCAGGAGCCAGTCGGAATTCAGCCCTTCCTCGAAGTAGTCGACCGCCCAGACGAAATCGACGGCCGCATAAAGCTTCGGCAGATCCTGCGACTGGTAAGCACCGAGGTAACGCACTCCGGGCATGCCCGACACAAGGCTTTCGAATTGCGGAAACTCCGCCTCGCTGGGTATGCCCGCGATCACGATTTCCATGGCGCCACGGGATTGCCGCGCCAGCGAGCCAAGTTGCGTCAGCGTCTTGCGACATCGCAGCATCCCGAACCAACCGATCACCAAAGGCCCACCCTCCCTCCGTGGCCGCATGGCGGCACCATGATCGGGCAGGCACTCGGGTACCTTGTTCTCAACCAGCAACACCCCTTCGGACCTGCCCTGCCGCTCGTCGAAGTAGGCGCGCGCAAAAGCCGGGGAACTGACGATGACGAGGTCGGTCCGCGCCAGCAGGCGCTGCTCGATCCTCCGCATCAGTTGCGACGCAGCGCCGGTCCCCAGCAAGAGGCGATGGATGTCGAGACATTCGTAGATCAGCCGCTGTCCCCTTGAACGCACACGCCAGGCAAGGATCAGCATTTCGAGGTTCCGGGCGACGATCACTGACGCATCTGCGCACACCTGCTTTATCGCGTGCGGAAAAAGTAGGTGCCTCAGTATGGTCATCGCACGCTGAAACAGCCGCGCATCCGTCGTCCGCCCGAGGTCCATCATAAGGTGAGCCGCGTGCTCGACGGTCAGTCCGCCAACCGTTGCAGCCCGTCTGCGGAAGCCCCCCAGTCCCACCGACAACCCCTCCATCGCGAACAGATCGACGCGGCGACGAACCGCGGCGTCGTCCAGGTTGTGGACCAGATAGGCCACCGAGACCGCACAAGTTTGCTCCGATCTCATCCGAAAACTCCAAAACTCCGTCTCAAACGGAGGCAACTTCTGTTCCCATCGAGACGGACGATCGACATTCTACTTAGTGTTCATTCGATGGACTTCGCGATGTGTTTAAGAGCCACACGCTCAATACATCAACATCGGATCAGTCCTATTTGGAGCAATGAATTGAGCAACAGGACGCACAGCATGGATGCGGACGAAATATCGCCCGTAATATCCTCCCGCCTGTTGCCGGAATCGTCCAGAATTCGCGCGATCATGTTTCGCAGACGCTGGCTTTTTCTTGCGGTTTTTGCTGCTGTGCTAATGCTGACAACGGCACTTCTGGGAGTTTTGCCGAAAACCTACACGGCAACCAGTTCGCTGCTGCTTGAGCCGCGACAGGCGGAACCGGTGAAAGTGAACGACCGCGGCTTCGTGGCGCCTGCAGACGACAATCTGATCGACACAGCCGTCCAGATCATCCGCTCGCCTGCGCTGACGCTCGATGTCGTGCGCGGCCTGAAAATCGCCGGCACGGTCGAGTTCGGCGGCGGTACGGATGCGCATCGACAGGACGGTGCTTCAGGCAGTCCGTCGCGCCGCGAACAGCGCGCCGCCAGCACCTTGCTTGCCCGCAGCCATGTCAAGCGCGTGGGCGTGACTTATCTCGTGGAGATATCGGCCTCGTCGAAGAATGCGAAGCAAGCCGCGCGGATCGCCAATGCGCTGGCACGCCGCTATATCGAACTCGACACGACGAAGAAGCAGGCGCGTAACTCGCAGTCGGCCCGCTACGTCGAAAGCCAGGCTACGGCGCTGCGCGGGCAGGCGGTGGCGGATGACGCTGCGCTGCAAAACTACATGATCCGCAACAACCTGATGAGCGCGCAGGGCGCGACGATGGCCGAGCAGGAGGTATCCGAACTCAACCGACAGATCGCCGATGCCCAGGCCCAACTGGCCGAGCAGCGCGGGAAGCTCGGCGCTGCCCAGATGCAGATCGCTCAAGGCGGTGGCGGCGCGGACATCGGCGCGGCGCTCGCATCGGAAACCGTGCGGCAACTGCGCCAGCAGGAGGCACAGACCAGCGCCCGCCTTGCCCAACTGGATGCCCGATACGGGGCGCTGCATCCCGATGTGATCGAGGCGCGGGACGAACTGGCCGATGTGAATCGGCAACTCAATGCGGAACTCTCGCGTATCGTCTCAGGGCTGCGCGGAGATGCGAGAATCGCCGAGTCCCGGCTCGGCTCATTGCTCGCGAGCCGCGCTCAGGCCAAGGGCACGCTTGCACAGAACAGTTCCGCGCAAGTGGGCAGGCTTGAACTTGAGCGGCGAGCGGAAGCAAGCCGTGCGATCTACAGCGCCTACCTCACCCGCGCGAAGGAAACCGCGCAGGCTGGCGAACTGCCCAACGCCGATGCCACCATCGCCTCGGTCGCCCGCGTGCCCGGCATGCCCTCCTCCCCCAACTATGTGCTGGGTGCTCTTGCCGGCCTCGGTGCGGCGCTGGTGCTGGCCTCGCTCGCCACGGCAGTCGCGGAGTATCTCGAAAATACGTTGAGTAGCCGCGCGGACATCGAATCCGGGTTGGGAGCGACTTACGCCGGTGCAATTCCCACGCTGTCGTCGGCGACGCGCTCGAAGGATGGCGCCGTGTCGCCGCAGGACTACGTGACGATGCGCCCCATGTCGCTGTTCACGGAAAGCATGCGCAACCTTGCCACATATCTCGGCCTTACGGCGAGCAGTGAGAGTCAGGTCGTCACCATAACCTCTGCGCTCCCGCGAGAAGGCAAGTCGACCACAGCCATGTGCCTTGCCCGAACGCTGGCCATGGCCAATCGCAAGGTCGTGCTCGTCGATGCCGATGTGCGCCATCATTCGGCTTCCGATGCCCTTGCTCCACATCGGGAACGGGAGGCTCTGTTCCGCGTGCTGGATCGCACGCTTCCGCTCGATCTGGCGTTGACGATGGACGACCGCACCGAACTGCGGATCCTCCCCACGCTCGGCCAGATGCAGGCGGCTGACGTCATCACCGAACCCGATATGGCACTGCTGCTGTCCTCGCTTCGCAAGCGGTTCGATATCATCATCATCGATTCCGCCCCGATCCTGGGCGTTGCCGAGACGCGGATCATCACCGGACTGTCGGACCAGACGCTCGTCGTCGCCCGATGGCGCCAGACCCCGGAAAAGGCTGTGCGCACCACTCTGGATCTGCTCGCCCACGCCGACAGCAAGATCGGCGGCGTGGCGCTCAGCTTGGTCGACATCAAGGAATTCGCCAGCGCAGGACTGACCGATGCGTTCGGCTACTACAAGAAGTTCAAGGGCTACTATGTCGACTGATGGGGCAGCCCTTGATCGCTATCCGGCTCTGGATGCATTACGCGGAACGGCCGCATTCGCCGTGATGTTCTATCACCTCCGCGACTTCAACTCGTCCGGCGAATTGCAGGTATTTTCAAGCGGGTATCTCGCTGTAGATTTGTTCTTCGTATTGAGCGGTTTCGTAATCTGCCATGCTTATGAAGCGCGCCTGCAATCCGACCTGACATTGCGCGACTTCATGATCTTGCGCTTTATCCGCCTGCAACCGGTCATGATGATGGGGACGCTCATCGGATTCATCCTGGCAGTCTGCCAACGAGCAATGGGGCTGCAAGGCGCGCCGGGATTTGCCGAAATTGCGAGTTCCTTTCCGGTGAACCTCCTGATGCTGCCCAACATCTTCGTGCCCTGGGGGATCTTCCTGTTCAACCCTCCCGCCTGGTCGCTCTTCTACGAGTTGCTGGCCAACGCCTGGTACGCACTCGCCACAAGATGCAGGGCGGGCAGGCTTGCCCCGCAGGGTCCAGGCAAAGCGCTGATACTTCTGTGTCTCGTTGGCTATCTGGGTGTCGTCATATCCGTTCTGCTCGAAGGCAGCCTGGACCGCGGCGTCGTGCTGCAAGACTGGCCGATCGCCGTGTCACGCATCGGTTTTTCCTTCGCCCTGGGCATCGTGCTTTGTCGCTCCAAACTGCTCTGGCGGGCCCGACTGCCAAAAATTCCGGTGCATTGGCTGCTGCTGGGCTGCCTCGGCCTGCTCTCTCCCTTCCCGTTCGGTGCGTGGCGAATGGCCTACGATCTGATGTTCGTGACGGTCGCATCGCCCTTGCTCGTGATGCTGGGCACAAGTGCAACGATCCCTTCACGTTTAAAGGGATGCGTGGTGGGGCTGGGGCTTCTGTCCTATCCGCTCTATGCCGTCCATGCGCCTATCAAACATATGATCGAGGCCTCGATACCGGCAGGGGCGGATTTCCTCTGGATCGCGTCTGCCTGTGCTGCGGTGGGCGTGGCCTGGCCGCTCGCGATGATCGACCCGGCGCTTAGACGCTGGTTGACCTCTCGGCTCCGTGGCGCCCGCTCTGCCGATCGGCATGGACTCCAGCGCGCTCGCAGTACTGCGGGCAACAGTTAGGAGGCCCTCGTGTCCATATCGCCTCCGCATTCTCTGTGCCCGCTGTCGCTGCGTGACGCAGCAGGCGGAAATCGACCTGATGCTCATGCTGCGGGTAAATCCCGCATCGATGACGACAGCCCGGCCATCCGGGCTGGATCGCAAACGAAGGGGCATGTCCTTTTCGTGAGCCGTCAGCGTATCGTCGGCAAGACCAACGGCAGCAGCGCATATCTGCTGGATCTGGCTACCGCCGCACGGCGGGCGGGCTTTACGCCGCATCTGCTGCAACCTTCACCGAACATCATGGGCCGCTGGCCGTTCATGCGCCTGAGGCCGGAAATGGCCGCCTTCGAAACGCACGCCATTCGCGGCGTGATCCGCTATCGACGCTGGGTCGTTTCGCGTGATCCCGGCGTGTTTATCGACGCTGCGCTGGCCATTGCGTGTCGCATTGCCCGCCGCGCAGGCTTGAGGGGGGTCTGGTCGACCGACCGCCCACGCCCCTACTCCATCGCCGCAGCATGGCAGGACAAAGATCGCACCTATCTGCAACGCGCAGCCGATCACGCAGACATCGTCATCGCCGACTATGCATTTCAGGCAGAGGCGTTCATGCATTTCGTCAATCGGCCATCCGCCATCGTTATGCACGACCTGTTTCATCGGCGCGATGCGCAGCCGGATGTGACGGACTCCGTGGCAAAACTCGGGAAGGACGATGAGATCGCCTTGCTGGCCAAGGCGGATGCCGTCATCGCCATCCAGTCCAGCGAGGCGCATTTCATTCTGGATAATGTGCCCGGCAGTTCAGCGATCCTCGCCCCAATGGCGGTGAATACGGTGTCGGACGTGCAGCCGGGCAAGAATGGTCGCCTGCTATTTGTGGGCAGCAATACGGCGCCCAACGTCGTTGGTCTGGAATGGTTTTTCCGGGATGTATGGCCTCTGGTCAAAGCGCATTCTCCATCCGCAACGCTGGACATCGCGGGCACCGTGAACGCGGGCTTTGCCGAAACAGCGCCGGCAGGCGTCGGTTTCCTCGGTCTAGTGGACGATCTGACCTCGCTGTATACCGATGCCGCGATCGTCATATCCCCTCTGACATTCGGTTCGGGGCTCAAGATCAAGCTGGTCGAAGCCATGGCGAACGGAAAAGCCGTCGTCGCCACCGGAGTCACCCTGCAAGGCGTCGAAGCCGAATGCGACGGAGCGGTGATACGCGCCGACACCGGAGTGCAGTTCGCCGAAGCGATCGTAACGCTGCTCGATGACGACCATCGGCGCATCGCACTCGCTCGCGCAGCGCTTTGCGCGGCTAAGACCCATTTCTCGGCTCCTGCGTGCCACGCCGAATTCATCGCCTGGCTGGAGAGCAGTCGGCCCACCTGCAGCATCGAACCGGGCATCACCGAGTGATGAGCGCGCCGCCCCGCCTTGCCATGCCCCTGCTCTGGTCGACGGCCTCAAGCCTCGGCACGCAGGCTTTGTCGTTCCTGACCTTTGCGGTTCTGGCCAGACTCCTCGGCGCGCCAGCATTCGGTTTGGTGGCACTGGCTGCGCTCTTCATAGACTTGCTGTTGGTAGTCAGCAATGCAGGCATCAACGAAGCCGTGATACAGCGCCGCGACCTTACCGAGGAAGATGCGGCCACGGCGTTTTGGGCTAATCTTGGGTGTGGATTGGTCTTCTGTCTTGCGGTTATCGCGGCTGCGCCCGTTATCTCGCACGCCTTCGGACAGCCGGCACTTGCGTCGATAGTCAGGGCTCTGGCCTGCATTTTCGTCATCACGCCGCTCGGCGCCATTCATACTGCGCGGCTGGCGCGGGATTTGCGGTTTCGTTCGATCGCGTCGCGCAATGTCGCCGCTTCGCTGGCGGGAGCGGCAATAGGGTTGCCGCTGGCCTTCGCCGGATATGGAGTATGGGCGCTTGTTGGGCAGCGCATCGCCGCGGCTCTGGCCCTGGCGACCAGTGCCTGGGTCAGCACGCGATGGTTGCCCAAGTGGCGCTTTCGATGGAGCACTTGCAAACAGTTGCTCAGGTTCGGTGGCTATATCGGCTTGTCCGGGACGCTGAACCAGCTCAATATCCGCATCGCCGAGATTATTTCCGGCGCATTGGTCGGACCGATTGCGGTAGCATTCATACGTGCCGGATCCCGGATCGTCGAAGTCCTCAATCAGGTCACCTACATGCCATTCCAGCAGATCGCGATGCCGGTGCTGGCACGCAATGCGCATGATCGACAGGCCATCCGGGCAACCTACCTTCGGCTAAGCCGTCTTTCGGCGTTCATCATGTTCCCGGCCTTTCTGGGCAGTTTCGCGCTGGCTCCGCAGATCGTCGCTCTGGTCTTCGGCGAAGGTTGGGAGCCGGTTGCCGATGCCTTGCGGATTTTTGCCTGCGCTGTCGTTGCATCGCAAATCAACAACCTGATCCTCGCGGCCATCACCGCTGCGGGCGCATCCCGGACGGTCCTGTCGTGGACCACGACCCAGATCTGTCTGGGAAGCCTTGCCGCAATCGCGGTTCACGGACTGGGCTGGCAGGCCATGCTGATTACCGGCGTCGCACGGGGCTATCTGGTTCTGCCGTATGGTTTCTATCTGCTGCATCGGCACGCCGATGTAGGCTTCAAGGATGTGCTTCGCAGCATTCGCCCCGCGCTGGTAAGCGCCATACTTATGGCCTGTGTCGTACTTGCAGGCGTCAACGCCTGCGAGGCGGCAATTCCCGATGTGCAGGTCGTAGCGTTGTGGTTACCGGCCGGCGCGATGACCTATTTTGTCGTTTATATCTGGCAGGATCGCGAAATCGTCCAACAGGTACGCGCAATGGTCAACCTGAAGATGAGACGAGCACCCGCCGCTGACGCATCAAGCTGAACGCCTGACCGCATGCAGCATTCCGCTCCAACTGCCGCCTAGGTTCCAGCCAATACGCGCACGGCGCGCCGCGCCCGTTGAAAGGGAGAAGGCCGACGAGCTGCCCATAGATCCTCTATATCGGCATCGGCAAGTCTGGTCAGCGTGAAGAAATGTTCGATATCCTGCAGCAACGTGTGCAGCCGTGCAGACACTTCTTGCGCACTATAGTTCTGGAACCATGCCCCCAACGGAGGAGCGGGTCTCCTTTCCTGAACAGCTTTCAGGACAGCCGCCACGTCCCATGCCAGGGAATGAACGCGAATCTTCCGACAGTTGAAGCCCGGATCGAGGTAGTCCGCCAAAGCGTCGTTGAGACTTGAAAATACCACGCACCCCTGCCCGAGCGCTTCAAGTGGCGGCAGGCCGAAGCCCTCGGTTGCGCCGACGTCTGCCCAATGTTCCAGAGAATCGTAGAGGTAGACTTTGGAGCGCCGGAACCACGCCGAAAGATCATCTACCCACCCATCAAGTACGGTGACGCGGCATTGTGACTGCAGCGCGGGAACGAGCCGGTCAAGCAGGTAGCGTGAGGATTTGCGCACCTGCACCAGCACATCGATGTCCCGCTCCCCGCCGTAGTTCGGCCAACCCGGTTCCACGATGTTCGGAAGGTAAGCAATATAGGAATTGGGCGCGTGACGTCCCCAATAGGCCATGGAATGACGGCTGACGCACAGGATCGGCACTCGCGGTGGCATGGCCATCCTCCAACCCGTGCTGTGGGCCACATAGATCACGTCACGACGCTCCAGCTTTTCCAGCAATGCTGCAATATCCGGGCCCCAATGGATCACGAATATAGGTGCGTCCGTGCTGCCGGCAGCACCGATCGGGTGCATTGCCAGAACGTCATCGATATGCAGTCCGCCTTCGACGCGCTCGCGATAATATGCCGCGCTTGCAACACGCAGCGTGCCGCAGATGGTCAGGAAGCGCGCTTGCGCGGAATTTCCGCCGACATCGAGGCGACCGTCGGGAAACAGGAATATCAAAGGGCGCATCGCTACTCCATCAGCCATTGGGAATGGCGGTTTGCGCGGGTCGGAGTACCGCAGACGGTAAATCGACGAGTGCAGTCTCCGGGCTGAACGATCTGCCCTGCCGTCGTATCGCATCGAATAGTCCGAGGCGCTTGAGCAGGCTCTCCGTAAGGCTCGACAGCATAAGCCTGCGCGCGTCACGATGAGGCGCGACAAGCCGTATCGCCTCGATCAGCCTGCCGTTCCGCGATGCATCCAGAGCCTCGACCTGTCGCCGCGCGCCTTCAAGGTTCTCCACGCGGGCACGCAACTGTTCGGCCAGATGCCCGTCATGAGCGCTATAGGCCCGAGTCGCATCAAGCAGCGCGCGAAGGTCCGGGGACGTCAAGCGATGCGAAGTGGAGCCCGAATGCTTGCGATAGCAATACGTCGCCTGCGGCATGAAGCGATAACGCGCGCCAGCAAGCATTGCCCGCAAAACAAGGTCGAAATCCTCCCCTATCCGCAGGCGTTCATCGTAGACGATTGCATGACGCCGGAGAAACGTGAGGTCAAACAAAGGCTTGAGGTAACCAAGCGAGATATCGCGCGCGCCGATCATGCCGCGCCGGACGAACTCTGCTGGCCCTATGTTGCGCGCCGTCTGCCAGGTCGGGCCTTGCGCGAAGATGTGTGTACGGATCACGTCGCGATCCTGTTCGAATTCAACCATGTTGGCGGCGCAAATATGTGCTCCGTCCCTTGACTGACCGGCTACGAGCCGTTCCAAATGGTGCGGATCCAGAATATCGTCGCTATCCACGATCGCGGCGAAGCGCCCTCGCGCGGCATTCAGGCTTGCATTGCGGACCGCACTGAGCCCCTTGCAGGGACCGTCGAGCACACGGATCCGTTCATCCACCTCCGCATGGGCACGCGCCAGTTGAGCGGTCGCATCCGAAGAGCCATCATCGACGACGACGATCTCGATATCCGTGAACGTCTGGGCACGCACGGAGAGGATCGCCTCATCAATGAACAGTGCCGCGTCGCGGGCTACCATGAGAACTGAAACGAAAGGGGCTGCCATCGCACCTCCGCCACGGGCAAGCCGTTGCCCTACTGAACTCCGAAAGAACTAGCGTTTCGGATGCGGGCAGCGAACCGCAAAGTCATCCATTTCGGACGCAGAACCAGGGAGCGGCAGGTACGACAGGCAATCGCCCGTGGACTGTTTGGTCTGCGTTGCGCCCCTAGCCATTCTAACCGCTTGAGTCGGCTTGAATGCACTGCAACATTATCCCTGCCCAGGACGAAAGCGCCGGACGCGATCCGGCGGCTTCGACCATGTGGCGGGAAATGGGATGTGAAAGCGATGCAGCATGAAGAAACGGCCGATCTGCCTTACCTGCGCAAGGTCGTGGGGGCGTCGATGGCAGGCACGGTCGTCGAATGGTACGAGTTCTTTCTCTACGGCACGGCGGCCACGCTCATTTTCGGCAAGCTGTTCTTTCCTGCCACTGGTAACGATCTTGACGGCGTGATCGCCGCCTTTGCGACATATGCCGTGGGCTTCATCGCCCGCCCGCTCGGCGGCGTTGTCTTCGGGCATATCGGTGACAGGATCGGTCGCAAGTCGCTGCTGCAGTTCAGCCTGCTGCTCATCGGCTTCTCTACATTCCTCATGGGATGCCTGCCGACTTTTGGCGCCATCGGATACTGGGCACCGGTGCTGCTGGTGCTGCTGCGCTTCGTCCAGGGGTTCGCGCTCGGCGGCGAATGGGGCGGAGCGGTGCTGCTGGTGGCGGAACACAGCCCCAACCACAGCCGCGCCTTTTGGGGCAGTTTCCCGCAGGCAGGCGTGCCGCTCGGCAACCTGCTGGCGACAGTGGTGCTGCTCGTCCTTTCGGCCACGTTGACGGATGGCCAGTTCCTTTCGTGGGGCTGGCGCATCGGTTTCTGGCTGTCGGCGGTGATCGTCGGGATCGGGTACTACATCCGCACGCAGGTTACCGATTCACCGATCTTCGAGGCCGCCAAGGCTGAAGCCGAAGAGCGCGCCCACGAGGATTATGGCCTTAGCGAAGTCTTCCGCCGTTACCCGCGAGGCGTGTTCACCGCGATGGGCCTGCGCGTCGGTGAGAACATCCTCTATTACATGGTCGTCACGTTCTCGATCACGTACCTCGCCCATATCGGGGTCGATACCACGGAAATCCTCGCGCTGCTGTTCTGCGCCCACATCCTGCATGTTGTGCTCATCCCCATGTTCGGGGCGATGGCGGACCGGATCGGACGCAGGCCGGTCTACATGCTCGGGGCTGCGTTGACCATCGCCTGGCCCTTCGCCGCCTTCCCGATGTTCAATAGCGCCAGCACCGTCGTCGTGCTGGGGGGCATTTTCCTCGGCATGTTCGTCCACGCCCTGATGTACGCGCCGCAACCCGCGATCATGGCGGAGATGTTCCCGACCCGAATGCGCTACTCGGGCGTGTCGCTGGGCTATCAGGTGACCGCGATATTCGCAGGTTCGTGGGCGCCGCTCATCGGCACCACGCTGCTTCGCGAGTACGATGACTGGCTGCCCATCGCGTTCTACGTCGCGGCGGCCGGAGCGATCAGTCTGATTTCGGCGCTCATCATGGTGGAGAGCAAGGGCGTGTCGCTTCTCGCCATCGACCGTGAAGACCAGATGAGGCTCAACGCGGCTTCATCCTGACTTCTCGCTGCTGCCGACAGGAAAGTATCCAAAGCCCAGGGCGGCAAAGAGCATGATCGTCGGTGCGACGAGCGCCGCCGGGCGGATCGGCTCCACCGGCGATTTGCTCAACTCGAGTACGAGATAGGAGAGCCAGAAGCAGGTCGGCAGCGAGGGCGTGAGAACGAACCGGCGGAGCAGCGCCGCGATGCCGCACAGCCAGGTCGCGAGGAGAACGCCGAGGCCGAGGTAGCCCGTCTCCACGATGGTCTGGATATAGCTGTTGTGGAACGAGAAGGCGGTGCCTTCCTGCCGCACGCCGAAATAGCGCCACAGTCCGATCGCGTCGGCATTGGCCGGGGTCCAGAAGCCGAAGTAACCGGTGCCCAGCCACGGTCTCTCGGCGATGATGTATTCCGCTCGATACCATAGGTAGCCCCGGCCGGTAAGGCCCGCATCCTTGTCGGACATCTCCGTCACCATGGCGAGCAGGGAATCGAAGAATGTCGCGCCCAGCGCCAGCGCGGCCAGCAGAGCGACAGTGAACCCGATTTTCACCGCTGGCGAGCATCGGCGCAGTAGCAGCATCGCGAATAGCAATCCTCCCGCCACCGCGAGCGAGGCGACGGCTCCTGCCGACCGCGCTCGCTCGGTAGCGACGAGGCAGGCCAGCGCGACGATGGCGCATAACCCGGCTCGCCCGAAAGCGCGCCTTTCGAGACAAAGCGCTGCCACCGCAATGGCAAGCAATGCGGCGGTGGCGGCACTATCGGCAAAGTAGTTCTTCGCCTCACCGCCCAGCCCGACCAGTGCCGGTATCCCGTCGATCCCGTCAGGCTGGGAATGACCGGCAACCAGCGAAGCGGCGGTATAGCCCGCGAATACCCCGAACAGCCCGAGCAGGACGATGCGGGGTCGCACGGCTTGCGAAAGCAGCAGGCCTGCAAAAGCGGTCAGCGTCATCTGTATTGCCGCACGGCCTGTCACCATCGGATAGATAGCCCATGCAACCGAGATCAAGGCCAATGCCGGATAGGCAAGTTGCGGGGAGCAACGCTTCAAAACGTTACGACACTGATCGACGCGCAGGGCGGCGTAGAGGCACATCAGCATCAACCCGAAGCCGGCACCTGCCGTACCCAGATTGGCCGGTATCCGCGAAAGCACTATGAGCGCCGCAAAGGCGCCGTCCTGAACGGCGCGCCCCGCCAGCGGGTTGACGATGCGAACAGGCCGCCTTGTCGCCAAGGAGGCCGAGTTCATCGGGCCGTTTCCGGCTGCCCGCCAATCGGCACGCGGTTTCGGAGAGCCTTCAATCTATCCACCCATCGTCGCGCATTTCTTCCGAGCGACAGTTCGACCCAGCGGTGCGTCATGACCGCAACGAGAATTGCGCTGGCGAATGCTCCGACAATCAGGAACGGTGCGAAGGCGGGCAACAGAAGACCGGAGTGCTTCGCCGCCAGTATCCATGCCTGCGTCACGAAGGGATGCGTCAGATACAGCGCATAGCTGGCGGCTCCGAGCATCTGCGCCGGCCGCCATGTGATCGATAGCCCGCCCCGCTCCGCCACGAGCGCGGCGAGCATTACAGCACAGGCTGGGACCAACGATACCGGCCATCCCTCGGGAAATGGCCATTGGGCCGTCCAGATCAGCACGACCAAAGCCACGACGCCACTAAATGTGGCGAACCGGGCCATACTTCGGGATACCGGCAACCGTGGATACACCCAACCCAGCACCATGCCCGCTGCGAATTCCAGCAGGATGGGCTGGGTGAGAAATTGGAGTTCGGGCCGCATGGCTTGTCGCAGCAATGCTCCCAGCAGTACCGCGAAGCCGAGCATTCCTACACCGCACAACACGCGGCGACCGGTGTCTCTGACAGTCAATCCGACCGCGAAGACAAGATAGAACGCCATCTCGAAATTGAGCGACCAGCCCACGAAAAGGATCGGGCGCATCGTCCCGTCGACCCGCTCGTAGGGGATGAACAGAAGCGAGCGCAGCAACGCGCCCCAGTCTGCCTGCGTCGTGCCCAGCAGCGCGGGCCGGATCAGAGCGACCGCGAACAGGCAGAATGTCAGCGTCCAGTAGAGCGGCGCAATCCGCAGCAACCGGTCCAGCATGAAACGCCCCGGAGAGATCGCACGTCCCGAAGTCGCGTGAATCATGATGAAGCCGCTGATGACGAAGAACAGATCCACGCCGACCGCGAAGAGATCGAACACGCCTTTTCCCAGCCCCAGCGGGCGACCGAGCGCCTCCAGATGGACGACCACGACCAGCAATGCCGCCAGTGCCCGCAAGGCCTGTATGTTGAAGAGCATGCACCGAACGCCTCGAAGCCGAGGTACAGGAACGTACCCCGGCTTCGATACATGTCCCCGGCGGCAGGGTCGACGCCGCCGCCGGGAAGACTGCTTCGTTTTGGACGAAGTTGTCGGCGCCTCAGGCCATCAGCCCCAGCGAAGAACTGTAGTCGCCGCTGCTCATGAAGGTGATGTCCGACATTGCGAAGTTCGCGTCGCCGGCAAGTGTGATCTTGTCCGTACCGATTGAAACAACCGTCGCGTTGGCGGTGTGTGCGATGGACACCGCGCCAGAGTTCACGTTGACGAGGACGAGCTTGTCGACGCCATGCTGGAAATCGGTCACGGTGTCCTTGCCGTAGCCCGTGCCGAACACGAAGGTGTCCGCACCCGCGCCACCGGTAAGGGTATCGTCCCCGACGCCGCCGTTCAGCACGTCGTTGCCAAGGCCGCCGTCGAGCAGGTCGTTCCCGGCCCAGCCGAACAGCTTGTTGGCGCCGTCATTGCCGTAGATGCGGTTGCCCAGCGTGTTCCCCGCTCCGTTGATCACGGCGCTGCCGGTCAGGCGCAGCGTCTCAACATTGGCCGGCAGCGTGAAGCTGACCGAGGACATCACGGTATCGGTGCCCTCGTTCGCCTGCTCGATCACGCGGTCCCCGGCTGCATCGACGATGTAGATGTCGTCTCCCTTGCCGCCGACCAGCGTGTCATTGCCTGCCCCGCCATCCAGGTAGTCGTTGCCGTCCATGCCGGTCAGCACGTTGTTGCCACCGTTGCCGACGATACGATTATCGCCCGCATTGCCGGTGGCGTTGATGTTGGCAGTGCCATCGAGACGCAGGTTTTCGACATTGATGGAGAGCGTGTAGCTTACCGAGCTGACGACCAGGTCGCTGCCCTCCTTGGCGTACTCGACGATCTTCACCGCGCTGTTGTCGACGCGATAGATGTCGTCGCCGGCCCCGCCGATCAGCACATCGGCCCCGCCGGCGCCATCGAGGTAGTCATTGCCTCCAAGGCCCTTCAGCATGTTGACGGCGCTGTTGCCGATCAGCCGGTTGCCGAGCGCATTGCCGGTGCCGTCGAGGGCCTTGTCGCCGGTCAGCGTCAAGTTCTCCACGTTGTCGCCAAGGACGTAGCTGTCGCTGGCGAGAACGGTGTCGATCCCCCCGTTTACCGCCTCGATCACCTTGTCCAGCTTCGAGCTGACACGGAAGGTGTCGTTGCCCGCAGTGCCGGTGTAGATCTTGCCCGTCGTTGTGCCGGTTGGCGACGAAGGGGGCGTCGGCGTGGTCGGAACCGTCTTGGGCTCATCGGTCGTCGGCGTCGGAATGATCGGCGGTGAAGTCGTGCCCGAAGAGCCACCCGGCGTATAGGTAACATGCTTGCCGTTGGTCGTCGTCGAGACGGTGTCGCCGGTACGATAGGCGCGGATATAGTCGATCTTCATCTCGCCGGTCGGAGTGCTGGCGTCGCTCGGGCCGCTCCAGCTGTCCTTGCCGCCGACCGCGAGGTTGACGAGCATGTACATCTCCTTCTGCATCGCCTTGGGCGTCGCCTGGCGCGCCACTTCGACGCCATCGATGTAGTAGACGATCCGGTCGGCGTTCCAGTCGACGCCATAGGTATGCATCTTCGTGGTATCGACGACTGCGCGGTCCTGCGCCTCCAGCGTCTTGCCCGGCGTCGAGGTGCCGTGCGTCGACATGTAGAGCACGTTCGGATCCTTGCCGTGCTGCTCGAAGATGTCGAGTTCGGGCGGCCAGCTGTTGTCAGTCGGCAGCAACCAGAACGCAGGCCAGAAGCCGTTTCCGGCAGGCATCTGCGCACGGATCTCGAAGTAGCCGTACTGCTGCGCGAAGGTGAACTTCGTGGTCAGCAGGCCCGAGGTCCAGGTGTGGCCGTCCATATAGGGCAGGATGTCGGCGCTGGCCCGCTCGGCCTTGATGGTCAGGATGCCGTCGTCGATCGAGAACGGGTTGACGCCCAGCGCCTTCTTGCCGGTGCCGCCCCAATCCTCATCGAAATAGAGCTGCGCTTCGGTGCGCAGGGTACGGCTGGCGACTGTGCCAGGGCCGCCGTTGCCGAACTCGGTGCGCCAGGTGCCGCCCTTCGAATAGAGGCTGAGCGCGTTGAATTCGTCACCGAAGCTCTGGACCAGGCCGCTGCGGTTGAGTTCGTAGGTGAAGTCGGTCGAGACGAGGCTTGCCGCCTTCACGTCGCGCAGGATCAGATCCTCGCCATTGGCGAAGTGCAGGACCGTGTCGTTGCCGACCTGCCTGGCCATCGACTGGACCTGTCCGAAGCTGGTCACCCCGTACCCGCCGAGCCGGATTTTGTCGACGCCGGTAGCGAAGTCCATGATGACGTCGCTGCCGTTGCCGGCGGTTACGATGAAGGTGTCCTTGCCGGCGCCTCCAATCAGGACGTCGTTGCCCGCGCCGCCGTTGAGCTGCTGCGCATATTCGTTGCCGACGATGACGTTGTCGAGGTCGTTGCCGCCGCCGTACCAGGCCTGGTTGCCTTCGAGGAGCAGGTTTTCGACGTTGGCGCCGAGGATGTGATAGACTGAAGAGCGGACCGTATCGATACCCTCGCCGCGGGCCTCGAACACTTTGTCCTTCTCGGACGAGATGATGTAGGTGTCGTCACCGAGCCCGCCATAATAGCTGTCGCCGCCGCCATACCCGCGCATCACGTCGGCCTTGGCCGAACCGTTGAGCGTGTCTGCGGCCGACGTTCCGAAATAGGCGTTTACGGAAGCCGAAGAGCTATTAAGTAAAACCCCAAATGCGTTTTTATAGGAAAAAGCCATTATCTAAATCCCCGTCAAGCAAGCCCAATTGCTTCGCTGCTGTGTGGGGATTGATAGAATCGCTATTCACAATCCTGACATAAGGACTCTGGTAAATGCAATTTAATCGATTGCAGAAATCGAGTTATTATTGCCTGAAAATCGAATCATGGAGACTCTTGAGAAAAATCTTTGATAGACGTTCTTTCTCCGCTCTCCGATTTCGGCCAAGCAGAACATCAGCATCACCGTCAGCGCGGTAGCTGCAAAGCCGCGCGTCAGGGAACCCACGCTTGCCGGCCAGATGGCAACGATCAGCACCATGACCGGCAGATGTGCGATATAGAGCGTGAAACTTGCTCCCGCGCAGTACCGGACCAGCGCTTCCACCCGCCCCGGCCAGATCGGCCGGTCTCCCGCCGCCGCAGAGAACACGACAATCGCAGCGCCTGTCAGCACACAGAGGCCCAGATAGTAGCCCATGCTCGCTGCCATGGCGGCCGGCTCACCCCATTCGAAAAGAGGCATGGCAACGATGGCGCACCATCTGCGCCATGCGAAAGCCAACAGTCCAATGAGCACAAGCGCGACGGCACCCGGGACGGGGCGAATGGCGAAACCTTTTTGCACTGCCGCCCAGGCCGCAACGCCGATCAGCCACAACGGAAACGCAAGTACGATCCGCGGCCCGCAGGCCAGGGCCCATACGAGCACCAGCGCCCAGCGCCAGTGCCCGCGAACATAGAACAGTGCTGCAAAGCCGACGTAGTACGCAACCTCGAAGCCCAGCGACCAGAAAGGTGCCCCAGTCGAGACAAGGCTGCGGTTGAACCAGATCTCGTTAGTGAAAGTAAGGTAGCGCAGCATGCCCCACCAACCCGGCGCCTCACCGATCACCGCGCCGCTCGAGACATGCCCGCCGACCCCGTATACTCTCGGTGCCAGCGTGACAATGATCGCATAGCACACGAGCATCACGACGAGCGCCAGCGGCACCACCGAGTACATCCTCAGTGCCCGCGCCTTGGCAAAGGATCGCCAGTCACGCTCCTTGTGCTGGGTAACGAAGGCGATGACAAAGCCCGAGAGCACGAAAAAGATCGCCACCCCCTCCTTCGCGCTATGCCCGAGCATGGCTGGCAGATGCATCTTGTAGACCTCTCCGGCATGACCGACGAGGACGAGCAAGGCCGCGAACAGCCGCAGCAGGTCCAGAAAAACGGACAAGTTCCTGGTCAAGGTGAGTCCCCAATTGGCTGCACCACACCCCGACGAACACCCTCCGTCTCTCTCCAGGGGCATGATACAGCAGCTCCGAGAGATCAGGTTAAAGTTTGAAGTGGCGAGTCCTCAATCAGAAGTGCATCCGAAATACAGCCAGTTATCGAGTGAAGGTTGCCGCCTTGCGCAAGCATTTAAAGCCGGTCAGGAGGCGCAGGCAATCACCAGCAGCAAGATCTGCCGCTAATCGCTTACCGCTCCCACGAACCACCCGCACTTCAAGTTGAAGCGCTCAGGTTGTCAGCATAGCCCGCGCGCCATGGCGCCGCGCCAACGCCTGCAAGCGCACAAGCATTTCATCCCGCAAAGACTCACGCTTGCCGGGATTGCTGAGAAACGGATCGAGCTTGGCAAGGTCCGACAGGGCCTGTGCAGTACGCCCGACGTTATAGCCCAGCATGCGCCGGAACGCCGGCAACTCTTCGAGTACACGTTTAGCCTGCGCCTTGAGAAACGGGGGCTGCGCGTTCGACACGATCCGATTGCGGAACTCCGCGAATGCCGCCTCCGCATCCAGCCTCACCATTGCGCCGAAGGGCTCGGCCCGCTTGCCAAAACGGAAAAGTTGTATGGGGTCAGGCGGCGGCACCAGAACGACATCGACCGTCAGTTCGAGCGATGCCGTCCAATCCGCCCATTTCGCGGTCGAGAAGTTCCGCGATACTGCAAAAGGTCGCCATGGCACCCCAAACGCATCGGCAAGAATCGCCCCGTGAAGCGATTCCGTAAGGACCAGCCTGGCGCCGGCCAGCGCTCGGATAACATTTTCCGGCGTCCCACGCGGATCGACGAGATCGAAGCCAGCCGCCTGCACTGCATCAGCCCACCCGGGAAAGGCGATGGTCTCGTAATGTGGAACCACGACCGGACGCCGCGAAACGCCAGACATCGGCGGACGAAAGCCATCGATCATGGTTGCCAGAATGGCGCCATCGGTCAACGCGCAACCCGCATCGATACCCAGCACCCGCGCCGTGATCGGACCTCTTACGCAGTGATACTCAACCTCGCAGTCCTGCCAGCGCTCAATACCGGTGTAGCCCGCGCCGCTTGAGAACACATGCAATGCACGATGTTGCCCCGGATCGATACCGACGATGGTGCCGATGCCCACAAAAGCGCGAACATCGCCGTCCTCCACTTCTCCACTGAACAGGCTCGGCACGATTTCAGGCCAAAGCACCGGGTTGAGGTCGTCACCGAAATTCGGGACAGCTGGCTTGTATCGAAGCATCTTCATCGTTTCTGCCTCGTGACGCGAGGGCGCGCAAAACGATGGCCTCGCCCCCGCCACATGGGCGCGCTTCGAATCACGCAAAACCTTCTGCAGCCAATACCGGGATCGGCGGACATGGTAGCCATTCGCATCCAGTTTGAACCGTTCAATCTGCGTCCCGCCAATGCGTCAAGAAGCAGGCGGGCGCGATGCCTCGATCATCGAGCGCATTTCACTAAATAAAATTCCATAATCCGCACATGTCCGGAATCTTAACATCCTCCATTCCGGATGCGTTATACTCTCCAAACAACTTTACGTACCCGACCTTTACCTTGCCCATCCAAAAAGTTTCGAACTATAATGAACGGGTCGTAAATCATTTACGTCCCGAATGCTTCGATGCGCGTAGTTTTCGGACCGCCCCGTCATTTATCGCGAATGATAAAAGATAGGGCCAGTATTTCTACTCAGGAGGAAATTCATGCCAATTATTCTCGGGACCGGTGGCAGCGACCACATCGGTGGTACCGATGCCAACGACGCTCTCGCCGGGGGCAAGGGCGTCGACTATCTCTACGGCGGCGCAGGTAATGACGCCTTCGTGATCCGTCTTTCGGATATGGACCCGACGCTGTCCGGGGCTTCGTCTCTCGCAGGCAAGAGCCAGGATGTCATCTACGACTTCCACGGGGCGGGAGTCTATGAAGCGGGCAACAACGATTTTCTCTATCTCGACGGATTCGGCGTCGGCTCGACGATCACGTTCGTCGGGTATGGTCAGAACAGCAGCAGTCCCGGCGGCGACGTTCACGCTCAGTACTATTCAATCCACAGCACGATCACCGGCCTCGATTACATAATCGCGATCGGCTCGATGAACGGCAACCAGCTCGTTCTGGGCGACTACAACTTTTACAACTGACAGGGTGACGGCACCGTTACCGGGCGCTGACCATCACGCGCGGCGGGGGAGGCGCATGTCGGCTCTCCCGCCGCGTCGTATTCCTGCCGCTGGCCCGCATGACCCCGTAAACTTTCTGCACCAACAAGGTTAATCGCTATCGGATGAGATAGTCCGCAATTAGCTCGCAATTGAACGGTTCTCCCTTTGAACCGAGGCCCTCTGATCAGCCAATGTAGAAGGCCAAACATAGATACTTCGATCAGCGGAATTGCGATGCGGACGATATTCATTGTATCAGCGCTCTTAACTTCAGCCTCCCTCACCGCAAGCTGCACAGCGAACAGCGCGCTCCCAAGTCTCTCGCTCTCGGCGAATGAGGTTCAGTACGCGCTAGGCGCCGGCGACAAGCTGCGGATCACCGTCTATGGTGAGGAAAAGCTGACCGGTGAGTATCTGGTGGACGGCACCGGAGCGATCGCTTTCCCACTGATCGGCAGCGTTCAGGCAAAAGGTGTGACCGCCTCGGCGTTAGCGGAACGGCTTACGGCCGCGCTTGGCAAAGGATATCTCGATAACCCGAGCATCGCTATCGAAGTGCTCAATTTTCGACCGTATTACATACTGGGCGAAGTCAACAAGCCTGGCGAATATCCTTTCGTCGATGGCCTGACAGTCTTTAGCGCGGTCGCCAAGTCCGAGGGCTTCACCTATCGCGCGGATGAGGGAAGGGTCTATATTCGTCACAAGGACGGCACGAGCGAAAGTCTCTATCGCCTGGACGGTATGACCCCGGTCATGCCGGGCGACACGGTGCGTATCCTTGAGCGTCGGTTCTGACCGTGACACATCTAGCAATCCGTCATTCCTGTTGTTCTACGCACCTCCCCACGACCATTATGCGCAATGGGTTGACGGTGCTCCTGCTTTCCGCGGGATGGACACAGACGGCAAACGCCCAGACCATCGGCCCGCTCATTCACGAACCCGATGATGTGCCTGGACGACGCATACTCCCTGAATACGCTGCAATCGGCTACGATCTTGCCGGGTTCGACGTTCTCCCGACTGTAATGTTCGCCGCGCGCGCAGACGACAATGTCTTCACCCGATCGAGCATCAAACGGTCCGACATCGCGCTACAGACCGTGCCACAGATTCATGCGGTTCGGAAGGACAGCGCTCAGAACATCGCCTTTGACGGCAGTGCGCGCAGCAGCACCTACCTGCGCCTGACGGACCAGGACTCAATCGAGTACCGGCTGCAGGGTACGTATACGCGTGGCACGACGGGGCCGAACTCGGTCGCAGTCGACATAGGATATCGACGGGAAGCAATCCAGCGGGGAACCGTCGAGAACGATCTGGCTGCTGGCGCACCTCTGATGCGCCGCGTGTTCCATGTATCGCTGACGGGACGAAAACAGTTCAACCGCCTTTCAGTTGATACTCAGGTAATCCTGGTTCGGCAACGTTATGAAGATATTTCGTACCAGGCGGATGGGATCCTCGATCAGCAATTTCGGAATGTCGATCGTTTCGGCCTGCACGGCGTTGCAACTTATGAGACGAGTGGGCGTACTGCGATCTTCGCAAGCCTGGACTACGACCGTTTCGATTATGCATTCTCACCGCTTCTTGCGGATCGCGATGCCCAGAACCGGAGCGCGACATTCGGCCTGCGGTACGAGATCAGCCGGGTGCTCTATGCGCAGTTGGGCGTTGGCTATCGCCGTTATGATTTCAAGAAGCCTGACTTCGGCGCCATAAAGGGACCCGCAGTTGCAGGCCACTTGCGATACTTCCCCACGCGCCTGCTCGCGATACGAGGCACGATCGAGCAATACAATACCACGAGCCCTTACGATCTCGTCGGTGCCGCGACTCTGACGATCGTCCGCGTCGAAGCCGAATATGAAATGCGACGGAGCCTGTCCTGGTTGGGTTCAGCAAAAGTCGCATTCGAAGACTACGGCAAGCAACCCTATTCCGCGCGCCGCTTCGAAATCACCTGTGGCCCGCGCGTCCGTTTGAACCGCTGGCTCTCGGCTGACGCGAATATGGGCTTTTCCCGACGTTTCGTGAATGGCGCAGCCCCCTTCGAGCCCTATGCGCAACTTTATGCAATTCTCTCAGTAACTTTTGCGCGATGAAGACCATCAGCATATATTTCTCACACCTGACGTTCGCGCGTGAGTTTGCCGTCCTTTACCATGCTCCGGTATCGGCGACGCATATTGGTCTCATTCCGATGCATTGGCGGCGATGGACCGCTGCTGCGTTGCTCGCGATTGCGTTTTACCCCGTTCAATCAGCCATACCGCAGCGCTATCCGACAGAAGAAGTCCTTGACGCTTCCAAACTGCCCGATGTTGCATACATGGAAGAGGCCGATACACCGAGTATCAAACCATCGGTGTTCACTTCCATCCCCCAACGGGATGCACACACGCTCAACGACGAAGCACCATTTGCTCCCCTCGGCTCCGATCTCCCTGCGCCGTTCGTCATACCGTCGCAAGGGGCCGATTACGCACGGGCTCTCGACTGCCTGGCAAGCGCCATATTGTATGAGGCCGGCGATGACCGCACCGGACAAGCTGCTGTCGCACAAGTAGTCTTGAACCGGGTGCGGCATCCCGCTTTTCCGCATTCGGTTTGCGGTGTCGTCTACCAAGGGACAGATCGGACCACTGGCTGCCAATTCACTTTTACATGTGACGGCGCATTACGACGCAGACCATCTCCCGCGCAGTGGCACCGCGCCCGACAGACAGCGTCAGCATTTCTGGCAGGGGAAAGATACCCGGACGTGGGAATGGCTACCCATTATCATACCGATTGGGTGCATCCGTACTGGAGTACGTCGCTCGATAAGATCGCGCGCACAGGCCCTCATCTGTTCTTTCGCTGGAGAGGTCACTGGGGCCGTAGATCGGCATTCTCGGCGACTTACGCAGGCGGAGAGGAGGTCGAGCCCAAGCTTGCATTTCTATCTATCGCTCATCGCTTGCATGTAGCGACCGAACCAAGCGTGCCGGCGTTGCCCGCGCCTCCTGAACTGGCTGACAAACCGCGTATCACCAAGATGCGCGCAGGTGATCATTTCATATCAATCGAAGGTGGCGGTGATGGCAGTGACCTCGCGGTCCAGAGCCTCGGCGAATGCCAAGGGCAGAGCTATTGCAAGGTCGTGGCCTGGGATCGCCGCTCTCTCGCCTACGGCTCACCGCAAGATCCGGTCATCCGCTCCGTCGCGTTCCTTTATGTCAGAGACAAACGCACCGGTGTGGAGATTGTCTTGTGGGACTGCACTCGATTCAACCGGCCGACTGAAGTGCAGTGCCTATCCGGCAGCAACCTTCGGTGGATCACTTTTCAGGGGGATCTTTCGCGTGCTTCGTGAGCCAGAACGTCCTGAGAAGATGCCTAACGGCTCTCTCTCCAATCATGATCGACGCCCCCTGATAGGGAAAAGCCTCGATATCGCCATCAAGCGAGTAGTTACCTCAAGCGCTCAAAAAGCACCCAGGTTAGCGGATGCTTCATCCATGGCATGCCCATTATGGCAAAGGTGCCTGGCTCTTTCTTTGCCACCACTCCTTACGGTATTACTGGGCGCCCCCGCCGCACATGCGGAGACATTGGGCGAGGCACTTGCAAGCGCCTATCAGCACAACCCTGGAGTGGAGGCCAGTCGAGCATCAAGTCGCGCAGCGCGGCAACGGGTTCGTCAAGCGCAAGCGCAGTTCGGCCCTACACTCACTGCCGATGCAGGTTATTCCTATACTTGGCGACGGGTTACGCAGAGCGGCGCCACGGTGCTGACACAAGAGGGATTCACGCCGCAAGTATCTCTGTCATTGGATCAACCGCTGTTCACTTTTGGGCGGCTGTCAGCACAGCGCCGCATAGCTGACGCAGGTTACAGCGCATCGGTCGCGGACATTCGGTCGGCAGAACAGGATCTGATGGCCAATGTCATCATCACCTATACCGCAGTTCTGCGAGATCAGAAGCTGGTCGATATCGCTCGGGAAAACCTGTCACAACTGACCAGACAACTGGACCAGATCGACGCGCGATATTCAGCCCATTACGCAACCGAAGCCGATCTGCAGCAGACCCGCAATCGTATTTTCAGCGGCCAGGCGCAGCTTGAACTGGCGCAAGGCGCACTGCTTGCCAGTCGCAATGCTTACCGCAATCTGGTTGGGCATTACCCCGAAGAATTGTTTCCCCTGCCTCAACTGCCACCCCTTCCCAGAACGATCGATGAGGCCCAGTCGATAGGAAGGAATGACAGCCCCGTCCTCGAAGCTGCGCGCCTTGATTTCGCCGCGGCACAGGCGCGCATCGCGCAGGCTCGCGGCAATGCACGCCCTTATATCGGTATTCAGGGCAACCTTACGCGTACTCCGCTGTCGGTCGAAAGCGACCGAACCAGGGACCTTACCGCGCAGGTTCAACTAGGCATCACCGCACCGTTGTATTCTGCCGGACTTCTCTCGGCCCGCATTCGCGAGACAAGGGAACTAGCGGACGCCGCTTTCCAGCAACTCGAACAGGCCTCTCGCAATTTGCGTGAGGACATCGCAAGCTATTGGGATCAGCTATCCGCTGCGCGGCGTGCTTTGCCCGCTTATACGCGCGCCATTTCCGCCGCACAGAGCGCCTTCAACGGTGCGCAGCAGCAGCAGCTTGCCGGACAGATCACTTCACTTGATGTTCTCGATACGGCGCGAGACCTTCTGAATACCCGGCAAGCACAGGCGCAAGCGGAAGCACAACTTTATGTGCAGCATGCGCTTCTGCTCGGCGCCATGGGACAATTGCGTGCCGATATCTTCGCCCCAGGTACGCCGACATACGATCCCGAAAACCATAGGGGGCCAGACTTGGCTGGCTTGCCGACGGGCCCGATCATCGAAGCGGTCGATAGCCTGGCGCTAGACAATCGGTTTGCGCCATCACTCGTAGCGATTGAACAGGATACCGAACCCGGTCATCTCATGGCGCCCGAGCCCGGAGAGCGATGAACATGTCGGTTATAGACGCCAATTCTCCCCACCTCGCGACATCTGACGGAGCCTCCCGATGAGTACATCCCGAGACATGCTTTTCGGCGAAGTACGCATTATGTTGCGCGCAGTTCTACCGACAATATGGCCGATTTTGCTTTTCAGCGCCGTCTTCAACGTGCTGCTGCTATCCGGCTCTTTCTTCATGTTGCTGGTCTATGACGACGTACTGGCAAGCCGAAGTGGGGCGACCCTCGCGGGTCTCCTTCTGATGGTGACGGTCGCCTACGGCTTCCAGGGTGCGATCGACGTGATCCGGTCACGAATTCTTCTGCACACAGGCGCGCAGACCGATCAGCGCCTTTGTGACGGACTCTATGACATCCTCAGTCGTTTCGAACAGGAGGTCGGGCCGATGCCTTCAGGCACCGCGCCCGCACGCGATCTGGATTTGGTACGCAGCTACATAACCGGCCCCGGCCCGTTGGCGCTGCTGGACCTGCCCTACGTTCTGATGTTCCTGATCATTCTGACATTGTTTCACTGGGCGCTGGGTTTGGCGACGCTGATGGGTGTGCTGGTTATGATTGCGCTAATGGCGCTCGGTGACCAACGCGCACGGCAGCCTGCTCTGCAAGCCGCAGCGGTCGGAGCTGCGCGTTCCGCGATGGCGGAAGACATACGCCGTAATGGCGAAGTCCTTCGGGTTCTGGGGATGAGTGCAAGACGTCGAACGAGTTGGGACAAGGCAAGCCATCATCTGATCGCCGCTTACGACGACCTTGCCGATGCTTCCGCACGGATGCAGATACTAAGCAAGGCTTTTCGCCTGTTCCTGCAATCCTTTGTCCTGGCCGTTGGTGCATTTCTGGTCATCGACAACGATGCAACCGGCGGCGTCATCATCGCCGGTTCCATCCTCAGTGCGCGCGCACTGATGCCCGTCGAACAGACGATCGCGCAGTGGAAGCCCATGACGGAAGCTTCCATGGCCTGGCAGCGTCTGACCTCACTGCTGCATCGCATCCCACCCCGGCAAGAACCGATGCCGCTGCCACGCCCCAAAGCGTATCTGGAAGTTCAAAACATCGTGTGCGGCCCCCCAGGGCGGCAGAAGGTTTCGGTAGCCAATGTGTCTTTCCGGCTATCAGCGGGGGAAGCCCTGGCAGTAATCGGGCACAGCGGCTCTGGAAAATCCTCGCTCATGCGCGCCATTACCGGCGCATGGCCGCTGCTGCGCGGCGCGGTACGCCTGGACGGCGCTGCACTCGATCAATGGGATCCGGTTCTGCTGGGCCGGGACATGGGATATGTGCCGCAAGCAATAGAACTGTTCGAGGGCAGCGTGGCCCAGAACATCGCCCGCTTCGATCCGGAAGCGGATCCCGACGCCATAATCGCCGCCGCACGAGCCGCCGATGTACATGACATGATCCTCGCGCTTCCCGGCGGTTACGAATATATGCTTGGCGGGTCCAGCGGAGGCGGACTTTCAGGCGGGCAAAAACAACGCATTGCTCTTGCGCGTGCTCTTTACGGAGAGCCGTTCCTCATCGTGTTGGACGAGGCCAATTCCAACCTCGATGCCGGCGGGGAAGATGCTTTGCTGCTCGCCATCTCCGCAGCCAAGAAGCGAGGCGCGATCGTGGTGATCGTCGGCCATCGACCTACGATATTTGCGCAGGTCGATCACATCATGATCATGGCCGATGGCCAGGTCATGCAGATGGGAGAGCGCAACGAAATGCTCAAACGCATCAGCTTCAACCCTGCGCCTCAAAGTCCGGTAACCGCTCCAGCGGAGTAATCCAACGTGTCCAGCCAAATCCTGACCCAGCCCATCATGTTGCCCGTAGCCCCCGATTCTCCGGATTACGAACCTCAGCGCAGCCTACGCAGGGATTTACGAACCGGACTCATCCTGTGCAGCGCGCTGGTGCTTGGCTTAGGCGGGCTGGCGGCGTTCCTGCCGATGACGGGCGCGGTGATGGGGGCCGGCGAAGTGACCGTGTCGAGTCACGTAAAGGAAATCGGCCATCCATCGGGCGGAGTAATCGCCAACATAATGGTCGATGATGGAGAGCATGTAGTGAAAGGCCAGCCGCTTTTGAGGCTCGATTCTACCGTCAGCGGCGCTACCGCCAGTTACACCGGCGAGAACGTGGACCAACTGCTGGCTCGCGCCGCGCGCCTGACAGCCGAGCGAGATAATGCCCAAGGGATCAGCTTTCCTGCCGAACTGTTGCGCCGAGCGGACGACCCCAACGTGGCAATCCTCATGGAACAGGAGCGCAAGACATTTGCCCTCCGGCAGCAAGCCCGCCAATCCATGGCCGAACAGCTTAGGCAGCGGATCAGTCAGACACAAGCGGACGTCAGCGGCGCACGGGCCAAAGCGGATAGCTTCAGGGAACAGGCCGATCTCATCAACGATGAACTTGAAGCGACGCGCAAGCTCTATGAAAAGCGCTACACCACGCTGGATCGCCTGAACGCACTTGAGCGATCAGCTTCCGGTCTGGGCGCAGAGGCGCGTGGCGCAAGCGAAGCAGCGACATCGGGGACCGCACGCATCGGTGAACTGCGCATGCAGATGGGTTCCCTGCGTGCCGATGCGCGCAGCACGGCCGCCGCCGAACTTATGGATGTTCTGGCCAGGATCAGTGAATTGCGCCGGGCTCAGGTCGCCGCTGACGATAGCTATGAGAGGGCCGTGATCCGTGCTCCACAATCCGGTACAATCGACAAGCTCGCATTCCGGACTATCGGCGGCGTCGTGCCCGCCGGCCAGACGATCCTTGAACTCGTGCCGGACGACGGCAGAATGATCGTGGAGGCGACTATTTCACCGGTCGACGTGGATCAGGTTCACAACGGACAGAAGGCGACGGTGCGTTTCAGCGCCTTCTCCGCCCGCACCACACCGGAACTGACAGGAACGGTGACACACGTCGCTGCAGACCGGACGGACGACAAGGCCACACGTAGTGCATTCTACCGGGTGACGGTCGCGCTGGACAAGCACGAAATAGGCAGGCTTGGTAAGCTCCAGCTACGCCCCGGCATGCCAGCGGAAACTTTCATCCAAACCGGGAGCCGGACCATGCTGAGCTATATTCTCAAGCCATTGACCGACCAGTTGGCGCGCGCATTTCGCGAAGGTTAGATTACCGCTTAGCGCCACCTGTGACATCGCTCTAATCGATACTCGGCATAAAAAAGAGATCGGGGCTATTTTATTAGCCGCTCAATCGCTTGATTGGCCACCGGCCCCCTCTCACCATCCTCACATAGGTGGTCGATTCGCTCCCGAATATGTCTGCAATATCGCCTGCGTCATTCGCTTCGCTACCTGGCGTTGACGTGACCCCGATGTTTCCACCAGCGCGGATTAGAGGCGGACAGCGTTGTTGCGCATGAGCGCGGGTTGAGCAGTGGGCTGCGCAGCGGAGCCAATAGGACGTAGCGAAGCAGGCCATTGCTTATGCAGTTCAGCGGCGAAGGCCGCAGGTGAACCGCGCCGGGATTGCCGGAGGCCCTAACTCCTGAGAGTAAGGCTCTACGATGAGCAAGACGACGAACAGGTTTGCCTCTGAGGTTCGGTGGCGGGCGATCCGGATGGTTCTGGATCACGAAGGCGATTATCCCTCTCGCTGGGCTGCGATCACATCGGTTGCTGAGAAGATCGGGGTTCGGACCACACGCTGCTGGTATGGGTGAAGAAGTTCGAAGTGGACAGCGGCAAGCGCGGTGGCGTGCCGACGGAGACCGCAGAGAAGCTCAAGGCATTGGAGCGTGAAGTTCGCGAACTGCGGCAACCCAATGAGATCCTGCGCAAGGCATCGGCATATTTTGCCCAGGCGGAGCTCGACCGCCCGTTCAAACGATGATCGCGTTTATCGACGATCATCGCGATGCCTACGGGGTCGAGCCGATCTGCCGGGTTCTGCCGATCGCCCCATCCACCTATCACGAGCGCCTTGCCAAGCGGCGGGACCCGGCTTTGCAATCCGCTCGCGTCCGGCGGGATGAAGAGCTGAAGCCCGAAGTTCTGCGTGTCTTTGCCGAGAACTTCGGCGTCTACGGTGTGCGCAAGGTATGGCGGCAGATGAAGCGCGAAGGCTTCGAAATTGCACGCTGCACCGTCCAACGGTTGATGCGCGATCCTGGCCTGCAAGGGGTGATCCGAGGCAAGCCGGTGCGCACCAGGGTCTCGGACAAGGCGGCACCATGCCCGCTATCCACGACCGACGGCCCGTTCATCGCGGCGGCCTGGTCCATCATAGCGACTGCGGATCACAATACGTGTCCATCAAGTACCCTGAGCGCCTCGCTGAAGCCGACATCGAGCCGTCCGTCGGCAGCGTCGGCGGCAGCTACGACAACGCTTTGGCCGAGACGATCAACGGTCTTTACAAGGCCGAGGTGATCCATCGTCGAGGCCCTTGGCACTCGCTCGAAGCCGTCGAATACGCCACGCAGGAATGGGCCGATTGGTTCAACAACAGGCGCCTGCGGGAGCCAATCGGAAACATTCCACCAGTCGAAGCCGAGCAACCCTACTATGCCATGCTGCACAACGTCACAATGGCTGCCTAATTTAACAAAACTGGCCTCAGGCAATCCCGGTGTGATTCAGCCGAACCGCCGCAGCAATCGCCACGCATGCGCCTCGTCGAGCCCGGAGAGGCGATTGGCATGCCACGCTCGCCCTACCTGCTCGAAGGTCGTTCCCTTGCGGTTTTCGTTGCCGGCCCCCGGATCGAACTCTTCGACGAGCACGATCTTCGTCTTAGCGCGCTCCAACCGCGCATCCCCCAGATCAACGGTCGGGTACGCACCGAACGACAATTGCTCGGACGGCTTGGCGTTCTGTTGGTTGGTTGCGGGGGCCCACAACCACCGATACCGACATTGGCTGACTGTTCAGGCCTACGAGGCCGTTTGGGAATGCTCATGGATGGACGATTCTTCGGAGGATGAGGCTGCCGAGGGCGGCATGGATTATGGCCTCCGAGATGTCGATCCGCTGCTCGTAATCGCGAACCCGCCATTTCACATCATCCAGTCGAAGGTGCGCTCCACTAACCACTCGACAATTCATGAGGTCATGTCGCGAGAATATCGTCGTCTGGATCTTCTTCACCAACGAACTGAACTGATGCGGTGGATGCCTCCCAACCATTCGATTGCCGGTTTCTACCTTCCAGGAGCAGTCCGACCGGTTTGCGGATAAATGTCTCGCTGGATATAATTCACGCGCTCCGATTCGACATTCTGATCTCTTCCATGAGCGAATATCCAACGCTGCGGTCAGAGGTTGCGTATAATTCTGGGTCGCATCCAGCATCATTTCCACGACGCCTTCGACATCACGATCCGCTTCGACCAGTCCGCTGATATCTATCCCGAGCCGACGGGCGATAGACGAGCGGACCTGCTCCCTATCAAGGGTCTCTCCTTCAATCTCGCTGGATTTCAGTCGCCATTTCGGCACTCTACTGGAGAGCGCACATTTCGCATGACGAGATTTGCGTTCCGATAATGGTCCGCGGGACAACCATTATTCGGCCTTGGCGTGGCGCGGCGACATGGCGGCCACCGCGCTACCCATCAGATCGCCGCGTCGAAGCGCGGGGCACGGTTGAAGTCTGCCTTGCCGAAGGGGCGATCGCGGAATATGTAGCCGTAATAGAATTGGCGCAGGCGGCGATGATAATCGCGCACGCGGTCGCGATAGGCGATCTGCGCAACAAGGTCGGTTCGTGCCATCCGGGTCAGCATCGCCTGAACGCCGACCGTGGGCAGCACCCAGCCGAGGCTTCGGGCGGCACGGTCGCGGACCTCCAGCCCCTGCCGATAGGCGCGCGCCCTTCCCGCCACGCTCTCGTCGCCGACCTGATGGAAAGCGAAGTACCACTTATAATGGAACGCAGTGCCGAGCGGCGGGGAATCGGCCCATTGCGGGTGATTTGCATAGAACGCCCGCATCGTCTCCTCGCGCGGGATGTCCCATGCGTGGTTGACCGCCTCTCGCTGGGCCAGCGCGATCTCGGCGCCCTGATTTACGGGGATCGCACGGTTGATCGCGACATGGCCGAGCGTCGGCAGCACGAGCACGAGCACCAGCCAGAGCGCGGCAAGGCTGGCCGCATTGGCGACGCTGCTCCAGCGCAAGCGCCCGATCAGCGCGCTCAGGCCGACCCAGAACAGCAGATAGGCCACGACCAGCAGCAGGATGACGATGATCGCCCCCGCCGCAACGCCGGACATCAGCGCGGCGATGGCGAACGGCACGCCGATCGCGGCCCACAGCAGCGCGGCGCGCAGCAGCGTGCGGCGTCGCCACAAGGCCGCACCGCCGTGCGGCAGCGCGGCCAGCGTGCGCCAGCGTCCAGCCTCACGCTCGCCCGAGGTCAGGTCATGGCACAAGGCGATGACAAACAGCGGAGCGAGGAAGACCAGCACGAAGGCGAAGTCGAAACGGCCCGGCAGCGCCAGTTCGGGGTTAAACGTGTCACCGTCATAGATCTGCGCCTCAAGGCCCAGCGCACGGACGCGCAGGATGTAGGGGGAAACGTCGCGCATGCCCAGCGCCGTGAAGGCAAGCGGCGAAGGCGCGTCCCAGGTCGGATGAAAGCTGTAATAGGCGGCGCTGCCCGCGTCCTTCTCCTTGTCGACCCAGGCGGCGATGGCGCCGATGTCCTCGGCCTGCGCGGCGGGAATGGCGGCGATGGCCGCGCGCTGGCGGGAGACTTGCGCCATTCCCGAGACCAGCGCCGCCACCGTCAGCACCGCCAGCAGACCGAGCGATACGATGGCAAGGCGCTGGCGCAGCAGCAGGCGGGCTTCGTGAATCCACAGGGTCATCGACGCTCTCCCGGATGACGGCCCAGACGGCGGGCAGCGAAGGCAAGGAGCACACCGGCAAGGATGAGCCAGCCGGTGACGACGGCCAGTCCCGGCAGGGCGTGGGCAGCGAGCGTGGCACCATCGGGTGCGCGATAGGTGAAGTCGGGCATCTTTTCCCAGTTTCCGGCCGCGATGCGCTTGCGGCGGTCGGCGCCTGCATCGCTGGCGGTGTCATCGGCGTAAGTGACGCCGTCGGCCTGCAGCCGGTTCAGCCGCTGGATGAGATCGTAGCGATAGGCTTCCGCCTGTTCGAGAAAGCCGCGGTGCGCCGCGAAGTCGGTCCCCGCCGCCGCCATCGACAGCGAGCGCAGCGCGATGGCCGGGCTGAACATGCCCACCGCGCCGACGATGGCGTTCTGCGACCCTTGCGCGGCATAGCTCTCGCCGCTGTAGCGG